>JBGAQX010000012.1:0-61909 GCA_044220545.1 Rhodocyclaceae bacterium | reverse complement strand
CTAGCAGGGCGAGTAGTCGCGCTTGAAAGTGAACATCTCCACCCGGGCCGTTTGCAAGGCGAGCCGTTGCACCTCGCATTGCGCCAGCCGCAGCTTTCCCGCTTCCTCGCCGATCAGTGTGAAGCGATTGCCGACCAATTGACCACGTTCGACGAATAGCGCTTCGTCGCCATCGCCACCGGGCGGTCGCGCCAGCAGCAGTGACGGCGCAAGTGCCGAGTCCGTCGTGGCATGACGTGCAAGCTGCACCGGCATAGCCGATGGTGATATGAGTTCGAGGCCGATTTCGACATGCGCTTGATTGTCGCTGCGTCCCCAGCGCAGCAGGCAGATGTTCCAGGGCCGTTCGGGAGAGTTGCGAACGCCCAGAATATCCCCCGCAACCAGATCGTCGATGGGACCTGACACGTGCATCATGGCGTAGCCGCTGGAACTTTCGTTCAGGACCAGCCAATCGGTGATCGGGGACAGGCCCTCGATGTCGCTGTTCGGTCGCTGGTCGTGCAGCACGCTCCAAAGCCGGTCGAGCCGGGCACAAATCTGTACCCGGGCCTGGCTGGGATGACGCGGCGCTTGTCGCCTGGGAGGCGAACGCCAGCGCGACTGGGCGCGGGCCAGCACATCGCGGACTTCCGGCATGGAAGCCGGCCCCGGCAGGTTCGGCGTTGCCGGTAATTCGCCGTTGTCCAGTCGCCGGAGATGCTGGACGGCGACATGGGCCAGTTTGGTGCAGGAAAAATAGAGCATCGTCCCGTGTATGGGCGCCGCCTTGCGTACCATCGCCACTGGCGGCAAGTCGCGATGCTCCTCGAGCCAGAACCAATCGTCCGGCCGACTTGGCTGCTTGGCGGTGATCTCGACAGTCGAGGCGAGCTTTGGGATATAGCCCGCGAGAATGGCGTTTTCCCGCGCCGTGAGGGTTTCGGGTTGCACGGCGGCCAGCGCCAGCATGCCTTTCAATATCGGTATGGCGGCCGGTTCGATGGCGTCCTTTGGCGATGCGCCCAGCAAGCGGAAGACCAGTTGCGCCTGGATCCATAGTCCGACAGGCGGCGCGGTGGCCACCAATAGCGCCACTTGCTGCTGCTCGGCGAGGTTGTGCAGGATGACCTTGCACAGTCCATTCATATCGCTGGACGCCGGCTGATCCGGGCCGGGTGTGCTCTGATGGATGCTGCGCAATAGGGTCGTCGCCATGAGTCCATGCACGTCCGTCAATCCCTGAGCAATCCGGCGTAGCGGTCCGGGCAGCGGCAAACGGGCCTCGATCAGGCGCGGCTTCAGGGCCTGACTGGCGGCGTCGATGCGGCTCTGGAAGAGTTCAAGTACCTTCAGGCATTGGGTTGGCGCCAGCGATGCCTTGCCAACTTCGCCCAAGTGGTGCTTGATCGGCGCAAGATCCCGTACCCGGTCATCCGGCGGCCGCGCCGCCAGCCAGACGAACACGCGCTGTAGATTGGGCTGCGGGGAAGGGGGGCTGTAGTCGGAGAAGTTCATGGGGGCCCTTGGCAAGACTTGCGACCGATTCGATTCTAGTAGAATCCACGGCCAGTCCAAACGGAAGACACCATGAATACGCTGTTGTCCAACAAGCCGATAGCTCCCGTGGATCGCCTGATCGTCGCCCTTGATGTGCCGGACGCCGCCGCGGCGAAGGCTTTCGTGAGCGAACTGGGCGACGCCGCGCGGTTTTACAAGATTGGCCTCGAACTGTTCATGGCCGGTGGCTATTTCGAATTGCTCGACTGGCTGGTGAAGAATGACAAGCAGGTGTTTGTCGATCTCAAGTTCTTCGACGTGCCGGAAACGGTGCGCGCCGCGGTAAGGGCCCTGGCCGGGAGCGGCGCCGCGTTCGCCACAGTGCACGGTAACCAGGCCATCATGGAAGCCGCGGCGCGGGACAAGGGCGACCTCAAGATACTGGCCGTCACGGTGCTGACGAGCCTGGACAGGGGCGACCTGGATGACCTCGGGTTCGCCTGCGACGTCGACAAGCTGGTCCTGTCGCGAGCCCGGCGTGCCCTGGAAACCGGAGTGGACGGTATTGTGTCTTCGGGTCTGGAGGCGCCGATGATCCGCAAGGAACTCGGCGACAAGTTGCTGGTCGTGACCCCGGGGATTCGGCCGGTGGAGAACAGGCCAGCCGACGACCAGAAGCGGACGGTCGATGTGGCCCAAGCCTTCCGCAATGGCGCCGACTACATTGTCGTCGGACGGCCTATCCGTCAGGCCGCCGATCCCAGAATGGCGGCGCTGGCGGTGCAGAAAACCATCGCCGAGGTTTTCAGTTGATTGATTAGCTTTGAATTACGGCTATAATCACCGACTTTTTCCGAAATTAAGGAACGACACATGGTTGTCATTCGACTTGCCCGTGGCGGCGCCAAGAAGCGCCCTTTCTACAACATGGTGGTGACCGATTCGCGCAATCGTCGCGATGGCCGTTTTGTCGAGCGCATCGGTTTCTACAATCCAGTGGCTGCCGAAAGCGAAAAAGGCTTGGTCATCAACGCCGAGCGGCTGGCCTACTGGCAGAGCCAAGGCGCCCAACTGTCGCCGACCGCTGCCCGTCTGGCCAAACAGGCTGCCGCCAAGCCCGCCTAAAGCGGCATGATCGTCCTGGGGCGCATTGTCGCCCCTTACGGCGTGCGCGGCTGGGTCAAGATTCGGCCGTTTGGGGATGATCCCGGCGCTTGGGGCGAGATGCCTCGGTGGTGGTTGTCGCCGGATGCCGAGGCCGAGGAGAGTATCTGGCAAACTGTCGAGGTGGAGTCGTTTCGGCAGCATGGTGCTACTTGGGTTGCCAAGCTGCACGGCGTCGACGACCGCAACGGTGCCGAAAGCCTGGATGGCCAGTTTGTCGGAGCGCCGCGCAAAGCCTTGCCAGGCACGGAGCGGAACGAGTACTACTGGAATGATCTGATCGGTCTGGCGGTGGTGAACAAGGAAGGTGAAGCGCTCGGCCGGGTCGATTCGCTGCTGGAAACCGGTGCTCACCAGGTGCTGGTCGTTACGGATGGTGAAGCGCGGCGATTGCTGCCCTTCGTCGATCAGGTAGTGAAAGAGGTCGATGTTGCCGGCGGTGTTGTCAGCGTAGCGTGGGGTCTCGACTGGTGACTTTGCGTTTCGACATCGTCACGCTGTTCCCGGAGATGTTTGGGGCGGTGACTGAGTCAGGTATCACGCGGCGGGCGCTGGAACGCGGTTTGTGGCAAATGGCGGCGTGGAATCCGCGCGACTGGGCCGACAACGCCTACCGGACGGTCGATGACCGGCCTTTCGGCGGCGGCCCGGGGATGGTGATGATGCCCGGCCCGCTGGAAAGGGCGATTGCGGCGGCCAGGGCGGCTCGGGTGGCCAGCGGCGAGGCGGGCGGTGGCAAGGTGATCTTCCTGTCGCCGCAGGGGCGGCCGCTGACGCATCGCCGGGTATGTGAACTGGCGGCAACGGAGGGGGCGATTCTCCTTTGTGGCCGCTACGAAGGAGTTGACGAGCGGCTGATCGGCCGTTGCGTCGATGAGGAGATATCCCTTGGAGACTTCGTCCTCTCGGGCGGCGAGCTGGCCGCCATGGTGTTGATCGATGCCTGCGTCAGGCAGGTGCCGGGGGCGTTGAACGATAGCGCCTCGGCGGTAGAGGAGTCGTTTGTCGCCGGGCTGCTGGATTGCCCGCACTACACGCGGCCGGAAGTGTATGAAGGAATGCCGGTGCCGGAAGTCTTGCTGTCCGGGCACCACGAGAACATCCGCCGCTGGCGTCTGAAACAGGCGTTGGCGCGGACCCGGGAGCGTCGCCCGGAGCTTTTTGCCAATTGGCTGACGCGCCGCACGCCGAGTGCGGAAGAAGCGCAACTCCTCCGAGAGATCGAAGCGGCGGAGCTCTGCGGTCGTAATGAGCAACATGAGTCATAAGGAGAAAACGACATGAACCTGATTCAACAGCTTGAGCAGGAAGAGATTGCCCGCCTGGGCAAGACGATTCCGTCCTTTGCCCCGGGTGATACCGTCATCGTCCAGGTGAAGGTCAAGGAAGGTACCCGCGAGCGTCTCCAGGCCTATGAAGGCGTGGTGATCGCCAAGCGCAATCGCGGCCTCAATTCCAATTTCATCGTGCGCAAGATTTCCGCCGGCGAAGGTGTCGAGCGGACCTTCCAGACCTATTCGCCGCTGTTGGCGACCATTGAAGTGAAGCGTCGCGGCGATGTCCGTCGCGCCAAGCTCTACTATCTGCGCGACCGTTCCGGCAAGTCCGCCCGCATCAAGGAAAAGCTGGCTGCCCGGACCACCGAGAAGGCCTGATACCTGTCCGGTTCGGCAATGCAAAACGGGGCGCTTCGGCGCCCCGTTTGCTTTTGTGCGTGCGGATCAAGCGGATCGATCAGCCGGTCTTGTCCCGCTCGATCAGCGCATAGGCCGAGTGGTTGTGGATCGATTCGAAGTTCTCGGCCTCGGCCACGTAGGCGTCGATGCGCGCATCGGCATTGAGCACGCCAGCCACGTCGCGAATGATGTCCTCGACGAACTTTGGGTTGTCGTAGGCGCGCTCGGTGACGTACTTCTCGTCGGTGCGCTTGAGCAGGCCGAATACTTCGCAGGAAGCCTGCGCCTCGATCATCTGCACCAGATCCTCGATCCAGACGAAGGCATTGGTCCGGGCGGTGACGGTGATGTGGGAACGCTGGTTGTGGGCGCCGCGCTCCGATATTTCCTTGGAGCAGGGGCACAGGCTGGTGGCGGGCACCACCACCTTCATGGTCTGGCGATAGACGCCGCCGGCCAGAATTTCGCCGTTGAAGGTCACCTCGTAGTCCATCAGGCTCTTGACCCCGGATATCGGCGCCTGCTTGTTGATGAAGTAGGGGAAGCTCATTTCCACGTGGCCGGTCTCCGCCTCCAGTCGCTTGACCATGTCGCGCAGCATGGACTCGAAATTCTCGACTGAAATCTCGCGCTCGTAGCCGTTGAGGATTTCCAGGAAGCGCGACATATGGGTGCCCTTGAAGTTGTGGGGCAGCCCGACATACATGTTGAAGTTGGCGATGGTGTGTTGCACACCGCCCGATTTGTCCAGCACCCGCACGGGGTGCCTGACGGATTTGATGCCGACCTGGTTGATCGGCAGTTGGCGCGAATCCGCGCTGCCTTGCACGTCTGGGATAGCCATGGGGTCCCTGCTGTTCATGGAAATGCTCTCCTGGGGTTGGGGATGCGCGCGGTTCAAGCCGCAGCGTCGTTCGTCATTCCGGCCAGAATATCATTCCCGACAAAATCACTCAACTAATAAATTCCCGTACCTGCCGAATGATACCCGCCGCGTCGAGGCCCAGCTCGGCGAGCATCTGCCCCTGGTCACCGTGCTCGATGAAATGATCCGGCAGGCCCAGGCGCAAGAGCGGTGTCCGGAGACCCTGGACTTCCAGGCACCGCGCGATCTCGGCACCGGCGCCGCCGATCACGGCGTTTTCCTCGATGCTCACCAGCCAGTCATGGCTGGCCGCCAGTTCCCGGACCAGGGCATGGTCGAGCGGCTTGACGAACCGCATGTTGGCGACCGTGGCATCCAGTGCCTCGCCCGCCTCGAGGGCGGCGGTCAGCAGCGTCCCGAAGGCGAGAATGGCGACCTTGCCACCGCGCCGACGGACTTCGCCCTTGCCGACCGGCAAGGCGTCCAGTTCCTTGGCTAGCGGTACGCCCGGCCCGCCGCCGCGCGGATAGCGCACCGCCGTCGGACCGTCGATGCGGAAGGCCGTGGTCAGCATCCGACGGCACTCGTTTTCATCGGCCGGCGTCATCACGACCATGTTCGGCACGCAAGCCAGATAGGAGATGTCGAATGCGCCCTGGTGGGTCGCACCATCGGCGCCCACCAGACCGCCGCGGTCGATGGCCAGCATCACCGGCAGGTTCTGCAGGGCGATGTCGTGCACCAGTTGATCGTAGGCCCGTTGCAGGAAGGTCGAGTAGATCGCGACCACCGGCTTCATGCCTTCGCAGGCGAGGCCGGCGGCAAAGGTCAGCGCGTGCTGCTCGGCGATGCCGACATCGTGGTAGCGGTGCGGAAACTCCTCGGCGAAGCGCACCAGCCCGGAGCCCTCGCGCATGGCCGGGGTAATGCCGACCAGCCGGCTATCGGCGCGCGCCATGTCGCACAGCCAGTCGCCGAATATCTGCGTGTAGGTCAGCTTGCCGCCCGCCGACTCGATGCCGTTGGTGGTATCGAATTTCGAAACGCCGTGGTACAGGATCGGATCCGCCTCGGCCAGCTTGTAGCCCTGGCCCTTCCTGGTCACCACGTGCAGGAACTGCGGACCCTTGAGCTGGCGCAGGTTCTGTAGCGTGGGAATCAGTGAATCGAGATCGTGGCCGTCGATCGGGCCGATGTAGTTGAAGCCGAACTCCTCGAACAGCGTGCCCGGCACGAACATGCCCTTGACGTGCTCTTCGGCGCGCTTGGCCAGTTCCAGCAGCGAAGGCGCCACGGAAAGCACCCGCTCACCGGCCTTGCGGGCGGCATTGAAGGTGCGGCCCGAGAGCAGGCGCGCCAGGTACTTGTTGAGCGCCCCCACCGGCTGCGAAATCGACATGTCGTTGTCGTTGAGAACCACCAGCAGATTGGCATCCACCACGCCGGCATTGTTGAGCGCCTCGAAGGCCTGGCCGGCCGACATGGCGCCATCGCCGATGATCGCCACCACGCGCCGGTCGGCACCGCCATTTTCCCGATGATGGCGCGCCGCCACCGCCATGCCCAGTGCGGCGGAGATGGAAGTCGACGAGTGCCCGACGCCAAAGGTGTCGTAGGGACTCTCGGCGCGGCGCGGGAAGCCGCCGATACCATCCTTCATGCGCAGCCGGGCCATGGCGGCACGGCGGCCGGTGAGCACCTTGTGGCCGTAGGTCTGATGGCCGACATCCCACACCAGTCGATCCTCCGGCGTGTCGAACACGTAGTGCAGGGCGATGGTCAGCTCGACCGTGCCCAGGTTCGACGACAAGTGGCCACCGGTCTTCGCCACCGAGTCGATCAGAAAGCCGCGCAGCTCCTCCGCCAGCGCGGCGAGCGACTCACGCGGCAGTTGCCGCAGGTCGGCCGGGCTGTTGATGGTTTCGAGTAGCGGATAGGGCATCAGAAGCGGCGTTCGACGATGAAATCGGTTAGTTCCAGGAGACGCCGGGCCCGGTCGCCGAAGGGCGCCAGAGCCGCCTTGGCTTCGGCGCGCAGTTCGGCGGCCAACTCCTTGGCCTTGGCGACACCCAGCAGACTAACGTAGGTCGGCTTGTTCTGGGCGGCATCCTTGCCGGCCGTCTTGCCCAGCGTGACGGTACTCGCCTCTGTGTCGAGGATGTCGTCCACCACCTGAAACAGCAGCCCGGCCCGGCCGGCAAAATGGCCGAGATCCAACATGGGCTTGTCGTCCGCGCCACCAGCATGCGCGCCGAGCAGCACCGCGGCGCGAATCAGCGCGCCGGTCTTGTGGATGTGCATGAACTCCAGCTCCTCGACCGTCAAGGCCTTGCCGACCGCGGCCAGGTCGAGGGCCTGGCCGCCGGCCATGCCGCGCGAGCCGGCGGCCTGCGCCAGCAGGGCGACCATGGCCGCCGCGGCGCTGTCGGCGTGTTCGGCGAGGACCTGGAATGCAAGTGTCTGCAAGGCGTCACCGACCAGCAGCGCGGTCGCCTCGTCGAACTCGACGTGGCAGGTCGGTTTGCCGCGCCGAAGCACGTCGTTGTCCATGCAGGGCAGGTCGTCGTGCACCAGCGAGTAGGCGTGGATGAGTTCGACGGCGCAGCCCAGCGCCTCCAGTCGGGCCCGATCCGCCCCAAACACCTCGCCGGCGGCGTGGCAGAGCAGGGGCCGGACGCGCTTGCCACCGCCAAGCACGGCATAGCGCATGGCCTCGTGCAGCCGCGTCGGCGCGGTCGCGGCCATGGGCAGGAGCCGCTCCAGGGCCGATTCCGTGCGCACCTGAACGTCCGCCATCCAGTTCGAAAAATCCATCGTCAGCCCTCCGGGCCGACTTCGCCGGCATCGAAACTTCGTAGCACGCCATTCTCGAGGATCTGCAGCTTCTGCTCGGCGGCCGTGAGCGTCTCCTGGCAGTGCTTGAGCAGCGCCATGCCCCGCTCGTAGGCCGCCAGCGATTCCTCCAGCGGCGCCTCGCCGGTCTCCATCTTGTGCACGATCGCCTCCAGTTCCGCGAGCGCCGCTTCGAAAGAGGCCGGTTTGGCCGTCAGGGTACTCGGGGTGCTTGCCTTGGCCATGGAATGGGGCTGGGGAAAAGGCGCGAAAATACCCTAAGCGGCGCCCATCGGTCAATTTTGGCTATACTTGCTGCCCCCTAAACGGCCATACTTGCCGCTTCCGGGTCCCGGTAACTCTTGGAGGTTGGGAATCATGTCCGACGTCGCCAGCCGCGCGCAGCTTTCGCCCGGCGTTTCTCAGTTCCCCGTCGACTGGTACTTCGACGAAAAGCTTTTCGAACTGGAGAAAAAACTGTTCTTCGATGCCGGTCCGGGCTACGTCGGCCATGAACTGATGGTGCCCGAGCTCTACAACTACCGCTCCCAGGAATGGCTGGATCACTCCCGCCTGCTGGTACGCCAGCCCGATGGCGTCTACGACATGGCGAACATCTGTCGCCACCGCCAGGCCATCATGTTGCAGGGCGCCGGCACGGCGAAGAACATTGTCTGTCCGATCCATCGCTGGACCTACGATACGGCGGGCGAGCTGATCGGCGCGCCGCATTTCCCCGCCAACCCCTGCCTGAACCTGCACAAGCGGAAGCTGGAGTCCTGGAACGGGCTGTTGTTCAAGGGCCCGCGCTCGGCCAACGCCGATCTGGCCGGCATGGCCGTCGCGCCGGAATTCGACTTTTCCGGATTCAAGCTGGATCGCGTCGAGCTGCACGAGTGCAACTACAACTGGAAGACCTTCATCGAGGTCTATCTGGAGGACTACCACGTCGTCCCCTACCATCCGGGCTTGGGCAATTTCGTCACCTGCGACGACCTCACCTGGCAGTTCGGCGACTGGTACTCCGTGCAGCGTGTCGGCGTCACCTCGTTGCAGAAATCCGGCTCCAGGGCCTACGAGCGCTGGCAACAGGCCGTGCGCGAAAACTACGGCGACCAGCGTCCGCCGCAAGGCGCGATCTGGCTGACCTATTATCCGAACATCATGGTCGAGTGGTATCCCCATGTGCTGGTCGTGTCCACCCTGATTCCCCGGGACGTGAACAAGACGCTGAACGTCGTCGAGTTCTACTATCCGGAGGACATCGCCCTCTTCGAACGCGAGTTCATCGAGGCCGAGCAGGCCGCGTACATGGAGACCGCCATCGAGGACGACGATATCGGCGAGCGCATGGACCGCGGCCGCTACGCGCTGATGAAAGAAGGCCGCAACGAGGTCGGCCCCTACCAATCGCCGATGGAAGACGGCATGCAGCACTTCCATGAACTCTACCGGCGCGTGATGGCGCCCCACCTGTAAGCGGGAAACAACATGATTACCACCGACCTGCGCGGTTCCGTCGTTTCGATCGCCGTCCTCGGCGAATTCACGCTCGGCGACTTCAAGGAGTTCGAGGATCTGGTGCTGTCGAAAGTGAAGTTCGACGGCCCGGTCGACCTGCTTTTCGACCTGCGGGAAATGGCCGATTTCACAGTCGACATGGCCTGGGAGGAAATCAAGTTCTCGCGTCAGCATGGCGGCGATTTTCGTCGTATCGCCGTCCTGACCGAAAGCCAATGGGTCACCTGGAGCGCCTGGCTGGAACAGTTGTTCGTCTCCGCCGATCTGCGCGTCTTCGCCGACGAAGTCGAAGCCCGCGCGTGGCTCGCGGAAGACAAGCCGGCATGAGCAATCTGCTGGTGTCCGCCGGGGACCTGATCGCCCACGTCGGCGATCCGGCCTGGCGCGTTTTCGACTGCCGCCACGATCTCCAGAACACCGACTACGGCGCCAACGCCTATGCCAAGGGCCACATCCCAGGCGCCCTGTTCCTGAATCTCGACCGGGATCTCTCCGGCGAGAAGGATGGCCGCAACGGCCGCCATCCGCTGCCCGATCCGGCGGCGTTCGCGGCCCGCATGGGCGCTTGCGGTGTCGGTCCGGACACCCAGGTGGTCGCCTACGACAACGAAGGCGGCATCTTCGCCTCCCGACTCTGGTGGCTGCTGCGCTGGCTCGGCCATGACAAGGTCGCCCTGCTCGATGGCGGGCTGCCGGCCTGGCGGCGCGCCAAGCAGCCGCTGGTCACCGATGTGCCGGTCGTCGTGCCGGCCACCCTGCCGATCCACCCGCGAGCCCTGGCCGTGGATACCGGCTTCGTCATGAAGCACTTGCAATCGCCGGCGATGCTGATTCTCGACGCCCGCGCCCCGGAGCGATTTTCCGGGGAAGAGGAAACGCTCGACCCGGTCGGCGGCCATATCCCCGGCGCGATCAATCGTTTCTACTTCGACAATCTCGACGATACCGGTTGCTACTTCAAGCCGGCCGATGAACTGCGCGCCGACTTCGATACGATCCTTGCCGGCCGCGATCCGGCCAGCGTCGTGCAGCAATGCGGCTCCGGCGTCACCGCCTGCCACAACCTGCTGGCCATGGAAATCGCCGGCCTGAACGGATCGAAGCTCTATCCCGGCTCCTGGAGCGAGTGGTGCGCCGATCCGGCGCGGCCTTTCGCCACGGGAGCTTGAGCATGACGCGTATCGGTACTCCGCTGTCGCCCTCGGCTACCCGCGTGATGCTGCTGGGCTGTGGCGAGTTGGGCAAGGAAGTGGTGATCGCCCTGCAACGTCTGGGCTGCGAAGTGATCGGCGTCGATCGCTATGCTGACGCGCCGGGCATGCAGGTCGCTCATCGCAGCCATGTCGTCGCCATGACCGACGGCGCCGCGCTGCGCGCCGTCATCGAGCGTGAACGGCCGCACCTGGTGGTGCCGGAGATCGAGGCCATCGCCACCGCGACACTGGTCGAGATCGAGCAGGAAGGCTGGACGGAAGTCATTCCAACCGCGCGCGCCGCGCAACTCACCATGAACCGCGAAGGTATCCGCCGGCTGGCTGCCGAAGAACTCGGTCTGCCGACTTCTCCGTATCGCTTCGCCGACTCGCTGGCCGAACTTCAAGCCGCCATCGACGCGGGCATCGGCTATCCCTGCGTCATCAAGCCGGTCATGTCATCGTCAGGCAAGGGGCAGTCGCTGATTCGGTCCGCCGGTGACGTCCAGAAGGCCTGGGACTACGCGCAGGCAGGCGGCCGGGTTGGCCAAGGTCGGGTGATCGTCGAGGGCTTCATCGACTTCGACTACGAAATCACCCAGCTCACCGTCCGTGCCGTCGGTGCCTCGGGCGAGGTCGAAACCTGCTTCTGCGAACCGATCGGCCATGTGCAGGTCAACGGCGATTACGTCGAATCCTGGCAGCCGATGGCCATGACGCCGACGGCGTTACGGAAGTCGCGGGATATCGCGCAGGCGGTTACCGGTGCGCTGGGCGGTCGCGGCATCTTCGGCGTCGAGCTGTTCATCAAGGGTGATCAAGTCTGGTTCTCGGAGGTCAGTCCGCGTCCGCACGACACAGGTCTGGTCACTCTGGCTACCCAGCGCCTGTCCGAATTCGAACTGCACGCCCGCGCCATCCTCGGCCTGCCGGTCGACGTCACCCTGCGCCGGCCTGGCGCCTCGGCGGTCATCTACGGTGGCCTGGAAGCCAAAGGCATCGCCTTCGAGGGCGTCACCGAAGCGCTCGCCGTGCCCGAGTCCGACCTGCGCCTGTTCGGCAAACCGGAAAGCTTTCTCAAGCGGCGGATGGGTGTCGCGGTAGCCAATGCCGATAGCACCGAGGAGGCGCGTCGGCGAGCCAAGCAGGCGGCTGCATGCGTAAGGCCGGTGGCGCGATAGCGGGTGAGCTCAACGCGGTTTGAACCTGGAGCTTCTAGCTGATTCAAGGCTGCGCCTGTCCTGGCGCCCGAAAAGATGGTGTTACAGGTGTTCCAACTGTGCGCCAATGGCACGCTTGAGCAGTGGCAGGTCGTCGGCGACTGTTACGAACACGATGCGCCAATCCACGGAAAAATAGGCATGCACCGCCACGTTTCGAAAGCCGACGATTTCCTTCCACGGAATCTCGGGTGCGCGTGACCGCGCCATCTCGGAAAGTCGTCCCGCCGCTTCGCCAATCAAGGCGAGCTTCTGCAATACCGCGCTCTGGATAAGTTCATCACCGACGAAGCCCTTTTCGTCGACCCCGGCTGTGAATCGTTCGATCGCCTGGATGGCATCTCGAATGTCTTCGAGATAGAGCCGGTCATTCCGCATGGATGACTTGGGCATCGCGCAGAACCTGGTCGCGGATATTGGGATTTAGGCCGTTGCGCGTCAGCAGATCGACCGGATGGCCGAAGATGTTCGCCAGCTCATCGCGCATTCTTTGCAGCGTCACCAAGCCGACACGTGCCTCGGGGGCGAGGTCGATCAGTACATCGACGTCGCTGTTGCAACTGAAATCGTCCCGGACCGCCGAGCCGAAAACGGCCAGTTCGCGCACGGCATGGGCGCGACAAAACTCGCGTATGGCGGCACGGGAAACCGAGACTTGCGGATTCATGGCGGAGGCAACGGCGTTGTCAAGTCGTCTAATTTAACACCGTGACACCGCAACGCCCAGCGCACGTGTTCTCGCACCAGGTCCGATTCATCCTCGCGGCGCGATTTCAGCGCCGCGACGACTGCCGGCGCGGTCGGCGCGTTGCCCAGACCAACCGCGATATTGCGCAGCCAGCGCTCATGGCCGATGCGGCGAATCGGCGAGCCGGCCAGGCGTTCGTCGAACTCGGCCGCGGTCCAGACGAACAGTTCTGCCAGCGTCGCCTGGTCGAGGCCGTGGCGCGGGGCAAAATCCTTTTCCTTGGTCAGCGGCGCGTCGCGGTTCCAGGGGCAGCACAACTGACAGTCGTCGCAGCCATAGGTGCGGTTGCCGAGCAGGGGGCGCAGGTCTTCCGGGATGTCGCCCTTGAGTTCGATGGTGAGATAAGAGATGCAGCGGCGGGCATCGAGGCGGCCGGGGGCGACGATGGCTCCGGTCGGACAGGCGTCGAGGCAGGCGCGGCAGGTGCCGCAATGGTCGGTCACCGGCGCGTCGGGTGGCAGCGGCAGGTCGGTGAAGATCTCACCCAGGAAGAACCACGAACCGGCATTGCGATCGAGCAGCAAGGTGTGCTTGCCGCGCCAGCCGAGGCCGGCCTGCACGGCCAGCTCCGCCTCCATCACCGGCGCCGAGTCGACGAACACGCGGTAGCCGCCGGGGCCGATTTCGCCCGCCATGCGCTCGGCCAGCTTCTGCAAACGGCCACGCAGCAGCTTGTGATAATCGCGGCCCAGGGCGTAGCGGGAGATGTAGGCGCGCTGGCGGTCTTGCAGGTTGGCCCCGGCGTCCGCCGCATCCGGCCGGTAGTCCATGCGCACGACAACGACGGCGCGCGTTCCCGGCAGAAGTTCCGGCGGCCGCGCGCGCTTCGCGCCGTGGCCGGCCATATAATCCATCTCGCCGTGATAACCCGCGTGCAACCAGGCGGCAAGGCCGGCTTCGGCATCGGGCAAGGCGGTGCCGGCGATGCGCACCGCCGCGAAGCCGAGTTCCCGGCCCCAGTCCTTGATGCGCGCCGCCAGCGCCCGTGAGTTTTCGGCATCCATGCCAAACATTATGAATCACCCGCAAACCTTGTTCCTGGCCGACGAGGCCGCCACCCTGGCCTTGGGCGCGGCCCTGGCGCCGTGCGTGGCGCACGGCGTGGTGGTTTATCTCGACGGTGACCTGGGGGCTGGCAAGACAACCCTGGTACGCGGCCTGTTGCGCGCCCTGGGTCATGCCGGGCCGGTGAAAAGCCCTACCTATGCGCTGGTTGAAATTCATGCGGTTTCTGGATTAAACTTGTATCACTTTGATTTTTATAGATTCAATCAGCCTGAAGAATACCTGGATGCGGGGCTCGACGAATACTTCTCCGGTACCGGAGTCTGCCTGGTCGAATGGCCGGAGCGGGCAGCACCCTATGTGCCGGGGCCGGATCTGCACATTCGCCTCCATGTCGAGGGTGCTGGCCGCTTGGCGCGCATCCAGACCGGCAGCCAACGGGGCGAGCAATGCCTGACGAGTTTCGTTCCTCCCGCCGCGATGCCCTCCGCTACGCCGCCGCCAGCCTGACCCTTCTTGTCGCGCCGGTTCGCGGCGGGTTCGCGGCGGCACCGCCAACGGTGCTCGGCGTACGCGTCTGGCCCGCCGCCGATTACACCCGCGTCACCCTCGAGCACGACCAGCCCATGCAGTTCGCGCACATGCTGGTCCGGGACCCCTACCGGCTGGTGGTGGACCTCGAGGGCGTCGAGTTCAACTCGGTGCTCGGCAGCCTGCCGGGCAAGATCGCCGAGACTGATCCCTACATCAAATTGATCCGTGCCGGCCGCAACCGGCCAGGCGTGGTGCGGCTGGTGATCGAGCTCAAGGGCGAGATCAGGCCGCAAGTGTTTACCCTCAAACCGGTGGGTGACTATGGCCACCGGCTGGTGCTCGACCTCTACCCGGTCGAGGCGCCGGATCCGCTGATGGCGCTGCTGCGCGGCGAAGACCAGGCCGAAGCCAGACTGGAGCTGCCGCCCAAGAACGATCGACCTGAAGTGACGCGGTTGGTGACCGTGGTGCTCGATCCGGGCCACGGCGGCGAAGACCCCGGCGCCATCGGCCGTGGCGGCAGCCAGGAGAAGAACGTCACCCTGTCGATCGCGCGCCGGCTGAAAGCGAAGATGGATGCCGAGCCGAACATGCGTTCGATGCTGACGCGCGACGGCGATTTCTTCATTCCCCTGCATCAGCGCGTGCAGAAGGCGCGGCGGGTGCGGGCCGACCTGTTCGTGTCGGTCCATGCCGATGCCTTCGTCAAGCCGACGGCGCGCGGGTCGAGCGTCTTTGCGCTGTCGGAGAACGGTGCCTCCTCCTCGGCGGCCCGCTGGCTGGCGCAGAAGGAAAACGCGGCCGATCTGATCGGCGGGGTCAATTTCGGCGTCAAGGATCCGCACCTGGCGCGCACGCTGCTCGACCTTTCCCAGACGGCGACAATCAACGACAGCCTCAAGCTGGGCAAGGACGTGCTCGGCGAGCTCGGTCGCATCAACACGCTGCACAAGGGCCAGGTCGAGCAAGCGGGCTTCGCCGTGCTCAAGGCGCCCGACATTCCGTCCATCCTGATCGAGACCGCCTTCATTTCCAACCCGGAAGAGGAAAAACGCCTCACCGACGAGGACTACCAGGACCAGATGGCCGAGGCGATCCTGCGTGGTGTCAAGCGCTACTTCGCCAAGCATCCGCCGCTCGCCAAGTCCAAGCTGGCACGGCTGGATTGATATAATCCGCCTCTTTTTCCCCGGGCAAAGAGGCATGCTGGTTTTTCGCACCATCCCCGAGATCGCGACAACCGCTTCGGTGTTGGCCATCGGCAATTTCGACGGCCTGCACCTCGGTCATCGCGCCTTGCTGGAACGGTTGACCGCCAAGGCGCGGCAACTCGACCTGCCCGCATCGGTGATGACCTTCGAGCCGCATCCGCGCGAACTGTTCGCGCCGGATCAGGCGCCGGCGCGCCTGACCAGTCTGCGCGAGAAGCTGGGGCTGTTGGAGGCGTGCGGCATCGACCGCGCCTACGTCTGCCACTTCAGCCACAAGCTGGCGGCACTGACCGCCGACCAGTTCATCGACCGGCTGCTGGTGCGCGGCCTGGCTGTCCGCTACCTGATCATCGGCGACGATTTCCGCTTCGGTCGCGGTCGGGGCGGCGACTTCGCCCTCCTTCAGCAGGCGGGCGTCGAACACAACTTCGGCGTCGAGGCCATGCATACCGTCGATCTCGACGGCGAGCGTGTTTCCAGCTCGGCGGTGCGCGAGGCGCTGGCGGCGGGCGATCTGGAGCATGCGGCCCGATTGCTGGGGCGGCCCTACAACATTTCCGGCCGGGTGGTGCATGGCGACAAGATCGGCCGCCGCCTTGGCTTTCCGACGGCCAACATCCAATTGAAGCGCAAGCGCGTGCCGCTTGCCGGCGTTTTCGCCGTGACGGTCTCGGGTGTCGACAAGCGCCACTTGCCCGGCGCCGCCAGCCTTGGTGTGCGGCCGACGCTCGGCAATGGGCTGAAGCCGGTGCTGGAAGTGCATCTGTTCGATTTCGACCGAGAGATTTATGGCTCGCACGTGACGGTGCATTTCCTGCACAAGCTGCGCGACGAGGCGAAATACGATTCCCTGGCGGCCCTGACCGCCCAGATCGAACGCGACGTGGCGGCGACGCGCAACTACTTTGCAGGCGGCAACCCAAATGGCTGATTACAAATCCACCCTCAACATGCCGGACACTCCCTTCCCGATGCGTGGCGACCTGGCCAAGCGGGAACCCGGCTGGATCAAGCAGTGGCAGGAGCGGCAGATCTACTGGCAGATCCGCGCGGCGGCCAAGGGCCGGCCGCGCTTCGTGCTGCACGACGGCCCGCCTTACGCGAACGGCGACATCCACATTGGCCACGCGGTGAACAAGATACTCAAGGACATCATCGTCCGCGCCCGCACGCTGGCCGGTTTCGACGCGCCCTATGTGCCGGGCTGGGACTGCCACGGCCTGCCCATCGAGCACCAGATCGAAAAGAAGCACGGCAAGCACCTGGAAGGCAACAAGGTGCGCGAGTTGTGCCGGGCCTTTGCCGCCGAACAGGTGGAGCGGCAGAAGAAGGATTTCATCCGGCTCGGTGTGCTCGGCGAATGGGAGCGGCCCTACCTGACCATGGACTTCAAGACCGAGGCCGATGAGATTCGCGCGCTCGGCAAGATGCTGGCGCGCGGCCATGTCTATCGCGGCCTGAAGCCGGTGAACTGGTGTCTCGATTGCGGTTCGGCGCTGGCCGAGGCCGAGGTGGAGCACGAGGACAAGAGCTCGGATGCCATCGACGTGGCCTTCCCGGTGGCGGACCTCGATCGCCTGCGCGAGATATTCGGTGTTGGCGTGAAGCATCCCGCCTATGCGGTGATCTGGACCACCACGCCCTGGACGCTGCCCGCCAACGAGGCCGTCTGTGCGCACCCGGACCTGATCTACGACCTGGTCGATACCGAGAAGGGCCTGCTCATCCTGGCCCGCGACCTGGCCGAGGCCTGCCTGGCCCGCTATGGCTTGCATGGCAAGGCGATCGCCTCGGTGAGCGGCGCCAAGCTGGAGGGTTTGAAACTGCATCATCCCTTCCTCGACCGCCAGGTGCCGACCATCCTCGGTGGCCACGTGACCCTCGAGGCGGGCACGGGCCTGGTGCACACGGCGCCGGCGCACGGCGTCGACGACTACTACGTCGGCGCGCGCTACGGCTTGCCGATCGACAATCCGGTCGGCGACGACGGCAAGTTCATTGCCGGCACACCGATCTTCGCTGGCATGAGCGTCTGGCAGGCCAACCCGAAGGTGATCGAGACGTTGGCGCTGAAGGGCGTGCTACTGCTGCATACCAAGCTGAACCACAGCTATCCGCACTGCTGGCGGCACAAGACGCCGATCATCTTTCGCGCCACGACGCAGTGGTTTGTCAGGATGGACGGCGATCAGGCCGAGACCTTGCGGCAGTCCGCGCTCAAGGCCATCGACGACACGCGGTTCTACCCGGGCTGGGGCAAGGCTCGGCTGAACGCGATGATCGCCAACCGGCCCGACTGGTGTGTCTCGCGCCAGCGCAACTGGGGCGTGCCGATTCCCTTCTTTCTCGACAAGGAAACGGGCGAGCCGCATCCGCGCACGGCGGAACTGATCGAGGAAGTGGCAAGGCGGGTGGAGCAGGGCGGCATCGAGGCCTGGTTCGCGCTCGACGCCAAGGATCTGCTCGGCGCCGAAGAAGCCGACCGCTACCTGAAGATGAGCGACACGCTCGACGTCTGGTTCGACTCCGGCACCACGCATTCGAGCGTGATGCGCGGCTCGCATGCCGATGCGTGCGGCTATCCCGCCGACCTCTACCTGGAAGGTTCGGACCAGCACCGCGGCTGGTTCCATTCTTCGTTGCTGACCGGTTGCGCCATCGACGGCCGCGCGCCCTACAAGGCGCTGCTGACGCACGGTTTCGTCGTCGACGGCAAGGGCATGAAGATGTCCAAATCCAAGGGCAATGTCGTCGCGCCGCAGGAAGTGTCGGACAAGCTGGGCGCGGAGATCCTGCGCCTGTGGGTGGCGGCGACCGACTACTCGGGCGAGCTGTCGATCTCGAAGGAGATTCTCGATCGCGTGGTCGAGATCTACCGTCGCCTGCGCAACACGCTCAAGTTCCTGCTGGCCAACACCGCCGACTTCGACCCGGCCACCGATATGTTGCCCGTGTCCGACTGGCTGGAGATCGACCGCTACGCGCTGGCGATGACGCGCGCGCTCCAGGAGCAATGCGTCGCCGACTACGAGCGTTTCGAGTTCCACAAGGTCGTGCAGGGTTTGCAGAGTTTCTGCGGCCAGGATCTCGGCGCTTTCTACGTCGATATCCTCAAGGACCGCCTCTACACCACGGGCAAGAACTCGCGGCCGCGTCGCGCCGCGCAGAGTGCCCTGTGGCACATCGTTCAGACGCTGACCCGGCTGATGGCGCCGATCCTCGCCTTCACCGCCGAGGAGATATGGCAACTGGCCGCCAGCGGCGGGATGGGCGACAGCGTCATGCTCGGCACGTGGCACGAGCTGCCGGCGCAGGTGGGCGAGGCCGAACTCAGCGATCGCTGGCTGCGCATCCGCGAAGTCAAGGCCGAGGCGAGCAAGGTGCTGGAAGACCTGCGCACGGCCGGCGGCATCGGTTCCTCGTTGCAGGCCGAGGTGGAAATCCGCGCCAGCGGCGCCAAGTACGAACTTCTGGCCGATCTGGAAGACGACCTGCGCTTCGTGCTGATCTGCTCGAAGACCACCCTGGTGCGCGCCACCGATCCGGGCGCGGAGGCGGTGATCGCCACGCCTTCGCCACACGCCAAGTGCGCGCGCTGCTGGCATTGGCGCGCCGATGTCGGCGGCCAGGCGGAACACCCCGAGCTATGCGGTCGCTGCGGCGCCAACCTGTTCGGCGCGGGCGAGCCACGTGCCGCGGCCTAGCCTGGGTTGGTGGCTGGGCCTGTCGGCGACGGTGATCGTCCTCGACCAGCTCACCAAGGCCTGGATCGCGGCGAGCTTCCGGGTGGGGGAGAATCTGGCGCTGACTTCGTTCTTCGACCTGGTCTTCGTCTTCAACGCCGGCGCCGCCTTCAGCTTCCTGCGTGATGCCGGCGGCTGGCAGAAGTGGTTCTTCATCGTGCTCGCGCTGGGTATTTCCGGCTGGCTGGTCGTCATGCTGCGGCAGCATGCGCGCGAAAGGCTGCTGCCCATGTCGCTGGCCTTGATCCTGGGCGGCGCCCTGGGCAATGTCATCGACCGGCTGCGCTTCGGGGCGGTGGTCGACTTTCTTGACTTTCACTGGGCCGGCTATCACTTTCCGGCCTTCAATGTCGCCGACTCGGCCATCAGCGTCGGCGTTGCTCTGATGCTTTGGCACGAGCTATTCGGCAAGGAGTCGAACCATGACCGAGCACGTGAGGCCCGATAGCCTCGTCACCCTGCATTACCGTCTGGCCACCGCCGACGACACGCCGCTGGTCAGCACCTTCGACGCCTCGCCGGCTACCTTGCAACTGGGCGGCGGCGAACTGGCGCCGCCGCTGGAAGCCTGCCTGGACGGCCTGCCGGTCGGCGAGCGCCATGTGTTTCTCCTCGAGCCGGAGCAGGCCTTCGGCCCGCACAATCCCGATCTCGTGCAGCGCCTGGCGCGTGCCGATCTGCCAGCCGGTGACATCGGGGTAATGAGCATGGTCGAGTTCGCCGGTCCGGACGGCGGCCGGTTTACCGGTTTGGTGCGGGAGCTGAACGCCGAGTCGGCGCTGCTCGACTTCAATCATCCTCTGGCGGGCAAGGCGGTCCGCTTCGAGGTTGAAGTGGTGGGAGTGCTCTGACATGGATATCCTGCTCGCCAATCCGCGCGGCTTCTGCGCCGGCGTCGAGCGCGCCATCGCCATCGTCGAACGGGCGCTGGCGCAGTTTGGCGCCCCCATCTACGTGCGCCACGAAGTCGTGCACAACCGATATGTGGTCGACGGGCTGCGGGCCAAGGGCGCTGTCTTCGTCCAGGAACTCGACGAAGTGCCCGATGGCGCGACGGTGATCTTCAGCGCCCACGGCGTGGCCAAGGCCATCCAGGCGGAAGCGGCGAGCCGCCATCTGCGCGTCCTCGACGCGACCTGTCCGCTGGTGACCAAGGTGCATCTCGAAGTGGCCCGGCAGCGCGCCCAGGGCCGGGAGGTGGTGATGATCGGCCACAAGGGGCATCCGGAAGTGGAAGGCACCATGGGCCAGAGCCCGGACGGCATGCACCTGGTGGAGAAAGCGGCGGATGTCGCGGCGCTGGCGGTGGCGGCGCCGGATCGCCTTGCCTACGTGACCCAGACGACGCTCTCCGTCGATGACGCGGCGGCCATCGTCGCCGCGCTCAAGGCTCGTTTTCCCGCCATCGTCGGCCCGAAGAAGGACGACATCTGTTATGCGACACAGAATCGCCAGGACGCGGTGATGGACCTGACCCGGGAATGCGATGTGGTGGTCGTGGTCGGTTCGCCGAACAGTTCCAATTCCAACCGCTTGCGGGAAGTGGCCGTCCAGGGCGGGACGCGCGCCTATCTGGTGGACCGGGCGGATGAACTGCGGTCCGACTGGTTCGCCGGGGCGAAGCGGATTGGCGTCACGGCCGGCGCCTCGGCGCCCGAGGTGCTGGTCGATGAGGTGGTCGCCTCGCTCAAGGCGATGGCGGCCGGTGAGGTCGTCGAGGCTTTCCATGAGCCGGAGGGCGTGAGCTTCCCCCTGCCCAAGTCGCTGGCGTAGTTGCCGCCGCGCCGGGAATTGCCAGTGGCGCGAACAGCGAAAACCGGTAAAATGCGGCCTCGCTTCATCGCCGCTTTAGCTCAGTTGGTAGAGCAACCGCTTCGTAAGCGGTAGGTCGTCTGTTCGAGTCAGACAAGCGGCACCAAAATTCTTCCCAAAGTAATTTCCAAAGGCTTGCCTGGCAAGCCTTTGTCGCTTCCGGGGGTGGCCATGCGGATTCAGGACAGCGTTTTCCTTGTCACCGGCGGCGCATCCGGCCTGGGCGCCGGTACGGCTCGCCTTCTCATCGAGCGTGGCGCGCGGGTCGTGCTGGCGGACCTGAATCGGGCGGCCGGCGAGGCTCTGGTGGCTGAATTGGGCGGCCAGGCGCGCTTCGCGGAGACCAATATCGCCGACGAGGCTTCCGCGCGGGCGGCCGTCGAACTGGCTGGAGCCACTTTCGGTCGCCTCGACGGGCTGGTCAATTGTGCCGGCGTCGTGCATGGCGAGAAAGTGGTCGGCAAGGAAGGGGCGCATTCGCTGGCGACGTTTCGCCGTGTCATCGAGGTCAACCTGATCGGCAGCTTCAACATGCTGCGCCTGGTGGCCGAGGTCATGACCAGGAACGAGCCGAACGAGGCGGGCGAGCGCGGTGTGATCGTCAATACCGCGTCGGTGGCCGCGTTCGACGGACAACTGGGCCAGGTGGCCTATGCCGCCTCCAAGGGCGGCATTGTCGCCATGACCCTGCCGGCCGCGCGCGAGCTGGCGCGTTCCGGCATCCGGGTAATGACGGTGGCGCCAGGCATCATGGAAACGCCCATGCTGCTCGGCATGGCGCCCGAGGTGCGGGACGCCCTCGGCAAGATGGTGCCCTTCCCGCCCCGGCTGGGCCGGCCGGACGAGTTCGCCGGACTGGTGGCGCATATTGTCGAGAACGGCTATCTCAACGGTGAAGTGATCCGCCTCGATGGCGCCATCCGCATGCAGCCGAAGTAGACGCGCCGGAGCCCGTTCTTGAGCGAACCCTGTTACCACTGCGGCCTGCCCGTGCCGCCGGGCACCGATTTTCCAGTCGACATCGACGGTCATCACCGCGAGATGTGCTGTGCGGGCTGCCAGGCGGTGGCGCAGGCCATCGTCGCCGGTGGCCTCGGCGACTACTACAGGCACCGGGACGCGATGCCCGAGAGTCCCCGCGAGGCGATTCCCCAGGCTCTGCAGGACCTGGGTCTCTTCGACCATCCCGATGTCCAGAAGAACTTCGTGCGACCGGTCGGCGAGCACGAAAAGGAGGCGGCGCTGATTCTCGAAGGCATCACCTGCTCGGCGTGCGTCTGGCTCAACGAGCAGCACATTGCCCGCCAGCCCGGAGTGACCGCGGTGGATATCAACTACGCCACCCGGCGCGCGCGCGTGCGCTGGGACGAGCGCCGGATCAAACTGTCGCAGATCCTCGAGGCAATCGCCGCCATCGGCTACCGTGCCCATCCGTACGATGCGGCGCGCTCGGAGTTGCTGGCGCAGAAAGAACGGCGCGGCGCGCTGTGGCGCTTGTTCGTCGCCGGCTTCGGCATGATGCAGGTGATGATGTACGCGATACCGGTGTACCTGGCGGAAGAGGGCACCATGATGCCGGACATCGAGCAGTTGATGCGCTGGGCCAGCCTGGTGCTGACCTTGCCCGTGATCTTCTACTCGGCGGCGCCGTTCTTTCGCAACGCCTGGCGCGATCTGCGGTTCCGCCGCATCGGCATGGACGTGCCGGTGGCGCTGGGCGTCGGCGCCGCCTTTCTGGCCAGCGTCTGGGCGACGCTGACCGCGTCGGGCGAGGTCTATTTCGATTCGGTCACCATGTTCGTGTTCTTCCTGCTCGGTGGCCGCTTTCTGGAGATGGTGGCGCGCCAGAAGGCGGCGCGCGGCGTCGAGGCGCTGGCGCGCGCCCTGCCGGCCTTTGCCACGCGCTTTGTCGTCTATCCGGGCGGCGAACTCGATCGGGTCGCCGTGGCCGATCTGGCGGCGGGCGACATCGTGCTGGTCAAGCCAGGCGAGGTGATGCCGGCCGACGGCGCTGTCGTCGAAGGCGACAGCAAAGCCGACGAGTCGCTGCTGACCGGCGAGAGCCGCGCCGTACCGAAACGAAGCGGTGACGTGGTCACCGGCGGCAGCGTCAATATCGGCAGCCCGCTGACCGTGCGTGTCGAACGGGTCGGTGAATCGACCCGGCTGGCCTCGATCCAGCGGCTGATGGAACGGGCCGCCGCCGAAAAGCCGAAGATTGTCGAGACGGCGGACCGCATTGCCGCCCGCTTTGTCGGCGCCCTGCTGATCCTGGCGGTGGTGGCTGGCGGGCTGTGGTGGTGGCTGGATCCGTCACGCGCGCTGTGGGTATTTGTCGCCGTGCTGGTCGTCAGTTGTCCCTGCGCCTTGTCGCTGGCGACGCCGGCGGCACTCACCGTGGCGACCGGTGCCCTGTCCCGTCATGGCGTGCTGGTGACGCGTGGTCATGCCATCGAGGCGCTGGCGCGGGCCACCCATTTTGTTTTCGACAAGACCGGCACCCTGACCGAAGGCCGGCCGGTATTGGTCGAGACGCTGACGCTCGATCGCATGGCGGCGCCGGAAGCGCTGTCGGTGGCCGCGGCGATGGAGTTCGGTTCCGAGCATCCGATCGGCCGGGCCTTGCGTGAAGCGGCCGACAAGTTGCCGGCGTCGCCGGTGGGTGATGTTCGCGTCGTGACCGGGCAGGGCGTCGAGGCGCGGCTGGCGGAGCGTCGCCTGCGTCTGGGAAATCCTGAATTCGCCGGGGCGTCGCATGGCGCGGTCTTGCCGCAGGCGCCCGGGCAATGGCTGGCCGGCGGCGACACGGTGGTTGCGCTGGCCGACGAGCAGGGTTGGCTGGCCGTGTTCCGGCTGTTGGATCGGCCGCGAGCCGGCGCGGTCGAGGCATTGGCCGCCCTCAAGGCGCAGGGAATCGAACTGTCGGCGCTCAGCGGCGACGCGCCCGAGACGGTGGCCAAGGTGGCCGCGGATCTCGGCATTACCTCGGCGCGGGGGGGCATGAGTCCCGAGGGCAAGCACGATGCCATCCGTCGCCTGCAGGACACCGGCGCGCTGGTGGCCATGGTGGGCGACGGGGTCAACGATGCGCCGGTGTTGGCACAGGCCCACGTGTCGATCGCCATGGGCGGCGGCACCGATCTGGCGCGCAGCCAGGGCGATGTGGTGCTGCTTTCGAACGATCTCGGCAATCTATCGACGGGCGTGGCCGTGGCGCGAAAGACGCTGCGCATCATCCGCCAGAACCTGGTGTGGGCCTTTGCCTATAATCTGACCGCCATTCCGCTGGCCATGGCGGGTTGGATTACGCCCTGGATGGCCGGCATTGGCATGTCGGCCAGTTCGTTGCTGGTCGTGCTCAATGCGCTGCGTTTGCAGCGCGACAATGGATAGGTTCTGCGAGGGACAGCGCGATGGATATCCTCTACTTGCTTGTTCCTGTCTCCGTGGTGCTGGTCTTCGTCATCGGCATCTTCTTCTGGAAGTCCGTCAAGGGTGGCCAGTTCGAGGATCTGGAAGGGCCGGCCTATCGAATCCTCATGGATGACGACCGCGCGGTCCAGCCCGCCGGCAAGTCCGAAAGCGAATCGGCAAAGCGCGACCGGATTGATCCAAATCAATAACTTGTCGGGGTGATTTACCCATACTTCGCAGCAGGTTTTTGATGGGTGTCATGCTTGGTTTCGGCATCCATGTTCGCTGGTTAGTCTCTCTGTTGGGGTTGGGGGTGCGCTTAGGCGCACCCTTTTTTTTCGTCCGCCACCGCATTGGGCGCCCGCCGGTCGCCGCGCAAACCTCCAGCATTCCCATGTCGTAGGCGTTACACTTTGCCGCCGGCAACAGCTTGCCGTCGGGGGAGGGGCGTGGTGGGGCGCTTATTGTTCACGTTGGCACTGTTGTTCTTGTCGCTCGCCCAGGCGCATGCGATGGGGGAACCGGCGTACCGGATCGGCGCGTTGGCTTCCCGGTCGAAAGCCGCATCGGTAGCGGCGTTTCAGCCGACCGTCGATCACCTCAATCGTTCTTCCTATGGCCTTCATTTCGAGTTGGTGCCCCTCGTCGCGGCGGAGCTCGCCGAGGCTGTGGCGGGTCGTCGCGTCGATTTCATCCTGACCAGCCCGGAGCAGTTCGTCGACTTGCAGGCGCGCTATCGGGCCAGCGGCGTGGCCTCGCTGGTGCGGGTCGGGGGTGGCGTTGGCTTGCGGGAAAGCGGCGGCGTCATCCTGGTGCGGAGCGATCGCACCGATCTCGTCAGTCTCGGGCATCTGCGCGGTAAGTCCATTGCCGCCACCGAACGCGATAGCCTGACTGGTTTCCTGGCGCAGGCCCGGGAACTGGCTGATGTCGGCATCGATATTCGCCACGACGGCCGGTTGGAGGCCGATCTGACGCCAGAGCAGGTCGTTCAGGCCGTTGCTTCCGGTCGGGTCGATGCCGGTTTTCTGGCCGCCGGCATCGTCGAAACCATGGCCGGCGAAGGCCGGGTTCGTCTGGACGGCTTTCGCGTGGTGAACCCGCGGCAAGCCGAACGGTTTCCGTTCCTGTTGTCGACACGCCTGTATCCCGATTGGACGTTCGCCAGCATGGCGCACATCCCGGAGTCGCTGGCGAAGCAAGTCGCCACTGCCCTCCTGGCCGTGAAGGCGGCGAACTCGCCGCCCTGGCAAGGCGGCACCATTGAATGGACCCTGCCGCTCGGCCTTGAGTCGGTACACCAGTTGCTGCGATCCCTGCGCCTGCCTCCGTATGACAAGAGCGAGCCCTTTGGTTTCCGCGATGTCCTGCGCAAGTACGAGTTCGAGACCTTTGCCTTGCTGGCTATCGTCCTGGCTCTGCTCGTGGTCATTCTGGTCAAATTTCGCCGCCTCAATCACCAATTGGCCAGCCAGATGATGCTGACGTACCAACGTCGCCAGGAACTGGAAGACGAGATCGGGGTGCGGCAGAGGATGGAGAGTCGCCTGGCCGGGGCGAACGCCATACTGGCTTCGCTCGCCGCCGCCTCGCCCTTGGGCGATGTGCTGGAACGCCTGATCGCCATGCACGAGAAGGAACGGCCGGGCAAGCCGGTGGCCGTGCTCCTTTTTGAGTCGGAACAGCACAGCTATCGTGTCGCGGCTCACGGCAATATCGACGCTGACTTCATGCGCGATATCGAAAGCGCGGCCGCGATTATTGCCAGCGACGGCAGTCCCGGCCCGGGCATGAGCCGGCTCTGCAAGCGTTGCGGCAGCATGCTCACCGAACCGGTGGTCTCGGAGGCAGGAGCGAGACTAGGCTGCCTCCTGATCGCCAATCCGGCCTCCGAAAGCGAGCGGGAACTGGTCAGCGGCATGGCCAGCCTCGCCGCGCTGTCCATTCAGCGCGCCGACGCCGCGAATCGCTTGCGCCTGAACGCCAGTGTTTTCGAAAACGCCCTGGAAGGCATCATCGTTGCCGATCCGGCAGGCAACATCATCGACATAAACATCGCCTTTACCCGCCTGACGGGCTACGAGCGGGAGGATTCGATCGGCAAGAACCCGCGTTTTCTCAAGTCCGGTCGCCACGACAGTGAATTCTATGTCCGTATGTGGGCATCGCTTGTCGAAACGGGGGAGTGGCAGGGCGAGATATGGAATAGGCGCAAGGATGGCGAGGTTATCGTCGAGATGCTGCGCATCGCCGGTATCCGCAATTCCGCCGGCCAGATGACGCATTTCGTCGGTACTTTCAGCGATATCACCCTCCTGAAGGAAGCTCAGGCACGATTGAGTCGCGAGACCTACGGCACGACAAACTGGCCGACTTAGCAGACGTTTTTATCTTGCCATCAAGAGACTCTCACTGCGCCGTTTTTGATATAGGTCAAAATACCGGCCTTTGCCAAGACTATCCTCCGCGCTATTGGCCGATAAGGTGTCGGGGAGGGTTCCCAAGTCAGTTATCGAGATTGACTCGGGGCTTGGACGCCGAGGCGGAAATCCGGTTTTTTTGTTCTTCATGAGGTGAATCCACATGCAATCGCAAGCGACTTACAACTACAAAGTCGTGCGCCAGTTTGCCGTGATGACCGTAATCTGGGGCATCGTCGGCATGTTGGTTGGCGTCATCATCGCCAGCCAACTGGTCTGGCCGGAACTTAACGTTATCGAGTTCTTGTCATTTGGCCGACTTCGCCCGCTGCACACCAATGCGGTGATATTCGCTTTTGGCGGCTCAGCGCTATTCGCCACCTCCTACTATGTCGTTCAGCGCACTTGCCACACCAAGTTGTTTGCGCCTGGATTGGCCGCATTCACATTCTGGGGTTGGCAGTTGGTCATTGTTCTTGCCGCGCTCAGTTTGCCCTTGGGCTTCACGCAGGCGAAGGAATATGCGGAACTTGAGTGGCCAATCGACCTGTTGATTACCGCCGTGTGGGTTTCCTACGCAATCGTCTTTTTTGGCACCATCGCCAAGCGTCAGACGCCTCACATCTACGTTGCCAACTGGTTCTATGGCGCCTTCATCATCGCCGTCGCGCTGTTGCACATCTTCAACAACATCTCGATTCCGGTGTTCGAAAATGGTGTACTGACACCCAAGTCATATTCCGCCTACGCTGGCGTACAAGATGCGATGGTTCAGTGGTGGTACGGCCACAACGCCGTCGGCTTCTTCCTGACCGCCGCCTTCCTGGGCATGATGTATTACTTCGTGCCGAAGCAGGCGGGGCGTCCGGTGTACTCCTACCGCCTGTCGGTGGTGCACTTCTGGGCCCTGATCTTCACCTACATGTGGGCCGGCCCGCACCACCTGCATTACACCGCTTTGCCAGACTGGACACAGTCGCTCGGCATGGTCTTCTCTTTGATACTGCTGGCGCCGAGCTGGGGCGGCATGATCAACGGCATCATGACCCTGTCGGGTGCCTGGCACAAGCTGCGTGACGACCCGATCCTGAAGTTCCTGATCACTTCATTGTCCTTCTATGGCATGTCCACCTTCGAAGGCCCGATGATGGCTATCAAGACTGTGAATGCCTTGTCGCACTACACGGACTGGACGGTCGGTCACGTGCACTCGGGTGCGCTCGGTTGGGTGGGCATGGTTTCGATCGGCAGCCTTTACTACCTGCTGCCGAAGCTGTTCGGCAAGACCGAGATGTATTCGACCAAGCTGATCAACGTGCATTTCTGGATTGCCACCCTCGGCACGGTGCTCTACATCGCCGCCCAGTGGATTTCCGGCGTCATGCAGGGCCTGATGTGGCGCGCCACCAATGCCGACGGCACGCTGACCTACTCGTTCGTCGAGTCGGTGAAAGCCAGCTACCCGTTCTGGACCATTCGTGTGATCGGCGGTGCGTTGTTCCTCACCGGCATGCTGCTGATGGCCTACAACATGTTCAAGACGATCGCTGGTGGCCGCGCGGTCGATGACGCGCTGATTCCCGCGCCTGCCGGTCATCACGCCTAACCAAGGGAGCCAACGAACATGCTGACTCACGAACAAATTGAAAAAAGCAACTTCTGGATGATCCTGCTCACGACGATTTTCGTCAGCGTGGGCGGATTGGTCGAGATTGTCCCTTTGTTCTTCCAGACTTCGATGACGAAGCCGGTGAATGAACTCGTCAAACCGTACGACGCTTTGCGTCTTGCCGGCCGGGACATCTACATCCGCGAAGGTTGCTACAACTGTCATTCCCAGATGATTCGGCCCTTCCGCGCGGAGACCGAGCGCTACGGCCACTACTCGGTCGCGGGCGAATACGTCTATGACCATCCGTTCCAGTGGGGTTCAAAGCGTACCGGTCCGGATCTGCATCGCGTCGGTGGTCGTTATTCGGATCAGTGGCACAAGATTCACCTGCTGAATCCGCGTGACGTGGTGCCGGAGTCGAACATGCCCGCCTACTACTGGCTTGATCGCCCCCTGAAGGAGCCGAATATCGGCGCCAAGATGGCCGCGTTGCGCAAGGTGGGCGTGCCTTACACGGACCAGGAGATTGCCGATGCGCCGAAGGCGGTGGAAGGCAAGACCGAGGTCGAGGCGGTGATTGCCTACCTGCAAGGCATGGGCCTTGCCCTCAAGCAAACACGCTGATCGATAGGCATATGGATCTCAACGACTGGCGTTCCCTGACGACGGTGGTGACATTCGCGATATTTGTCGCCATCGTATGGTGGGCGTTCTCTGGCCATCGCAGGCAGGCTTACGACGAGGCCGCGCGCCTACCGTTGGACGACGACGATCAGCCGATCGCCGATGGGGCGCCAGTCAGTCATCCGGACAAGTGAAGGGAAGCGAACATGGACTTCAAAAATACCAGTGACTTTGTGAACGGTTTCTGGAACATGTATGTGGTTGTGCTTACCTTGGTAAGCGTTATCGGCTGCGGCGTGTTCCTGTGGATGCAAGGTAGTGCAAAGCACAACCCGGGGCAGATCACCGGGCATGTATGGGACGAAACCTTGGCCGAGTACAGCAACCCGCTGCCCAATTGGTGGCGTTGGATGTTCTATCTCACGGTGGTGTTTTCCCTTGCGTATCTTTTCCTCTATCCTGGTCTCGGAAACGTGGCCGGTTCGTTTGGCTGGACCATGCGCGGTCAATATGAGGATGAGATGAAGAAGGCGGACGAACAATATGCGCCGATCTTTAACAAGTTTCTCAAGCAGGATGTCATGGCCGTCGCCGCCAACGGCGAGGCGCGGGAGATGGGGCAGCGGCTATGGCTGACCTACTGCGCCCAGTGCCACGGCTCGGATGCCAAGGGCGCCAAGAGTTTCCCGAACCTGACCGACAGCGATTGGCTCTGGGGTGGTACGCCGGACAAGATCAAGGAGACCATCAAGGCGGGCCATGATGCGGTTATGACGCCGATGGGCACGAAGCCCGACATGGATGCGGAGCAGGTCAAGGACGTGGTGCACTACGTGCGCTCGTTGTCCAGCCTGTCCAGCGACCCGATCCGCGTGCAGCGCGGCAAGGAGCTCTATCCGCAAGCTTGCGCAGCCTGTCATGGTCCGGATGCCAAGGGCAACTCCGAGGCTGGCTACCCGAATCTGGCCGACAAGATCTGGCTGTATAGCAGCCAGGAAGCGGACATGATCGAAACGGTGACCAAGGGCCGTGTCAACCGCATGCCCGCGTTCGGCGATTTCCTCGGCGAAGCCAAGGTGCATCTGCTGACCGCCTATGTATGGGGCCTCGGTGGTGGCGTCAAGGGTGATGCCTCGGCTACCGCGAAGTCGGTCGGCTCGGCCGATTTGGCCAAGTTGTTCTTCGATACGGGCAAGGCCGACCTGAGTCCGGATGCAGCCGCGGCGCTGGGGCCGATCATCGAGAACGCCAAGGCCAATCCGGACAAGAAGTTCGCCATTTCCGGATTCCACGATACGACCGGCGATGTCGCCTCGAACGAGGAACTCGCCAAGAATCGGGCGATTGCCGTTCGGGACGCGATGACGGCCGGTGGCGTGGCTGTCGACCGCCTGATGTTGAACAAGCCGGCTTCCACCACGGGGACGGGCGACGCGGCGGAAGCGCGCCGGGTTGAAGTGGCACCGATCTAGGCTGTCTGATCTGTCGTAGAAGCGCTCCCCGGCCGGAAGGCCGGGGAGGCATGTCTGAGCAGGGGGAGGCAGGCCGCCAAGTAGTCGCGGTGGCCAAAACGCGCGGAATAGGATGTCTTGTTGTTTGAAGTTGCGACCACTACAGCGTACGGGGGCGTTCGCGTCGGTCGCGTTAAACTTCGAAGTCTTGTTGCTTCTCCACTCAACCGAGTAACGAAGAAATGAATACTAAGCCCCCCAGCACGTCGGCAAACAGCGCCAATGAAGGCGTTTCTCTCTACGAAGCGCACAAGAAGATCTATCCGAAGTCAGTCACCGGCGTCTTTGCAAACTGGCGCTGGCTGCTCGTCTGGTTTACCCAACTTCTCTATTACGGCTTGCCGTGGTTGCCGTGGGGCGGGCGCCAGTCGGTATTGTTCGATCTGGTCCAGCGCAAGTTCTACATATTCGGACTGGTATTCTGGCCGCAGGATGTGTTCTTTCTGGCCGTGCTGCTCATTATTTCGGCTTTCGCACTGTTCCTGTTTACCGCGGTGGCCGGCCGCCTCTGGTGCGGCTATGCGTGTCCTCAGACCGTCTACACCGAGATTTTTCTCTGGATAGAAGAGAAGATCGAGGGTGACCGCAACGCGCGGATCAAACTCGATGCCGCGCCGATGAGCGGCGCCAAATTCCGCAAGCGGCTGCTGAAATACGCGTTGTGGATCCTGCTATCGGTCTGGACCGGCTTTACCTTCGTTGGCTATTTCACGCCGATCAAGGATCTCGCTCAAGCGGCGCTGACGCTTTCCTTTGGTCCCTGGGAGTGGGCCTGGATTACCCTCTATTCCGGTCTTACCTACGGGTTCGCCGGTCACTTGCGCGAGCAGGTCTGCAAGTACATGTGCCCCTACGCCCGCTTCCAGGGCGTCATGTTCGACCCCGACACGCTGGTAATCACTTATGACGTGGAGCGCGGCGAGCCGCGCGGTACGCGCAAGAAGACCGCCGACTACCAGGCCCAGGGGCTGGGTCACTGCGTCGATTGCGGGCTGTGCGTGGCTGTTTGTCCCACCGGCATCGATATCCGCCAGGGCCTGCAGTACGAGTGCATTGGCTGCGCGGCCTGCATCGACGTCTGCGATCAGGTGATGGCCAAGATGAACTACCCCAAGGGGCTGATCCGCTACTCGACGGAAAATGCCCTGGCGCAGCATTGGAATGGCAAGGAAATCCTCGCCCACCTCTTCCGCCCCCGCATCATTCTGTACACGGCAATTCTGGGCGCGATCTCGATCGCCTGGATCTGGGGCCTTGCCACCAAGCCGGAGTTGCGGGTGGATGTCATCCGTGACCGCATGACGCTGGCACGCGAGGTCGAGGACGGCCTGATCGAGAACGTCTATCGCATGCAGATCATGAACGTTTCGGAAAAGCCACAGCGTTACACCTTCAGCGTCACCGGGCTGGATGGAATCGCCCTGATGGGGGAACCGGTCGTCGAAGTGCCGTCGGCAAGCAACAAGAACGCCACCTATCAAGTCAGGGTGCCGCCCGGCTCCGCCGGCAAGGGTTCGCATGTCATTTACTTCGATGTGAAATCCCTGAACGACGAGAAGATCTCCGTCCATGAGAAAGCCACTTTCCTGATGCCATGAGCGAGAAAATGAACACATCAACCGTAAGACCCTGGTACCGCGAACCTTGGCCCTGGTACCTGGCGTCGGGGCCGCTGATCGTTGTCGTCGCCTCGCTGGTGACCGCGTGGATTGCCTATTCGACCAACGATGGGTTGGTAACGGACGACTACTACAAGCAGGGTTTGGCTGTCGATCGGACCTTGGCGCGCAGCAAGGAAGCAGCGAGCCTCGGACTGGAGGTCAGGGCGCGCTTTACGGCGGAGGGCGTGGACCTTGGTTTGATCTCGGCGGCGAGCAGTAATTTCGCGGCACCAAAAGCACTGAATCTCACGCTTTCCCATCCCACCCGCGCCGGTTTGGATCAGACAGTGGCGCTGACGGCGGTAGATGGGCGTTACACCGGCAGGATCAGACTGCCGGCGTCGGGCCACTGGCTAGTTCTGGTCGAGGACGATGCCAAGACGTGGCGCCTGATGGGCAATGTCGTATTGCCCGCGTTGGGCGAAACGGTCATCGGCGGCCTGGCGCCCGCCGACCTTCGTAGTCATTGACGATAAGGGAGAATGAGCATGGTCGCAATCAAGATGCTGTTTGGCACCGACATTGGCTTGCTGAGTGTATTTACTATCGGATTCATCATTGTCATGGGCATCTTCCTCTATGGCTATGCCAGGAGGCACATGGAAGAGGACGCCCGCAACGCCAAGTAGGTTGGCGCGATGGCAACGGTGGAGACTGCCGCATTCTCGCCCGCGGCGGATCTTCGCCGGCGTTCCGACTACTCGGGTCCGACGCCAATGGGCGGCGGCGCGAGGTTGACGATCCGCGAGAACAGGTCGCGAAACTCGTGGTCCGGTTCACAGCCAAAGCGCGGATCGCCGTTTTCGCCAAAGGCCCGGGCTATCTCGACCCAGTCTTCCGCCGTCAGGTGCTTTTTCGCCAGCGGCAGCAGCACCTTCTCCTCGGTTGCCATGTGCGGCCACGCCTCCTCCATCAGCCTGTCCACGGTGGCGGCGAACAGCGCGAGTCCATCGCTCATCCCGGCTTCCAGGCGGGCCAGCGCATGATCGAGATCGCGGCCGATCTGTGCGCTTTCGGCGTGTTGCCGCTCCAGTTGGGCGATGACTTGGTCCGCTTCGTGCGTCCGGCTACGCAGTCGGGCGAAAAGATAGGCGCTTTCCTTGGGGTTGTGGAGCTTTTCCGAGAAAGCGTCCAGGTAATAGAGCATCGCGCCCAGCAGACGGAAGTCCGGGGCCTTGCCGCGGTCGCGCATTTCCCGCACCAAATGGCGCAGGCCATGGAGCACTGCGGACAGTGATCGATGTTCGTCCAGGATGATGGCGATGGCTTCGTTTTGCACGATCGGCCTCAGCGATAGACCAGCACCGGGATGGTCGAGTGGGTCAGGACCTTCTGTGTCTCCGATCCCAATAGCAGGCCACTGATGCCGCGACGTCCATGGGACGCCATGAAGATCAGGTCACAGCCGGCATTGTTTGCGGCGTCGATGATTGCTTGATACGGCACGTCGCTTACTTGTGCGGTGGATGCGCACTCGACGCCAGCGTCATTTGCCAGCGCCTTGACCCTGCCAAGAATCTCCTGGGCCTGGCGCTCGGCGATTTCGGCGAATTTCTCCGGTGTGGTCGGGTCGATCAAAGCCCCCTCGCCATAAAATGCGACCGGATAATCCGGTTCGGCAAAGAAGAACGTAATTTTCGCGCCAGTCTCGCGAGCAAAGGTGACAGCCCGCTTGGCCGTGTCGTAAGACAGCGGAGATCCATCCGTGGGAACCAGAAGATGTTTGAACATGCGCGCCTCCATCAGGAAACGATCAGAAAACCATTATCGCCGCGGTGTCCGCCGGCCCGTTGATGCATATCAACCGGCTCGGCGGACCGGCGCGAAAAATCATAACCGATTCTGTTCCGGCCGCCCGGGCATCCACGTGCCGGAGCCCTGAAGAGGCGATTGCGCGCGGCTCTACGGCGGCGATCGGCTATTATTGCGACTTTACCCCTGAAGGCGCCGGAGCCACCGTTTGCCGGGGTGTGGGACAACCATAATGAACTGCGTCGACGACTTCCGCCTGCGGCTGGCCGGCCGTGAATTGGTGCCTATCGTGATTGGCGGCATGGGCGTCGACATCTCGACAGCCGAACTGGCGCTCGAAGCCGCCCGTCTCGGCGGAATTGGCCATATTTCCGACGCGATGGTCCCGACGGTATCCGATCGGCGCTTCAAGACGCGTTTCGTCAAGGACAAGCTCAAGCTCTACAAGTACAACGTCGCCAACACCGACAAGTCGGATGTCCGCTTCGACCTCGGTCATCTCGCCGAGGCGACCCGTTTGCATGTTGGCCGCACCATGGATGAAAAGCGCGGCGACGGCATGGTCTTCATCAACTGCATGGAAAAGCTGACCATGAACGCGCCGAAGGAAACGCTGCGCGTGCGCCTGTCGGCGGCGCTCGACGCCGGCATCGACGGCATTACCCTGGCGGCTGGCCTGCACCTCGGCTCATTCGCGTTGATCGAGGATCACCCGCGTTTTCGTCACGCCCAACTGGGCATCATCGTGTCTTCGCTGCGCGCCCTGCAACTCTTCCTGCGCAAGAATGCCCGTCTCGACCGTCTGCCCGATTTCGTCGTGATCGAGGGACCACTTGCCGGCGGTCATCTCGGCTTCGGCATGGATTGGGCGGAGTACGACCTGGCGACCATCGTCACGGAAATCCGCGCGTGGTTGCAGGCCGAAAACCTGAACATTCCCCTGATTCCCGCCGGTGGCATCTTTACCGGAAGCGATGCGACCACCTTCCTGGAACAGGGCGCCGCGGCCGTGCAGGTGGCCACCCGCTTTACCGTTGCCCGCGAGTGTGGCCTGCCGGCCGACGTGCAGCAGGAGTATTTCAAGGCCGACGAGCAGGACATCGAAGTCAATGGCATATCGCCGACCGGTTATCCGATGCGCATGCTGAAGAACAGTCCGGCCATCGGCGACGGCATCCGGCCGAATTGCGAGGCGTTCGGCTACCTGCTCGATTCCGCCGGTCGCTGTGGCTATATCGACGCCTACAACCGGGAGGTGGCCAAGCACCCGGAAGCGAAGAAGATCACGGTTGGCGACAAGACCTGCCTGTGCACGCATATGCGCAATTTCGAATGCTGGACCTGCGGCCACTACACCTATCGGCTCAAGGACACCACGCGCCAAGGCGCGGACGGCCGCTATGAGATTCTTTCCGCCGAGCACATCTTTCATGATTACCAGTTCAGCAAGGGCGGGGCGATCGCTCTGCCACCGAACGAGGGGTCCGTGGCATGAGCCGGGCACAAGGCAGTGGCGGCGAATTGCGCCGCATCGTCCGCATCAACGAGGAAATCAAGAGCGTCGTTGCGACCGCCTTCAAGATCAATCTGATGGCCATGAACGCCATTTTCCTGGCCAAGCGCGCTGGCCAGGCGGCGTTGGGCTTCAGCGTCCTGTCCAACGAGTTGCGTCGCTTCGCCACCGATCTCCAACAGCAGATGGAGGTGTTGCGGCAGATGACACACGGCAGCGTCGCCTCGGTCACCGCCGCGGTGAAGTCCGACCGGTTGACCCGGGTGGTCGAGCGACTGCGCGCCGAAGCGAACGGTCAGGCGCGCGCCATGATCGAGCGCTATCTGCGTACGCGCTCCACCACATCCTTTACGCCCCGTCAGGAGGCGATTGACACGCAGAATCGCCGGCTGAACCAGACCATTGCCGATACCGCGCAACTGGTTGAACTGGGCAGCGTGTTGGCCCGATCGGCCAAGATCGAAGCCGCCTACGGGGGTACTTTTTCCGCGGCCTTGATGCAGGTATCCAGCGATTTCGAGCGGACCATCGCCGAAATCCATCGTTCCCTCGAACTGTTGTCTCGCAATCAGGACTAGGAGTCGCCACCATGAAGACTGCCCAAGCGATCTATGAAAATGGCGACCATCGTTGGCTTGCCATCGTGCGCGACCCGGATCGCCCGGGTTACCTGGTCGATACCAACGAGTATCTGATCAGCGTCGGCGACGATGCCATGCTGCTCGACCCGGGCGGTAGCGAGATATTTCCGGCGGTGTTCTCGGCTCTTTGCGCGGAGTACGACCCACGCCGCATCAGCAAGATCTTCGCCTCGCACCAGGATCCGGACGTCGCGTCTTCGCTCTCCATGTGGCTGGAATTCAACCCGGACCTCAAGTGCTGCATCAGTTGGCTGTGGACCAGCTTCGTGCCGCACTATGGCGGCACGGGCGATACCTTCATCACCATTCCGGACGGCGGCATGGATATTCCGGTCGGCCGCGAACAAATGCGGGCGATTCCCGCCCACTACCTGCATTCGTCGGGCAATTTCAATCTGTACGATCCGAAGGCCAAGATCCTGTTCTCCGGCGATATCGGCGCGGCGCTGTTGCCGCCGGGCGAGACCGGCTTGTTTGTCGAGAATTTCGATCGCCACATCGCCCACGCGGAAGGCTTTCATCGTCGCTGGATGGGGTCAGAGCGGGCGAAGCGCGATTGGTGCGCCCGTGTTGCGGACATGGATATCGACATGCTCTGCCCGCAGCACGGTGCCATCTACCGCGGTGAGGATGTGCGGCGCTTCATCGACTGGTTCGCCAACCTGGAGGTGGGACTCGTCAAATCTTGACGACCATCAAGGCTGGCCATGAGTCGGGCATCGGACAATCAGCGGCCAATTACTCTCGGCACGGTGTCCCCCCAATGACGAGCCTGACCCAGCCCCTGCACGATCACCACAAGCACTGCGACGATCTCTTCGCGGCTGCCGAAGAGGCGGCCCAGGGCAAGAAGTGGCCCGAGTGTGAAAGCCTCTTCAAACGTTTTCGCGGCGAAATCGAAGCCCATTTCGCCACCGAGGAGCAGATACTGTTCCCCGCCTTCGAGGCGGCCACCGGCATGTCCGGTGGTCCGTCCCAAATGATGCGTTTCGAGCACGCCCAGATGCGCGACCTGATGGCTCGGATGGCGGATGCGGTCGCACGGCGCGATGGCGGCGAATTCGGCGGCTCGGCAGACACGCTGCTGGTGCTGATGCAGCAGCACAATATGAAGGAGGAGAACATCCTCTATCCAATGTGTGAACGGACGCTTGCCGACCAGGGTCTGCCGCTGAGCGCCGGGTTGCTGGAGAGGGTGGAGGCCGCGTGCCCCCTTTGATCGACGGCCGCGAGCTACAACCGCCCGAGCCCCTGGAACTGGCGCTGATGGCGCTGGATACGCTCGCCGCCGACGACGAACTCGTGCTGTTGCTGTATTGTCAGCCTCACCCGCTTTTCGACATGCTCCGTCGCAATGGCTATGTCTGGAAGGAAGATATCCAGGCCGACGGCACTCACGAGATACGCATCCGCAAGGCCTGAGCAGCTCCAGGCCGGTTGCGGCACGCCTCCACCGTCATGCACCCCGATCTGTCCTTCGATCAGGCACCGCCAATTTCGGTGCCATATCGGTTTTTTCTCACCGCTCCCTGGTTCGGCGTTGCCGCCGGGCTGTTGATGATATGGGCCGGCGAAGAAGCCGTCATGTCGCGCTGGACAGGTTCGGTGCTCGCCCTCACGCACCTGATGACGGTTGGCTTCATGCTCCAGGCGATGGTCGGAGCCATGCTCCAGTTCGTCCCGGTGGCCGCAGGTGGCAATGTCTGGCGGCCGAGCCTGGTGGCGGGTGTGGCGCACCCGTTGCTGGTAGTGGCCAGCCTCGTCCTGGTTGCCGGCTTCCTGAGTTCGAATGGCCCTCTGTTCCGGCTTGCCGCCGTCTTGTTCGTGCCAGTGATCGGTTTTCTGGTCGTGGTGGTCGGGGCCGCATTGCTGCGCACGCCCGCTCGGGGCAATACGATCTGGGCCTTGCGCGCGGCCGTGGCCGCGCTGGCGGTGACGGTGCTGCTCGGGGCGACCATGGCCGAGGCGATTGGGCGCGCCAAGCCGTGGCCTTTGCTTGAGTTTGCCAATGTCCATGCCGCCTGGGGCCTCGGGGGGTGGTCGCTGCTGATGCTGTCGGGAGTGTCCTACTACGTGGTGCCGATGTTTCAGTTGACTCCGGCCTATCCGGCCGGATTTGCTCGCTGGCTGCCCCCCGCTTTGCTGGCGGTGCTGGTGGTGTGGTCCCTGCAATTGACCGGCGCCAGCCCATACTGGCAGCAATGGGTCTGGCTGGCCGGCCTGGCGCTGGCCGCGGCCTTTGCCGCCATCACCCTCGGGCTGCAGCAACGCCGACGGCGCAGAATTGCCGATCCCACCATGCTGTTCTTCCGCGGCGCGATGATTTGCCTGCTGGCCGTCCTGGCCTCGGCCGGCGCGATGACGGTCTTCCCCGTCCTGGCCGACAACCCGCGCGGCCCGTACTGGCTGGGCGTGCTGATTCTGCCCGGTGTCTTCGTCTCCGCCATCAATGGCATGCTCTACAAGATAGTGCCGTTCTTGAACTGGCTGCACTTGCAGCGGGCGATGGGTTTGGGCATGTTGCCGCCGAACATGAAGGAAATGATTCCCGACCGGATGATGACCGTGCAGATGTGGCTGCACTATACGGCCGTCGGCCTGCTGCTGGCGGCGGCCATCTGGCCATCGCTGGCACGGTTGGGGGGCGGCGTATTTGCTGTTTCCTGCGCCTTGCTCGGCTGGAACCTGATTGGCGCGGTACGGGTCTACCGGCGCTTCAAAGGTCGTATTCGCGCAGACGAAGCAGGTCGGGCACCGTGATCTGCCGGCCATGAACCTCGATCAGCTTGTGTTCGGCGAGATCGTGAAAGATACGCGACAGGGTCTCGGGGGTCAGGTTCAAACGCGAGGCGATCACCTGCTTGGACGTCGGCAAGGTCATCTGGAGCTTGCCCTGGCACTCGCCGTCCTGGGGGCAATGCTGCAACAGGTAGCCGATGACGCGCTGGGCGCTGGAGCGCAGGGAATAGGACTCGACGTCGCTGACCAGGGAATGGAGGCGCATCGACAGTCCGGCCAGCATGGCGTGGGCAAACGAGGCGTCCGCCTCCAGCAGCTTGAAAAGGGCGTCCTTGGCGATATGCAGCAGCAGGCTGTCCGTCAGCGCCTCGGCGAAGAGGGGGTAGGGCTTGCCCATGAACACCACGGCTTCGCCGAAGCTCTGCCGCGGGCCGATAATCTCGACGACTTTTTCGTTACCCTGGGACGACGGGAAGGCAAGCTTGACCTGGCCGAAGACGATGACGAAGAATCCCTTCGGCATATCGCCTTTCTGGAACAGCATTTCGCCCTTCGCCAGGCGCCTTTCGCGGGTCGCCGCCGTAATGGGCACAAGCTGGTCGGCCGTCAGCGCGGAGAAAAGCGGCATCCGGCCGAGCAGCGCCGGGATGTCGAGGTCGTGCTTGTGGATGGTGTTGTTGGACATGGTAAAGGCGGAACATATCATGGATTTGCCGGCCTGATGACCGTGGTGAACTGGGTATGAAAAAGGGCATTGAGATCGGTGCGAAGCGCCCGCCGCCGGGGGGGTTGACCATGCTGCTGGCCGCCCCGCACCGAGGACTGTTCGCGGCGGGCATGGTGCAAGGTCTTCTGGCCATGATCTGGTGGGTGATCGACCTGACGGGGCGTTTCGGGGGACTCGGGGTGTTGGTCTCCTGGCCCTTGCCGCCGTCCTGGCTGCACGCCCTGATGCTGTGCTTCGGTGTATTCGCCTTCTTCATCTTCGGCTTCATTCTGACCGCCGGCCCGCGCTGGCAGAAGCAACCCGATACCTCGCCGGCCATCTTTGGGCCGACAGTGCTGTTGATGGCGACCGGCTGGCTGATGGCGGATATTGGTCTGTTCATCCCGATGCTCCTGCCGGCAGGTTTGCTGTTGGCCTTGGCGGGCTGGGTAGTGGCCGCATGGTTCCTCTGGCGCCTGGTGCTGCGCGGGGCGGGCGACCGAATGCATATCGGGCTGATGGCCACCGCGCAGACCGCCGGTGCCTCGGGCCTGTTGTGCTTTGCCCTGCTTGCGGCGGGGGGGCCTGGATGGTTGGGGCCGCCGGCCATTGCCCTGGGCGTTTGGGCCTATCTGTTGCCGGTATTCATGATTGTCATCCACCGGATGCTGCCCTTCTTTTCCCAGGGCGTCATTCGCGGCTTCCAGCCCCGGCGGCCGGCTTGGGCGCTGTACCTCATGCTGGCCGGCAGCGTGGCTCACGGGATTCTTGCCCACCTGGAGTTGCCCGCCTGGACCTGGCTGGCGGATCTCCCAGTGGCCATCGCCGCCATCCGGTTGACCGTGCTCTGGCGCTTGATCGACAGTTTCGCGGACAGGATTCTCGCCGTTGTCCATGTCGCCTTCGCCTGGGTCGGCATTGGCTTCAGCCTCCTGGCAGCCAGTAGCCTGCTGCTCCTCGCCGATCTGCCCGGGTTTGGTTTGGCGCCCTTGCACGCGCTGACCATCGGCTTCGTGTCCTCGGCCCTGGTGGGCATGGCGTCCCGCGTTACGCTCGGTCATTCCGGGCGGCCGATTACCGGCGACGGCGTCATGTGGGCGTGCTTCTGGACCATGCAGGCGGTGGCGGTGTTGCGGGTGGCCAGCGAGTTCTGGGTGGCCGCGCATCCGCTGGTGGCGTTGTTCTGGTTGCTGGCGTTCGCGCGCTGGGCCTGGCACTACGCGCCCGCCTACTGGCGGCCGCGCGAGGACGGCGAGCCCGGCTAAGCAATGTACCTCGCCATCAAACACCTTCATGTTGCCTGCGTGGTCGTCAGCATCACCGGCTTCTTCCTGCGCGGTCTGCTGATGTTGGCCGACTCGCCCATCCTGCGTCAGAAGTGGCTGCGCTGGGCGCCGCATGTCAACGACGCTCTGCTGCTGACAGCGGCCATCACTTTGTCGGTGGCGAGCGCCCAATACCCGCTTGTCGAAACCTGGCTGACGGCCAAGGTCTTCGGCCTGGTCGCCTATATCATCCTTGGGTCGCTCGCACTCAAGGCGGGGCGTCATCGGGGCGTCCGCCTCGCCGCTTGGCTGGTTGCCCTGGCAACCTTCGCCTATGTCGCCTCCGTGGCGGTGAGCAAGAACCCCTGGGGTTTTCTGGCCGTACTCGGACCGCTATTCCGGTAGGGTCTTGTCGGGGAACCCCGACGCCGGCGGCGTCTCTTGTCTCTCATGCACCATTCGCCCCGTTACCGGGGGCCGATGCCCTCGGCCACGTGGAAGCGTCCGTTTGGGGACGGACGAATCAAACTGCCAGGAGGATGGCCATGAGAAATCGTTTTATCCTGGGAGGGCTCATTGCGGCCTGCTCCCTGGCATTGGGGACGATTTCCGTCGCCGATAGCCACGACCACAACGAACGCTTCAGCATCATATCTTCGGCCAAGGCCGATTCCGGTCTTGCCGTGTCGGTGAGCAGCGTGACGATGACCGTGGGGCAGACGACCACTGTCAATGTCAGCGGCGCCAGCGGAACCGTCAGCCTGTCCAATTCCAATTCCTCGGTCGCATCTGCCACGTATTCGAATGGCGTCGTGACGATTAAAGGTTTGAAGACGGGTGAGGCCGAGATCAAGGTCAAGGACCGGAGGAGCGACAAGCAGATCAAGGTTTCGGTCATCGCCGGCTTGACGGTTTCACTCAGCAACGTCGCCTTGACGGTAGGCAACAGCGCGACGGTGCTGGTGAGCGGCGCTTCCGACTCGGTGTCTTTGACCAATTCCGCACCCACTGTGGCATCGGCGAGCTATTCGAACGGCGTGGTCACGATCAGGGGCCTGAAAGCCGGTAGCGATACCATCGGCGTCAAGGACTCGCGGGCCACCAAGAACATCAGCGTGACGGTGGTGAACAGCGGTGGTGGTGGTGGCGCGCCTCCGCCCGCCGCGGGCACTTACTCGCTCATGGCCTGGAACGATCTCGGCATGCACTGCGTGGATGGCAAGGACTTCTCGGTCTTCTCGATCCTGCCGCCCTACAACAACCTGCACGCCCAACTGGTCAATAAATCGACCAACAAGCGCGTGACCACCGGCGTGACGCTGACCTACGAGGCACTGGCAGACACCACGGTGCCGACCACGGATCCGCTGTACAACTCGATCAACACCAGCAGCGCGACCAAGACCAATTTCTGGACGTATGTGCAGTCGCTGTTCGGCGCACGGCCGGCGGACAACTATGGTCTGAATCTGAGCGATCCGTTGGTCAGTAACCGCACGCCCGGCACGACGCCGATGCAGATGCAGTTGGCTCCGTCGGGCGACATGTTCATCGCCGAAGGTCTGCCGATCACGCCGTTCGACGACACCGGCAGGAAGAACTTCTACCCGATGGTCAAGGTCACCGTGAAGGACAGCGCCGGCAATGTCCTGGCGACCGCCCGGACGGTACTGCCGGTCAGCGACGAGATGACCTGCAAGGCCTGCCACAGCTCGACCACGGCGACGAACAATCCCGCCCAGATCGCGGCGAAGCCGGCGAGCCCCGGCTGGGTCTTCAACGCCGATCCGGAAAAGGACTGGAAGCTGAACATTCTTCGTCTGCACGATCAGAAGCAAAAGACCATGAATGCGACGCTCTACGCCAACGCGCTGGCCGCGAGGGGTTTCCCCGCGGCGGGTCTGGAAGCCTCGGCCAACGGCGGCAAGCCGGTGTTGTGCGCGTCCTGTCACTCATCCAATGCCTTGAACGCATCGGGCTATGTTGGTGTTCGGGCATTTACCGCCGCGCTGCATACCAAGCACGCGACGGTCAACGACCCGGTTACGCAGCAGCCGCTCGGCAGCAGTACCAACATCGACTCGTGCTACATGTGCCACCCGGGTTCGCAAACGGAGTGCAATCGCGGTGCGATGTCGCTGCCGAAGGATGCCAACGGCAATCAGACCGTCGCTTGTCAGAATTGCCACGGCGGCATGGCGCAAGTGGGCAACCTGGCGCGGCAGGGCTGGCTGGATGTGCCGAACTGCCAAGCCTGCCACAACAACGGCAAACGTGACCTGGTCGGTGTCGATGCCAATGGCTTGCCGAAGGCAACGACCGACACGCGCTTTGCCACCAACGCGAACACCCCGCTTGCCGGCAAGAGCCTGTACCGGTTCAGCAAGGGCCATGGCGGCTTGCAGTGCGAAGCCTGCCACGGGGCGACCCACGCGGAATATCCCAGCTCGCACAGCCAGGATAACGCGCTGAGCATCGATCTGCAGGGCCATGCCGGTCCGATTGTCGAGTGCAAGGCCTGTCACACGACGGTGCCGAATACCACCACGGGCGGTCCGCATGGCATGCACACGACGGGGCAAGCGTGGGTGTTCGGCCATGAGAGCGCGGCCGAGAACAACAGAACGGCTTGCACGGCCTGCCACGGCGCCGACTATCGTGGTAGCCCGCTGAGCAAGGTCTGGGTGGCCAAGACGTTCACGGTGGAGGGCAGCACCAAGACCTTCCCGGCCAACCATCAGGTCGGTTGCTACGACTGTCACAACGGTCCGAACCCGTAGCCGGGGGGCGATTGCGGCTCGGACTTCGAGCCGCAATCGCTCTGTTGACTGACGGACAAAGGGCCAAGCCGGTTTCCCGGCCTGGCCCTTTTCCATTCGGGGTGCGCGAAAGGACGTGGGGGTGCGAGACCTACACCGGCGGGTGCGCCAGCAATTGCTTGAGAGGGACGATGTCCAGAATGCGGATATGCTTTTGTTGAACGCTGATGAAACCCGCTTCCTGGAAATGGGAGAAGGCGCGGCTGACCGTTTCGAGCTTCAGGCCGAGGTAGGAGCCGATCTCCTCGCGCGTCATGCGCAGATGAAATTCCTGCGGCGAGTAGCCCCGCACCGTGAAGCGTTGCGAGAGGTTCAGCAGGAAGGCCGCCAATCGCTCTTCGGCGCGCATGGTGCCCAGCAGCATCATCACGCCATGGTCGCGAACGATCTCGCGGCTCATGACCTTGTGGAAGTGGCGCTGAAGCGTCTCGATCTCTCGCGACAGAACCTCCAGTTGCCCGAAGGGAATGACGCAGACTTCGCTGTCTTCAAGAGCGACCGCGTTGCACGTGTGGGCTTCCGTGCTGATGCCGTCCATGCCGAGGATTTCGCCGGCCATCTGGAAGCCGGTGACCTGCTCGCGGCCATCTTCGAGCAGCACGTCGGTCTTGAAGAAGCCCGTCTTGATGGCGTAAATCGCCTCGAAACCCTCGCCGGCGCGATAGAGATGCTGACCGCGCTTCACTCGGCGCCGCGCCGCCACCATCTTGTCCAGCCGAACGATTTCATGGTCGGAGAGGCCGTAGGGGAGACAGAGTTCGCGCAGGTTGCATTGCGAACACGCGGCCTTGAGGGAGCTCAAAGCCAAGGGTATGACATTTCGATCTTGGTCGCCGTCAGGGGAGGCTTTGATCTGCGTCAACGCCACTTCGCTGTCCTTCCGGCATCTTTGACCCTCGCCGCTTGAGCGCATCGGCACCGATTCCTATTCTCTATTCCTGATGTTGAGCAACTTTCAAGAACTGATTTTCGACCCGCAGATCATTCGTCGTTTCGATGTCAACGGCCCGCGGTATACGTCGTACCCGACTGCCGATCGTTTCGTCGAAGCCTTCGATGCCGAGGCCTATCGGTCTTGGCTCGGACGCCGCACGATCGGAGGAATCGGCCGAGCGCTGTCATTATACGTCCATATCCCTTTCTGCAATACGATCTGCTATTACTGCGGCTGCAACAAGATCATCACCAAGGATCACGGTCGTTCCGGTAAATATATCAAGTACTTGGGGCGAGAGTTGGCCATGCAGGCCGAGGCCCTCGACGGGGGCCGCGACGTCGTCCAGTTGCACTGGGGCGGCGGTACGCCGACCTTCCTGTCCCACGACGAAATGCGTCGCTTGATGGAACTGACTCACAAGTATTTCCGCTTGCAGGCCAACGGCGAATACTCCATCGAGGTTGATCCGCGCAAGGTCGATCGGGAAACGGTGAAGGTCCTCGCCGAACTCGGTTTCAATCGCATGAGTGTCGGGGTCCAGGATTTCGACCCGTCGGTCCAGGTGGCGGTCAATCGTGTGCAATCGCTCGACGAGACGCGCGTCGTCATCGAGTCGGCGCGCGAATTCGGTTTCAAGTCGGTGTCGGTTGACCTCATTTACGGCCTGCCGAAGCAGAATGTCATCGGCTTCAACCACACGCTGGATGAGGTGATAAAACTCTCTCCGGAGCGGCTTTCCGTCTACAACTACGCGCATCTGCCGGGCCATTTCAAGCCTCAGCGGCGGATCAATGAAGCCGATCTGCCGTCGGCGGACGCCCGGCTGCATATTCTGCAAACGGCCATCCGGCGCCTGACCGATGCCGGCTATGTCTTCATCGGCATGGACCACTTCGCCAAGCCGGAGGACGAGCTTTCGGTGGCACAGCGTCAGGGGCGTCTGCACCGCAACTTCCAGGGTTATTCGACCCATGCCGAGGCCGACTTGCTGGCCTTTGGCGTATCCGCGATCAGCAAGGTCGGCCCGACCTATGGGCAGAACTACCGGACGCTGGACGAGTACTACGATTGTCTCGACCGCGGTGTGCTGCCCGTCATGCGCGGCCTCGAACTGAGTGCCGACGACCTGCTGCGCCGCTCGATCATCCAGGCCCTGATGTGTCACTTCGAACTGTCGCTCGAGTCGATCGAAATAGCCCACCTGATCGACTTCAAGGCCTACTTCGCGTCGGAGATCGCGGATCTGCGCGCCATGGAGGAGGCCGGTCTGCTCGAGATCGCGGACCGCTGGATCACCGTGCTGCCCAAGGGCCGCATGCTGGTGCGGGCCATTGCTATGGTCTTCGACCGCTATCTGCGCTCCGACCGTGAGCGGGCTCGCTACTCCAAGGTAATTTAGTTTTTGTCGGACACCGGCTTCCTGGCGATCTTTCTGGTCGGCCTGCTGGGTGCTGGCCATTGCGCGGGCATGTGCGGTGGCATCGTCGGCGCCCTGGCGGCGCAGGGCCCTGGCGGTCGGGCCGCCTGGTCGCTGCACCTGGCCTACAACGCCGGCCGCATCTTGAGTTATTCCCTGGCGGGCGCCCTGGTCGGGGCCATTGGCGGTCTCGGCCTGGCCTTCGGCCCGGTCGCCTCGGTGCAAGTGGTCTTCTATGTCCTGGCCAATCTGATGCTGGTGGCCCTGGGTGTCTATCTGATGGGCTTCACCCGATCCCTGGCCTTCGTCGAGCGCATGGGGCAGTCGCTCTGGGTGCGGATACGGCCGCTGACAGCCCGCTTTGTTCCGGCGCGGCATGTCGGCCAGGCGCTGCCCCTGGGCATGCTCTGGGGTTGGCTACCCTGCGGTTTGGTGTACAGCGTGCTTGCCAACGCGCTGGTAGCGGGTTCGGCCGCTCGGGGCGCTTTGGTCATGCTGGTCTTCGGCCTCGGCACCTTGCCCAACCTGCTGCTGGCGGGCATCTTGTTCTCGCGCTTCCGCCGCTTTGCCCAGGCGCCAGCGGTTCGTGGGGTGTCCGGCTTGCTGGTGTTGGGCTTCGGCCTGTATGGCCTGTTCAATGCCGTCAATCTGGGTGGCCTGTTGTGGCGCGGCCAGGTGGCGGGCGGGTAGAATCGATCTCCTTCGGGCTGCTGTTCCGGGGCGAACAAGGAGATGACTATGCATGGCTACAGGCATTGCTGGTGGGCGGTTCCCTGGGCTTTGGTGTGCAATGCGGCTCTTGCCCAGGTGACGGGCGGCGTGGTGGTTGATCCGGCTCGCGAGCCGACGCCGGTTTCGTCGAGTCTTTACCAGTGGGTGGCCCAGATCAAGGTGTTGCGCGATCAGGCCTGGATCGAACGGGACGGGCGACGACTGTTGGCCACCGTGGGTACGCGCCTGCGCCAGCATGACGTGCTGGAGACGGGACTGACCGGCGCGGTCGGCATCATGTTCAACGACAACTCGACCCTCTCGCTCGGGCCGCGCACGCACATCACCATCCAGCACTTCGCCTTCGATACCACCACGTATCAGGGCTCGCTGGATGCCCGCGTGCAGCGGGGCACCGTGGCGGTACAGCCTGGCCAGATCGCCAGCTATGAACCGGAGGCGATGCGGATCAGCACGCCGGCGGCCGTGGTGCGCAGCCGCGCCGCCCGCTATGTCGTCAATGTAAAGGGAGAGGGACATGACTAGGTCTTCCATTGTCTTGGTCTTGGCGGCCGGTCTCGCCACCGCGTGCGCTACTCGGACCGAGACCTTCGTGTTGGTCCCGGATCGCGAGGGCAAGGTCGCGCCGGTAACGGTCACCGCCAGGGAAGGCCAGTCATTGGTGCTCGACAAGCCCTACGCGGCGGCCGTCGGCGGTGCGCGGTCAATGGAAGCCGTGACCCTGGACAAGGAGGCCGTCGACAAGCAGTTCGGCGATGCCCTGGCAACCCAGCCGCCGGCACCGAAAAGCTTCCTGCTCTATTTCGCCGAGGGCGATGAACTGACAGCCGAATCGAAGCTCGAGCTGGAGAAAGTGTTTGCCGAGATCGCCACTCGACCGGCCGCCGACATTGTGGTGGTTGGCCATACCGACCGGGTTGGCAAGCTGGAAGACAACGACGCGCTGTCGAAGCGGCGCGCCGAAAAGGTTCGGCTGGAGCTTGTCAGCCGGGGCTTGGCCGCCGACAACATTCAGGCGGCGGGCCGCGGCGAACGCGACCCGTTGGTGCCGACCGCCGACGAGGCGAAGGAGCCGCGCAACCGCCGTGTCGAGATCAATGTTCGCTGACCGCCGCAAACGCCAATGAACGCATCGGCCGATTCGTCGACGGTCGAGATCGCCGTCGGCGGCATGACCTGTGCCGCCTGCGCCACCCGCATCGAGAAGCAGCTCAACAAGCTGCCCGGCGTCGAGGCGGCGGTCAATCTGGCCGCCGAGCGCGCCCACGTGCGCTTTGTCCCCGATCTTGCCAATGTCGAGGCCATCCTGGCCACGGTGGTGAAGACCGGCTTCACCGCGACGGTGTCCACCGCCGATACCCACGCCGACGAGAAGGCGCGCAAGCTGGCCACCTACCAGGCGGAGGTTCGCCGTTTCTGGATATCGGCGGCGCTGACGCTGCCGCTGGTCGGCCAGATGCTGTTCATGTTCGGCGGTGGCGCCGACGCGCACGCCGACGTGTTGCCGCGCTGGCTGCAATTTCTCCTGGCGACGCCGGTGCAGTTCTGGATTGGCTGGCGTTTTTATGTCGGTGGATTCAACGCGATTCGCGGCGGTGCGGGAAACATGGACGTGCTGGTGGCGCTAGGTACCAGTATGGCCTGGGGCTACAGTGCGCTGGTCATGGTGCTGGGCCTGCATCAGCACGTATATTTCGAAGCCTCCGCGACGGTGATCACCCTCGTGCTGTTGGGCAAGATTCTCGAGGCGCGGGCCAAGGCGAAGACGTCGGCGGCCATCGAGGCCCTGGTCAAGTTGCAGCCGCGGACAGCGCGAGTCGAGCGCGATGGCCAGCTGATCGAGGTGCCGGTGGCCAGCCTGATTCCTGGTGACCGTTTCGTGGTCCGCCCCGGGGAATCGGTGCCGGTCGATGGCGAGGTGATCGAGGGAGTATCCAGCGCCGACGAAGCCATGCTGACCGGTGAGAGTCTGCCTGTGGCCAAGGGGGTTGGCGCGCCCGTATTCGCAGCCACCATGAACGGCGATGGCCTGTTGCGTTGCCGGGCCACCGGCGTCGGCAGCCACACTTTGCTGGCCGGCATCATCCGCCTGGTCGAACAGGCCCAGGGGTCCAAGGCGCCGGTACAGCGGCTGGCGGACCGCATCGCGGCGATCTTCGTGCCCGTGGTGTCGGCCATCGCCCTGCTGACTTTCATCGCCTGGTGGTGGCTGGGCGGCGATTTCACCACGGCCCTGGTCAACGCGGTCGCCGTGCTGGTGATCGCCTGTCCCTGCGCACTCGGCTTGGCTACGCCCACCGCCATCATGGTCGGTACCGGCCAGGGTGCCCGGGCCGGCGTGCTGATTCGTAACGCCCAGGCCCTGGAGCTGGCTGAAAAGCTGCAAGTGCTCGCGGTGGACAAGACCGGCACGCTTACCGAGGGACGCCCGACGGTGACCGATCTTCTCCCTGTTTCCGGTGGTGATGCGGCGGAATTGCTCCGACTGGCGGCCAGCCTCGAACAGGGCTCGACGCATCCGCTCGCGGCGGCCATAGTCAATCGTGCCAAGGCGGATGGTCTGGCGCTGGCATTGCCGGCCAGCGTGGTTTCGGTGGCTGGCAAAGGGATGACTGGAGAGGTCGATGGCCGTGCCGTGGCGGTTGGCTCCCCCACCTGGATGGTCGAACAGGGCATCGCACCGCCGGAACTCGGTGCGCTTCCGGCGGCCGGCCGCAGCGTTGTCGCGGTGGCGGTGGATGGTCGCGCCATCGGTCTTGTCGGCGTGGCCGATCCCTTGCGTCGGTCGTCGCGCGAGGCGGTGGCGCGCTTGCGGCGCCTGGGCGTCGAAGTGGTGATGCTGACCGGTGACAACCCGCAAACCGCCGCAGTCATTGCCCGGGAGGCCGGCGTGGATCGGTACGAGGCGGAGGTGCGCCCGGAGGGCAAGGCGGAGGCAATCGCGCGGCTCAAGCAGGGCGGACGCCGGGTCGGCATGGCCGGCGATGGCATCAACGACGCGCCGGCGCTGGCGGCGGCCGATGTTTCCTTCGCCATGGGCGCCGGTGCCAATGTCGCCATGGAGGCGGCGGACATCACGCTGATGCGCAACGATCTCAACGGCGTGGCCGACGCCATCCACCTGTCCCGGGCGACGCTGGCCAAGATCCGCCAGAACCTCTTCTGGGCCTTCATCTACAACGTGCTGGGCATTCCGGCCGCGGCGCTCGGTCTGCTCAATCCGGTGATCGCCGGCGCGGCAATGGCAATGAGTTCCGTCTCGGTGGTCAGCAATTCCCTCCTTCTGAAGCGATGGCGTGCGGAGAAATAGCAATGGATACGATGGTGCTGAAGGTTGGTGGCATGTCCTGCGGCGGCTGCGTGAAAAGCGTGACGTCCGTTCTCGAAGCCTTGCCGGGCGTGGCCAAGGCCGACGTGTCGCTGGCCAACGGCGAGGCGGTCGTCACCTACGAAGCGGAAAAGATTAGCCGCGAGCGGATGGTGCAAGTGATCGACGACGCTGGCTTCGAGGCCAGTTGAAAACAGGGTCGATCTGAAGCGGGCGCCCCGGATGCGGCTGGCCTGCCGGGGTGGTCTGATTACTGAACAGCCTGCATCGACGCGCGCCGCCGGGCCGCCTCGGCGCGGATGATCATCTGGGCGCGGTCCATGAGGGGCTGTGCGCTCGCTTGGTGACCTTGGCTCTGATAGAGACGGATCAGCTCCTGGATGATCGCCAGTGTTTCCCAGTGCTCGGGGCCCAGCGTCTTTTCCCGGATGACGAGAATGCGCTTCAGCAAGGTTTCGGCTTCCGCGACGCGCTCGGTCTCGAGATAGAGGCTGGCCAGGGTGCGGAGACTGGCGACCGTGTCGACATGAGTGGCGCCGAGGACGCTTTCCCGATGGGCGAGAACCCGCCGGTGGAGTTTCTCGGCCTCCGGATATTGACGTTCCGCGCGCGACAGATTGGCCAGATCGAACAAGCAGGCCAGCGTGTCCTGATGGGTGGCGCCCAGTGCGCGCCGACGAATGTCGAAGGCGCGTTGATAGTAGGGCCGTGCTTGCGCGTATTGGCCCTGCGCCTTGTAAAGGGCGCCGAGCGCAACCCGGCTGGTGGCGGTGTCCGGATCCCATTCGCCGAGGGTCTTCATGCGGATTTCCAGGATGCGCTGGAGCAGGGGTTCGGCATCCACTGGTTGGCCGCGTGACCGATAGTGCATGGCGAGCTCATCCATGCTTCGCGCGGTGTTGGCATGCTCGGCTCCGAAGACGAGGGTGGCGCTGGCCACCGCCTTCTTTAGCCACAGCTCCGCTTCCGGGTGCTGCTGCCGGGCCTGGTAGATGCGGGCCAGCCACACGGCAACGGCCCAGTCGGTCCGAGTTGGCTTCTGTTCGATCTGCTGTCTGGCGGCCAGCGCCAGTGCCAACGGCTCCGCTTCGGCATAGGCCTTCTTGGTGACCAGTTCGCGAATCTGCGCCAGCCGCCGGTCGTCCGCGTCACTTGAGGCAATGGTCTTCATGGCCGCGCCGGACTTGCTTGCCGCGACCGTCTTGGCCACCTTTCGCGGCTCGTCGGTTGTCTCGGGTGTCAGGGTCTTTTCCGGTGAATCAGGTGGCGCCGCCGCCTGGCCCCAGGATGGGCCGCCGAGACAAAGAGCGATGAACGCCATGGCGCAGCGAACTACCAGCAAGACGGTCTCCTGACATAGTGGGCCCCGAACCGCATCGGGATCGCCTTCTTATAAACCAACCGTGATCGCCACGATCGGCGCAGATAGACCCCAGGAATGGCCCAATTCCACCTCAAGGGCTGTGTGGGCGGCGCGGCCAGGTGGTCGATGGTGGTTGGCCGCCGGCTCGGCTGTATGATTCGCGGTTTGTGCCCGATTGATCCCGGGGGTGTGCCGAGACTGGCGGGACGTCCGGAAGCGCGCCAGCCATCGCGGCCCCCTGTTCGCCAATGACCACCAAGGAAACACATCAATGATGAATTGTCGCCGCTTCGTGCTGACGTCTTTTCTTCTCGTACCCGGCGCCATGGCCGCGCATGCCGCCGATGGCGTCAGCCCGGGCCTGAGTCCGATGCCGGCGCCGACCGCGAGTCAGACCTACATCACGGTTAACGGCAAGGCGATTCCGAAGGCGCGCGCCGATGCACTGGCCGGCATGATGCCCCAAGCGCGCGGCCCGCAGGATGCCGAGGCGATGCGCCGGGCCTTGGGCGACGAGCTGGTACGGCGGGAGCTGGCCACGCAGGAAGCCACCAAGCGCGGCCTGGACGGTCGTCCCGACGTCCGCGCGCAGATAGACTTGGCCGTTCAAACGGTGTTGGTCGGCGCGTATCTCGCCGACTACGTGCGCGAGCATCCCGTCGGTGAAGACGCCATCCGGCGCGAATACGAGGGGATCCGCGCGACGCTGGGCAATCGGGAATACAAGGTGCGGCATATCCTGACGGCGACCGAGGCCGATGCCAACGCGATCATCGAAAAACTGGGGCGCGGCGCGAAGTTCAACGAACTGGCGCTGCAATCCAAGGATCGTGCCACCAAAGACCTGGGTGGTGATTTGGGCTGGATCAATGCCGCGACCTATGTGCGGCCCTTTGCCGAGACCCTGGTCAAGCTGCAAAAGGGGGCTCGTACGCTAAAGCCGGTGCAGAGCGAGTTCGGTTGGCATGTGATTCAGCTCGACGACGTGCGTGAACTCAAGTTGCCGACGCTGATGGAGGTCAAGCCCCAGTTGACGCAGCGCTTGCAGCAGCAGATCGTCGACCGTCATTTTTCCGAGCTGCGCGCGAAGGCCAGGATCGAGTGATGCGCCCTGGGCAGGGCTGCCGGCTATCCCGCGATGCCGGCCTTCTGCATTCGGCGCCACAGGGTCGTCCGGTCTACGCCGAGCAATTGCGCGGCGATGGCCTTGCTGCCGCGCGCCTTCTTGAGTACCGCCATCAGTTCATCGCGCAGGGCGTTGCCGTCGCTGTTCACGGCCGACTCGGGCGCGGCGACCGGGGTTCTGGTTGCCGGTGGCTCGTGGGCGTCCTGACTGTAGAGGCGAATATCCCGCGGCAGGCTGTCGAGTTCGACCTTGCCCTGGTCGGCGCAGATCACGCAGTGTTCGACCGCGTTCGACAGTTCACGAATGTTCCCCGGCCACGGGTAGTTGAGCAGTGCCTGCCAGGCGCTCTTGTCGAACTTGACGTTGGCGTTCTGGCCGCGCGCCAGCAGGTCGTCGAGGAAGTGCTGAATCAATACCGGTATGTCCCCAACCCGATCGCGCAGCGGCGGGATCAATAGCGGGATGACCGCGATTCGATAGTAGAGGTCGCCGCGGAAGGTGCCTTGATCGACGGCGTCGCGCAGGTTGATGTTCGAGGCGCTGACAAAGCGCGTATTGACGGTGACGGTTTCGTTCGAGCCGACCATGTGAAACCGGCGTTCCTCGATGGCGTGCAGCAGTTTGGCCTGGGTGTGGATCGGGATTTCGCCGATCTCGTCCAGGAACAGGGTGCCGTCGTTGGCGGCGAAGAACTTGCCATGGCGGCGATCGGTGGCGCCGGTAAAGGCGCCCTTGGCATGGCCGAAGAATTCTGATTCCATGAGCATTTCAGGAATGGCCGCGCAGTTGATCTCGACCAGGGGATGACCGGAACGCCGGCTTTGCTGGTGGATCAGCCGCGCCACGCAACTTTTTCCCGTGCCGGATTCGCCCTGTAGCAGCACCGAAGCGTCCGATGCGGCAATCTGGCGGGCACGATCCAGCAAGCGCAACATCTCCGGGCTGGTGGTTTTCAGGCCGCAGATGCCCGGCGTCTGCAAGGTTGCCTCCAGGCATCGGCGCGGGCTGATGTCGCGCGCCACGATGACGCGCATTTCATTCTTGCGCGTGCCGGAAAAAAGCCGTCGGATGGTGAACTCGAGGAAGCGCACCGTCGCGCCGGCCGTCACCTTTTCCTCGAAGCGCATCGGCCGGTCGCTGGAAGTCGCCATTCCGTACTGATTTCCGGCGTCCAGGGCGGCGCGAATGATGCGCTTGTTCCAGTTGATCTCGCCGAGGTCGCTCAGTGCCGCGGGGACCTTGCCCTTGGGCAGACCGAACATGTCGAGGATCATCCGGTTGTGGTAGGTGATCCGGCCATCCGGCAGCGCGATGACAACGCCATCTTCGATCTGCTCGAGAACCGACTCGACCAGTTCCATGGGGACGCTGTGCTGCATGGTCACTCCTCCGGTGCAACGCGACGTTGCAAATGCAAATAGTCATATAACTGATTGAGTTTTAATGACTATTCATTCGTGGGGATCATAGTCTATGCCATTTTCGTTTTTGCGCGCAACACGGTGCAACGCGGAAGCGGCAGTGTAGCTTATAAGAATCAGTGGGATATGAATGGCACGTTGCTTGCATTGATCTCGTTGGGTTGCGATCCGGGGCGGTTCGTGCTTTGATCTCAAGCCCGGTGTCGGGTGCAGCAAAGAATAACTTTCGAATCGATAATGGAGGAAACCTCAAATGGCCGCTTTGTTTTCTGACGATTGGATGGTGGATTTCGGCAATGCCTGGAATGACGAGCCCGGTCTGGGCGACGCCCTTGCCAAGATTGGCTTTACTTCGACCATTGGCTACGGCTTCGAGGGGGAAGATCAGCCGCGTGGCTTGCTGGTCGTCGAGAATGGTTACGTGACCAAAGCGGCCGCTTATTCGGGCGACAAGTTGAATTGGGATCTGCGCGCCAGTCCGGCCGATTGGGAGAAGTGGTGCAACAAACCCCTCGGCATGGTGACTCTCGGGCTCGCCTACACCGGCGGCAAGCTCAAGTTCAAGGTGGGCGACTATGGCGCCATGATCAAGAATCCGGCCATGGCGGGCCCCTTCATAAAAAGCTTTGGCGTGATGGCATCCGTACCCCGCACCTGAGGTAGGATCGGGTTTGCCGCCCAAAAATTTTCGAATCGGCGGCAAACCGTCTGTGACTGTGGGGGAGGGTGTCGATGACACGGAAAAGCATCGCAACGTTGATCGCTTTGCTGACTTTGGTTGGCTTGCTTGGCTGGATGTTGGGCAAGGGCAGCAAGAGCGGCAAGGAGGGCAAGTCGGTGGCCGCGGCGGTCATGTCTTCCGATCATGGCGGCGAATCGATGGGAATCAGCGAGGTAGCGCAGCAGCGCATGTTGTCGCGCACGCCGATCGGTGGTTACGTGGAACCGCTGCAAGTGGTTCACTTGACCGCCCAAACCGGTGGTCGGGTTGCCTACGTTGCCGGCCGCGAAGGCGTACCGATCATGGCGGGCCAGATCATTGTCGGCCTTGACGAGGAGCGGTTGATTTCCGACTTTCGAGCCGCCTGGGCCCATTTGTCGGGTGAGATGTCGGGTATCCAGAATGCTCAAGTGCAGCTCTACAACAAGCTGTACGGACCGACAACATCGCCCATGGGGGGGCCGGCGTACGACGCCTATGATCGAACGACGGTACCTTTCTATAACGCCATGCGCTTCATGACGCCGATGTTCGGCGGGGCACCGATGCAGGCGCAGTCCGATCAGCAGCGTTCTTTTGCCAATCGCAGTCAGGCGCGCAGCGAGTACGAGCGGCAGCAGGCGTCGGTCGTGGCGTCGCAGGCGAAGATCGACGCCATCGAAGCACAGATGCGCGATCACCGGAGCATTGCCCCATTCCCGGCCGTCATTCTCGCCAAGCATGTCAATGTCGGCGACGTGGTGAACCCGGGGCAGGCGCTCATGGACATCGCGCAGACCGATCGCCTCCACCTGAAGGTCGAGGTGCCGGCCCGGCTGGTGACCGAACTGCGGTCCGGAATGGCTGTGCCGGTTGTGATCGATGGCAACGCCACAGTGGATGGGCTGGTCGATCAGATCTTCCCGGCGGCGAACGCGGCCCAGCACACGGTCACTGTGAAGATCATGTTGCCACCCGACGCGCCGGTGGCTCCCGGCATGTATGCCTCGGCCTTGTTGCCCGAGCCGCCGGTCGCCGGTCAGGCCGTGAACGTGCCGGTCGTGCCGGCCTCGGCGATCATCTATCCCGGCAGTCTGCCCTCCGTGTTCGCGGTGGGGCGTGACGGCAAGACCGAGTTGCGGGTTGTTCGCCTCGGCGAGCGCCAAGGCGATCGGGTGACCGTCTTGTCCGGCCTTCAAACCGGCGAGAAGGTCGTCACCACGCCGCCGCAGAACATGCGCTCGGGCGACCCGGTTTCCGGCGAACGTACGCAGCAGTGACGGCCTGATCAAGGGATTGGAGGGGGAGACGGATGGCCGAGAATAACAAGCAAGAAGCGGCATCGGGGCAGGGCGAAGCATCGGCGATGCCTCGCAAGGACGGTTTTGCCGGGGGGTTGGCGCGCAAGTTCATCGACTCGCCATTGACGCCCCTGCTGCTGATTGCCAGCTTCATCATCGGCCTGATGGGGATGGTAATTACCCCCCGCGAGGAGGATCCGCAGATTTCAGTGCCGATGGTCGACATCTTTGTCGGCTATCCCGGCGCCTCCGCCGAACAGGTGAAGAATCTGGTGTCGGAGCCGCTCGAGCGGTTGATGAGCGAGATCAGCGGTGTCAAGCACGTCTATTCGATGTCCCAGGACGGGCGCTCCATGGTCACGGTGCGTTTCGACGTCGGACAGCAGATGGAGCCGTCGCTCGTCAAGCTCTACGACAAGCTGTATTCGCACATGGATGCGATCCCGAAGGGCGTCACCGAGCCGCTGGTGAAGCCCAAGGGTATCGACGATGTTCCGGTCGTCACGCTGACGTTGTCGTCGAAGGTCAATGACATCGTTGCGTTGCGCAAGCTGGGCCTCGATGTCCAGCAGAAGATCAAGTCCTTGCCCAACACCGGACAAAGCTTTGTGGTGGGCGGCAGTCCGGAACAAGTTCGAGTCGAGGTCGATCCAGGGCGGCTGACGGCCTACAACGTGACGCTTTCCCAGGTCGCGCACGCGATCACGGCCGCCAATCAGCGTACTCAGGCGGGCGATGTGGTCGATGGCAACAAGGCCTTCACCGTCTACTCCGGCGAGTTCCTGCACGATGCCCGTCAGGTGGGCAACCTCCTTGTCACCGTTCGCGACAACCGGCCGGTCATGCTGCGCGATGTGGCGGCGATCAGCCAGGGGGAAAGCGAAACCAAAACCATCGTCACCCATAGCCAGCGGCTTGCCGCCGGAGGATTTTCCAATCATCCCGCGGTAACCATCGCGGTCGCCAAGAAACGCGGCACCAACGGCGTCGAGGTTGCCCGCAGCGTGCTGGCCGAGGTCGATGCGCTCAAGGGGACGTTGATTCCGGACAGCGTGCAGGTCGATGTCACCCGCAACTACGGCGAAACCGCCGACGAGAAGGTGTCTGGCCTGATCTTCAAGCTGTTCATCGTCACGGTGATCGTGACGCTGCTGATGTTGCTGACCATGGGCAAGGAGACCGCGGTGATCGTCGTGGTCACCATTCCCATCGTCTTGCTGATGACGCTGGCGGTGGCCTACGTGCTTGGCTTCACCATCAACCGGGTCAGCATGTTCGCGCTCGTGTTCGCCATTGGCATCCTTGTCGATGATGCCATTGTTGTTGTGGAGAACATCTACCGACGTTGGCTGGAGAAGAAGTCCACGGATACGGAGCTGACGATCACGGCCGTGGACGAGGTGGGCAATCCGACGGTTCTGGCCACCTTCACCGTGGTCGCGGCCCTGCTGCCAATGGCTTTCGTCAGCGACATGATGGGACCGTTCATGCTGCCCATCCCGGTCCTGGCGTCGGCGGCGATGGTGTTCTCGCTGTTCGCGGCATTTATCTTCGTGCCTTGGCTGTCGGCGCGCATCAAGCCGAGCATGCATCAGTTGGATACCGCCGCGAAGCGCGAGCATCAGCAAAGCCAGACGATCGGCAAGTATTACGAGAAGCTGATTTCGCCGATCATGAGCAATCGTCTGCTGGGCCTGCTGACTTTGTTCATCATCATCTTTGCCATGCTGGCGGCGGTCTCGCTGTTCTATTTCAAGGCGGTTGCTTTCAAGATGCTGCCGATGGACAACAAGTCCGAGCTCAACGTCGTCATCGACATGCCCGAGGGTACCGATCTGTTCGTGTCCTCGAACCTGGCCCAGCGGCTTGCCACGAGCCTGAATACGGTTCCGGAGATCGTTACTTACCAGAGCTACATCGGTACGGCGTCGCCGTTCAACTTCAACGGACTGGTGCGCCACTACTTCCTGCGCGCGCAACCCTGGCAGGCCGACATTGCGATTCAATTGTTGCCCAAGCACGAGCGCAAGCGCTCCAGCCACGAGGTGGCGATGGATGTGCGTGACATGCTTACGCCCATCGCAAAGGCGGCTGGCGCGCGGCTGACGGTGGCCGAAACACCCCCGGGGCCGCCGGTATTGGCGTCGATGGTCGCTGAAGTGTATGGCCCGACGGCCGAGATCCGCCGCCAGTTTGCCGGCGATTTGATGCGCATCATGCAGGACACGCCAGACCTGGCGGATATCAATACTTTCATCGTGCGGCCATACAAGGAAATCGCCTTCGAGGTCGATCGGATGCATGCCGCGATGCATGGAATCAGCGTCGAGGACATCAATCGCGAAGTGACCATGGCCATGGGCGGTTTCGTGGTTGGGCCGGTCAAGCTGGTGCACGAACTGGAGCAGACCACGATCATCCTGCAGTTGCCGCTGGCGGTGCGCGCCCATCCGGGCAATCTGCTCGATCTGCCAGTTCGTACCCAGGCGGGTGTGACCATTCCACTCGGGGAACTCGGTCGTTTTACGCATCGGCAGGTCAGTCCGACCATCTTCCACAAGGACTTGCGGGCGGTGGAGTACGTCACGGCCGACGTGATCGGGCCGCTGGGCGCGCCGCTGTACGGCATGATGAATGTCGATGCGAAGCTTGCGAACTACCCGACGCCGGATGGCGCGTCCATTGGCGGTACCTATTTCGGCAAGCCAAAGGATCTGAACGCCCTCGGTTTCAAGTGGGATGGCGAGTGGGAGGTCACCTTCGTCACCTTCCGCGACATGGGTCTGGCGTTCGGCGCGGCCCTGGTGCTGATCTACATGTTGGTGGTGGCAGAGTTCCGCAATTTCATGTTGCCGCTCGTGGTCATGGCCCCGATTCCGCTTACCTTGATCGGCATCATCCCCGGCCACTGGATGCTGGGCGCGGACTTCACCGCGACCTCGATGATCGGCTTCATCGCCTTGGCCGGCATCATCGTTCGCAACTCGATTCTGCTGGTCGACTTTGCCAAAGGCAAGGTCGCCGAGGGTATGTCGGTACGGGATGCCGTGGTGTTGGCGGCCGAGGTGCGCATGCGCCCGATCATGATTACCGCGTTGGCGCTTGTGGTTGGTTCGACGGTTCTGCTCACCGACCCCATCTTCCAGGGTATGGCGGTTTCCTTGCTATTCGGCTCCATCGTCGCGACCTTCCTCACCTTGGTGGTGATTCCCCTCGGCTGCTTCTCGGCGCACAAGGCGTTCAAGTGTCAGGACGGCGGCCCGTGTCCGCCTGGTTCGATCGATCCTGCTCCGCCGGGTGGTCCGTCGGGGGACGGTCCGCTCAGCGGTGGGGATTCGAGTGCTGACAATTCAGGTGGCAGTGTCGGCGGCAGGCCGCCACGTCTGGCGAAGCGTGTCGAACCCGCCGTTGGCGCCTCCACTGGTGTAGCGCCGGCCGCCGAGCCGACGTCGAGTGGCGGTCGGCCACCGAGGCTTGCCAGGAAGAGCGAGGTCGATGCTCAGCCATCTGTCGAGGCAAGCGCGCCGCCTGCGGTTTCGGGTCGTCCGCCAAGGCTGGCAAAGAAGACGGAGACCGAGCCGCCGGTTGCCACCCAGCAGGTCGAGTCGTCGTCGGCCAGCGTTCGACCACCGCGTCTCCAGAAGCGGGTCGAAGCGGTTTCCGCCGCCGTGCCGCCACCCGGGCCCCAAACCGGTGGCCGCCCGGCGCGCCTGGAAAAGCGGCCGGCTGATGTCTCGGTGGCCAATGTCGTGCCCGAGCCGCTGTCGGCCGCCACCCAGATCAAGGATGAGGCGGAACCGACGCCAGTGCTTACGTCGGACGCCGTTGTGCCGACGGCCAGAGAACCGGCGCCGTTCAACAAGAGAAAGCTGCGCGGCATTCGCATCAAAATGATGGACGAGGGCCCGGACGAGAAGTGAGGAGACATACGTGCGAACGAGAAGAGCGATTGGCCTGATTTCAGTTTTGCTGCTGGCATCCTCTGCGGTGTTGGCGGCCACCTATCCGGAACTCGCGGAGCGTTCTTCGCGCCGGCCGGTAGGTCCATATGGCAACGGCAACGGCAACGTTGCCATGCCCGGGTACGGTGCCGCCACGGCGTATCCGGCCTACGGCAACACGGCGATGTACATGCTGCCGGCCAGTGGCAACGGCTTGCCCGATTCCCGGCAGGTGCGCTGGAGCTATGGCCAGGTGAATGCGGCAAGCGATCCCTTCTTCATCTGGGGCCTTCGTACACAAGGGATGTACGTGCCGTGGAGCACGCCGATGTCCGGCTGGACCAACGCGCAGAACTGGAACTGGTGGCGTGGTCGTGCCGGTGATAGCGGTCCGCCGCCGCCGTTGTGGTAGCCCTCGGCAACCCCCTCGGCAACCCATAGGATCCGAGTTTTCAGCCGCATTGAATCATCGAAGAAGAGGTGCATAAGCCGATCGATGCCTCACGGCAGCTGTTTTTTGCAGCAGAAAGTTGTACTCACTTAATGGAGGAGCACCCAATGCGTATCCCTTTCAATCTGAAGGCAGGCACCCTGGCCGCCATGCTTAGTCTTGGCGCTGCCGGCGTAGCATCGGCTGCGTCCCAGCCTCCGCCCGGCCCGTATATGTCGCCTAACGCCTATCAGGCCAATCCTTACCAAAATCAGCCGCAGGCGCCACGTGGCAACCAAAGCCAGAATGCCAATCAAGGCCCTGGTGGCTACTACGGTGGCCCGGGCTACGGCGGTCCCGCTTACGGCGGCCCCGGCTATGGTTACGGCGGTCCTGGCTATGGTTACGGCGGCCCCGGCTACTATGGCGGTCCTGGCTATGGCGGTGGTGATGGCTACGGTTACGGCGATGGTTACGGTCGTGGCTATGGCCGTGGCAATGCCCGCGGCAGCGGTCGTGGTTCCGGTCGCGGCAACTTTGGCTTCAACATGGGTGGCGACATGGACAGCGATGTCGATGGCTGGGGCAACAACAGCTACGACGGCCGCGGCGGCGGCTGGGGTAACGAACGTTGGGGTGGCGGCAACCGCGGCTGGGGTTGGTAAGCACTGGATAGCGCCGACCGCGGACTTTCTGCGGAGCCGACTCCTCCGGCCGCGGTTGGGCGTGCGCAACTTGTTTCGACATCTCCCACTAAGAGGAGCTTTTCCGATAAGCGCATTGATCCGTTACGTTACTAGATACCGAAGGAGGTAATTTGACATGAGTTCGATCACCAAGCGTTTGCTGATGGTCTCGGCGGTTGCTGCGGCCATTGCTCTTCCCGGCATTTCCTCCGCCCAGTGGGGCGGCTATCCCGGTGGCTGGGGTGGCAATCCTGGGTGGGGTGGCTATCCTGGCTACGGTGGTGGCTATCCCGGCTATGGTGGCTGGGGGAATGACGGCTACGGTTATGGGCGCGGCGACGGCTACGGTCGCGGCTATGGCTATGGCCGAGGCACGGGCCGTGGCACCGGTCGAGGTCATTTCGGCTTTAATATGGACAGCGACATGAACGGCTGGACCGACGACTTCTTCAACGGCAACGGCTGGGGCAACAACGGTTGGAATAACGGTTGGGGCAACAATGGCTGGGGCAACAACGGCTGGAGTCCTTGGCGCCGCGGTTGGTGGTAATGGGCGCATGCGTCGGGCAGGCGGCCGCGCCGCCTACCCGGTTGCTGCACTTGACGGCGTTCTTGCAGGTTTGCCTCGGGGAACCTTGCCGGATATCTTAGGGCTGTGAGACGCAGCGACAATAACTGACTTCTGGAGACACTTCATGATTAGCAAGATTGCAAACTGGGTGGTATGGACAGCCCTGACAGTGGTCGTTCTGGTGCTCGTCTATCGCAACACCGAATGGTTCAAGCCGGCGGCCGACCGGGCGCTGGAGAGCGTGAAGACGGTGGCCTCGAAGGTGCCGACCGGGCC
>JBGAQX010000011.1:0-115839 GCA_044220545.1 Rhodocyclaceae bacterium | reverse complement strand
ATTGCTCGGCCGACCCTGCCTGTGGGGTCTTGCCGCCAAGGGCGCCGTCGGCGTCGCCCATGTCATCCGCCTGCTGCGCGACGAACTGGAAATGACCATGGCGCTCACCGGCTGCGCGCATCTGACCGATATCGACCCGCATTGCCTGGCGGACGCGTAGGCCGGCGGGGCATTGACGTGAATGTATTAATGAATCGATACATGAATTAAGGTAGCCGAAGGATCGGGCTTCGGCCAAACCCTTCTCAGCAGCGCTTCTATCCCCGCCACTGAGCGCGCTACGACCTGGCAGTACCGGGCACCCTGCGCCTGCTCCCGGGCGAGCACGCCCTCAAGGCGCTGGAGGCCGACTACCGGGCCATGGCCAACATGATCTTCGGCCCGACGCCGCGCTCTGCCGACATCGTCGCGCAACTGCGCGCACTCGAAGACGAAATCAAAGAACTCGATACCGCGGCGAAGTAGGCATCAGGTGGCGGCTCACCCCACCCTCAGGGCATCTCGTACCAAACGCCCCGACCCGCCCCATGTTGTTTCAGATGCCCCTTTTCCACCAGGGCGCGAAAGTGCTGCTTGAGCGTGTTGCGGTTGCCGCCGGTGAGCTGGATCGCGTTCGCCATCGTCACGCGCCCATGTTCGCGTGCAAACTCGACGATCCGTAGCGAAAGTTCGGGCAGCGGTGCCAGCACGATCTTCTCCCGTTCCACTTTGCGGTTCAGGCGCTGCTTCTGTTCGGTGAGCGCGCGCAGGAAGAAGACCAGCCAGGGCTGCCAGTTCGGGACTTCGGTTCGGATCGTGCCTTGTGTTTGGCGCAGCGCGAGGTAGTAAGCCTCTTTGCTTTGTTCGATCACGCTTTCCAGCGAGCTGTAGGGCACGTAGGCGTAGCCGGCCTGGAGCAGCAACAGCGTGGTCAGCACGCGGCTCAGGCGGCCGTTGCCATCCTGGAAGGGGTGGATCGCCAAAAACACCACAACCCAGATGCCGATGAGTAGCAGCGGATGCAGCCGCCCGGCGGTACGCTCGTCGTTGAACCACGTGACCAGTTCGGTCATCAGACGCGGCGTGTCGAAGGGCGTCGCGGTTTCGAACACCACGCCCAACTGTTTGCCATTCTCGTCGAAGGCGACCACGCTGTTCGTGGCGGTCTTGTAGTTGCCGCGGTGCCGGGCATCCTTCTCGCTGTAGGCGAGCAGATCGCGATGGAGCTGCTTGATGTGGTTCTCGGTCAGCGCGATGTCCTGCCAGGATGAGAACACCAGTTCCATCACCTCGGCGTAGCCGGCTACCTCTTGTTCGTCGCGGGTCGTGAACGACTTGATGTGCAGGTTGGACAGCAGCCGCTCGACCTCGCGGTCCGACAGGTGGCTGCCCTCGATGCGGGTGGAAGAACCGATGCTCTCGATGGTGGCCACGCGGCGCAGCGCCGAAAGCCGGTCCGGCGCCAGGGTGCCGAGCGCGCGCCAGGCGCCCTTGAACTCATCGAGGCTGGCGATGAGGCTCAGGAGCTCCGGGGTGATCTGGACGGCATCGGATCGGATCATGGCACCCAATACTACACCCAATAACACCCAATTCCCCAGCGTCACCGCAATGGGCGAATGGCGCAATTCCCAACCCATTTACACCCATTCCATGCCCGACCGGCGATGATCCGGTTTCCCGGCCCGCTTCAGGAGCCATACCGCCGCGGCTGACTTTTTACCCCAACCGCGCGATCCGCACGCCGGCCGTCTCGATGCGCCGCTCCAGCGCCGCGATGCACGGCGCGAAGCGGCGGCTGAAGTCGCCGCTCGCCACCACCCGCGTGAGGTAAGCGCGCGCCAGCGCCTCCGCCTGCCGCCACGTCTCGTTGGCCACGCTGGAATCGATGCCCGCATCGCCCAGCGCATCGGGCAGGCCGCCGCCGCTGCGCGGCGCGAAGCCCATCGGCGACATGTCGTAGGCCGGCGCGATCTCGCAGGGCGGGCCCTGTTCGGAAAGGAAGGACAGATTGCCGCCGTGCATGTCGGTGTTGCCGATCAGCGTGCCGAAGGCCCACAGCAGCGCGGCCGACTCGGCCGCCTGCGGCACGATCACTTTGGCCGCCGCCAGCCGGCGGGCGATGGCCGGCCAGTTGCTGCCGCCCGCGCCGACGAATTCCGCATCCAGCGCCGCCAGCGAGAACACCGCGCGCCGGCCCAGCGCACCCGTCCGGTCGAATCGCGCCACTTCCAGGAAGCGCTGGCCGCCACCCTGCTCCGTGGTGTCGATCAGCCGCATCGTCGCGGCGGGAACGCCCGCCTCGCGCAAGGTCTCCAGCGCCAAATGCTCGGCCAGCAGCAGGTCGCGCCAGCGCTCGCCCACCGGGCCGGCATCCGGCTCGCTGAACTTCACCAGCACATGACGCGGGCCATCCGGCGTCTCGGCATAGGCGACGAACTTCGGCTGCTCTCCGCCCGCCGAAGAGCCCGGCCGTTCGCCGCTGGCCGCCGCGCGCGCCAGCGCCGCGTAGCGCTCCGCCTTCCGCGCCTCGGCAATCGGCGCCGGCAGCGGCGCGGCGAGGAAGCGGTCGCGCGCGACATCGCCCAGCAGCAGGTTGCCCACCATGTCCTCGCCGTTGGCGAGCAGCGCGCGCAAGGCGTGCGTGTCCGTCCAGTCGGCCAGGCGCACCGGCAGCCCGAGCGCGCCGCCATGGCGCGCGGCATAGGCCCGGCCCAGGTAGCCGGCCGGCCGCATGTCGGACAACCACCACGGCAGCCCGGCGCTGTACCGGGTTTCGCCATCCTCCTGCCGCATCACGAACCCCTCCGGTCGCACCGGCACCAGCGTCCCCAGCGACCGGAGCTTCCCCTCCACATCGACCCGATAGACCGGCATGTCCGGCAAGCCGCGCAGCCCGTCGCGCAACGCGTACTGAATGGATCGCGCCGCCCCCAGCCGCACGATCTCGCCGCCCAGCTCCGCCAGCGCCCGCGACAGCGTCGGCTGGCTGACCTTCAGCGAATCAAGCAATTGCCGCGCAGCCAGTGGTCCGCTGGCAAGCTGGAGTCGAATCGCATCGGCGTGGCGGGACATGGGCGTGAATTAAAAGATGAATAGATACTTGGATATGTTAGCCGAAATCCGGAGCCCCGCAATAGCGGCTAATTCCGGCAACCACCTCGGCCGCGAAGTCGGCGTCAGGTGGCGTACCCCATGCGGGGCATTTCATCTCACCAGGCTGACTTTTCGCCGGGGCGAACCAGGAACACCACGTAGGCGGGGCCATGCAGTTCGCTTACACTTGCAGCACTTCTTTTGTGCCGCCAAGACTCTAAGCTTATGCATTGGATCGCCCCCTCCGAAAAAGACGCCGCCTCAACCACGCTCGAAAAGCGCCTTTGGGATGCCGCCGATCAGTTCCGCGCCAATTCCGGCCTTAAGGCACAGGAATACTCCGGCCCCATCCTCGGCCTGATCTTCCTGCGCTTTGCCGAGGTGCGCTTTGCCCTTCAACGCACCAAGCTCGAAGGCGCCAGCGCATCATCGCGGCGCGGCAGCCGGGTCGATGAACCCGCCGCCTACCACGCCGAAGGCATCCTCTACCTCGCCCCAGAGTCGCGGTTCGACTACCTGCTGACACTGCCCGAAGTCGCTGACATCGGCGCCAAGGTCAATGCCGCCATGCGCGAGATCGAGAAGCACAACCCGCAGCTCGCCGGGGTGCTGCCCAAGACCTACAACCTGTTCACCAGCACCCTGCTCAAGGAACTGCTCAAGAAGGTCTCCGAGATTCCGGCCAGCGTCGATTACGACGCCTTTGGCCGCATCTACGAATACTTCCTCGGCGAGTTTGCCCGCACCGAAGGCCAGAAGGGCGGCGAGTTCTACACGCCCTCCAGCATCGTCAAGCTGCTGGCCGAAATCATCGAACCCTTCCATGGCCGCATCCTCGACCCCGCCTGCGGCTCCGGCGGCATGTTCGTGCAGTCGGCGCGCTTCGTCGCCGAGCACCAGAAGAACCCCGCCGCCGAGCTTGCCATCTGCGGCGTCGAAAAGACCGACGAAACCGGCCGCCTGTGCCGCCTCAACCTCGCCGTGCATGGACTGGAAGGCGACATCAAACATGGCGGCAACATCAACAGCTACTACGACGACCCGCACACAGCCACCGGATCGTTCGACTTCGTCCTCGCTAATCCGCCCTTCAACGTCAATGCGGTGGACAAGGAGCGTCTCAAGGACATGGTCGGCGCCGGCCGCCGCTTTCCCTTTGGCCTGCCGCGCACCGATAACGCCAACTACCTGTGGATTCAGCTCTTCTACTCGGCACTCAATGGCACGGGCCGCGCCGGCTTCGTCATGGCCAACTCGGCGTCGGATGCCCGCTCCTCCGAACAGGACCTGCGGCAGAAGCTGATCGAAGCGCGGGCGGTCGATGTCATGGTCGCCGTTGGCCCCAACATGTTCTACACCGTCACGCTGCCCTGCACGCTGTGGTTCTTTGACAAGGGCAAGGCGAAGACCCCGCGCGCCGACACCGTGCTCTTCATCGACGCTCGCCACATCTACCGTCAGGTGGATCGCGCCCACCGCGACTGGACCCCGGCGCAGATCGGCTTCATTGCCAACCTCGTCCGCCTCTATCGCGGCGAGGCGCTAGAAGCGCCGAAAGTCAGCCCTGGTGACACGGCTCAAAAGCTCATCGAAGTCTTCGGTGAAGCACCTGCCTATCGCGACGTGCCCGGCCTGTGCAAGGCCGCGACGCTGGCCGAGATCGAAGCCCAGGGCTGGTCGCTCAACCCCGGCCGCTACGTCGGCGTCGCGCCGGGCGAAGAGGTCAGCGACGAAGACTTCAAGGAACAGCTCGAAACCCTGAACGAGGAACTGGAATCGCTGAACGCCCAGGCACGGGAACTGGAGCAGACGATCGCCGCGAATGTGGCGGGGATTCTGGAGGCGTGAGAATGGCCAGCGTGTCCTCACCGAGTATCGCTATCGAGCGCTCCGACCTGCCAGTCTTGCCGACTGGTTGGCGATGGGTGCAGTTCTCGGAAACGTGCGATCGCGTTTCTGTTGGCCATGTTGGCCCAACCACAGAATTTTTTACTGATGCTCCAGACGGCATTCATTTTTTACGGTCACAAAACGTTCGGCCTGGCAAACTGGAGTTAGAGAATGCCCTTGCAATCACCCCGGACTTTCATAGAAAACTCAAAAAATCGCGGCTTCAAGCCGGGGACATTCTGTTTGTTCGGGTTGGCGCAAATCGAGGTGACTGTTGCGTCGTGCCGACCGGCGTGGGCGAATTGAATTGTGCGAATATCGTATTCGCAAGGCCAAAGCAGCCGACAGGATTTCACGCCTATTTCTTTCAGAGTGACCTGGGGCAAAATCTTCTGCTGTCCGCGTCCGTTGGAGCAGCGCAAGGCGTAATCAACACTGGTTCCGTGGCAACGATGCCCGTGCCATTCCCTCCGCTCCCGGTCCAGCAACGCATCGCAGGCATCCTGTCGGCCTACGACGAACTCATCGAGAACAGCCAGCGGCGCATCAAGATTCTGGAGGCGATGGCCCGCGCTCTCTACCGCGAGTGGTTCGTCCACTTCCGCTTCCCCGGCCACGAAAATCACCCCCGCGTCGCTTCCCCCCTCGGCGAGATTCCACAGGGGTGGGAGGTGAAGAAGCTACGCGAACTCATTACCTACAGCCGTCGAGCAACGAAGCCCGGGGCGCACCTAGAGGAAAGGCGTTACGTTCCGATTGACTGTCTGCCGCCAAAGAGCCTCGCATTGCTGGAAGCCAAACCCATTGAAGAAGCTCAGAGCAGTCTGCAACTTTTCGAGAAAGGCGACATCCTGTTCGGTGCAATGCGCCCCTACTTCCACAAGGTCGTAGTCGCGCCGTTCCCTGGTGTTACTCGGACAACGTGCTTCGTGTTTAAGCCGGTGCGGCCTGAATGGCATGCTTTTGCGACGATGACCGCGTTTGACGAGGTTACCGTTGCCTATGCCAACGCGCACAGTCAGGGCGCGACAATCCCATACGCGGTGTGGGATAGCTCGCTTTCAGAAATGCCGCTTGCTTTGCCGTCGACCGAAGTATTGCAACGGTTTGAGGATGTTGTAGCGCCTATGCTTTCACGGATTGAGCAGTCATTCTTTGCATTGGGTAACCTCCGCCGCACCCGCGACCTGCTACTGCCGCGCCTGCTCTCCGGCCAGATTGAGTTCGAAGCCGAGGCTGCCTGAGCCATGAGTGCCCACGCCTATTCCGGAGTCCAACTCGTCGAACAGCCTGCTGTCGGGCACTTGTCCCCCACCCTGGCTTTGTTTGAGTCGTTGCCGGCACTACGCTGCAAGTGTATGTTTTGCCGATACTTCTTATTTGAGTGGAAAACGTCCGAATGAAAACCCGGACGAAAGATTGGCTGGAGCGCTGATTCATGCCCGATGACCACACCTTGCCCGCCGACTATGTTCCGCTGCTCGGGGAAATCAAGGCTCGGGTGCACGCTGCGCGGACCAAGGCTGGACTGGCTGCCAATCGAGAATTGCTGGCGCTTTATTGGGACATCGGGCGGCTGATCCTGCAAGCGCAGGAAAACCATGGCTATGGCAAGAAGGTGGTAGAGCGCCTGGCGGCGGATTTACAGCGCGCATTCCCCGGCATTGCCGGCTTTTCGCCGCTCAACGTCTGGCGGATGCGCGCCTTCTACGCGGCTCATGCGGCGGCCACGACGAATCTGTCACCGCCAGTGACAGATTCCGGGGCGGCAGCAAATCTATCACCCGCAGTGACAGATTCGGGCGACAAGTTTGCACCATCGCTGATTCCGGAGCCTTTCGCTTCCTTGCCATGGAGCCACAATCTGCTGTTGCTCCACAAGCTGGATACCCCCGCCGACCGCCGCTGGTATGCCAGCAAGACGCTGGAGTTCGGCTGGTCGCGCAATGTGCTGGCGCTCCAGATCGAGTCGCAACTACACGCCCGGCAAGGCAATGCGGTCAGCAATTTCGCTGCGACCTTGCCGCCGACACAGTCCGATCTTGCCCAGGGAATCACGAAGGACCCCTATCTTTTCGATTTCCTGGCCCTGCGCGATAGCGCCAACGAGCGTGCCGTCGAGGACGGACTGATTCAGCATGTGGAAAAATTCCTGTTGGAACTGGGTGCAGGATTTGCTCTGGTCGGGCGGCAGGTGCATGTTCAAGTCAGTCAGCGCGATTTCTACCTCGACCTGCTGTTCTATCACCTGACATTGCGCTGCTTCGTGGTGATCGACCTGAAGGCAGGCGAGTTCACACCGGAGGCCGCCGGCAAAATGAACTTCTATCTATCGGCAGTGGATGAGCGCTTCAAACAACCGGGAGACCAACCCTCGATCGGCCTGATTCTCTGCCGCGGCAAGGATCGGGTGATTGCCGAGTATGCCTTGCGTGATCTGAACAAACCCATCGGCGTTTCGGACTACGTGACCCGTCTGGTGGACTCCCTTCCCGAGGCGCTGGAAGGTAGCGTGCCGAGCGTGGCGGAGCTGGAACAGGCATTGTCGGACGACCCGCAATGAGCACCCACGCCTACTCCGAAGACCAGCTCGTCGAGCAACCTGCCATTGGCTTGTTTGCCACGCTGGGCTGGCAGACGGTATCGGCGCTGGAGGAAACTTTTGGCGCGGGCAGTTTGCTTGGCCGCGAGACCAAGGGCGAGGTGGCACTGGTGGAACGCCTGCGCGCCACGCTGGGCAGGTTCAACCCCGCACTGCCGCCGGAGGCGATCAGCAACGCCGTCGATGAACTGACCCACGACCGCTCGGCGATGAGCCTCGAAGCCGCCAACCGCGAGATCTATCGGTTGCTCAAGGAAGGCATCACGGTGTATGTGCCCGACAGGGAACACGGCGGGCAGAAGACCGAACGCCTGCGTGTGGTGGATTGGGAGCATCCCGAGAACAACGACTTCCTGCTGGTCAGCCAGTTCAGCGTCGTCGGCAGTCTCTACACCTGCCGGCCCGATCTGGTCGGCTTCGTCAATGGTCTGCCCTGGGTGGTGATAGAACTCAAGAAGCCCGGCGTGCCGGCGCGGGCCGCCTTCGACGAGAACCTGACCCACTACGAGCAGCAGATTCCGGCCTTGTTCTGGAGCAACGCGTTGCTCATCGCATCCAACGGCACTGACAGCCGCGTTGGCTCGCTCACCGCCGACTGGGGGCGCTGGGTGGAGTGGAAGCGCATTGAGCGCGAGGACGAACCGCGCCGCGTGTCACTGGAAGTCATGCTGCGCGGCACCTGCGACCGCAGCCGCTTGCTTGATCTAGTCGAGAACTTCACGCTCTTTTCCGAACACAAGGCCGGACTGGTCAAGATTCTCGGTCAGAACCATCAGTTCCTAGGCGTCAACAACGCCATTGCCTCGATGCTCGAGGCCCGCAAACTGGGCCATGGACGCGGCGGCGTGTTCTGGCAGACGCAGGGCAGCGGCAAGAGCTTCTCGATGGTCTTCTTCGCCCAAAAGGTGCTGAGGAAGCTGGCAGGCAACTGGACGTTTGTGGTGGTCACCGACCGCGTGGAACTGGACGAGCAGATCGCCAAGACCTTCAAGACCACCGGGGCGGTGTCGGAAGCGGAGGGCGACGAATGCCATGCCGCCAGTGGTGCCCACCTGCGCGAGCTGCTGCGCGGCAACCATCGCTACGTCTTCACGTTGGTGCACAAGTTCCAGACGCCCGAATTGCTCTGCGACCGCTCCGACGTGATTGTGCTGACCGACGAGGCGCATCGCAGCCAGTACGACACGCTGGCACTCAACATGCGCGCAGCGCTGCCCAAGGCGATGTTCCTGGCCTTTACCGGCACGCCGCTGATTGCTGGCGAAGAGCGTACCAAGGAAGTCTTCGGCGACTATGTCTCGATCTACGATTTCCAACAGTCCATCGAGGACGGCGCCACCGTGCCGCTGTTCTACGAGAACCGCACGCCGGAACTGCAGTTGGTTAATCCCGACCTGAACGAAGACATCTACCAGCTCATTGAGGATGCCGACCTCGATGCTGATCAAGAGGCCAAGCTCGAGAAGGTGTTGGGGCGACAGTACCACCTCATCACCCGCGACGACCGGCTGGAAGCCGTGGCCCAGGACGTTGTGCGGCACTTCCTTGGGCGCGGCTTCGTCGGCAAGGCGATGGTGGTGTCGATCGACAAGGCCACCGCCCTTCGCATGTACGACAAGGTGAAGGTGCATTGGGCGGCGGAAACAGAACGGGTGCAGAAGGAACTTGGCGAACTGGCGTATCAGTCGGGTGGCGGCATGACTCCCGAACAGGCGCGCCGTGACTTGCGCATGGCCGAACTGAAGCAGCGGCTCGACGTGCTGACCAGCACCGACATGGCAGTGATCGTCTCGCCGGGGCAGAACGAGATCCAGCAGATGCAGGCGCTGGGTCTCAACATTGAGCCGCATCGCAAGCGCATGAACGAATCTCAGCCGGGGTTGGACGAGAAGTTCAAGGACACGGACGACAAGCTCCGTCTGGCTTTCGTCTGTGCCATGTGGCTGACGGGCTTTGACGCGCCGAGCTGCTCGACGGTCTACCTCGACAAGCCGATGCGCAACCACACGCTGATGCAGACCATCGCGCGCGCCAACCGAGTCTTCCCCGGCAAGCACAGCGGTGTCATCGTCGACTACGCCAACGTGTTCACCTCACTGGAGAAGGCGCTGGCCATCTACGGCGCGGGCAAGGACGGCAAGAGCCCGGTCAAGGACAAGCAGCAGCTGGTGGAAGAACTGCGCAAGTCGGTCGTGGCTGCCACGGCTTTCTGCGCTGCGCACAAGGTGGTGCTGGCCGATATCGAGGCGACGGCGGCCGGCAGCATGGAGCGCCTGTCGCGCATCCATGACGGCATGAACGCGCTGATCTCGCCTGACCCGCTGCGCCGCGACTTTCTTGCCCATGAGCGGCTTGTGAGCACGCTCTACCGAGCCGTGAAACCCGATCCGTCGGCGCTGGAGTTCGCCAGTCGTGTCGCCTGCCTGACGACACTGGCCGAAGCCATCCGCGCCAAATTGAGCCCGAACCCGCCGGATATCTCGCAGGTGATGAACCGGATCAACGGCCTGCTCGATGAATCCATCACCGGCCACGAAATCCGCCAGTCCGGGCCGCCAGCGCTCGACCTGTCGAAGATCAATTTCGAGGTGTTGGCGCAACGATTCAGGGAATCGAAGCACAAGAACACCGACCTCGAAGTGCTCAAGGCCGCTATTCGCGCCCAACTGGAAAAGATGATTCAGTTGAACCGTACCCGTGCTGACTTCGCAGAGAAGTTCGAGGCGCTGATCGAAAGCTACAACGCCGGCAGCCGCAGCATTGAGGAGCTATTCGAGGAACTGGTGAAGCTCTCCAACAGCCTGAACGACGAACAGGAACGGCATGTGCGAGAGAACATGAGCGAGGAGGAGTTGGTCATCTTCGACATCCTCACGCGGCCGGCACCTGCATTGAGTACCGAAGAGCGCGCCGAGGTAAAGAAGGTTGCGCGGGAGTTACTCGACAAGTTGAAAGGTTTGCTGGTCCTCAATTGGCGGCAGAAGCAACAGGCACGAGCACGATTGGCTGAGGCCATAAAGGCAACCCTTGATGAGGGCCTGCCCCGGGCCTATACGCCGGAGCTTTACAACCAGAAATGCTCGGCGGTCTTCGAGCATGTGTTTGAGTCCTACCCTGAGCGGGATACATCTCCCTACACCTGATACGGGTCGACGACCTTGTTCGACGTGTAGTCATTAGTCCTGCCGTTCCGAGTGGCGTCTCACCACGGCTGACTTTTCCCCCTCGCCCCTCGGCAATAGCCACCGGCTATTCCTCTCTTCGGAACGTTCAATTGGCTTGATGACCGCCAGGCGCCTAGCATGACTCGTGTAGCAACAAACCACGAGGAGAACACCATGAGCAACTCAGGCAAGTGCCCCGTCATGCACGGGGGTGTTACGTCGGCGTCGATGTCGGCACAGGACTGGTGGCCGAAGGCGCTGAACTTGGACATCCTGCACCAGCACGACACCAAGACCAATCCGCTGGGCGCGGGCTTCGACTACCGCGAGGCGCTGAAGGCGCTGGACATCGAGGCGCTGAAGAAGGACGTGAAGGCACTGATGACGGATTCGCAGGACTGGTGGCCGGCGGACTGGGGCCACTACGGCGGCCTGATGATCCGCATGGCCTGGCACTCGGCGGGCACCTACCGCATCGCCGACGGCCGCGGCGGTGCCGGCGCGGGCAACCAGCGCTTCGCGCCGATCAATAGCTGGCCCGACAACGCCAACCTCGACAAGGCGCGCCGTCTGCTCTGGCCGATCAAGAAGAAGTACGGCAACAATATCAGTTGGGCCGACCTGATCATCCTGGCCGGCACCATGGCCTACGAGTCGATGGGCCTGAAGACCTTCGGCTTCGGCTTCGGCCGCGAGGACATCTGGCATCCGGAAAAGGACACCTGGTGGGGCGCCGAGAAGCAGTGGCTGGCGCCCACCGGCAGCGAGGGCAGCCGCTATTCTGGCGAGCGCGACCTGGAGAACCCGCTGGCCGCCGTGATGATGGGCCTGATCTACGTGAACCCGGAAGGCGTGGACGGCAAGCCCGACCCGCTCAAGACCGCCCGCGACGTGCGCATCACCTTCGCCCGCATGGCGATGAACGACGAGGAAACCGTGGCGCTCACCGCCGGCGGCCATACCGTTGGCAAATCGCACGGCAACGGCAGCGCGGCGAATCTCGGCCCGGCGCCCGAAGGCGCCGAACTCGAAGAACAGGGCCTCGGCTGGATGAACCACACCACCCGCGGCATCGGCCGTAACACCGTGACCAGTGGCATCGAGGGTGCGTGGACTTCGCATCCGATGAAGTGGAATACCGGCAAGGGCGGTTACTTCGACCTGCTGCTCCGCTACGACTGGTGGCTACAGAAGTCGCCGGCCGGGGCGCATCAATGGGAGCCGATCGGCATCGCGGAAGAGGACATGCCGGTGGACGTCGAGGACCCGACGATTCGCTGCAAGCCGATGATGACCGACGCCGACATGGCGATGCGCTTCGATCCCGCGTACCGCAAGATCGCCGAACGCTTCCGCAACGATCCGGCCTACTTCGAGCAAGTCTTCGCCCGCGCCTGGTTCAAGCTGACCCACCGCGACATGGGCCCGAAGGCGCGCTACATCGGCCCGGACGTGCCGAAGGAAGACCTGATCTGGCAGGACCCGGTGCCCGCCGGCCGCAGCGACTACGATGTGGCCGCCGTGAAAGCGAAGATCGCGGCCAGCGGCCTGAGCATCGGCGACATGGTCGCGACGGCCTGGGACTCGGCGCGCACTTTCCGCGGCTCGGATAAACGTGGTGGAGCGAATGGCGCGCGCATCCGCCTGGCGCCGCAGAAGGACTGGGCCGGCAACGAACCGGCGCGGCTGGCCAAGGCGCTGGCGGCCTATGAAAAGATCGCCGCCGAGACGGGGGCGAGCGTGGCCGACGTGATCGCGCTGGCGGGCGGCGTCGGCGTCGAGCAGGCCGCGAAGGCGGCGGGCTTCGACGTGACGGTGCCCTTCGCGCCGGGTCGCGGCGATGCGACCGACGCGATGACGGATGCCGAGTCCTTCGAGGTGCTGGAACCGCTGGCCGATGGCTTCCGCAACTGGCTGAAGAAGGACTACGTCGTCACGGCCGAGGAACTGCTGCTCGACCGCGCCCAGTTGATGCGCCTCACCGCCGCCGAGATGACGGCGCTCATCGGCGGCATGCGCGTCATTGGGGCTAACTTCGGGGGCACCAACCACGGCGTATTTACGGATCGCGTCGGGGCGCTGACCAACGACTTCTTCGTGAACCTGACCGACATGGCCTATACGTGGAAGCCCGCGGGCAGCAACCTCTACGAGATCCGCGAGCGCAAGACCGGCGCGGTGAAATGGACGGCGACCCGCGTCGACCTGGTGTTCGGCTCGAACTCGATCCTGCGTGCCTACGCCGAGGTCTATGCCCAGGACGACAACCAGCGCAAGTTCGTCGATGACTTCGTCGCCGCGTGGGTGAAGGTGATGAACGCCGATCGCTACGACCTGAAGTGACCGGGTGATCGCGGCGGGGCGGCGAACGATATGATTCGGCGTCCCGCCATGACTGACCGGTCCTCATGTCCGAGCTCCACGCATCCGACCGCCTCCACTCGTCGCCGACCGTCCGCGCGCTGCTCTGGCTGGGCGGCGTGGTTGCCCTGGTCCTGGCGCTGATCGGCATCGTCGTGCCGGGCCTACCGACCACGCCCTTCGTGCTGGTGGCGGGCGCGTGCTTCGTGCGGGCCTCGCCGCGCGCGCATGCCTGGCTACTGCGCAATCGGACTTTCGGCGCCATGCTGCGCGAATGGGAAGAGCACCGCAGCGTTCCGCGCCGGATCAAGCACATTGGCCTGGCCGCGATGACGCTGACCGCCGGCGTCTCCATCTGGTTCCTGGCCGGCCGGCCGTGGCTGCAAGGCCTGGTGGCGGTCGGTGTTCTGGTTGGCACGGTCGTACTCGTCCGCCTGCCTTCTCGCCATTGACCGGCCGGCGCCGGGGCGAAGCGGCGCGGCGCCACCGGACGGATCGTCGGGCGCCGATCCATCCTTCTCACACCGTGAGACGGATGGCGCCCGACGCCAGGATCGCGGCGACGGCCGGGTGTTGCACCCGGCGATGGCCGGCAATCGCATACCAGCTCTCGGTCACGCCCTCCAGGATACCCAGGGGCACCGCGCCAAACTGGGCCTGGATGTCCGTGTGCATCCCCGCCGGCGCGGGAAACAAGCCGAGGCCGGCACGGCCGAAGGTCTTGAGCAACGCGCTATCGGTGAACTCGCCGATGACCAGCGGCCGCAATTCATGGGCTTCGAGCCAGGCATCGACGACTTCGCGCAGCGGATCGCCGCGGGCGGGCAGCAGCATGGGCGCGCCATCGAGGCTGTGCGGGAAGCTCGCGGCGTAACCTCGACACAGGTCTTCGGTGCCGTACAGGGCAATGGCGACATTGCCCAGCAGTCGCGAATGGAGCCGCTGGTTGGCCCGTTGCGGCGCGGAACGATCCGCAACCACCAGATCGAGCCTGTTCAGTGCCAGTTCCGCCAGCAGCGTGTCCAGATCGCCCTCGATGCACTCAAGCCGCACCGACAGCGGCGGGCGCAGCACCCCTTCAAGCAGATGGAAGGCGATCAGCTTGGGCACGGCATCGGTAACGCCAACGGCGAACCGGGGGCGGCTGGCGACCGGTTCGGCGAGCGCGTGACGCAGCCTGTCGCCTGTCTGAAAGATCTGGTCCGCGTAGGTGAGAGCGGTTCGCCCGGCCTCGGTGAGCGCCAGGGAACGCCCCTGAGGCGCCAGCAGGGCCTGGCCGAGTTGGCGCTCCAACTGGCCGAGCTGGGTGCTGATGGTCTGTACCGAGAGACCGAGGCGCTCGGCGGCGCGGGTGATGCTGCCTTCCTTGGCCACAGCCCAGAAGTAGAGCAGGTGGCGGAAATTGAGGTCGTCCGGTTTCATTTAATGTTTCCAGCAAACGGAAGTATCGTATCCACTATTATCCATTTATTGGAATTGATGTTGGTCGTAGATTGCCGCCATGCGCCGCGGATTCCCCGTAGCGCGGTAGCCGAGGAGTCGACCATGATGACGATGCAAACCCGCGAAACGTTTCCGCCCCGCATCGACAAGGTGTACCCGATGCGCAGCTATCCCGCCAACAGCCCGCGCGCCATGGCGCGACTGGTGGTCCTGGCCCTGTTGGCGGACGGCCGGCTCGACGAAAGGGAACTCGAAGTACTCAACCGTCGCGGCGCCTTCGCCGCGCTGGGCATCAGCCGCGAGAACTTCGTGCGGGTGCTCTACGACTTCTGTGCCGACGCGGCGAAGCTATCCGAAGGTTTCGGCGGCTACCGGCTGTCACCGGCCTTGCTGGCCGGCCTCTTCGCCGAAGTTGACGACCCGCGGGCGCGGGAGCGTGTGCTGGGCCTGATCGTCGCCGTGGTGAGCAGCGACGGCCGCTTCACCGATGGCGAGGAGACACTGCTCCGGAGCGCCATGGAGGCTTGGGGCGTGGACAGGAAACCGGTCCGCGCGGGATTCGCCCACCGCCGCCATGCCTTGCCGCCCGAGGCGTTTTACGGCTGAACGGGGAACATAGGGAGAACATATGGACACGATTGGCAACGTCTGGCTCTGGACGGCTTTCACCGGCATCGTGCTGGTGATGCTGGCCATCGACCTCTTCGTGGTCGGCGGTGGCAAGCGGCACCGCGTGAGCATGCGCGAGGCCGCCACCTGGTCGGTGGTCTGGGTTTCCGTGTCCTTCCTTTTCGCCACCGGGCTGTGGTGGTACCTCGACGGCAGCGCCGGCCGCGAACTGGCCAATGAAAAGACGCTGGAGTTCGTCACCGGCTATCTGATCGAGAAATCGCTGGCGGTCGACAACGTTTTCATCTGGCTGATGTTGTTCGCCTTCTTTGGCATCCCGCTGGAGCTGCAGAAGCGGGTGCTGGTGTTCGGCGTGCTCGGCGCCATCGTCATGCGCACGGCGATGATCTTCGCCGGCGCCTGGCTGATCGCCCAGTTCCACTGGATCCTCTACCTGTTCGGCGCCTTCCTGCTGTTCACCGGCATCAAGATGTGGTGGTTCGCCAACGAGCAGCCGGACCTGGCCAACAACCCGTTGCTCAAGTGGCTGCGCGGCCACATGAAGATCACCGACGGCCTGCACGGCGAGCGCTTCTTCGTCCATAGGGACGGCATCCGCTACGCCACGCCGCTCTTCCTGGCGCTGGTGCTGGTCGAGATCTCGGACCTCATATTCGCGGTCGATTCGATCCCGGCCATTTTCGCCATCACCGGCGATCCGTTCATCGTGCTGACTTCGAATATCTTCGCCATCCTCGGCCTGCGCGCCATGTACTTCCTGCTCGCCGACATGGCCGGCCGCTTCTCGCTGCTCAAGTACGGCCTGGCGGCGGTGCTGGTCTTCATCGGTGTGAAGATGCTGTTGATCGATTTGTACAAGATTCCGATTGGCTTCTCGCTCGGCGTGGTCGCCACCTTCATCGGCATCTCGGTCGCGCTGTCGCTGCGCAAGGAGAAGTTGATGGCCGGCCGATCGCGCGCCAAGGTCGAATGAGGACCCCGTGGACAGCGCCTGGCTGAGCCTGATGCGCGCGCTGCCGATCTGGCGGCGCGGCGGTCGAGCGGTATGATTCGGCGTATCGCCACGACTCGCTTTCACGCCATGCGCAGATTCTCTCTTTTCGTCATCGGCGCACTCGGGGCCGCCGCGTCGCTTGCATTCGCGGCAGATGCCAGTGAGGCCGCCGCGGAGAAGGCCGCCCTCGGCCGTTTGCTGTTCTTCGACGCCACGCTGTCCGAACCGGCCGGCCAGTCGTGCGCGAGCTGCCACGATCCCGGCACCGCCTTCACCGACCCCGACCGCGCCCAGCCGACGTCCAAGGGCGCGCATCGCGATCGTTTCGGCAATCGCAACACGCCCTCGGCGATGTACATGGCCTTCTCGCCCGCCTTCCATTTCGACAAGGCGGAAGGCCACTACGTCGGCGGCCAGTTCTGGGATGGCCGGGCGGCGACGCTGGAGGAGCAGGCGAAAGGGCCATTCCTGAATCCCGTCGAGATGGCCAATCGCAACAAGCGTTCGGTGGTCGAGAAGGTCCGGCGCGCGGCCTACGCCCCGGAGTTCGAAGCGGCCTTCGGCAAGGGCGCGCTCGACGACGTCGACCGCGCCTACGACCGCATCGCCGCCGCCATCGCCGCCTACGAGCGAACCACTGAGCTGGCGCCCTTCACCACCAGGCACGACGCGTGGTTACAGGGCAAAGCGAAGCTCACCGCGCAGGAGTTGCGCGGCTTGCGGCTCTTCAACGACGAGAAGAAGGGCAACTGCGCCGCCTGCCACCCCAGCCAGCGCCGGCCGGACGGCGGCCTGCCGCTGTTCACCGACTTCACCTACGACAACCTCGGCGTGCCCCGCAATCCGGAGAACCCCTTCTACGACCTGCCGAGGGGCTACAACCCGCAAGGCAAGCGAGTACTGGACCGGGGCCTGGGCGCGACGGTGCGACGGCGCGCCGAGGACGGCAAGTTCAAGGTGCCGACGCTGCGCAACATCGCGCTGACCGCGCCCTACATGCACAACGGCTATTTCAAAACCCTGCGGGGTGTCGTCGCCTTCTACAACGACCGCGATGTGCGTCCGCGCTGCCGCGGCGAAGTGACGGAGGCGGAGGCGCTGCGCCTGGGCTGCTGGCCCAAGCCGGAAGTGGCGCGGAACGTGAACCAGGAGGAAATGGGCCGACTCGGCCTCGCCGACGACGAGATCGACGATATCGTCGCCTTCATGCTGACGCTTACCGATGGCTATCAGCCGCCGGATGTGCGGGCCGGAAAACCATAGGGACGCCGGCATGCGGCCCTGGCCAAGGAACTGAAGCCGGCCGGGTAGTTCCGGACAGCCGTTCGTGGTTCGCGCTATCCCACGTGACAGGGGCCGGATGGGGGTCGAATAATACTTGAATATTTTACTAGGCTATCCCATATTGGTCTTGCGCCTGTCTTCCCTTCCTGAAGGAGCTTGCCATGACCAGCGACATCGCCACCCCCACCGATCGCCTCGCCACCATCGCCTGACAGCGCGCCGGCTGGATCATGGAAGCGCCCGTCCACCCCATGAGCCACCTGTTCGCCCAGCTCGGCCTGCCCGCCGACGCGGCCGCCATCGACGGCTTCATCGCGGCGCACAGCCCGCTGCCAGCCGCCGTGCGCTTGCACGAAGCACCGTTCTGGACCGCCGGGCAGGCGGACTTCCTGCGGGAGGGCGTGCTGGTCGATGCCGACTGGGCGGAAGTGATCGATGCGCTGAATGGCGAGTTGCGCGGGCGGGACGGGTGGAGGCATGGGCGCGACGCGCTGTGAAACGGATTCCTTCGGCGTCATCGAGGTTCCGGCGGAACGGCTCTGGGGAGCGCAAACCCAGCGCTCGCTGAAGCACTTCGCCATTTCCGGCGAACGCATGCCCGCCGAGCTAATCCTGGCGCTGGCCGTGGTCAAGCGCGTCGGCGCCCTGGTCAATCGCGACCTGGGCTTGCTGCCGCCGGACCGGGCAAACGCGATCATGGCCGCCGCCGAGGAGGTGATCGAAGGCCGACATGGCGACGAGTTCCCGCTTTCCGTCTGGCAGACGGGTTCGGGCACCCAGACGCACATGAACATGAACGAGGTGCTGGCCAATCGCGCCTCGCAATTGCTCGGCGGCGCCGTGGGAACCGCCCGGCTCGTCCATGCCAACGACGATGTCAATCTCGGCCAGTCGTCGAACGATGTCTTTCCGACGGCCATGCATCTGGCGGCGGCCCTGGGCATTGTCCGCACCGTGCGGCCGGCGCTGGACCGTTTGCGCGCAGCCCTGCAAGTGAAGGCGAACAGCTTCGCGGACATCCTGAAGATCGGTCGAACCCACTTGCAGGACGCCATCCCCATGACCCTGGGGCAGGAGTTCTCCGGCTATGTCGCCCAGCTCGATCACGCCCGGTCCGTGATCGATGCCAACCTGTGCTCGCTCTATCCGCTGGCCATCGGCGGAACGGCGGTGGGCACCGGATTGAACACCCATCCGGAATTCGGCGACCGCGTCGCCGCCGAGATCGCGCGCCACACCGGCCTGCCGTTTTTCGGCGCCGCCAACAAGTTCGCCGCCCTGGCCAGCCATGACGGCATGGTGGCGGCTCACGGCGGCCTGAAGGTCCTGGCCGTTGCCCTGATGAAGATCGCCAACGACGTCCGCTGGCTGGCTTCCGGGCCGCGCTCCGGCCTGGGCGAGATCACCATCCCGGAAAACGAGCCGGGCAGTTCGATCATGCCGGGCAAGGTCAACCCGACCCAGTGCGAGGCACTGACCATGGCCTGCTGCCAGGTGCTTGCCAACGACGTCGCCATCGGCATCGGCGGCGCCTCGGGCAACCTTGAACTCAATGTCTACAAGCCGCTCATCGCCCACAACTTCCTGCACAGCGTTCGCCTCCTTGCCGACGGCATGACCTGTTTCGAGGCGCACTGCGCGCGCGGCATCGAGGCCAACCGCGACCGTCTGGCCGAACTGATGGATCGCTCGCTGATGCTGGTGACGGCCCTCGTACCGCACATCGGCCACGACAAGGCGGCGGCGATTGCCCGGCATGCGGACCGGGAGGGCTCGACGTTGAAGCAGGCGGCCCTGGCGCTCGGCTACACGACGGCCGAGGAATTCGATCGGTGGGTGGTTCCGTCGGCGATGGCCGGCATTTCGTGACCGTCGCGGCGGGAGTTTCATCAACGCCGGCGGCGCCGACATTCAACGCGGGGCAACGCGCTCCACGGCGGCCGGCGCGGCCCGGGGCGGCCATACGGCCTTCTCGCTGACCCGCGCACCATCGAAGACCAGCCAGCTCTGCTTGCCGTAGTGCGGCAGGCCGCGTTCCAGCGCCTTGAGGGACGCGGCGTCGCGGGCGGCGACGACCGCGAAGGGACGTCCGTTGCCGTCCCGCCCCGCCCACACCTGGGCGCTGCCGCGCTCCTTCACCGCATCCGGCCGCGGCGGCAAGCCGTATCGGGCCAGCCAGGCATCCAGTTCATGCGTGAGCCCCACGACCAGCACGGGACCGTTTGCCGGCAAGGTCGCGGCGACAGACGCCGGCTGGCCATCGAGCAGCCTTGCGGACAGGGCCAGCGCCGCCGAACGCACTTCGTCGCCAGCGCCGACCACCGCCAAACCGACCTTGGGGGCGACGAAGACTTCGCGCAGGATGGGCGGGAACACCGCCGGATCGACGCGCCGCCAGACGCGGAAATCCGGATCGGCGCCGGTGAAGGGTGGCGCACCCGGCCGCCCTACCCATTGCTGGAAGAAGGCGTTCAGCGGCTTGCCCGACGCCTCGGCGAAAGCGGCTTCGAGATCCGCCCAGCTCGCGGTCTTGAATCGGTGGCGCTGCCAGAAGAGGCGCAGGCCGCGCTCGAAGGCGGGGTTGCCTATCCTGTCGCGCAGCATGAGGAAGACCATCGCCGCCTTGTTGTAGCCGATGATGGAGGCGATGCCGTGATGGCGGGACGTGAAGTCCTTCAGCGCGAAATCCTCGCCGTGCGGCACGGCGGCGTAGTCGCGCAGCCAGCCGAGGCGCATTTCACGGGCGGCTTGCTCGCCTTCATCCTCCTTGTAGGCGTAGTCGGCCAGGAAGGTGGTCAGCCCTTCCGACCAGTTGCCGCGTTCCCAGTCGGGATAGACGCCGTTGCCCCACCAGTTGTGCAGCACCTCGTGGCCGAGCGAAGTGGCGCGGATGAAGGGCAGCTTGATGACGTCACGGCCAAGGTAGGTGAGACTCGGCATGCCGAAGCCGGTCGGCGTCGGGCTGGAGACGACGCTGAACAGGGCGAAGGGATAGTCGCCGATCAGCCGGCTGTAGCGCTCGATGTAGCGTGCCGAGTCGTCCAGGTAGCCCGACGACAGGCCGGCGATGTCGGCATGGAACCAGGTACGGACGCGAATGGCGCGGCCACCGGGCAACTTCAGCGCACGCTCGCCAACCGTGTAGGGCCCGGCCATCAAGTCGATGCCATCGGCCGGTTGCGCAAACTCGAATTCGGCGCGATAGCCATCGGCGGTATCGGATTCCTTGACCAGATCGCCGGCCACCAGGCCCTTCTGGCCGGCGGGCAGGGCGAGCGCCAGGCGGTAGCCGAAGGTCTTGCCGGGCGCGGGATACCAGCCGGACGCGGCCGGCAGAAAGCTGCCCTCCGGCGAGGCGGTGGCCGAACGGTCGCCGAGCACCTGGCGATGATCGAGTGCCGCCAATGGCTTCAGGGTCGCGCGATAGACGAGCTCCACCCGCCGGCTGCCGGCCGGCAGCGCGTAGCCGGATTGGCCGAACCGTTTCTCCGGCTTGATCGGCCGGCCGTCCACCGACAGGGCGGTGATCTCGAATTCGGGCGCAAGCCGAAAACCGCCGACGCCGCGCTCGTCGGCAATGCGGGCCGTGGCGTTGAACTGGCGACTGGCCGGATCGAGCCGCACATCGAGATCCAGTTGCGGCATGGCCGGTGCGACCAGGGGCCACAAGAGCCCAAGGCCGACCGACAGACCAGACCACCGCCTCATGGGTCGACCGGGAAGCGCGCGACGATCTCCAGTTCCTCGCCGCCGCGCCGGACCTTGAGCGGCAGCCAGGTGCCGGGCGTCTGGCGTTGCACGGCGTTGCGCAACATCTGTATTCCCTTGGCCGGCTGGCCGGCGATGTCGACGATGACGTCGCCGGCCTTCAGTCCGGCCTTCTCGGCAATGCTGCCGGGCGTGATGGCGCTGATCCGCAAACCGCCGCTCTTCTCCACTTCCGTCGCGACGCCCAGCCGGGGCGGGCTGCCTTTCGGTTGCTGGACGACATAGACGGCGTCGGCGAGGCCGGGTTCGATTTCCGAGCAACTGTCGGCCTGGCTCCAGGTGAGCAAGCGCCCCACCCGTTCTACGCCGAGATCCTTCAACTGATGGGCGACGCCATGGCCGTAACGGACGTGGCCGGCACCGAGGATGCCGACCACCAGCGCTTGCGGACGCTTCTTCAGGTAGTCCGCCATGGACTGCGCCATGGCCCGGTCCCAAAGCGTCTGCGCCTCGACGAAGCGCGGAAAGGCCGCCTCGCCCCTGGCCTTGGCGGGATGGTGCTCGAACACCAGGCGCAACTCCTTGATGTAATCGGGGCCGGGCTTGGCCGGGCGACTGACGCCTTCCTTCCGCGCTTCGGGCACCGCCTCCCAGCCTTCCTTGCCGACGGCATCCGGCAGGCTGCGCTCGACGTTCATGGCGAGCATGGGAACGCGGTTCATGCGGGCGAAATGGAACAGCGGCAGATAGTCGCGCGCATCGTAGGCCCAGACCTTGTCCCACTCGCCGCGCTTCAGGAGCTCCTCTTCCGCGAGCGTGCCGGCGACCCATTGGTCCAGCACCGGCTGCAGGCGGCGGGGAAACATCTCGAAGCCGATGGCCAGGTCCGGTTGCCGCGAGTGCAACTGAGTCAGGGTATGCAATTGCCAGCGGTGATCCTCGGCGCTGTCGTGCGCCTCGCCGAGCAGAACCACCTGCTGGCCAGCCTGCCGGTCGATCAGCGCGGCCGCGGCCAGGGGCGCCGGATTCGAGCCCGCCGGCACCAGCCACTGACCCGGCTTGCCGCACGAAGCGGGCGCGTCCTGCGAGCCGGAACACGAGGCCGACAGCACCGCCAGCGCGGCGATCAGGGTCGCGGAGAATCGAACGGAGAGGGGCATCATGACCCATAGCCTAGCGCCTTGCCGCTCTGCGCGGCAACTTGATATTGACTATCGGGCCGATGGCCTCGGCCTATCGTACGATGCGAACATGCCGTTGTCGCCAATCCGGGAAACCTGACAATGAAACTACCCATCGCGCACGCCACGCCGGTCACCGCGCTTGCCGTCGTACTTGCCACGGCCGGCGCCACCCAGGGCACGGAAATCCCGACCAGCACCGTGGTGCGCTTCAACACGGTTTGCGCGCGCTGCCACGAAGGCGAATGCAGCGGACGCCTGACCTTCGATGCGGATCACTTGGCCGCGGCCAACCACATCCGCCGCCATGCCGGCGAGGTTGTGATCGATGAGCAGAAGGACCTGCACACGCTGCTGACCTACATGAAACAGCGTTGCGGCTACTATCCGATGCGCATTGCCGGGCCGACGACGGGTGACTGGAGCCAATCGACGCTGGCCCAATTGCGCGGCCCGGCGGGCGATACGTATTTCATCCCCCTCGGCACCTTGTCCGCCGGGCGATACCGCGCCCGATTGCGTTTCGACAGTGCCGCCGAAGCCTGCGCACAAGTCATCTCGGCAAGCTTCGACATCGGCGAACACCCCGGATTGAGAACCGAAGGCGCGGCCATGGCGTTCGAGTTCATCGTGACTGAACGCCAGGCCCACTACCTGCGCCTGCAAACGGCCAGGCCGGCGGTACTGGAAAGGCTGGAAGTACAGACCGTCCGGTAGAACGTCCGGAAAGCAAGATGCCCCGGCAAGCCGGGGCATCGGTACTGTGACGAGATGCCTGTTACTTGGCGAACGGGGTCGGACGCGGGGTCTTGTCGGTCGAAGGCGGCAGGATCGGCATCATGAAGCTGGGCTGGTCGCCGGTCAGGGTCTTCAGGAAGGCAACCACTTTGCCATTCTCATCCTGGCTGAACTTCTTCCCCAGTTGCAGCCGGCCCATGACATCGACCGCTTCGGTCAGGGTGTTGGCGGCGCCATCATGGAAGTAGGGATAGGTCATTTCCACGTTGCGCAGCGTCGGCACCTTGAAGTTGAAGCGGTCGGCGTCCTTGCCGGTCACATCGGCGCGGCCGGCGGCGGACGCCTTGGTCTTGTAGGGCTCGACGACGCCCATCTTCTGGAAGGAGTTGCCGCCCACGGCCGGACCATTGTGGCAGGCGACACAACCGCTTTCCTTGAACAGCTTGTAGCCGGCCAGCTCGTCGGCGGTCAGGGCGTCCTTCTTGCCAAGCAGCCACTGGTCGAAACGCGAGTTGGGCGTCACCAGGGTCTTTTCGAATTCCGCGATGGCCAGGGTGACCTGGTCGATGTCGACCTTGTCCTTGCCGAACACTTGCTTGAATTCGCGCACATAAGCCGGTATCGACTCCAGGACGCCGAGCGCCAGGGTGTGTGTGAAGGCCATTTCACCGGGGTTGGCGATCGGGCCGCCGGCCTGGGCCTTGAGGTCTGCCGCGCGGCCATCCCAGAACTGGGCGACGTTCAGGCTGGAGTTGAGCACGGTCGGGGCGTTGATCGGCCCCTGCTGCCACTTGTCGCCGATGGAAGTCGGGATGTTGTCGGTGCCACCCATGGAGAGGTTGTGGCAGGAGTTGCAGGAGATGAAGCCGGATTTCGACAGTCTTGGGTCGAAATATAGCTTCTTGCCCAGCTCGACCATGCCCAGATTGATCTGCTTGGCCGGGGTGATCGGCTGGATGGGTTCGTCGACCGCGGCCCAAGCCAGAGGCAGACCGACGGCAAACAGGGAAGCAGCGACGATGCGAATTTTCATGGAAGGCTCCTTATGATGAAAAAGCTAACGCAGCGCACAATTTATCCCTACAATCCGTAGGCCTGTTGATGTAAGTCAATGATTTATAATAGTTTTTTGCTATGCTGCGTATAGTTGTTGCCTATAGGACCTCCCCATGAAACTGTCTGCCCTGCGCTATCTGGTCGCCTTTGCCGACGAAAATTCCTTTAGCAGGGCGGCCGAGCGCTGCCATGCATGCAAGGATAGGCCGGTGGTCGGGAACCCTGACCGTTCTCGCGCAGGCCGGACAGACAATGCTAATCCAATCGGCCATAGTCTCCCCCCGTCGACGTATGTGCCTTCACCGGGCAGCGCCTGCCCTTGGAGAGTTCCGCCTTGGCGTGATTCACACCATTGGCCCCTACTTGCTTCCCGAACTGATCGGCTCGATGCGCCGGATCGCTCCCGAGATGTCGCTATTCATCGAGGAAAGCATGACCGCGCTGCTGGCCGACTACCTGAAATACGGCAATGTCGACGCGGCCATCGTCGCCCTGCCCTTCGACGTACCGGGCATTCAGACCAGGGCTCTCTACGACGAACCCTTCGAGGTCATCGTGCCCCGGGGGCACCCGTGGTGCGAACGGACGAGCCTCAGCGCCGAAGAAGTACGCGGCGACCATGTGCTGGTGCTGAAGGCCGGTAACTGCTTCCGGGAACAGGTGCTGGATGCCTGCCCGGACATCAGCCACGCCGAAGGTTCGTTGCTCGAAGGCCACTCCATCGAGACGGTTCGGTGCATGGTGGCTTCCGGCTACGGCATCTCGGTCCTGCCAGCGGGCGCCCTGTCCGGCCCCTATCGTTCCGACATGGTGACGGCCATTCCCTTTCAGCCGCCGGCGCCGACCCGCCGGGTGGCCCTTGCCTGGCGGCGCGGTTTCTCCCGTCCACAGGCGATCGAAGCCATCATTGCGGCGGTCGCGGCCATGAAGAATCCGGCCTACCGGGTGGTGCCCTAAGGCACGGTGAGGAACCATCCATACCACGAACGTCTCAAATTGACAGAATGCGGCCCTCGGTGCGTGCTGGCGCGCTTCGGCAGCATGCCCAACTTTGGGAGGGACGCCATGAATTCAAGACTCCTCACGCTTCTGCCGGTTGTCGGCCTGTTTCTGGCCGACTGTGCCAGCTTCGACGGCCGCGGCCTGATGGCCGGCGAAGCCGTTCTGGACGACGTGACCCGGGTGATGGGGCGACCGAAAATGGAATGGCTGCACCCGGATGGTTCGCGGCAACTCGCCTATCCGCGCGGCCCGATGGGCGTGAAGACTTTCATGGCGCGGCTTGGGCCCGACGGAAGGCTACAGAAGATCGAAAATGTGCTGACCCCGGAATTCTTCGCCCGCATCACGCCGGCGATGACCGGCGACGAAGTGCTGCGCGTTCTGGGGCCGCCGGAACCCTCCTGGACAAGGTATTTCGAAGCGCGGAACGAACTGGTCTGGGAATGGCGTTACTGCGATGTCTGGAATCAGCTGGCGCGATTCGATGTGCTGCTCGATGGTGCGCAAAAAGCCGTGCGTTCGACCATGAGCCTGCGGGAGAGTCAGATCGGCGCCTGCGGCGGCGACGATGGCGCCTCCTGCTGGTGCTCGCATTGAGTCGTGGGAGGCCGGCAACACGCGGGCCGTGTCGTCATCGTTGCCCGCGCCAGGGATCAACCGTGACAGGCGCATTGATGCCCATGATCATGGTCGTCGTCGCCCCGGTCGTCGTGGTTATGGTCGCAGGCACCGCTCGCGGACAGTAGTCGCCCGGCCAGAAAGGCCGCCACGGCCAGCGCAGGGTCGCTCTCCGGCGTCGCCACCACTTGAATGCCACGGGCAGCAAGATTCCGGACAAAGCCCTCACCGGCACCGCCGGTGACCAGCACGTCCATGCTATCGATGGGATGCGCCCTGCGCTGGTCGAAGCCATGAATGGCCATGTCGGCGTCAAGATCGAGTCGCGCCACCTCGCGCGGCGGCAGGCTTCCATCGGCTTCGAAGACGATGAAGCGACGAGCCCGGCCGGCATGGCCCGTGACGGTGCGGAAGTTCTGGCTAGTAACGGCGATACGCATGAATTTCTCCTGATTGAACAAAAGGAGGGAGGAGACTCGCCCATGGTCGAAGGCTCCAATGCCGGGTGTGCAGCTCCCGGACGCATTCAACGGCGACAATGGCGGCGCTTCCCTTCCTGGCCCAATACAAGTGCCGTGCCAGGTACGACTGGAAATTGGAAGATTCCTTTGGCCGCCGGGGTTGCGTGCCATAGGCCCAATGGCCCGCGGCTGACAACCCGCCGACCGCGGTGACACCAAACTGCCAATTCGAACTTCCATGTGCCGCCGTGGCACCGGTCAAACCGCCAAATATTGCTTCGTCTCAGTTCAGGCCGCGCAGCTTGCGGAACAAGGTTCGTTCGCTCAGGCCGAGACGCCGGGCCAGCGAGGGGCGGTCGCCCTGATGATTCTTCACCGCCCAGGCGAGGTATTCGCGTTCGTTGTCGTCGAGCGTCAGCCAGTGCCGCTGCGCTTGTGCGATTGGTTCGGGAACCGGTGTCTCGCGAGTCGGCAGGGGCGGTGCCGCGGCATCGATATCGACCAGGTGCGCGGGTTCGATCTCGTCTCCGTCCGCAAGCAGGCTGGCGCGTTCCAGCAGGTTGCGCAGCTCGCGGATGTTGCCCTCGAAGGGCATCGCGGCCAGGGCGACCAGTGCCGCCGGCGATAGCCGCAATCTTCGCTGCGCGGCGACTCGCGCCAGCAGGGATTCGGCCAGCAGGGGCAGATCTTCCGGCCGCTCGCGCAGCGCGGGCATGCGGACGGGGAAGGTATTGATGCGAAAGTAGAGATCGCGCCGGAAGCTTTCCGCCTTGACCATGGCGGCCAGGTCGCGGTGCGTGGCGGAAATGAGACGAAAGTCGGCGCGCAGGGTTTCCACACCACCGACGCGCCGATAGGTGCCGGTTTCCAGAAGGCGCAGCAGCTTCACTTGCAGTGAAGGCGGCAGTTCGCCGATTTCGTCTAGAAACAGCGTGCCGCCGGACGCCGCCTCCACCAATCCCTGCTTGCGGTGGGTGGCGCCGGTGAACGCGCCTTTCTCGTAACCGAAGAGTTCGCTTTCGAAGAGCGTCTCGGTCAATCCGGAGCAGTCGACGGCGACGAAGGGCCCTTGCGCGCGGGGACTGGCCTCGTGGATGAGGCGCGCCACCACCTCCTTGCCGGTACCGGTTTCACCCAGCAGCATGACGGCGGCCTCGGCGGGCGCGACACGCAACACCAAGGACAGCATGCGCGTAAACGCCGGGGCGCGGCCGACAAGGCCCTGGGCGGCGGGACGACTGCTGGCGTGCCGCACTACCCGCATGGTCTCGACGAAATAGGCAATGCGGCCGGATTCATCGCGTACCGGCGTGGTCTCGACATCCACGTGCTCCTCGCCGCGCGGCGTCTGGTGCAGATGCAGGACACGCCGACTATGGCCGTCCTGGCGGCTGCCTTGCAGCGGACAGGATTCGCCCGCCTGATCGCAAGGTACCGTGAAGTTATGCGATACCTCGTAGCAGAGACGGCCAACCACGGGCCGGCCGGCCCCGAACTCCCGGCTGTAGGCGGCATTGGCGGCCACGATGCGGTAGTTGGCATCCATGACGATGCGCGGCTCGTCCAGACCGTCGAGAAAAGAAGCCAGTTCGTGCAGATTGCGCGTGGAATGCATCGAGTCACCTCAATTCGTTCGGACAAAAATGCCAGAAACGGCACCAGCCCGGAAACCATTACTGCCGCCATTATTGGCGCATCTGTCGCCCGGCACAAGGCGACGCTGCGGACGATCGACTTAAGTCACTGAAAATAAAACTATTACCACCTCGACCTGAGCGGGCATGGATCTTGTGTCTGACTTACGCTGAACACCCCCAACCCCATGATTCACACAGAGAAAAAATGACCGCCCTAACCGCCATCGCGCCCCCGGATCCGAAGCGCCGACAATTGCTGATCGCCACCAGCGTCGTCGGTGCGGCGGCGGGTGCCGGCATCGCCATACCGCTGATGTCCAGCATGGCCCCTTCGGAACGGGCGAAAGCCGCCGGCGCACCCGTCGAGATCGATATATCGATGCTGGCGCCCGGCGAGATGATGACTGTCGAGTGGCGTGGCAAGCCGGTGTGGATCGTCCATCGCACCCCCGAGATGATGGCGGCCCTCAAGAAGGCGGAGCCGAACCTGGTCGATCCGCTCTCGGAGAAGCCCCAGCAGCCCGACTACGCAACCAACGAGCACCGCTCGATCAAGCCGGAGATCATGGTCGCGGTGGGCATCTGCACGCACCTGGGCTGCTCGCCGACCGAAAAATTCAAGGCGGGTGCGGCGCAAGGGATGGCCGCCGACTGGCCGGGTGGCTTCTTCTGCCCCTGCCACGGGTCCCAGTTCGATCTGGCCGGGCGGGTGTACAAGGGCATGCCGGCGCCGACCAATCTGGAGATTCCGCCGCATCAATACCTGGCGGAGTCCCGGTTGCTGATCGGCGAAGACAAGACGAGGGACGCGTAGGGATGCGGAGCCAGCAGGCAGCCGGCGGCGCCCGCACCGCCTAGGTCGATAGAACATGGCTTACTTCCGGCAGTTTGGGGATCCGGCCACGGGGACTTTCTCCTATCTGCTGGCCTGCGATCGAACCGCCACGGCGGCGATCATCGATCCGGTGGCGGGCCATGAGCCGCTCTACCTTGGCGTGCTGGGCGAACTGTCGCTGCGCCTGACCTGGGTGCTGGAAACCCATCTGCACGCGGACCATATCTCGGCGGCCGATACGCTGCGCCAGCAGACCGGCGCGCGCATCGCCGTGGGCCGCCAGACCGGTATCGAAGAGGCGGACCGCTGGCTCGCCGATGGCGACAGCCTGGCGGTGGGTGAATTGAGCATCGCGGCGCTGGCGACGCCGGGGCATACGCCCGGCTGCCTCACCTATCGCTGGGAAGACCGGCTGTACACCGGCGACAGCCTGCTGATCGGCGGCTCGGGCGGCATCGACGAGCCGGGGGGCAACGGCGTATTGCTGTTCGATAGCGTGACCCGGCGCCTGTTATGCCTGGCCGACGAGACGCTGGTCTATCCGGGTCATGGGCGGGATCACCGCTGGGTCAGCTGCATCGGCCAGGAGCGCCGGAGCAACCCGTGCTTCCACGGCGTTTGCCGCGACCGGTTCGTGGCCATCAAGGCCGCCAATCGCGAACCCATGCCGGCCATCGCGGCCACGGCGCTGGCCGCCAACCGCCGCTGCGGACGCCTGCCGGCGACCGAACCGGCCACCAAAGATTTCACGGGGACCAACCAAACGGCGCCGCCCGGCGCATAGTGCAGCTGTTCATCATGATGGAGGGGGAAGTGATGTTGAAAATGATACTGAAGACGGTACTGAGACTTGCGCTGGGGATCGCGATCGGTGTGGCGCTGACCTTGCTGGTCGTCTGGAACATGGCCGGGGGAATGATGTTCGCCGAACGCGTAAGCCCGTTCCCCATGGAGGAGACGGTGGCGCGCATCCAGCAGAACGTCCAGGCGGCGGGCAACGGCTGGTCGCTGACCGGCCTGCGCTATCCGGCCCGGCCCGTCGAGGCCGAGGGTGGCAATGTCCTGCCGGTAATGCTGATCGAAGCGTGCAGCACCAAGTATTCGGGCCCCATCCTCAAGGACGACAAAGTGCGCTTCCTGTCGCTGCTGATGCCCTGCAAGATCGGCGTTTACAAGAAGAGCGATGGCAAGGTCTATATCGGCATCCTCAACGTCGGAACGATGAGCCGCCTGTTCGGCGCCTCGGTCGGCGAGATCATGGGCCAGGTGGTGACCGATCAGGAAAGCTTCCTGGTCATGGACCCGACCAAGCCGGCGCCGCCGCTGGTCATTCCGAAGGTGGGCGAAGGCGGTGGTGGTGGCGCCGGCGGCTCGGCCGCGGGTTGCTGAAAAAGGGATCCGCCATGAGATCACTACGCCATCTAGTCGCGGCGGGCATGCTCTGCGCCGTTGCGTTTGTCCCGCCCGCACAGGCGGTCCCGTCGCTCGCCGACAAATTGCCGCCGGTGAAGAGCACCGCCGACCACGGCAAGTTCAAGGAACTCCAGCAGGTCTTCAAATCCGGCCCCGAGGTGACCAAGGCTTGCCTGGCCTGCCACAACGACGCCGCCAAGCAGGTGCAGCACACCAAGCACTGGACTTGGGAGGTCGTCGATCCCAAGTCCGGACAGAAGCTGGGCAAGAAGAACATCATCAACAACTTCTGCACCAGCACGGTTTCCAACGAAAAGGACTGCATGGCTTGCCATGCCGGCTACGGATGGGAGGACAAGAGCTTCGACTTCACCAAGGAAGAGAACGTCGATTGCCTGATCTGCCATGACAGCACCGGCACCTACCGGAAGCTGCCGGGCGACGCCGGCCACCCGATCTACGAACGCAAGGAGTTCCCGCGCGGCTCGGGCAAGTTCGTCGATCCGGTCGATCTGCAGAAGGTGGCCCAGACGGTGGCCCTGCCCAGCCGCGGCAACTGTGGCTCCTGCCACTTCTTCGGCGCCGGCGGCGACGGTACCAAGCACGGCGACCTGGACAGCTCGCTGCGCAATCCGCCCAGGTATCTGGACGTACACATGGATGCCAAGGGCCTGAACTTTTCCTGCGTGAATTGCCACAAGACCAGCCAGCACCAGGTCGCCGGCAGCCGCTACGAGTTCGCCGCGTCGCGCACCGGCAAGCCGCAGCCGCAAGGCAAGTTCGATGACAACCCGGCGTCCTGCCAGTCCTGTCATGGCGACAAGCCGCACAAGGAAAGCCTGCTGCATGCCGAGCGCCTGAACACGCACACCGACAAGCTGGCCTGCCAGACCTGCCACATCCCGGAATATTCGCGCGGTTCGGTCGGCACCGAGAAGAGCTGGGACTGGTCGACGGCAACGAAGATGGGGCCCGATGGCAAGCCGCAGTTCGTCAAGGACAGTGCCGGCCGGCGCGCCTTCGACTCGAAGAAGGGCAATTTCGCCTGGGACTCCTACCTGATGCCGGAATATCGCTGGTTTAACGGCAAGATCACCTTCAAGACCATCGGCGAAAAGATCGATCCGGGCAAGACGGTCGAGATCAATCGACCCGAGGGTTCCGCCAAGGACCCCGGTGCGCGCATCTGGCCGTTCAAGGTGCATCGCGGCAAGCAGGCCTACGACCCGGAAAACAGGAACCTGCTGGTCGTCCATACCGCCGGCGAGGACGACACCGCGCTGTGGCACAACTTCGACTGGCCGAAGGCGATCACGACCGGCATGCAAACCGCCGGCCTGCCCTGGAGCGGCAAGTACGATTTCGTCAGCACCGAAATGAGCTGGCCGATCGCCCACATGGTGGCGCCCAAGGGAGACGCCGTGCCCTGCGTCCAGTGCCACCAGGACGAGGGGCGACTCAAGGGTATCGACGGCATCTACCTGCCCGGCCGCGACCGCAACCAGTTGCTCGACATGGCCGGCTGGACGATGACCTTGCTGACGCTGCTCGGCGTGCTGATTCACGGCGTCATACGCATCTGCGTTCTGTGCCTGCCCAAGAAAGGATGATGGACCATGAGCACGACTAACCGGATTTACCTCTACAAGCGTTACGAGCGGTTCTGGCATTGGTCGCAGGCGGCGCTGATCGTCTTCATGCTGATCACCGGCTTCGAGATTCACGGTGCGTACGAGAATTTCGGCTTCCGGCGCGCGGTCGAGTTGCACACGCTCACCGCCTGGACCCTGCTGGTGCTCTGGGCATTCACGATCTTCTGGCAGTTCACCACCGGCGAGTGGCGGCAGTACGTCCCGACCTTCAAGAGGGTCGGCGCGATGGTGCATTACTACAGCATCGGCATCTTCACGAACGCCCCCCACCCGTTCCACAAGACCGTGTCCAAGAAGCACAACCCCTTGCAGCGCCTGGCCTACCTGGCCTTGCTGTCGATGGTTTCGCCCATCATCTGGGGCTCGGGCCTGTTCTATCTCTTCTTCGCCTACTGGAAGGGCTTTGGCATCGACCGCTGGCTAAGCCTGGAAGCCGTGGCGCTTGTCCATACCGCCGGCGCCTTCATGATGCTGACGTTCTTCTTCGTGCACGTCTATCTCACCACCACCGGGCATACGCCCTTCGCCCACATCAAGACCATGATCGTCGGCTGGGAAGAGGAAGAGCAAGACCACTGATCCGTGCGCACGAAACCGCAATTCAACCCATGAGAGGGCATGTCCCATGAAACAAACCCTGCTACAGGAAAAATATCCCATCTTCGTCGCCGAGATCGACAAGCGTGAAACCGCCTGCCAGAGCGTCGACGACATCGTGACCTATCTGAAGGAAAAGATCGCCGGCAACCCCAAGGTGCAATTCATCGGGGTCTTCGACCACTACGCCCACACCACGCGCATTCAGGGCGAGATCAACCCCGCCATCAAGGCGGCGGTCGACGTCATCTTCTGTTTCGGCCTCGCCCTGCCCAACCCGCAGGTACTGGCGGTGCGGCCGCGCTCGATGGGCATCGCCGACCTGGGTGACAAGTTCGTGGTGACCTTCATGGAAGCCCCGATGAAGCCGGCCAACGAAGCCATGGAGGCATGGACCAAGGGCTTGCGTAACAAGGTCTGACACCCATATAGCGTGATCCACCAGCAGCTTGCCGAGGCCCGACCATGAGCGAACCATCCCCCCGTCTGAAGAACTTTCCGATGTCGTGGTTCGCCATGATCATGGGCATGTCGGGCTTCACGGTCGCCTGGAGCCGGGCGGAGCATGTCTTCGGGCTGAACTTCGCGCTCAGCCCGATTCTGCTGCCCCTCACCGCCGCGTTGTTCGTGGTATTGACGTTGACCTACACGGCCAAGGCCCTGACCTATCCGGCGGATGTCCTGGGGGAGCTGAAGCACCCGGTGAAACTGGCCTTCGCGCCAACCTTCTCCATCAGTCTCATCCTGTTGTCCATCGCCTTCCTGCAGGACAGTCCGGGCGCCTCGTTCTGGCTCTGGACCGTCGGCACGGTGCTGCACCTGCTGGCGACGCTGTACGTGCTGTCGTCCTGGATACATCACACCAGGTACGAGATCGCCCACCTCAATCCGGCCTGGTTCATTCCCGTGGTCGGCAACATTCTGGTGCCGGTGGCGGGCATACACCATGCGTCGGTGGAGATATCCTGGTTTTTCTTCAGCCTGGGCCTGTTTTTCTGGCCGGTGCTGACCGCCATCATCTTCTACCGGCTGATCTTCCACGGCAGCCTGCCGGAACGCCTGATGCCGACGCTGTTCATCTTTATCGCACCGCCGGCGGTGGGTTTCATTTCCTACTACAACCTGGTCGGCGGCATCGATGCCTTCGCCCACATCCTCTACGGCGTCGCCCTGTTCTTCACACTGCTGCTGTTCGGCCAGATCGCCCTGTTTGCGCGGCTGAAGTTCTTTCTATCCTGGTGGGCCTATTCCTTCCCCCTGGCGGCGATCACCATCGCCACCATCATCATGGCCAAGGAAACCGGACTGGCGCTCTACGTCTGGATCGCCACCGGCCTGCTGGTGGTTCTGACGCTGGTCATCGCCATGCTGCTGACCCGCACCGCGCTGGCGGTGGCGCGGCGCGAAATCTGCATCGAGGGGCACTGAACCAAGGCTTGCGCCGGCATCGGCCCGAGACGGGAATGATGGCAAGCGGCGGACGGCGGCGTCACAAAATTTGACGAGGAACCAGCAAGATGTCGGCAGATAATTGCCGCGGCTGCTGTCCCTTTCGCCCCAACCCGCCCTGGAGAATCACGATGTCCTCCCGCTCCCTGCTGTCAGCCTCACTCGCCGCCCTTGGCCTCGCCATGGCGTTCTCCACTCATGCGCAAGCACCGGCCGCGTCGGCGACGCCTGCGGCGGCACCAGCCGCGGCCGTGACTTCGACCCACCGCATGGAAGGCCTGGCCGCCTACTACACGAATCGCCTCGAGGGCCGCAGAACGGCAAGCGGTCAGATCTTCACCCAGGGGAAGCTGACCGCCGCGCACCCGACCCTGCCGTTCGGCACCCTGGTCAAGGTGACCAACACCCGGAACAACCGTAGCGTCGTCGTGCGCATCAACGATCGTGGCCCAACCCAGGCCGCGCGCGTCATCGACCTGTCGCGCTCGGCCGCGTCGAAACTCGTAATGATCCGTTCGGGCCTTGTTCCCGTGACCCTCGAAGTCGTCAAGGAAGCGCCGGCCAGGAAGCCGAAGAAGTAGCCACCACGCCGGCTGCCGCGCGTCAAAGCATTCCGACTGCGCGGCCAGCGGTTGTGCCGGGCTGACGGCGCCGCCGTCAGCCGCCGCGCGCCGACAGGAATCGGCCGAGATCGACGGTCTCGGAATCGGTTGCCGCAGTTGCCGTTGTCGCTGATGTCTGGGCTATGCCGTCCTCGGCGGTGAGCGACCGAACGTCGCCGGATAGTTCGCCTCCCTCATGGACGACGATGCGGCCATAGCGGATCTTGCCGCTGACCTTGCCGGTGGCGTGGATGATGATCTGCTCGCGGGCCGTCATCTCGCCCCGGAAACGGCCGTGGATCTCGGCAACGTCGATATTGACCTTGCCGTCGAACGAGCCTTGGTCGGCGATCTGGATCAGCCGGCTGTCCATGGTGGCCTCGACACGGCCTTCGACCACCAGCGCGTCGCAGTCCTGAATTTCCGCCCCCTTCAACTTCACGCCCGGGCCGACCACCAGCTTGGCGCTTTGAACTCCGGCTATCGACACCGGCGCGCGAGGCGTGGTCGCCACGGTTTCCTCGGCGATGACTTCCTTGGCCGGCGGTGTGGCGATGTCTGGCGACTGAACTGGCGGCGAGACGCTCGTCGTGGCGGCACCAATGGGTCGAAGACTGTTCTGCTTGGCTGCGGGATCGGCCCGCTTGCCGGAAAAAAGGTTTCCCGTATTGAGCATGGTTTGATCGCTTCCGGTGATGTTAGGAGCCCCAGCCTAACGCCACCGAATGGCGGCCCGATACTGTCGCCCTTGCCAGACAGGGCTGTCGGGGCACGCCTGTGAAACGCCGCGCGCTCAGCCCGGGGCCTTGGCGGCCTTGCGGGTGGCGGGCTTCTTGGTCGCTACCTTCGCCGTTGCCTTGGCCGTTGCCTTGGTTGCCACTTTCGCTGGCGCGGCGGCCTTCCTCGCTTTTGTCGTTGGCGGTTGCTCCGCCGCCGGCTCGGCCTTGGGCGCCGCCTTGGCGGCCTTCGGCGCCCGGGGCACCCTGGCTTCGAACTCGAACCCGACCTTGCCCGAAGCGGCATCGCGGGTGAGATAGGCGGAGAACTTCTTGCGCGTACGGTTCGAGACAAAGCCCTTGAGCAGGCTGGTCTTGCCCGTCTCCAGCAGCTTCTGCATCTCGGCACGCGAGACTTCCTGCTGGAGTATGACCTTGCCGGAACGGAAATCGCAGGACTTGGCGGCGCCCACGGACTTCTCGCAGACATAGGCCATGCCATGTTCGAACACCCGCGCCTGACACTTCGGACAAGCACCGAGCGGCTCCTGGCCGGAGAAGTCGACTTCCTCCATGTCACCCTCGCCGCTCTGGCCAAAGTCGAACTCCGGCATCTGCTCGGCGTTGAGCTTGATCATGGCCGCGAAGGCCCGTCCCATCTTGCTGCGAAAGCCCTGTAGCGGGCCAATGACGCGCTCGGTGAGCAGCGTCTCGATCTCTTCCGGCTCCCACTGGCGGCTGGCGACCACCTTCCAGAGTTTGTAGTCGCACTGGGCGCATTCGAAGCGCTTGTAGGTTTCGCGGATCTCGCCGCCGCAGCGCGGGCAAGGTGTCTTCAGGCTGCCGAAGGTGCCTTCGGGCAGCTCGCCCTTCTTGATGCGATCGACCATCACCTGGGTCTGCTCGGTGATGTGCTTCATGAACTCGTCGCGCGCCAGCCGGCCGTGCTCCATTTCCTTCAGCTTCCATTCCCACAGCCCGGTCAACTCGGGCGAGCGGATTTCGTCGATGCCCAGCTTGTCGAGCGCGAACAGCAGGGAGAAGGCCTTGGCCGTCGGTTGCAGTTCGCGGCCGTTGCGATGCAGGTATTCCTCGGCGATCAGGCCTTCGATGGTGGCGGCGCGGGTGGCGGGGGTGCCCAGGCCGCGCTCGGACATCGCCTCGCGCAGCTCCTCGTCCTCGACCAGCTTGCCGGCGCCTTCCATGGCCGAGAGCAGGGTTGCTTCGTTGAAGCGGGCCGGCGGCTGGGTGGCCTTGCTCTTGACCTCGACATCGTTGGCCCAGACCCGCTCGCCGGGCTGGAGCGGCGGCAGATTGGGGTTCTCCTCGTCCGACTGCGATTCCTTGCCATATACGGTCAGCCAGCCGGGGACGACCAGCACCTTGCCTTCGGTCTTGAAGGCTTCCTTCTCGACGCGGGTGATGCGCGTGGTGACGTTGTATTCGGCCGCCGGATAGAAGATGGCCAGGAAGCGCCGGGTCACCAGATCGTAGATCTTCTGTTCGGGTTCCGACAGATGCTTGGCCTCGGCGCCGGTGGGAATGATGGCGAAGTGGTCGGAAACCTTGGCGTTGTTGAAGATGCGTTTGTTCGGATGCACCCAGCCGCTCTTGCCGATTTCGGCGGCGAAGGGGGCGTAAGGCGTGCCGGCGAGGCTGTGCAGGGTGTCCTTGACCGTGGCGAGGTAATCCTCGGGCAGGTAGCGGGAATCGGTACGCGGATAGGTGAGCGCCTTGTGCTTTTCATAGAGCGCCTGGGCGAGGCCCAGGGTCGCCTTGGCGGAAAAGCCGAAACGGCCGTTGGCCTCGCGTTGCAGGCTGGTCAGATCGAACAGCAGCGGCGACAGTTCGGTCTTGGGCTTGCTCTCCTCCTCCACCTCGCCATGCTTGCCCAGGCACTTGGCGCGAATGGCGTCGGCCCTGGCCTTGTCCCACAGGCGTTCGGCCTTCGCATGCTCGTCGTCGGCCTTCTTGAATTTCTCGTCGAACCAGCGGCCGCGATAGGTGCCGGCCACAGCCTGGAACTCGCCCTCCACCTCCCAGTAGTCGCGTGACTGGAAGGCGCGGATGCGGCTTTCGCGCTCGACCAGTATGGCCAGGGTCGGCGTCTGTACCCGGCCGACGGTGGTTTTGTAGAAGCCGCCTTCCTGAGAGTTGAAGGCGGTCATGGCGCGGGTGCCGTTGATGCCGATCAACCAGTCGGCCTCCGAACGACAGCGGGCGGCATCCGCCAGCGGCAGCATTTCCTGGTCCGAACGCAGCCGGGCGAAACCGTCTCGAATGGCACTGGCGGTCATCGATTGCAGCCACAGGCGGCGCACCGGCTTGGCGGCCGCCTTGTCGCCCAGGGCATGCTGAACCACGTAGCGAAAGATCAGTTCACCCTCGCGGCCCGCGTCGCAGGCATTGACCAGGCCGGTGACGTCCTTGCGCTTCATCAGGCGCGTCAGCAGCCGGAGCCGGTCGCCGGTCTTCTCGATCGGATTGAGCGTAAAGCGGGGCGGAATCACCGGCAGATGAGTAAAGGTCCACTTGCCGCGCTTGACCTCGTATTCCTCGGGCACCGCCAGTTCCAGCAAGTGGCCGATGGCCGAGGACAACACGTAGTGCTCGCTCTCGAAGTAATCACCCTCGCGCGCGAATTTTTCGCCGTCGGCCCCCAGGGCCTTGGCGATGTCCTGGGCGACAGAGGGTTTCTCGGCAATGATCAGTTGTTTAGTCATGGCGGCGCGACGGAAATGAGCGCGGCATCATAAGCGGCTGCCGTGACCGCTGGCAAGTCGAAGCGGAAGTCAATGCATGAGCGGCCGGGCGTCGTCCTCGTCCTCGGCGAGCAAATCCTCGAAGACCAGATTGTCCAGCGAAAGCTGGCGCCGCCACATCACCATGAGGACGATCACCTTGAATTTTGCCAGCGACAGGGTGCCATTCTCGTCGCCATCCACCGCCATCGCGCGTTCGACGATCAACTCGCGGATCGTGGCGTCGATGGCATCGGCCTGCTCGAGGAAGCACAGGAAGCCACGGCACTGCGCGGACAGCCGGACCATCTCCTCGTCATCGTATAGCCTGTGGGTGCCGGCTTCGGGAAGCCGGTGGAAACCGGCCTCGTCGTGCGCCTGTTCAAGCCCGGCCAGCCACTGCAGGGCTTCCGAGATATCGTCTTCCTCGAAACCCACGGCCGACAGCTTGCGCGCGAGCGCCCCCGGTTCCGGGCAGGCCTCGGGAAGATAGTTTTCAAACACGTAGACCAGGATGTCGAACATAAGCAGTGTCTTTGAAGCCTCAGGGAATGCGCTGGTATCGGCCGCCGGGTAGTTGGGCGACATGGCCGTCCAGCTCCAACGGTAGCAGCATCGCAAGCAGTTGCTCCGCCGTCAAGTCGGACCGCTCGGCCAGGGTATCCAGATCGCAGGGCTGGTAGCCCAACACTTCCAGCAGCCGCGCGGCTTCCGGGTCCGCCGGCGTGGCCGCCGCGGGTGGAGCGGCGGCGACCACCGCTTCCCAACGTAGTTCTTCGAGGATGTCTTGCGCCGACTCGACCAGCTTGGCGCCCTGCTTGATGAGCTTGTGGCAGCCCTTGGACAGCGGCGAGTGGATGGAACCGGGAATGGCGAATACCTCCAGGCCTGCTTCGGCCGCCAGTCGCGCCGTGATCAGCGAGCCGCTGCGCTCGGCGGCCTCAACCACCAGACACCCCCGCGCCAGACCGGCGATCAGGCGGTTGCGGCGCGGAAAGTTGGCCGCCAGGGCCGGAGTGCCCAGGGGGAACTCGCTGATGACGAGCCCCTGCTGGGCGATTTCTCTGGCCAGCCCCTCGTTGTGCGAGGGATAGATGCGATCGGCGCCGGTGCCGATCACGGCGATGGTCGAGCCGCGCGCGGTCAATGCGCCCTGATGCGCTGCGGCATCGATACCGAGGGCGAGGCCGCTGACGATCGTCAGGCCGGCACCCGAAAGGGCGGCGGCGAAGGCCGCGGCGGTCGCTTCGCCCTGCTTGGTGGCATTGCGGCTGCCGACGACGGCCAAGCCGGGCCGGTTCAGCAGCTCCGCCCGCCCCTTGGCATAGAACAGGACCGGCGGATCGACGGCGGTGAGCAGCGCTTGCGGATAATCGCCATCGCCGAGGGTGACGATGCGATTGCCTGCTCCAGTCGCCCATTCAAGAGCCGCATCGATGTCGCGTTGGCAATCGTGGCTGAACAGGCGCTCGGCCAGGGCGGTGCCGACCACGCTGGCGACGGCACCCACTCCGGCCGCGAAGACGGCATCGGGGAGGCCGAAGGCCTTGAGCAGTTGGCGCCGGCTTTCTCCGCCGACGCCGGGTACCAGCGTCAGGCGCAGCCAGTTGCGCGACGCGGCGTCGACCACGCCGGATACGCCTACGGCGTTTGGACGGTATCGCCCGGCTGGACCGGGCGCGAGCTTTCCATGACCAAGGCGTAGGAAACGCGGTCGAAGACGCGGAAGATGAACAGCAGGCCGAACCGCTCGTCGGGCAGCTTGACCGACTCCGGCTTGGTGTCCTCGAAACGATTGGTCACCGTCGCACCAGTCCGGTAGATGGCCAGAACATGGCCTTGCTCCAGGCCATCGCTCTTGCCTCGGGAGACCGTGACGATGGAATACCGTCCGGCTTCACCAACGCCACCGTAGATGGACATGATGCGGCCCTTGACCAGCGCGGTCGGCGCATGGGGCACATAGCTCAGGATCTCCGGTCGCGCGGCCGGCATCACGCTGTCGCCGCGGCCGATTTCCTGCTTGGCGCTGATAACCTCCAGCGTCGCCGGCTCTCCCTCGGCGCCTTCCTTGGCGAGTCGCGCACTGCCCAGGAAGAAGGCTTCATGGCCAAGCACTTTGCCATTGTCCGGATCCTTGAGGACCAAACCGGGGCGATAGACCTGCCACAGCTTGGCGGCTGGCTTGTCTATCCCTTTGACATAGATGCTGCCGCCAGCGCCGACATTGACCCGGCTTTCCTGGGTGGCGACCACGCGCGGCGCGCTGGCCAGCGCGCCATCCTCGACGATCAGCGGCTGGGTCAGGAAAGGTTCGATAACCTGCTGCGGAATGGCCGGAATTTCCTCTTTGTCCGACTCCGAATAGATCTTCGGCTCGGCCTTGAACAGCTTGCCCAGCTTGAGCTGAGGATCGGCACCGCTACGATCGAGGACGACGACCTGCCCCGGATAGATGCGATGCGGATTCCTGATCTCCTCCGGGTTGAGGCGCCAGATTTCCGGCCAGCGATAGGGGTCCTTGAGGAACTTGCCGGATATGCCCCACAGCGTGTCGCCAGGTACGACGATGTGCCGGTCCGGCGCGTCGGGCACCAGCTCCAGCGGCTTGGTGCTCTGGGCAACCGCCCAGGTGGTTGAAAAGCAAAGCAGGAGGGCAGATATAATGCGTCGCATGGCCTGGATCCTTCAGTGGCGCCGGCAGATTGGCGATAATGCCGATGATTCTGCCGGCAAATTCTTCTGGCATCAATATTATCACCGACCTTTTTATGGCCTTATTGCCCATTTTGCGCTATCCGGACCCTCGGTTGCATAAGAAGGCGGCCCCGGTAGTCCACGTCGACCACCGCATCCGCAAGCTGGCCGCCGACATGGCCGAAACGATGTATGCGGCCCCGGGCATCGGCCTGGCCGCCACGCAGGTGGATGTGCACCAACGGTTGATCGTCATCGACGTTTCCGAGGACAAGTCGAGCCTTCTGACGCTGATCAATCCCGAAATCCTCTCCCGCGAGGGTGAATGCGAGGGTGAGGAGGGTTGCCTTTCCGTGCCCGGCATCTATGAAACCGTCAAGCGCGCTCAAAAGGTGAAAGTACGGGCCCTTGGTCTGGACGGCCAGCCCTTCGAGCTCGAAGCCGAGGACCTGTTGGCGGTCTGCATCCAGCACGAGATGGATCACCTCGAGGGCAAGGTATTCGTCGAATACCTCTCGCAACTCAAGCAGACGCGCATCAAGTCCAAGCTGGCCAAGCAAGCCAGAATCACCGCGTGAGGGTCGCCTTCGCCGGGACGCCCGAGTTCGCCCGCGCGGCGCTCGCCGCGTTGCTGGAAGCGGGTTTCGCGGTGCCGCTGGTGCTCACCCAGCCCGACCGCCCGGCCGGGCGCGGCCAGAAGCTGCAAATGAGCCCGGTAAAGCAACTGGCGCTCGCCCACGGCCTTGCCGTGCATCAGCCCGAACGACTCAAGGATCCCGCCAGCCACCAAGCGCTGCGCGCCGCGTCGGCCGACATCCTGGTGGTGGCGGCCTACGGCCTGATCCTGCCCCAGGCCGTGCTCGACATCCCGCGGCTCGGCTGCGTCAACATCCATGCCTCGCTGCTGCCGCGCTGGCGGGGCGCGGCGCCCATCCAGCGCGCCATCGAGGCGGGCGACGGCGAAACCGGCGTGACCCTGATGCGCATGGAAGCCGGCCTCGACACCGGCCCGATGTTGCTCAAGCAGGCCGTCGCGATCGCCGCCGATGACAACGCCGCCAGCCTGCACGACAAACTCGCGGCGCTCGGCGCCCGCTTGGTGGTCGACGGACTGCGCCGCTTCGATCAGTTGGTGCCCGTCGCCCAACCCATTGAGGGAGTTACCTACGCCGCCAAGATCGACAAGGCCGAAGCCCTGCTCGACTTCCGGAAGCCGGCCGACGAGCTCGCCCGCCGCATTCGCGCCTTCGACCCCTTTCCCGGTGCCGCGGCGGTCCTGGATGGCGCCACCATCAAGCTTTGGCGCGCCGAGGTGGTCGAAGCGATCACGGCTGGCGGCGCCCCCGGCACCGTGCTGGCGGCCGACGGCAAAGGCATCGTGGTGGCCTGCGGCAAAGGTGCCCTGCGCGTCACCGAACTGCAAAAGCCGGGTGGCAAGCGTCTGTCGGCCGCCGACTTGTTGCGCGGCTTCGCCCTCACCCCGGGCCAGCGCTTCGACCGCGATCGCTGAGCTGGTCGGGCGGGGCTGCCCTATGGGTAGACCACGGTGATGGTCGGCACGACCGTGACGCCCGGTTGCCTGGTCAGAAAATCGCGCAGGAAGGACGTCAGCTTCTTTTCGCACAGCGCAACCACCGGCGCCTCCGACGCCATGGCCAGGCCCTGCTCCTTCGCCCGCTTTGCCGCGGCCTCGTAGAGGCGGATCACGGCGCCCTTCTCGTCGGTGAACAGCCCGCCCGAGAGGATCTGGTATTTGAGATTGGCGACCGCCGGTGACGCGACCAGGCCGGGCCGCTTGATGTGTATCTCGATGCCGGAAGCGGAGGGGCGAACATCGTAGCTGTCCGGCCGCAGATCGAAGCCGAACGAGTACTCGACCGAATACCAGATGGCGACGGTGCCCTTCGACGACAGGCCGAGCACCGACTTCTCGATCACCTCGGTCACGCCCTCCTCGCGCACCACCGTGGCGGCAAGCAGCTTCATCTGCTCCGCGAGCGACTGCTTGCCCACCGTGATGTAGCTGGTGTACTTCGTGTGGCCGAGCAGCTCGGATTCGACCCGCGAGACCACAGTCTTCAGCTCCGAGATCTCCGCGTTCGCCACCGCCAGGCGATCAGTCAATACGTAGTACGTGTATCCGGCGGCAACGCCGCAGCCGAGCAGGAAGGTGAAGGGAGAAATACGCATGCGTGGATCCTGTCCCGTATCGGCCGGGTTACGAGAGACTGGCCAGCACGACCTCGACGGCAACGCCCGCCACGCGCACGCGCTTGCTGCGCGATGTCGTGCCGGCCTCCAGCGTGACCCGCGATTTCGGCATGGCCAGGCGCTCGGCCAGGAACGCGATCAACGATTCATTGGCCTTGCCATCGACCGGCGGCGCGGCAAGGCGGATCTTCATGGCCTCGCCGTGTGGGCCGGCGATCTCGGTCCTTTTCGCCCCCGGCTGGATGTGCAGCGTCAGCACCACGTCGTTCCCCGCGACACGCAGCCAGCTCGCGCTCACGGCGCGACGAAGGGCAACAGGGCGGCGCGGCCGAAACCCAGCCCCGCCTGCGCCACTTGCAGGAGCAGCAACACCGCCAGCGGCGACAGGTCGACGCCGCCGATGGTCGGGATCAGGCGCTGCACGGGCCGCAACATGGGCTGCGCCAGTTGGTTGAAGAGGGGCGCGAGCGGCGCGTGGGGGTTGATCCACGACAGCAGCGCGGCAACGATGACCACGCCCATGGCGATATAGACGCCCAGCCGCAACGTCTCGATCAGACCCGAGAGGACGGCCACGCCCAGCGCGGTGCCCGTGGTACCGCCATATATGCCGGCGGCGCCGATAATCACGCTGACAAAAATCGTCTGCACCAGCCAGGCCAGAATGAAACTGGCCATGTCCAGTCCGAACAGGCCCGGAATCAATTTGCGCATCGGCAGCACCGCCCAGTCGGTGATGGCGACGATGAAGGTGCCGAGCGGGTTGCGGAACGATACCCGGGCCCATTGCATGGCGAAGCGGGTCAGAAAAGCGAACGCCAGCAGGTCGGCAAGCGTGCCGACGACGAGCGTGAAGAGGGATAGCAGCATCGATCAGTCCTTGCCCATCAAATCGCCGAGTTCCCGCCCGCGCGCCGCCGCCGCCAGCACGCCGCGCTCGATGGCCTGGCGCAGTTGATCGGCATCGAAGGATTTCAAGGCGGCCTCCGTGGTACCGCCCTTGGAAGTCACCCGCTCGCGCAACAAGGTCACCGGATCGGTCGAACTCTCGGCCAGCCGGGCGGCGCCCAGAAAGGTCTCGACCGCCAACAGGCGGGCCGCCGGGTCATCGAAGCCCAATTGGCGCGCCGCCGCCTCGATGGCCTCAATGAAGTAGAAGACGTAGGCCGGGCCGCTACCCGAGATGGCGGTAACCGCATCCATTTGCGCCTCGTCGTCGATCCAGACGGTACGCCCGACGGCGGCGAGAATCTTTTCCGCCTTGTCGCGCCCCTCCTGATCGACGCTGGGGTCGGCGTAGAGGCCGGTGATACCGGCGCCGATCAGGGCCGGCGTATTGGGCATGGTGCGCACCATCCTGCGATGGCCGCCCAGCCAGCGGCTCATGTCGTCCACCCTCAGGCCGGCGGCAATGCTGATCACCAACTGCGCACCGAGCTTGCCGGCCATCGGCGCCACCGCCTCGCGCATTTGCTGCGGTTTCACGGCCAGGATCACGACTTCGCAATTGAGCGCGGCGGCATCCAGAACGGCCGTACAACGAACGCCAAAGGCGGCGGTCAGCCGCTCGCGCCCTTCCGGAACCGGCTCCACCACCTGGATGCCGGCGGCCGAGAAACCCTTCTTCTTCATGCCGCCAATCAGCGCCACGGCCATGTTGCCACCGCCGATGAAGGTGATCTTCATGTGCTCGCTCTCTCATCCGGCCTAGCCATCGCCTGGCACGGCTCATCGGATGGCATGACGACCTGGCGCACGACCCAAGGTGTTCCGGTTTGCTCGGCCAGCCGTCTGGCCTTGTCGGCGGCACGCAACAAGGCCACGGGCGCGGCCTGCATGTCGGGATCCTTTAGGCGCGAAACGGGTGCATTCATATCAGTCCTCCTTCCTCGATCAGTGCCGGTAGCGCACTGGCGTTGCCATAGAGTTGCCAGAAATCCACCAGCGACTTGTAACGGTTGTGGAAATGATCGATCCCGGCCGTGAAACGTCGCCGAACCACGGCCTCCGGGATATTGTGACCGCCCTGCGCCACACGCGCGGCGATGCGCTCCAAAGCGATCTCCGCATCCGGTAGCGACAGGAAGATCAGCTTGACCGTGTAGCCCGCCTGCCGCCAGCGAGGAATCATCCGGGCATAGGATAGGCCAGAAAGCGTGGTTTCGAAGGCAAAACTCTCACCCTTGGCAACATGGTCGGCGATAGCTTCCAACATCAACCGTCCCGCCTTGAATGCCACCGATTCCGGGGCGAAGGGTGACAAGCCGGCGGCGATCAGATCGGCGTTGATGAAGATGGGGCAGCCAGCCTCGTTGGGCAGGAACTCGCGCGCAAAGGTCGTCTTTCCCGCACCGTTGGGGCCAGCGATGATGACGATGCGTTTGGCGGTCATCTCACAACGCCTCCATGGACTCGACGCTCACCCGGCCTGACGCTGGCCAAAAATCGCCGTGCCGACCCGCACGATGGTCGCCCCTTCGAGAATCGCCGCTTCCAGGTCGTGGGACATGCCCATCGACAAGGTGTCGAGCGCCAATCCTTCCCGATTGAGGTCATCGAGCAACTGGCGCACCGAGGCAAACCGGCCGCGCAGCCGCATCATATCTTCGGTGGGCTCCGGAATGGCCATCAAGCCACGTAGTTTCAGATTGGGCAGGGATGCCACGGCGCGGCAGAGCGCCGGCGCATCCGCCGGCGCGACGCCGCTCTTGCTCGCCTCGCCGCTGACATTGACCTGGACGCAGACCTGTAGCGGCGGCAGGCCGGTCGGTCGCTGGGCCGACAGTCGCTCGGCCAGCTTCAGGCGGTCGATACCGTGAACCCAGGAGAAGGCTTCGGCGACCAGGCGCGTCTTGTTGCTTTGCAAGGGGCCGATGAAGTGCCACTCCAGCCCTAGCCCCGCCAGGGCCTCCACCTTGGCCACCGCTTCCTGCGCATAGCTCTCGCCGAAGGCCCGCTGGCCGCGAGCGGCCGCTTCGCGCACCGCCGCCGCCGGCCAGGTCTTGGACACCGCCAGGAGCGCGACCGCGTCGGGCCGCCGTCCGGCTTGGGCACAAGCCGCGGCGATGCGATCCCTGACTGCTTGCAGGTTGGCGGCGATAGATGTCATATACTGCCGCAAGTATACCGCCGCGGCGCCCGCCGTTCTTCAACGGAAAACTCTCATGGACATTACCGAACTCCTCGCCTTCGGCGTCAAGAACAAGGCCTCCGACCTGCACCTGTCCTCCGGCCTGCCGCCGATGATCCGCGTTCACGGCGACGTGCGCCGCATCAATCTGCCGCCGATGGAACACAAGGACGTGCATGCCATGGTGTACGACATCATGAACGACAGCCAGCGCAAGCACTACGAGGAGAACCTGGAATGCGACTTCTCCTTCGAGGTGCCGAACCTGGCCCGCTTCCGCGTCAATGCCTTCGTGCAGAACCGCGGCGCCGGCGCCGTGCTGCGCACCATTCCGAGCAAGGTGCTGAATCTGGAACAACTGGGTGCGCCGAAGATCTTCAAGGACATCGCCAACCAGCCGCGCGGCATCGTCCTGGTCACCGGCCCGACCGGCTCGGGCAAATCCACCACGCTGGCGGCGATGGTGGATGAAATCAACGAGAGCGAGTACGCGCACATCCTCACCGTCGAGGATCCGATCGAATTCGTCCATGAGTCGAAGAAGTGCCTGATCAACCAGCGCGAGGTCGGCCCGCACACCCTGTCGTTCAGCAACGCCCTGCGCTCGGCCCTGCGCGAAGACCCGGACGTGATCCTGGTCGGCGAAATGCGCGACCTGGAAACCATCCGCCTGGCGCTGACCGCCGCCGAGACCGGCCACTTGGTGTTCGGCACCCTGCACACCTCGTCGGCGGCGAAGACCATCGACCGGATCGTGGACGTCTTTCCCGCCGCCGAAAAGGACATGGTGCGCTCGATGCTCTCCGAGTCGCTGCGCGCGGTGATCTCGCAAACGCTGCTGAAGACCAAGGACGGCCAGGGCCGCGTCGCCGCCCACGAGATCATGATCGGCACGCCGGCCATCCGCAACCTGATTCGCGAAAACAAGGTTGCCCAGATGTATTCGGCGATCCAGACCGGCCAGAACATGGGCATGCAGACGCTCGATCAGAACCTGCAGGATCTGGTGCGACGGAACGTCGTGGCATCCGCCGAAGCCCGCAACAAGGCGGCGAACAAAGACATCTTTCCAGGGTGAGGTAGATCATGGAACGCGATGAAGGTTTGAAATTCATGTACCAGCTTCTCACCATGATGGTGCAGAAGAAGGGTTCCGACCTGTTCATTACCGCCGGCTTCCCGCCGGCCATCAAGGTCGACGGGCGGGTGACGCCCGCCACCACGCAAACCCTGACGCCGCAGCACACCCTGGAGTTGGTGCGCGCCATCATGAACGACAAGCAGGCGGCGGAGTTCGAGGCGAAGAAGGAATGCAACTTCGCCATCAACCCGTCGGGCATCGGCCGCTTCCGCGCCAACGCCTTCGTCCAGCAAGGCCGCGCCGGCCTGGTGTTGCGCACCATCAACGTCAAGATTCCGACCTTCGAGGAACTGAAGCTGTCGCCGGTCCTCAAGGACATCGCCATGACCAAGCGCGGCCTGGTGTTGTTCGTCGGCGGTACCGGCTCGGGCAAGTCGACTTCGCTGGCGGCGATGATCGGCTATCGCAACGAGAACAGCTACGGCCACATCATCACCATCGAAGACCCGGTGGAATTCGTCCATGAGCACCGGAACTGCATCATCACCCAGCGCGAAGTCGGCGTCGATACCGACGATTGGGAAACGGCGCTGAAGAACACGCTGCGCCAAGCGCCGGATGTCATCCTGATCGGCGAAATCCGCGAGCGCGAAACCATGGAGCACGCCATCGCCTTCGCCGAAACCGGCCACCTCTGCATGGGGACGCTGCACGCCAACTCGACCAACCAGGCCATGGACCGCATCATCAACTTCTTCCCCGAGGAGAAGCGCGACCAATTGCTGATGGACCTGTCGCTCAACGTTCGCGGCCTGGTCTCGCAACGCCTGATCCCCAAGCGCGACGGCAAGGGACGGATCGCCGCCATGGAAATCATGCTCAATTCGCCGCTGATCTCCGACCTGATCTTCAAGGGCGAGGTCGGCGAGATCAAGGAGATCATGAAGAAGTCGCGCGAACTGGGCATGCAAACCTTCGACCAGTCGCTGTTCGACCTCTACGAGGGCGGCGAGATCACCTACGAGGACGCGCTGCGCAACGCCGATTCGGTCAACGACTTGCGCTTGCAGATCAAGCTGCACGGCAAGGAGTCGAAGGACCGCGACCTCACCGCCGGCATCAAGCACCTGGATATTGTTTGACCCACCCCTCCCGGCCTCCCCTCGCGGGGAGGAGCCCGCTTCCCTCGCTGTGCTCGGCGTATTACGGGGTGCTTCGATCGATTGCCGTCGCGTTTGCGCCTCCGGCGCGCACCGCTTCGCCTTGGGGCGGCCCGGCGGCGAAGCTGCTCAGCGGTTGCTCCCGGCCACCATGCGGAAGCCGTAGAGGCGGCATTCCAGCGGGCCGTTGAAGAGCGGAATCTTGCGCATCGGCTTGAGGCCGATCAGCTTGGGCAGGCGCGTGTCGGCCGACAGCAACCAGCAGTCCCAGCCGGCAAAATTTCTTTTCAGGGCATGGCCCAGAGTCGGATACAAGTCGGCCAGCTCGTCCGCGTCGCCCAGGCGCTCGCCGTACGGTGGGTTGGCGACCAGAATGCCGCTCGGTGCCGGCGCCGCCCGGTCGAGAAGATCGGCGCGCTCGACGGCCACCAGATCGTCGAGACCGGCATGGGCCAGGTTCTGGGCGGCGCGGGCGACGGCATCGGCGGATGAGTCGGAGCCCCAGATGGGCAGCGTCTCCGCCGGCCGCCGCCGGTCCGCCGCCTCGGTCTGGAGGCGGTGCCAGAGCGGCGCATCGAAGCCGCCCAGTCGTTCGAAACCGAACTCGCCGGGCTCACGGCCGAGACCGGGCGCGTCGTCCAGCGCGATCTGCGCCGCCTCGAGCAGAAAGGTGCCGCTGCCGCACATCGGATCGAGCAAGGGCACGCCCGGCTGCCAACCCGCCAGGCGCAGGATGCCGGCGGCCAGGTTTTCCTTGAGCGGCGCGCCGACCTTGGCGATCTTGTGGCCGCGCTGCCAGAGCGGTTCGCCCGACGTATCGAGGTAAAGCGTCGCCCGCTGTTCGGTGAGAAAGAGATGGATGCGGACATCGGGGGACTTGGTATTCACGCTCGGCCGGCGACCGGTTGCGTCGCGAAAGCGGTCGCAGACGGCATCCTTGACCCGCAGGGTGATGAACTCCAGGCTCTTCAGCGGCGAGCGCTGCGCGGTGACGTAGATGCGGATCGTCTGGTCGACGTCGAAAAGGCCCGCCCAGTCCTGTGCCAGCGCCAGTCGATAGATGTCGTCTTCCTTGGCGTAGGCGCCCTCGCCAAGACGCCACAGCACCCGCGTGGCAATGCGCGATTCCAGATTCAGCCGGTAGCAGACTTGCCAGTCGCCGGCGAACTCGACGCCACCCGGGACAGACTTGATCGCGCTGCCGCCGGTGGCGGCCACATCCTCCGCCAACAGATCTTCCAGGCCGCGCGGGCAGGGCGAGAAATAGGCAAGAGCGCTCATGGACGAAACCGTTCGCGCAAGAGTCGTCTGCTGTTGGCGGCCACGTCGTCGGCGGCCTCGTATCGTCCACCCAATACCAGTTGTCCATCGGCCATACGTTTCATTCCAGCCAATATTTGCTCCTTGGTTCTGTATTCGCCAAACGCCGCCTCGTCCTGCTCGCGCACGATGGGAAAGGTGTCGAGGATGTAGGCCGCGTCGTCCGGCGAAAGTCCGTAGAGATGCATGAACAAGGCATCCAGCGCAGCCATGCGGCGGCGGCGGTCTTCCTCGTCCCAAACGAACGGCGCGCCCTCGTAGCCCAGGTCGCGGGCAAAGGGCGCCAGATCGTGCGCCGTGTAGGAAAGACGCAGCACCTGTTCGCGGATGAAGTCGGCGATCCGGGTCTTGCCGATGGTTTCCTCGAAACGCTCCGGGGCGATGACAGGAAGCTGTTCGAGGATGTACCAGTTGAGGTGCTGCCCTTGGACTTTCTGGCGCGCTATGAAATCGAAAGCGAAACTATTCAAGTTGGCCAAGAGAAGCGCGGTCACCCTGCAATCGCCAATCAGCAGCGGCAAGGTATTGCCAAAACCACTCGCGGGAATCATGGCTGCAATCATGGTCCTGGCGTTGGTCGGCGCGGTAACGTCCTTGAAACTCAGTACCGCCGTCGGCAGTTCGTATCCGGCAAGCGACGACGCCTCCACAAAGAACTGGGGCGCCGGAAAGCGATCAGGCTTCGATTTCTGTTCCGCCGATATCGGCTCAGGCTGTGCAGCACGATGCAGATTGTCGGTATTGACCACCACATCGGCGGCGCGATGGTCATACATTTGCACCATCTTGCCCTCGTAGAGCGGCACGACGGCGACGCCTAGCTTGTCGGCCTCGGCGCGAGTGAGAAAGAGATGCGAGTCGTTGGTCATATCGAACATGCGCAGGTACTTGACCGGCCACACCCGCCGCTCATCGCCGTCGCCGTGATCCACCAACACCGGATGTTCGCGATAGATACCCATGGTAATGTCGGCATCATGGCGACTACGGAAAATCGGCGCCGCGCCGGTGTTGGGATTCACTCGCCGGAAATCCGTAGCCGAGAGTTCCAGCACACGCGATGAATCGTCGACATCGACGATTCCGTGCAGATAAAAGGCGCAACGCGTCGCGGCGAAGCGGCGTTGCTCGCCGCCGAAGACCAAGGTACAGAACTTGAAGCTGGCATGAACGTCGGGAAAGAACACCTTTTTGTTCTCGAAGTCGAACAACGCGCCCAACCGCCCGGTACTGGAAATGCCGCGAAAGAACTCCGCCGCGCCCTTGTCGGCGGCGATGCCGGAGGGCGTCAGCAGGGCGACCAAGCCATCCAGCTTCGTCAGCGCCTGCGCCCGCTCGACGAACAGGCTGTAAAGATTGACATCGCCGCCGCCGAGCAAGGGGTAGTCGCCGCTCTTGCCGAGCACCCGGGCATTGGCCTCAGCGCGCTCGCGCGCTTCGGCATATTCGCGCCACAGTGGCGCCGGGCCGTACTTCCTCTTTTCGAGCGCCTCGATCATTTGCTTGCGATCGGCCGCGCGCGGCTGCGCGGCGATGGCGCGGTCGCGCTCGGCGAACCATTCGACTTCCTGTAGCTTGATGCGGTCCCAGGGCGGGTTGCCCAACACCACGTCGAAGCCGCCCTTGCCCGCCGCGTCAAACACCGTGGGGAAAGCGGTCCACCAATGCAGGAAGGCTTCACGCGCGGCGATCCCGCGCAACTCCGCCACGAGCTTTTCGCCCGGCGTCAGGTCCACCGGCGGCTTGACCCTGTACTCTTCCTCCATCGGTGCTTCCGCGGGGCTGAGCAGTGCCACGAGGTTGGTGTCGGGCGAGAAGATTTCACCCAGCGCGATGGCCGTCTTTTCGTCGCCCAGCCTTTCCAGCTTCTTTGCCGTATTCACGGGCCAGCCGGGCAGCTTCCAGCGCAGCGCGCGCCAGAAATCGAGCAGCGCATGAATGGGCGCAACCTGTAGCGCCGCTTCGTCGGCCAACTGCTTCGACAGCCGCGCCTCGGCGATGTCGACGTCGGTCAGGTCAGCCACCCGCGCCAGACTCTTGGCCGCGATTTCCAGCCGGGCCAGTTCGCCGCGCTGGAACAGCATGCCCAGGGCTTCGATACCGCGCGTTACCTCGGGCAGGCGCTCGCCATGCAGCGAGTCGCCGCACTTGAGGTGATGATCGAGAAAGGACAGCGGCGCGCCGACGGTGAAGGTGTGCAGCCAGAGCGCCGTTTTCGCCAGTTCGACGGCCATCGGGTTCTTGTCGACACCGAAAACACTTTTCTTGAGGATCATCCGACGCACGACATGGCGGTCGTCGAGTTGGGCATCGGTCACGGCCCAGCCATGCTCGTGTGCCGCGCCCTTGATGGTGCGGCGTATGTGGGCGATGCGCGCCACCAGCGGGCTTTGCCAGGGACGCCCCTGTTCGACAAGATGGGCGGCCCAGGGCTGCTCGCTGACCAGGTGCTCGGCGGTGTTGATCGCTTCCAGCACACGGTCGGCCAGATCATCCACCAGCGCCACCAGGAAGTGGCCGCTGCCCATGGCCGGGTCGCAAATCTTCAGCTCAAGAATTGCGCTGGCGGGGTCGAGCTTGTCCAGCGCCTCCCACTCACCGGGATTGAGCGCGGTCTTCTTCTTCCACTTTTCCACACGAGCGGCGAACGCCTCGATGCGCTCCTTCGCCAGCAGGCCCACCGACTCGCGCAGGATCAGCCGTACCAGGTCGTCGTGGGTGTAGTAGCTGCCGGACACCTTGCGCGCGAAGCTGGCCGGGCGGGCGACGATGCGATCGATCTCGGGCGTGTTCTCGAAAGTATCCTTGGGCGCGACTTCGTGCACCAGCGTGTATTCGAGCAGCCGCTCGTAGATGCCACCCAGATGCGCCACCGACAAGTCGCGGTAGTTTATCCAGCCCTTGAGCAAATCCTCGGTCCGCCGCGAGAGGGCGTCGATGATCGGCGCCAGAACAACGTCAGGCACCTTGGTTCGTTCCAGCAATAGTGAACGGGCACGGTCGAACAAGCCGCCGTTATAGGGCGGAATGCCTACCGAATCCTCGCCCTCGTCGATGATGGAAAACACCCCTTGCAGCTCGCGCCAAAGCCTGGCCTGCCGGTTGGCCTGCGGCAAACCGGCATCCAGCTCGTCGCGCACCAACTCGCGCAGACGCCGCACACTGTAGGGACGGTAACGCGGGTCGCGTACCGGCAGCAGGCCGCGATCCTCGGCATAGAACAGGAACAGCAGCCGATAGAGCAGGATCAGCGCGGCCTCGCGCACTTCATCGAGATAGTCTCGCGTGTACTGCGGCCGCATCGCCTTGCCGACGCCCAAGGGCTGCATTCGCGCCTGCAGGTCGCTCTTGGCCAGCGCTTGCGCCAGCGCCGGGAAAATGTCCGAAAACACCCGCGCACCGAGGTCTTGCGCCACCCTTTCCTCATACACGCGCGCCTCATTGCGGGCATAGGCGTGGAAGCTGCGCCCCGCGTTGTCCCACGATTGCGAAAGGAAGGCCGCGCGATGAAAGATCAAGAAGAACAGGCGCAGGGCGTGGTCGGGTTGCGGCGCGTCGAATTCCATCTGTACGCCAGGCACCCCCAGCGCGGCGGCGACGTCGATCTCGAAGAATTCCTCAGCACGCGAACGGGCATCCTGCCAGTAAAGCCGCCATACCGCGCCGTTGGTCAGCACACCCCACTTCACCGCGCGATCGGCCACCACATCGACGCGCGAGAGGTAACGCAACATCTGCGACGACGGCGCGCCCGGGTCGTGCGCCTCGGCCGCGTCGCCGCGATCCAGGGGCCGCAACCATCGCTTGGCTTCGAGGATCGCCAGGCCATGACGATAGCGCCGGTCGTCGCGAGTCTCGGCCAGCGCCGCGGCGCGGCTGGCGGCATCGGGAAACAGCAGGACGTCGGGAACGTCTTCGCGTCGCTTGCCGGAAAGATTGACCTGCGGCAGGTAGTCGTCGTCCCAGCCGAGTTCCCGCAGCACTCGTTCGATGACGAGCTGTTCCGTCTGCGCCTCGTTGATCACGGAGTCGGCCCGCAACTCCGAGAAGATCATGGCGAGCCGGTCCCGGAACGCTATCAGCGCATCGTCGGTCAGTGCCTCATAGGGAGGCGTCTCGCATATGCCGCGCGTCAGGAAGTCCTGCGAGAAAAGCTGCCCTTGCATGTCAGAACGGTTTCACCACCGCCAGAATGACAATGGCCAGCAGGAGAAAAAGAAAAGCTGCCCTTGCATGTCAGAACGGTTTCACCACCGCCAGAATGACAATGGCCAGCAGGAGAAAAACGGGCATTTCGTTGAAGAAGCGGAACCAGACGTGGGAGTGCCGCTCGCGCCCGGCGAGGAAATCCCGGTAGAGCTTGCCGCAGTAGAAGTGGTAGCCGAGCAGGCCGACCACCAGGGCGGTCTTGACGTGCAGCCAGCCACCGGCGAATCCGTAGCCGAACCATAGCCAGAGGCCGAAGATCACCGCCAGCAGGCCGATCGGCGTGACGAACTTGTAGAGCTTCCCGGCCATGATCAACAGGCGCTCGCGCTCGGCGCTGGCCGCCGGCACCATGGCCAGATTGACGAAGATGCGTGGCAGGTAGAACAGCCCGGCGAACCAGCTGACGACGAAGAAGATGTGGAAGGACTTTACCCAGAGCATCAATGTTTCTCCTGTGCGTCGGCAATGCCGGCGTCGACGGTCGGGTAGCGCAGACGCAGCCGAAGCTCCCGCTTCAATCGCCCGTTGTCGAGCCGACGCGATTCATTCATGAACGAGAGCAGGGTCGGCGACACCGCCGTCTGCGCCGCGGCGCGCGACAGGCGCGGCGGACGCGGCAGGCCGAACGCGTCGGCCAGTTTGTCGAACCACTCGCCCATCGGCAGGTCCGAATCGTCGCTGGCGTGATAGATCCGGTTGGCCCGCCCGCGGTCGAGCGCCACCATGCAGGCACGGCCGAGATCCTCGGCGTGAATGTGATTGGTGTAGGAATCCTCGCCGGCGGCGAATACCGGCGTGCCCCGGCGCAGGCGCTCCAGCGGCAGGCGGTCGGCGGCGTAGATGCCCGGGGCGCGCAGTATCGCCACCCGGCAACTCGACGCCGCGCCGAAGCGGCGCAATGTACGCTCCGCCGCCACCCGGCGCGCGGCGCGGCCGGTACGCGGCTCGACGGGCCGCGTCTCGAAGACCCGGGCGCCCTGGCAGTCGCCATAGACGCCGCTGGTGCTGATGTACACAAGGCAGCGTGGTAGACTCCGCCGGCGCAACGCGGCAATCAGCCGCCGGGTTCGCGGGTCTTCTTCGCCATTGTCCGGCGGCGGGGCACTGTGCAGCACGGCGTCGGCCAGCCCCGCCAGACGATGCAAGCTCGCCGGCCGGTCCAGATCGCCGACGATCTGGGTGACGCCGAGGGCGGCAAGGTCGGCATCGCGACCGCGCACCAGGGCATAGACGCGCCAGTGGCGGGTCAGCTCCGGCAGAGCACGGCGAACCACGTCGCCACAACCGACTATTAGCAATCTACGCACCGGACGATTATCGCATGGCCTACACCGTTACCCTCCAGCCCAGTGGCCACACCTACCCGGTCCCCGCCGATACGACGCTCCTGCAAGCTGCTCTGGATGCCGGGCTGACACTGCCCTACGGTTGCCGCGACGGCGCCTGCGGCGCCTGCAAGGCCACGCTCGTGGCCGGCCAGGTCGATCATGGCAAGGCACAGGAACACGCGCTGCCACTGACGGAACGCGCCAGCGGCAACGTGCTGACCTGCTGTGCCCGGCCCCGGTCCGATGTCGTGCTGGAAGTGCGCGAGGTGCGCAGCCAAACCGATATTCCGGTCAAGACCATGCCCTGCCGGGTGCATGAACTGCGCAAGGTCGCCGCCGATGTCATGGTGCTGCGCCTCAAGCTGCCTAGCAACGAGCGGCTGCAATTCCTCGCCGGCCAGTACGTCGAGTTTCTGCTCCCCGACAACAAGCGGCGCGCCTTCTCGCTCGCCAACGCGCCGCACGAGGACGAAATACTCGAGTTGCACGTCCGCTTCATTCCGGGTGGCTCCTTTACCGAGCAGGTCTTCTCGACCATGAAGGTCAAGGACATCCTGCGCTTCGAAGGGCCGCTGGGCACCTTCCGCCTGCGCGAGGAGTCGACCAAACCGATGGTGATGGTCGCCGGCGGCACCGGCTTCGCACCGATCAAGGCCCTGGTGGAACACGCCATCCACAACCACAGCGCCCGGCCGATCGCCATCTACTGGGGCGCCAAGAATCGCGCCGGTCTCTACCTGCCGGAACTGCCCGCGAACTGGGCCGCCGTACACTCGAACATCACCTACGTGCCGGTACTCTCGGAACCCGCCGAGTCCGATGCCTGGACAGGACGCACCGGCCTGGTTCACCAGGCCGTGCTGGCCGACTTCGCCGATCTCTCCGGTCATCAGGCTTACGTCTGCGGAGCGCCGGTGATGGTCGAAGCCGCGCAGCGCGACTTTACCGGCCGCGGGCTGCCCACCGACGAATTCTTCGCCGACATCTTCTCCTACGCCGCCAAGGCGGAAAAAAAATGAACCCTGCCCTGATCCGCCGCGAGCCCGTGCTCAACCGCCAACAGGCGATGACGGCTTCGCGCCTCGTCGTCCATGCCAATTCGTCGGCCGAAGCGGCCGCGCTGCTCAATGATTTGCAGGACGTCTGGCCCGGTACGCGCAGCGTCTTCGTCGGACTGGCCGGCTGCCTGCCGGACAAGGACCTGCTGGCCTGGCAGCCCCCCGAAAACGCGATGCTGGAAATACCGGCGGCCGGTCTGGCCGCGCCGGCCACGCTGGAACTGGTCGCCGCGCTGGCCGCCGGCAACGTGCCACTCTGCCTGGACGGCTACACGGCCGGCATGGCCCTGCCGAGCGAACCGCCCTTCCGCTTCCTGCTGGCCGATGCGCGCAGCCAGCCCAGGCTGGCCAATACGCCCGGTGTCACCCTGGCCAAGGGGCTGGCCGACCTGCGCGCCTTCACCGAGGCCATCGCCAACGGCTACGCGGGGGCCGCCGGCTGGTTCTTCCTGCATGGCCGGCCGCTGGTCGACAAGCTCAACCCCGGCCATGCCCAGATCGTCCGCGTGCTCAACCTGGTCCGCCGCAACGCCGAGGTGAAGGAGATCGAAGTCGCCCTCAAGCAGGACGTGGCCCTGTCCTACAAGCTGCTGCGCTACATCAATTCGGCGGGATTCGGCCTTTCCTGCGAGATCGAGTCCTTCCGCCATGCCGTCGCCATTCTGGGTTACGACAAGCTCAACAAATGGCTGTCCCTGCTGCTGGTCACCGCCAGCCACGACCCGGCGGCGCCGGCGCTGATGCAGACCGCCATCGCCCGCGGCCGCTTCATGGAGATTCTCGGCAAGGACTTCTTCGAGCGCGGCATGCTCGACAACCTCTTCATCACCGGCGCCTTTTCGCTGCTCGGCATCCTGCTGGGCGCCCGCATCGAGACCGTGCTGGAGGAAATGCATCTGCCGGAGGCGATCACCGACGCGCTGCTGCGCCGCGAAGGCGTCTACGCCGGGCTGCTCGATCTGGCGCTCGCCTGCGAAGAGGAAGGCTCCGCGGTGCTGGCCGAAAAGGCCGCCCTGCTGGGCATCTCGACCGCGAAGCTCAACCACGCCCAGATCGAAGCCCTGGCCTTCGCCGATACGCTTCAGTTCAACTAGCGGCCGGACGGGCCGCCGTCAGTCGCCCAGATAGGCGGTCCGCACCCGCGGATCGGCGGCCAGCACCTCGGCCGTATCGGCCAGGGTGATGTGGCCGCTTTCCATGACGTAGCCGCGCTGGCAGACCTCCAGCGCCAGGCGGGCGTTCTGCTCGACCAGCAAAATGGTGACGCCCTGGGCGGCGACCGCGCGAATGACCTCGAACACCTTCTGCACCATCAGTGGCGCCAGCCCCATGGAGGGCTCGTCGAGCAGCAGCAGCGTCGGCCGGCCCATCAGCGCCCGGCCGATGGCCAGCATCTGCTGCTCGCCGCCGGACAAGGTGCCGGCCAGTTGCCGCTCGCGCTCCTTCAACCTCGGCAACAGTTCGTAGACGCGTTCCAGGTCGGCGGCGACTGCCCCGCTCTCGTGGCGCGGGCGATGATAGGCGCCCATCGCCAGGTTCTCGGCCACGCTCAGCCGCGCGAAGACGCCGCGTCCCTCGGGGACCAGCGCCATGCCCTTGGCGATCAGGGCGTGGTTCGGCAGGCGGTCGAGCCGCTCGCCGCGATAGTGCATCTCGCCCCTGGCCGGCAGCATCCGCGCCAGCGCCTTCAGCGTCGTGGTCTTGCCGGCGCCGTTGGCGCCGATCAGGCAGACCATCTCGCCCGCCTCGACGGCGAAGGAAATGCCCTTCACCGCGACAATGCCGCCGTAACGCACATCGAGGTTCAGGACATCAAGCAGCGCCGCCAAGGTAGGCCTCGATCACTTGTGGATTCTTCCGCACGCTGGCCGGCACGTCCTCGGCGATCTTCTCGCCGTAGTCGAGCACCGCCACCCGGTCGCACAGCCCCATCACCAGCTTGACGTCGTGCTCGATCAACAGCACCGTCAGCCCGTCGGCGCGCAAGCCCTCGATCAGGGTCTTCAGCGCCCCGGTCTCCGTGGCGTTCATGCCGGCCGCCGGCTCGTCGAGCGCCAGCAGCTTCGGCTCGGTGGCCAGGGCGCGGGCTATCTCCAGCCGTCGCTGGTCGCCGTAGGAGAGATGGCGCGCCGTATCGTCGGCCCGGTGGGCGATGCCGACATAGTGGAGCAGGTCATCGGCGCGCCGGCGGATGGCGGCCTCCTCGGCGCGATTGGCCGCATGGCGAAAGACGGCGCCGATCACGCCCGCGCCGCTGCGCACATGGCGCCCGACCATGACGTTTTCGCGCGCAGTCATGTTGCCGAACAGGCGGATGTTCTGGAAGGTGCGGGCGATGCCGGCCCTGGCCACTTCATGCGGACTGGACAGACGCAGGGGCTGGCCGGCAAAGAGTATCTCGCCGCCATCGCGCGGATAGAGACCGGTCAGCACGTTGAAGAAAGTGGTCTTGCCGGCGCCGTTGGGGCCGATCAGGCCGTAGATCTCACCCGTGCGAATGGTCAGGGAGACTTCCTTCAGGGCCTGGACGCCGCCAAAGCGCTTGCCGATCTTGCGGGCGTCGAGCAGCACCGTCATCCCGCCAGTTCCTTGCGGTGACGCGGCTCGGGCCATAGCCCGGCCGGCCGGTAGAGCATGACCGCGATCAGCGCCAGGCCGAAGAGCAGCATGCGCAGCGCCTCCGGGTCGAGCAGCACCTTGCCGAACAGGGCCTGCTGGATGGGCCCGGCGCCGTGGCGGAACGCCTCGGGCAGGATCGTCAGCATGAGTCCGCCGAGAATCACGCCCGGGATATGGCCCATGCCGCCCAGCACCACCATGCACAGCACCATCACCGACTCCAGCAGACCGAAGCTTTCCGGCGAGACGAATTCCTGGAAGCTGGCGAACAGCCCGCCGGCGATGCCGCCGAAACTGGCGCCCATGGCGAAGGCCAGCAGCTTGACGTTGCGGGTGTTGATGCCGCAGGCCTTGGCGGCGATTTCGTCCTCGCGGATCGCCACCCAGGCGCGACCGATGCGCGAGTCCTGCAGGCGAACGCCGACCAGCACCACCAGCAGCGCCAGGGCCACGAACAGGTAGTAGTAGAGCGTCACGCCGGACAGGGTGAAGCCGGCCACTTCAATCGGGCGCGACAGCGGATGGCCGAACAGCGTCACCGGGTCGATGCGGGCAATGCCCTTGGGGCCGTTGGTGATGTTGATCGGCGCATTGAGATTGTTGAGAAAGATGCGAATGATCTCGCCGAAGCCGAGCGTGACGATGGCCAGGTAGTCGCCGCGCAGGCGCAGCGTCGGCGCGCCGAGCAGCACGCCGAAGAGCCCGGCCACCAGCGCCCCCAGCGGCAGGACGGCCCACACCGGCCAGTGCACGCCGAAATGGGGCGAGGCCAGCAAGGCATACAGGTAGGCGCCGACGGCGTAGAAGGCGATGTAGCCGAGGTCGAGCAGGCCGGCGAAGCCGACGACTATGTTGAGGCCCAGCGCCAGCATGATGTAAAGCACCGCGAAGTCGAGCACGCGCACCCAGGCATTGCCCAGGCTGGCGCCGACCACCAGCGGCGCGATGGCCAGGGCGATGGCGATCAGCGCGATGCCCAGCCAGGGTTTGCTCTTGGCCATCAGGCGCGCTCCGCCACTTTCTCGCCCATCAGGCCGGAGGGCCGGAAGATCAGCACGACGATCAGCACGAAAAAGGCGAACACGTCCTGGTAGTGGGAACCCAGCGCGCCACCGGTCAGGTCGCCGATATAGCCGGCGCCGAGCGCCTCGATGACGCCCAGCAGCACGCCGCCGACCATGGCGCCGGCGAGATTGCCGATGCCGCCCAGCACCGCCGCCGTGAAGGCCTTGAGACCGAGGATGAAGCCCATGTTGTAGTGGGCGATGCCGTAGTTGGCCGATACCAGCACGCCGGCCAGCGCCGCCAGCGCCGAGCCGATCACGAAGGTGAGGGCGATGATCCGGTTGGCGTCCACCCCCATCAGGCCGGCAATGGCCGGATTCTCCGCCGTGGCGCGCATGGCGCGCCCCAGCCGGGTGCGATTGACCAGCAGCGTCAGCCCGGCCATGGTGATGCCGGCGACGGCGACGATGATCAATTGCAGATCGGTGATCGAGGCGCCGAGGACTTCATGGCCCCCGCTCGGCAACAGCGCAGGCACGGAATGGTAGTTGCGACCCCAGATCAGCATCGCCATTTGCTGGAGGACGATGGAAACACCGATGGCCGTGATCAGCGGCGCCAGGCGCGGCGCGTTGCGCAGGGGGCGGTAGGCGATGCGTTCGATGGTGAAGCCCAGCGCCATGCAGACCAGCGCCGCCACCAGCAGCCCGATCAGCACCACGACCGGGCCCGGCAGGCCGCTGGCGGCGAGCATCTTGATCACGGTCAGGGCCGTCAGCGCGCCGATCATCACCACTTCGCCATGGGCGAAGTTGATCAGGCCGAGGATGCCATAGACCATCGTATAGCCAAGCGCGACCAGGGCATAGATGCTGCCCAGGGTCAGGCCATTGATGAGCTGCTGCAGGAAGATGTCCATTGCCGGGCGGCATGAAGAAACGGCACCCGAGGGTGCCGTTTCATGGTCGGATCATGCCACCTACTTCTTCTCGCCGGCCGGTGCGGCGGAAGCCGCCTCGCCCGCCATGCCGGACATGCCACTCATACCGCTCATGCCACTCATACCGCCCATGCCTTCCGTCTGGGCCGCCGGTGCGGTGGCCGGAGCGCCACCGATGGTGTCCAGCGCCTCCCATTTGCCAGTCTTGGCGACGTACAGGCTGATGGCGCCGTCCTTGAGGTCGCCGTTGTCGTCGAAGTTGATCCGGGTCGTGATGCCCTGGTAGTCGGTCTTCGGCAGCTCGGCGAGGATCTTGGCCGGTTCGGCCGACTGGGCGCGCTTGACGGCCTCGACCACCACCATCACGGCATCGTAGGCATAGGGCGCGTAAAGCTGGATGTCGCCGTACTTGGCCTTGAAGCGCTCGATGAACTTCGGACCACCCGGCATCTTCTCGTAGGGGATGCCGGGCAGCGAGCAGTAGTGGCCTTCCGCGGCCTCGCCGGCGTTCTTGAGGAATTCCGTCGTGCAACCGCCGTCACCCATCAGCAGCCGGGCCTTGAGACCGAGCTTCTTCATCTGCATGGCCATCGGCGCGGCCTGCGGATCCATGCCACCGTAGAAAACGAGGTCGGGCTTCTTGCCCTTGATCTTGGTGAGAATCGCCGCGAAGTCGACCGCCTTGTCGTCGGTGTGCTCTTCCGCCACCACCTTGACTCCGGCTTCCACGGCCGCCTTCTTGAACTCGCCGGCCAGGCCCTCGCCATAGGCCGTCTTGTCGTCGATGATCGCCACCGTCTTGGCCTTGAGCTGGTTGCCGGCGTACTGGCCGAGCACTCTGCCCTGCTGCTCGTCGTTGGCCATGACCCGGAAGGCGGTCTTGAAACCCTGGTGGGTATAGGTCGGGTTGGTGGCCGACGGCGATACCTGCGGTATGCCGCCATCGGAATAGATCTTCGAGGCCGGGATGGTGGTGCCGGAATTCAGGTGACCAATCACCGCATTGACCTTGGCATCGGCGAATTTCTGCGCAACGAGTATGCCCTGCTTGGGATCGGCCTGGTCGTCCTCGCCCATCAATTCGAAGGTGACATCGCGGTCGCCGACCTTGATCTTGGCGGCGTTGGCATCCTCCACGGCAAGCCGGGCGCCGTTTTCGTTGTCCTTGCCGATATGCGCCTGCGGGCCGGTCAAAGGCGCCGAATGACCCAGCTTGACGACCAGCGGCGGCACCGGCGCGGGAGCGGGCGCCTGGGCGACGGGCTTTGCCTCTTCCTTCTTGCCGCAACCAACGGTCAGCAGGGCGGCGGCAACGGCGATGCAGAGCGTCTTGACGGGCAGGTTCATCGTGGTTCTCCGAAAATGGGTTCAGGCAAAAGTGCGCCGATTCTGCGCGGGGCCCCGTGCCTTGTCAATGCGAGTCAAGCGGGGAAAAATGGCCAACAAAAAACCCGCCGGAGCGGGTTTTTTGCCGTGGTCGGGCCGGAGTTACTTGGCGCCGGCGAGGACCCACTTGACCAGGGTCTTGATGTCTTCGTCCTTGACGTTGGCGTTCGGCGGCATCGGCACTTTGCCCCAGGTACCGGTACCACCCTTCTTGACCTTCTCGACCAGCATGGCTTCGGCGCCCTTGTCGCCGGCGTACTTCTTGGCGACTTCCTGGTAGGCGGGGCCGACCAGCTTCTTGTCGGTGGCGTGGCAGGCCATGCAGTTGCTCTTCTTGGCCAGGTCGGCATTGGCCATGGCGTTGGTGGCGACCAGCGCGGTCGCGGCAAACAGGGTGGCGGCAATCAGTTTCATTGAGGAGTCCTTGATGATGTTGTTGAGAATCGGCGCGGAAAAACCAAAAGTCTAGCGGAAATCAGGCTGCTTGCAAAACGCCGTTCAGTTCGGCGCTCAGCGCGGCTAAATCCGCAATTGGCGCCTGACAACTAACGCCGGAGCATATCCAGGCGTTGACGTCATCGCTGGTCGGCTTGTTCAGCGCGTCCGGCAGCGCTTCCAGATCGTTGCCGAGCGGCAACACCAGCCGGCCCGGAGCCGGCGCGCGCGCCAGGCGTGCCGCCCAGTCCGCCACCCGGTCGGCCGGACCGCGCAGGATGACCGTTTGCGGTGGCGCCAGTGCTTCGTCCAGCGCCGTCAGCAAGGTCGACACGCCGCCGGACGGACGGACAATCTGCGGCAGAAACAGCTTCAGGGTGCGCTCGGCGGCTTCCAGGTAGCGGACCTCGCCCAGCAGGCGACCGAGCCGAAGCAGCCCGAGGGCGGCGGCGGCGTTGCCGCCCGGCATCGAGTTGTCGTGACCGGGCTTGGGGCGATGGATCAGGGCCTCGTGATCGTCGGCGGTGAAGTGAAACCCGCCATCTTGCTTGTCTTCGAAGCGATCGAGCAGCGCCTCGGCCAGTTCGACGGCGAAGTCCAGGTCCGCCACGGCGAACTCCGCCTGCATCAATTCGAGCAGCGCCAGCAGGAGAAAGGCGTGGTCGTCGAGGTAGGCGTTGAGATGCGCCCGACCGTCCTTGGCCGTCGCCAGCAACTTGCCGTCGCGCCACAGCGTGCCGCGCAGAAGCGCCAGCGCGCGTCGTGCCAAAGCCAGCCAATCGGGGCGACCGAAGACGCGCGCCGCCCGTGCCAGGCCCTCGATCATCAGCGCGTTCCAGGCCGTCAATATCTTGTCGTCGCGACCGGGCCGCACCCGCGTGGCCCGATGCGCCAGCAGCCTGGCGCGCGCCACGGCGAGCGTTGCCGCGTCGGCCGGCGACAGCGGTGCGACGACCCGCAGATGCCAATGCGCCCGCTCGAAGTTCGCCGGGCCGTCCAGACCCCAATGGCGGCGCGCCACCCGCCATTCCTCGTCGTCCAGCAGGCGGCGGATCTCGTCGCGATGCCAGACATAGAACTTGCCCTCCTCGCCCTCCGAGTCGGCGTCCAGAGACGAGGCGAACCCGCCGTCGGGCAAGCGCATTTCCCGTTGCACCCAGTCCACCGTCTCCTCGACGACGCGGGCGAACAAGGGTTCGTCGCTGATCGCCCAGGCATCGGCGTAGAGCGCCAGCAGCGGCCCGTTGTCGTAGAGCATCTTTTCGAAATGGGGAATCTCCCAGCGCTCATCGACGCTGTAGCGGCAGAAACCGCCACCCAACTGGTCGTAGATGCCGCCCTCGGCCATGCGCACCAGCGTCGTCAAGGCGGCGTCGCGCGCCCGGCCGTCACCCCTGGCGGCATGCCGCAACAGGAAGGCGAGATCCGTGGCATGGGGAAACTTGGGGGCTTCGCCGAAGCCGCCATGGCGGGAATCGAAGTTGCGCAGCAGCACCTCGCGCCCGGTGGCAATCGGCGCGTTGTCGAGTTCCACATGCTCGGTCGGCCGCGGCAGCGTCCTGGCCAGCATGTCGAGCAAGGCGCGATTCTGCTCGGCCACATCTTCCGGCCGTTGCCGGTAGGCGGCGGAGATTTGCCGGCAAATGTCGGCGAACGCCGGCAGACCGAAACGCTGAACCTTCGGGAAATAGGTGCCCCCGAAAAATGGAGCCCCGTCGGGGGTCAGGAACATGGTCAGCGGCCAGCCGCCGGCACGGCCGGTGAGCATCTGGTGGGCGCTCTGGTAGATCTGATCGAGGTCGGGCCGCTCCTCGCGATCGACCTTGATATTGACGAACAGCGCGTTCATTACCTCGGCAACTTCGGCGTCCTCGAAGGATTCGTGGGCCATCACATGGCACCAGTGGCAGGCCGAGTAGCCTATGGATAACAGGATCGGCTTGTTGCCCTGCCGAGCCAGTGTGAGCGCCTGCTCACTCCACGGGTGCCATTCCACCGGGTTCTCGGCGTGCTGTAGCAGGTAGGGAGACGTTTCCCCGGCAAGTTGGTTGGCCATCGGATTCTCGCTGACTATAATTGTTGAGTAATTTACTAGGCTTTCAGCCCTGTCCGCAACCGGGGCTTTCTTGACGAGGTGACCCATGCCCACCAGCCGAACCATCGAAAGCATCGTTACCGGCCAGCGGGTCACGGACGGCGCGGGGGTCCGCATCCTCCGCATCCTGACCCAGGCCCAGCAGCATCGGCTCGATCCGTTTCTGATGCTGGATATCTTCCGCAGCAGCGATCCGGACGACTACCTGGCCGGCTTTCCGGATCATCCCCACCGGGGCTTCGAGACCGTGACCTACATGATCACCGGCCGGATGCGCCATCGCGACAGCGCTGGCCACGAGGGATTGCTCGAGAGCGGTGGCATCCAATGGATGACCGCCGGGCGGGGCGTCATTCATTCGGAAATGCCCGAGCAGGAGAACGGCGCCATGGAGGGCTTCCAGCTCTGGCTCAACCTGCCGTCGGGCAACAAGATGACGGCGCCCTGGTACCGCGACTTCCAGTCCGGCGACATTCCCGAATTCGTCACGCCCGCCGGCGTGACCGTCCGGGTGATCGCCGGCCAAAGCCATGGCGTCGCCGGCGCCGTCACGCGGCCGGACACCGAGCCGCTCTACCTCGACCTGCACCTGCCGGCCGGCACGCGCTTCGCCCAACCCCTGCCACCGACCCACAACGCCTTCCTGGTGGTCTACCGTGGCCAGATCGTGGTGGCGGGCGACACGGTCGGCGAAGGACAAATGGCCATCCTGACCAATGCCGCCACGGCCGATGGCGTGGTCGTCGAAGCCGCCGCGCCGGCGCGGGCGCTCCTGATCGCGGGCCACCCGCTCGACGAACATATCGTCCAGCACGGCCCGTTCGTCATGAACAGCCACGAGGAAATCGTCACGGCGATCCGCGACTACCAGTCGGGGCAGTTCTTCGGCTAGGGACTGAACAGCGCCCGCCGGTTGCGACAAGTCACACACCGACTGGAATGCGTTCTTAGTGAGTGGGCCAGTAGTCGATACTGGGCACGTCTCGCGCATGATGCAACACGCGGGCAATGACGATGCCTGTTTCGTCCAGAAAGTAAAACAACAGATATGGTGTGGATGTTGGCCAACTCCGCAGACCGGATGCCAACTCTTCCCGGGCACGGCCCATGCGGGACTGGCTCAGCAGTTGCCTTGCTTGCGCCTCGATCTGGTCGAGCATGTGATCCGCGGCGGTGATGTTGCTTTCGGCGATATAGAGCCAAGCTTCGAGAAGATCATTCTCCGCGCTGCTCGTAAAGCGCAGCGATGCCATCAACCGGCAACCTTGTTCACCGCAAGCATTGAGCGCCCCCTTTGTTTCAGGTCGGAAATACTGAGTTCCCGAACACGCCCAGCCTCAATATCGGCGACACTCTGTGCGATGTCAGCGCGTAAGGAGCCGAGACTGGCTGCCTGAACCCCTTGGTACGCTTCAAACAGGCGCAGGGCTTCGCGGATCACCTCGCTTGCCGAGCTATAGAGGCCCGATTCGACATGTTGCCGGACACGCTTTTCCAGTTCCGGAGGCAAAGATACATTCAGGGACATGGCGGCTCCTCACAGATGGCAATAATTGCCATTATATGCCACCCACAGGTCCAATCCGGCTAGTTCAGCCGCACCATCCACCCTTGCCAACAGTGGCAAGCCATGGGCTGGTGGCAAGTTCGGATCGGCTTTAGGTACCAGTGAACAGCGCCCGCCACCAGCGGCGGCGGCCTTCGGGCGCCTTGCGTTCGGGCTGGAGATCTTCTGGCGGCGTCTGGCTCATGATCCAGCCCGGCAGCGGCGGATTGGTCGAGAAGCCGCAGGAGACGCCCAGATTGTTCGGGTCGTAGATCTTGACGAAGGACGGCCGCTCGATATCGTCCGCATAGACGATACCGCAGTAGTCGTGGCGATGGTCGTCGCGCAGCAGGGCGTCGATCCGGCGGACAAACTCTTCCGTTTGCTCGGCCGGGGCCGGCGCCGCCGGCAACTCCTCGCCAACGGCGTACAGATACCAGCCAGCACCACCGACGCGGCCCCAGAAAGCCGACAACTGGTCCCAGGACATGATGGACCACAGGCGGCCGGCGTAGAGCGCGTGGAAGTCGCTCATGACGCCACTACCCGAGCTTGGCGAGGTCGCGTACGGCACCCGTGTCCGCGGAAGTGGCCATCGCCGCATATACCTTGAGCGCGGCGGAAACCTCGCGCTGGCGACCCACGGGCTTCCAGGCGTCCGCACCCTTCGCTTCCATCGCCGCGCGCCGTGCCGCCAGCACCGAGTTGTCCACGGCAAGGTGGATGCGCCGATGGGGGATGTCGATCTCGATGGTGTCGCCTTCCTCCACGAGGCCGATGGCGCCGCCGGACGCCGCTTCGGGCGAGGCATGGCCGATGCTCAGACCCGAAGTGCCGCCGGAGAAGCGGCCGTCGGTGAGCAGCGCGCATTCCTTGCCGAGGCCCATCGACTTGAGGTACGAGGTCGGGTAGAGCATCTCCTGCATGCCCGGCCCGCCCTTCGGACCCTCGTAGCGAATCACGACGATATCGCCGGCGACGATCTGTCCGCCCAGAATCCTTTCGACGGCTTCTTCCTGCGACTCGCACACCCTGGCCCTGCCGGTGAATTTCCAGATGCTTTCGTCGACGCCGGCGGTCTTGACGATGCAGCCCTGCTCGGCGATGTTGCCGTGAAGCACCGCCAGGCCGCCTTCCTGGGTGTAGGCGTTGGCGCGATCGCGGATGCAGCCGTGGGCCCGGTCGAGGTCGAGAGTACGATAGCGACGGTCCTGCGAGAAGGCTTCCTGCGTCGGCACGCCGCCCGGCGCGGCGCGGTAATAGTCATGCACCGCCTTGCTGTCGTTGCGCTTCACATCGCAGCAGTCGAGGGCCTCGCCCATGGTCGGGTAGAGCACCGTCGGACAGTCGCGGTTGATCAGGCCGGCACGGTCGAGCTCGCCGAGTATGGCCATGATGCCGCCGGCGCGATGCACGTCTTCCATGTGGTATTTCTGCGTCGCCGGCGCCACCTTGGCCAGGCACGGCACGCTGCGCGACATGCGGTCGATGTCGGCCATCGTGAAATCGACACCGGCTTCCCGCGCGGCGGCCAGCAGGTGCAGCACCGTGTTGGTCGAGCCGCCCATGGCGATGTCGAGTGCGATGGCATTCTCGAAGGCGGCGAACGAGGCGATGCTGCGCGGCAGGACGGATGCGTCGTCCTGTTCGTACCAGCGCTTCGACAGCGTGACGATCTGCTGGCCGGCCTTGACGAACAGCATCCGGCGGTCGGCATGGGTGGCCAGCAGCGAACCGTTGCCTGGCAGCGAGAGGCCAAGCGCCTCGGTGAGGCAGTTCATCGAGTTGGCGGTGAACATGCCCGAGCAGGAGCCGCAGGTGGGGCAGGCCGAGCGCTCCAGCGCATTCACATCCGCGTCGCTGTTCTTGCTGTCGGCCGCCTCGATCATGGCGTCGACGAGGTCGACCATGCGGTACTCGCCGTGCCACTTGACCTTGCCGGCTTCCATCGGCCCGCCGGAGACGAACACGGCGGGGATGTTGAGGCGCAGCGCGGCCATCAGCATGCCGGGGGTGATCTTGTCGCAGTTGGAAATGCAGACCATGGCGTCGGCGGTGTGGGCGTTGCACATGTATTCCACCGAGTCGGCGATCAGGTCCCGACTGGGCAGCGAGTAGAGCATGCCGCCGTGGCCCATGGCGATCCCGTCGTCGATGGCGATGGTGTTGAATTCCTTGGCCACGCCGCCGGCCGCCTCGATCTCGCGCGCCACCAACTGGCCCATGTCCTTGAGATGCACATGGCCAGGCACGAACTGGGTGAAGGAATTGACGACGGCGATGATCGGCTTGCCGAAGTCGCCATCCTTCATGCCGGTGGCGCGCCACAGCGAGCGGGCACCGGCCATGTTGCGGCCGTGGGTCGAGGTGCGGGAACGGTATTGGGGCATGGCAAATTCTCCTGCTGAGGACGCATCGAACGCCCAAGATAGAATGTTGATTCTAGCCGAAAGCCCCACTCGTCAAATGCTCATCCATCCCCAGTTCGACCCTGTCGCCATCAGCTTCGGCCCTTTGGCCGTGCGCTGGTACGGGCTGATGTACCTGGCCGGCTTCATCGCCTTCCTGCTGCTCGGCCGGCGCCGCGCCACCAGCCAGCCCTGGCATGGCATCGCCCCGGCGGCGCTCGACGACCTGCTGTTCTACGGCGTCCTCGGTGTCATCGTCGGCGGGCGGTTGGGCCAGGTGCTGTTCTACGAGCCGGGCTACTACCTGAGCCATCCGCTTGAGATCGCGGCGGTCTGGAAGGGCGGCATGAGCTTCCATGGCGGCTTTCTCGGCGTGCTGGTCGCGATGGCGCTGTGGGGACGCAAGACCGGCAAGACCTTCTTTCAGGTCACCGACTTCATCGCGCCGCTGGTGCCGCTCGGCCTGATGGCGGGCCGCATCGGCAACTTCATCAACGGCGAGCTCTGGGGCCGGGTGGCCGACGCGACACTGCCCTGGGCGATGGTGTTCCCGCAGGTGGACAACCAGCCGCGCCACCCCTCGCCGCTCTACCAGGCGGCCGGCGAAGGGCTGTTGTTGTTCTTCATCCTGTGGTGGTTTTCGGCCCGCCAGCGCCCGCGCGGCGCCGTGTCGGGCCTGTTCCTGATCGGCTACGGCGCGCTGCGCTTCCTGGCCGAGTTCTTCCGCGAGCCGGATGCCGGCATCTTCGGCCTGTCGTACCAGATCAGCATGGGACAATGGCTGAGCCTGCCGATGGTCGTCGTCGGGCTTTGGCTAGTCATGGGGAGCAAGAAAAATGGATAGACCGTTCAAGGTGCTGGGCATCCAGCAAATCGCCATCGGCGGCCCCTCCAAGGACCGCCTGAAGACGCTGTGGGTCGACAAGCTCGGCCTCGCGATCACCGGCAACTTCGTTTCCGAGCGCGAGAACGTCGATGAGGACATCTGCGCCATGGGCGCCGGACCGTTCAAGGTCGAGGTGGACCTGATGCAGCCGATCGACCCCGACAAGAAGCCGGCGGTGCACACGACGCCGCTCAACCACGTCGGCCTGTGGATCGACGACCTGCCCAGGGCCGTCGAATGGCTGACGGCGCAGGGCGTGCGCTTCGCGCCCGGCGGCATCCGCAAGGGCGCGGCCGGCTACGACATCACCTTCCTGCACCCCAAGGCCAGCGAAGAATTTCCCATCGCCGGCGAGGGCGTCCTGATCGAACTGGTGCAGGCGCCGCCGGAAGTCATCGCCGCCTTCGCCAAGCTGGCCGCCTGATCGGCGCGGGTTCGCCCACTAGTCGTGATGGTCGGCGTCCAGCGGCCACAATTCGTGGGCATCGAGTAGCAGCCGGTAGCGCGCCTCGCTGGCTTCGAGCCGGGCCTGGGTAGCGGCCAACCGCGCCTCGCTGGCCTGGCGTCGCGCCGTCTGCAACTCGGCGAATTGCCCTTCGCCCAAGCGCCAGGCCTTGTCGAGCAGACGCACGTTCTCGTCCATGCGCGCCGCCACGTCGGCCAGCCGCTGCCATTGCCCGTAGGCGCCATGGGCGAGGCTGTAGGTACGGCGCGCCTCGGTCTCCGCCTTGGCCAGCACCAGCGACTCGCGGGCGGTGGCGGCGTCGGCCTCGGCCAGGCCGGCACGGGCGGTCGCCGCGCGGGCCGCGCCGGGCAAGGGAATGGTCAATTGCAGCCCGACGATGCGTTCCTGGCCATCGCGTTCGCTGCCCAGACGCAGGCCCAGCGTCGGATCGGGCAGCCGTTCGGCATCGAGCCGCTGCGCGCTCAGGCGGCCGCGCAGCGCCGCCGCGCGGGCGACCGCCAGTTCGTGATTGTGGGTCAGGATGCGTTCGCGCCAGGACTCGGGTGATCCGACAACGGGCAACGGTTCGCCCATGGCCACGTCGGCCGGCAGGGTGATCGCCGGAAACTGCTGCGCGAGTTCGATCTCCGCCCGCTCGCGCCGCTCCCGCGCCTGGCTCAGTTGCGCCATGGCCTGCGCCAGTTGCGCACCGGACAACAATTCTTCCAGCCTGGCGGCGTCGCCGGCGGCGACCCGTTTGCCGACCACCTCGTGCTGACGTCGCAGCACCGCCACTTGCGCCAGCCACTCCTGGACCGCCGCCGCTTCGCGTCGCCACTCGAACCAGCGGCCGAGCAACAGGCGGCCAGCCTCATGCAGCGCATCGCCGAGGGAGACGCGAGCCTGCTCGATGCCCACCGCGCCCAGGGCGGCATCCTTGGCGCCCTTGCCCGGCAGGCGAATGGCGCGGTCCAGGGCCACTTCGTGCTCGCGGTAGCTGGCCTCCAGCGGACGCTCGCGCCGCTGCTGGCCGGACAGCTTGAGGGTGAATTCGTGCGGACCGGCCCGCAACTTGTCGCGATTGGCTTCCTCGACACGAACACCGGCCTCGGCCGCGCTGACGGACGGGTGAGCGCGCAGGGCCTTTTCCACCTGCCCGGCCGGCGGCAGGTCCGCGTAGTCGGCATAGTCCGCGGCGCCCGCCAATGCCGGTAAAAGCAACAGCCACGACAGACGCCTCATGCGAAGCTCCCCGACTCGACCACGGTGCTCAGCCACCAGACGATCTCACCGGTGGGCAGGTGCGCGCGGAAGTGATCGACGAGATCGCGGGCGTGGCTGGCGTCGAGCAGGATCTCGATCTGCACGCGCTCGGCGCGGCCGCGCACCTGCTCGGCGACGCTGGCGATACTGTCTGGATCGCCATGGCCTTCCACTCGATGAGTGATGAAGGGGCCGACCCACTCCGGATGCTTCAATAGCTCCTCGATCACCTGGGCTTCCAGTGACCTGGGCAGGATCAGCTTGAGGCAGGCATCGAGGTGTTTGCTCATGGTTTGACTCCCCAGCGCCGATAGAGGATGGGCAACATCACCAGCGTCAGCAGCGTCGAGGTGACCAGGCCGCCGATGACGACGATGGCCAGCGGTTTCTGGATCTCGGAACCCGGCCCGCTGGCGAACAGCAGGGGCACGAGGCCGAAGGCGGCGATCGAGGCCGTCATCAACACCGGACGCAGCCGTCGTTTCGAGCCCTCGACGACGACCCGGTCGATCGGCAGGCCCTGCCTGTACAGTTGGTTGAAATGGGAGATCAACACCAGGCCGTTGAGCACGGCGATGCCGAGCAGGGCGATGAAACCGACCGAAGCCGGCACCGAGAGATATTCGCCGGTGATCAGCAGGGCGAAGACGCCGCCAATCAGCGCGAAGGGGATATTCGCGAACACCATGGCCGCCTGTTTCACCGAACCGAAAGTGGTGAACAGGATATGGAAGATCAGTGCCAGGGCGATGGGCACCACCAGCATCAGGCGCTTGGCGGCACGCTGCTGGTTCTCGAACTGGCCGCCCCAGGCCAGGTGGTAACCGGCGCCCAGCCTGAGCTCGGCGGCGACCCGCGCCCTGGCTTCCTCGACAAAGCCTACCAGGTCGCGGCCGGTGACATTGGCCTGGACGACCGCCATGCGCGCGGCGTCCTGGTGGTCGATTTTCACCGGGCCGGCGACGCGCTTCAGGCTTGCCAGCGCCGACAGCGGCACGTTACCGCCATCCGGCAGCGCCAACTGCATGTTGGCGAACAGCGCCGGCGAGTTGCGCATGCCCTCGCCGCCCTTGATCACCAGCGGCGTGCGCCGGTTGCCTTCGAGCACCAGGCCGACCGGCTGGCCCTCGATCTGCGCGCGCAGCGCGGTGGCGATCTCCTCGACGGACAGGCCGAAGCGGCCGGCCGCCAGACGATCGATCCCCACGGTGAAATACTGAACACCCTCGTTCTTCACCGTCAGCACGTCCTGCGCGCCCGGCAGGGTCTTGAGCAGGCCGGCGATCTTCTCGGCCAGGGTGTTGAGCTCGTTGAGATCGGGCCCGAAGATCTTCACCGCCAGATCGCCGCGTGTGCCGGTAAGCATCTCCGAGACGCGCATTTCGATCGGCTGGGTGAAGGCGATGTCCATGCCGGGAAAATCAGTCATCACCTGGCGGATTTCCCCGGTCAGCCAGTCCTTGTCCGGCTGGCGCCACTGCTCGCGCGGCGCCAGCACCAGAAACGCGTCGGTCTCGTTGAGGCCCATCGGATCGAGACCGAGCTCATCCGAGCCGGTGCGCGCGACGATGTCCTTGATCTCCGGCACACGCTCGAGCAGCGCCTGCTGCACCGACATGTCAGTCCTGGCGCTCTGCTCCAGCGCGATCGACGGCAGCTTGGCCAGTTGCAAGAGGATGTCGCCCTCGTCCATGGTCGGCATGAAGGTCTTGCCGAGCAGCAGGAAGGCGGCGACGGTCGCCGCCAGCAGGCCAATCGCGCCCGACATCACCGTTCTAGCATTGGCCAGGCTCCACGCCAGGACCGGCTCGTAGAGACGCATCGCCTGACGCGGCAGCCAGGGTTCGTGATGTCCCGCCGACGGGGTCAACAGGTACGACGTCAGCACCGGGATGACGGTCAGCGACAGCAGCAGCGAGCCCGACAGGGCGAAGACGATGGTCAGCGCCACGGGGATGAACAGCTTGCCTTCCAGCCCCTGGAGCGTCAGCAGCGGCAGGAAGACGATGACGATGATGACCATGCCCGACACCACCGGCACGGTCACCTCGTGCACGGCGCGATAGACGCGATGCAGGAACGGCAGCTTCGCGCCCGACACGTCGGCGAGGCGGCTTTCGATGTTCTCCACCACCACCACCGCCGCATCCACCAGCATGCCGATGGCGATCGCCAGTCCGCCAAGGCTCATCAGGTTGGCCGACATGTCGAACAGCCGCATCATGATGAACGTGACCAATGCCGCCAGCGGCAGCACGCAGGCGACGGCAATCGCCGCGCGCAGGTTGCCGAGGAAAGCCAGCAGCAGCACCAGCACCAGCACGATGGCCTCGCCCAGGGCCTTCGATACGGTGCCGATCGCCCGCTCGACCAGCGCTCCGCGGTCGTAGAAAATCTTCGTCGTCACGCCCGGCGGCAACGAAGGCGAAATCTCCGCCAGCTTGGCACGCACCGCCCTGACCAGCTGCTGCGCGTTGGCACCGCGCAGTCCCAGCACCAGTCCTTCGACGGCCTCTTCGGTGCCGCCGTGGGTGACGAAACCATAGCGCGTCAGGCTGCCGATGCGCACGGTCGCCACGTCGCCCAGGCGCGTCACGCGACCGCTCGCATCCCGATGGACGACGATGGCGCGCATCTCTTCAATGGTCCGCACGTTGCCATCCACGCGGATCAACAACGATTCTTCGCCCTCGGTCAGGCGACCGGCGCCGTCATTGCGGTTGTTGGCCTCGATGGCGCGCATCAGATCGGCGATCTGCAGGCCGCGCGCCTTGAGCGCCACCAGGATCGGCACCACTTCGAACGTGCGCACCAGCCCGCCAAGGCTGTTCACGTCGGCAACGCCGGGCAGAGTGCGCAACTGCGGCCGGATCGTCCAGTCGAGCAGCGTGCGCTTCTCCTCGAGGCTGATGTCGCCCTCGATGGTGAACATCAGCATCTCGCCCAGCGGCGTGGTGATCGGCGCCAGACCACCGGAGACACCGTTCGGCAGATCCTTGAGCACCCCCGCCAGACGCTCGGCGACCTGCTGCCGCGCCCAGTAGATATCGGTACTGTCCTCGAAATCGAGCGTGATGTCGGCGATGGCGTACTTGGCCGTCGACCGCAGGATGCGCTTGTGCGGAATGCCGAGCAGTTCGACCTCGATGGGCGTGACGATGCGCGCCTCGACTTCTTCCGGGGTCATCCCCGGCGCCTTCATGATGACCTTGACCTGGGTCGACGAGACATCCGGGAAGGCATCGATGGGCAGGCCGTTGAAGGCGAAGACGCCGGCGCCGACCAGCACCAGCACCGCGATCATCACCAGCAGACGCTGGCTCAGCGAGAACTCGGTCAGCCGCGCGAACATTTGGTCACTGCTCGCCGGCACCAAGGCCCAGCCAGGCGCCCTTGAGGGTGGCGATGCCCTTGATGGCGATACGCGCCGACGCGTCGACCGGCACGGCGACGCGCGAGGACTGCGCCGACTCCTCCAGCACTTGCACCGCCACCGGCTTGAAGCCGCCCGGCACCTCGACGAACACCCAGGTGCGCGACAGGTGGCGGGTCAGCGCGCCGGCGGGCACGCGCCACGCATAACTGCTCTTCGCTTCCGCCGGCCGCACATCGACCTGGACGTACTGATACGGTCTCACGCAGGCCACGCGGTAGGGCAGTTCGGCGCGCAACCGCAGCGACTGGTCGTGCGCGTCGACCTGCGGCGCAATCACGGTGATGCGGCCACCCGACGGACAGCCCGGCACGCCGACCTCGTCGCCGACCGCGATCCCGGCCGCCTGCGCCGGCGTCGCCTGAATCTCCGCCCACAAGGGCGAAATACGGCCCAGCTTGAACAGCGGCGTCATGGCATCGACCCGCTGGCCGGGCTGCGCCGAGGCTTCCAGCACCACGCCATCGAAGGGCGCGCGGATCTCGGCGCCGCTCGCCAGCGCCCCGCCCTGGCCCGGTTCGGCCAGACCGGCGAGCCGTAACGACTGGCCCTTCTCGGCCAGCGCCAGCGCCGCCTGCCGCTCCGCGGCGCGCGTCGCCGACAGGCGGCCCTGCGCGATGATGCCGTCGGCGAGGAGGATCTCGTCGCGGCGGAGATTCTCGGCGGCGAGGGCGGCCTGTGACCGGGCCTGGGCGAAATCGCGCTGCAATTCCAGCAGCGGCGCACCTTGCAGCCTGACCAGCATCTGGCCCTTCTTCACCGTCTCGCCATGTGCGACGCGCACGGCCGTAACCATGGCCGGCAGCGGCGCGGCGATCACTTCGATCTGCGCGGGCGGCACCACCACCTGCGCCGGCAGGCGCATGCCGCCGGTCGCCTTCATGTCGGCGAGCGCCGCCGTGGCGATGCCGGCCTTGCCGGCCTGTTCGGGCGTGATGACGATCGGTCCATCCGCCGCGCCGGCCACCAGGGACGGCAGAAGCAGGAGAACTGGAAGAAGACGGGGCATGGTCAACACCGGCTGACGGGGAACGGCCACAGTATCCGCTCCGCAGATTAACGGGACCTTAACTACGACAGGACGATTCGACGACTCGATGGCAGGGGCCGGCTGGCCACGCCGACGGCCCGCGCGGGGAGGCGAATGCTCCGCGCGCGGTCAGGCGAGCGTCAGAGCGACGCCGCCTGGAAGGTGTTGCACTGATTCATGTCGCCGCTGTCGATGCCGCGCTTGAACCAGCGCACCCGCTGTTCGGAGCTGCCGTGGGTGAAGCCATCCGGCACCACGTAGCCGCGCGACTGCTTCTGCAGGCGGTCGTCGCCGATGGCGGTGGCCGCCGCCAGCGCTTCCTCGACATCCCCCGACTCGAGAATCTGGCGCGCCTCGTTGGCCCGCGCCGCCCAGACGCCGGCCAGGCAGTCGGCCTGCAATTCGAGCCGCACCGACAGGGCGTTGGCCTTCGCCTCGCTGCCGGCGCTCTGCTGGGCTTGATGGACCTTGTCGGAAATGCCCAGCAGGTGCTGGACGTGGTGGCCGACCTCGTGGGCGATGACATAGGCCTGGGCAAAATCGCCCGGCGCGCGGAAGCGGCTTTTCAGCTCATTGAAGAAGGCCAGGTCGATATAGACCTTGCTGTCGAGCGGACAGTAGAAGGGGCCCATGGCCGTCTGGCCGGTGCCGCAGGCGGTCGGCGTGGCGCCGTCGAACATCACCAGTCGGGGGTCGCGATACTGCCGACCGGCGTGCTGGAACTGTTCCTGCCAGGTGCGCTCGGTCGAGCCGAGCACCTTGCTGACGAAACGCGCCGTCTCGTCGTCGGCGGGCGGTTTGCGGCCCTGTACTTCCGGCGCCGGCGCGGCGCCCTGGAACTGCGTGGCGACATTGATCACCGTGCCCGGGTCGACGCCGAAGAAGTAGCTGGCCACCAGCGCCAGCACGATCGTGCCGATGCCGACACCGCCGGCTCTTCCGGGCATGCGCATGCCGCGCCGGTCCTCCACGTTGCTGCTTTCCTGCTCGTTGTCCAATCGCATGGCGACACCCCGCTGGTGAAAGAACCGCGATGATACCGCCGCTCCGCCGGGCTAGCCGCCCGGACTGATCCGGCGCAACTGGTCCTCTGTTCGCTTCACGCAAAACGGGTGGCTTTGCCATTCCGGCCGACCGCACGCCCGCCCTTCGCAGAGGCCGCGACTGAAGAAGTTCGACTCCTCGGCGCATAGCTCCTGGGGCGATGCCGGCCCGCGCGGCGCGGGGGCCGGCGCGGGGACTTTGGCGCGGGCCTCGGCGGCTTCCCGCTCGGCGCGCTGCCGCGCTTCCTCCTCCTGCCGGCGACGCTCCTGCTGCTGCTGTTGCTGCTGCTGTTGCTCCTGTTCCAGCCTGGCTTGTTCCGCCTCGCGCGCCTTGCGCTGCTTCTCGGCCTTGCGCAGGGCATTCTCCTCGGCCTTGCTGACGGCCTGGGCGAACTTGGCGGCACGCAGCCGCTCCTCGGCCTCCACCGCCGCGACGCGATCCGCGTCGTCGGCGCCGCTGGCGCCTGGCGAAACTTCGGCACCGGCGACAACCGACGGGGCCGCCACCGCCAACTGATTCGAATTGCCGGACGGGCGCGGAGTCTCGCCGGCCACCAGGATCTGATACAGCACCAAGCCGCCGGCCAGCAGCAAGGCAGCGGCGCCGATCAGGACGGCCGGCAGCCGGGAGCGCGTCGGGGGGGGCGGCGCACCGGCGTCGGTCGTTTCGGCCGGCGGAACCGTCGCCGGCAACATCGGGTCGTCCCAGTCCAGGGCATCGATCTTGGCCAGCAACTCGTCGGTCGCCAGACCACGGGGCGCGACCTTCGGCTGGCCGTCGGATGCCCGCCGCTGCTTCTTCGACGCGTGCGACGCGCACCGCTGCGCGTCGTCAGCGGGGTCGGTGTCGCCAATGGTGGATTTCGCCGCGTCTATGATGAATGGTCTCCGGGACAAACGCCCGGATTATCCTCCCCATTCGTTCGGCATGGGTACTGCCCGTTTATCCACCCCGCCCGACCGGTGTTACCGGAAGGCGACGATCGCCTGATCGACCGCCAGGCTTTCGCCCGGGTTGGCCAGGAGCTTGTCCACCACGCAGTCGCGTTCGGCCTTGAGCACGTTTTCCATCTTCATCGCCTCGATCTTCGCCAGGATTTCGCCGGCCTTGACCTCCTGACCGACCCGCACGGCGATCTGCGTCAATAGGCCCGGCATGGGCGAGAGCAGGAACTTCGACATGTCCGGCGGCGCCTTGTGCGGCATCAGCGCCTGCAAGTGGGCGGCCCGTGCGGTCATGACCATCAGGTCCATCTGGGTGCCCCAGTGGAACAGGCGGTACTTTAGGCCGCGCCTCTCGACCTGCATGCAGAACGGCTCGTTGTTCAGCGTCCCCTGATAGAGCGCGTACCCGAACTGCCAGTCGCTGCGGATTTCGTAGAGATCACCAGCATAGGTGACATTCCAGCCGCCCTCCGCTTCCAGCACTTTCACCTCGTGGTCGGCGCCGTCCTCCAGGCGCACGACGAACTCGGCGCCGGGCTTGAATTCGTGGCCGGGCATCTGGCCGCTGATGGTGGCATTGCGGGCCAGGTACTGACGATGCATGGCCGCCGCGACGGCGATCAGCATGGCCGGATCGTCGTGCGGCACGTCGACGGCATTGAAGCCCTTGGGGTACTCCTCGGCGATCAGGCCGGTGTTGAAGTTGCCCGACACGAAGCGCGGATGCTGCATCAGCGCCGCCTGGAAGGCGATGTTGCTGGCCACGCCGCGGATGACGAAGGCGTTCAAGGCATCCCGCATGCGGGCGATGGCCTGGTCGCGGGTCGAGCCGTGCACGATCAGCTTGGCAATCATTGAATCGTAGAACATCGAAATCTCGCCGCCCTCGTAGACGCCGGTGTCGACTCGTACCGCGCCAGCCACCTCGGTGGGCGGCGCGTACTTCACCAGCCGGCCGGTCGAAGGCAGGAAGCCGCGGAAGGGATCTTCGGCGTTGATCCGGCATTCCATGGCCCAACCGTCGATGCGCACGTCGGCTTGCGTCATGGGCAGCTTTTCGCCGGCGGCGACGCGGATCATCAGCTCCACGAGATCGACACCGGTGATCAATTCGGTCACCGGATGCTCGACCTGCAGGCGGGTGTTCATTTCCAGGAAGTAAAAGCTCTTGTCGGCGCCGACGACGAATTCCACCGTGCCGGCGGATTCGTAGTTGACGGCACGGGCCAGCGCCACCGCCTGCTCACCCATGGCCTGGCGGGTGGCCGGGTCGATGAAAGGCGACGGCGCTTCCTCGATGACCTTCTGGTGACGGCGCTGGATGGAGCACTCGCGCTCGTTCAGGTAGACGTAGTTGCCGAACGAATCGCCGAGCACCTGGATTTCGATGTGGCGCGGTTCCAGCACGTATTTTTCGATGAAGACCCGGTCGTCGCCGAACGCCGTCCTGGCCTCATTGACGCAGGAGGAGAAGCCCTCGAAGGCCTCCTGGTCGTTGAAGGCGACGCGCAGGCCCTTGCCACCACCACCAGCGGAGGCCTTGATCATCACCGGGTAGCCGATGCCCCGGGCGATTTCCACCGCCTGCTCGGGGCCGGCGATCGCCTCGTTGAAGCCGGGAATGGTGTTGACCTTGGCGGCCAGCGCCAGCTTCTTCGACTCGATCTTGTCGCCCATCTTGCCGACCGAGTAATGCTTGGGGCCGATGAACTTGATGCCCTCCTCCTCGAGGCGGCGGGAGAACTCCTGGTTCTCCGACAGGAAACCGTAGCCCGGGTGGACCGCCTCGGCGCCGGTCCGCCGGCAGGCGGCGATGATCTTGTCCATCACCAGATAGGATTCCTTGGAGGGCGGCGGACCGATGCAGACCGCCTCGTCGGCGAGCGCGACGTGCATGGCCTCCTTGTCGGCTTCCGAATAGACGGCGACCGTCGCGATGCCCATCTTGCGGGCGGTCTTGATGACGCGGCAGGCGATCTCGCCCCGGTTGGCAATCAGTATCTTCTTGAACATGTGCTATTCCTCCCCGGCCATCACAGCGGCACGTTGCCGTGCTTGCGCCACGGATTTTCGATCGACTTGTTGCGCAGCATCACCAACGAACGGCAGATGCGCTTGCGCGTCTCGTGCGGCTGGATGACGTCGTCGATGAAGCCGCGCGCCCCCGCCACGAAGGGGTTGGCGAACTTGGCCTTGTACTCCGCCTCGCGTTCGGCGATCTTGGCCGGATCGTTCTTTTCCTCGCGGAAGATGATCTCCACCGCGCCCTTCGGGCCCATCACCGCGATTTCGGCCGAGGGCCAGGCGAAATTGACGTCGCCGCGCAGGTGCTTGGACGCCATCACGTCGTAGGCGCCGCCGTAGGCCTTGCGCGTGATGACGGTCACCTTCGGCACCGTGCATTCGGCGTAGGCGTAGAGCAGCTTGGCGCCGTGTTTGATGATGCCGCCGTATTCCTGCGCCGTGCCGGGCATGAAGCCGGGGACGTCGACAAAGGTGACGATGGGGATGTTGAAGGCGTCGCAGAAGCGCACGAAGCGGCCGGCCTTGATCGACGACTTGATGTCCAGGCAACCGGCCAGCACCATCGGCTGGTTGGCGACGATGCCGATGGTCTGGCCTTCCATGCGGGCGAAGCCGACGACGATGTTCTTGGCGTGGTCGGGCTGGATCTCGAAGAAGTCGCAGTCATCCACCACCTTGATGATCAGTTCCTTGATGTCGTAGGGCTTGTTGGCGTTGTCCGGAACCAGCGTATCGAGGCTGTAGTCGAGGCGTTCGGCCGGATCGGCGGTCGGCCGGATCGGCGGCTTCTGCCTGTTGTTGAGCGGCAGGTAGTTGAAGAAGCGGCGCAGCATGAGCAGCGCGTCGACGTCGTTTTCAAAGGCCAGGTCGGCGACGCCGCTCTTCGAAGTGTGGGTCACCGCGCCGCCCAGTTCCTCGGCAGTGACTTCCTCGTGGGTCACGGTCTTCACCACCTCCGGACCGGTGACGAACATGTAGGAGCTGTCCTTGACCATGAAGATGAAGTCGGTCATGGCCGGCGAATACACCGCGCCGCCGGCGCAGGGGCCCATGATCATGGAAATCTGCGGAATGACGCCGCTGGCCATGACGTTGCGCTGGAAGACGTCGGCATAGCCGCCCAGCGAGGCCACCCCTTCCTGGATGCGGGCCCCGCCCGAGTCGTTGAGGCCGATCACCGGCGCGCCGACTTTCATGGCGTGCTCCATCACCTTGCAGATCTTCTCGGCGTGGGCCTCGGAGAGGGCGCCGCCGAAGACGGTGAAGTCCTGGGAGAAGACGAACACCATGCGGCCGTTGATGGTGCCGTAGCCGGTCACCACGCCGTCGCCCGGCACCTTGTTGTCGGCCATGCCGAAGTCGACGCAGCGGTGCTCCTTGAACATGTCCCACTCTTCGAAGGTGCCTTCGTCGAGCAAGAGCTCGATGCGTTCCCGGGCGGTGAGCTTGCCCTTCTTGTGTTGGGCGTCGATGCGCCGCTGGCCGCCGCCCAGGCAGGCTGCCGCGCGTTTGTCGTCCAGTTGCTGGATGATGTCGTGCATGGATTTTCTCCGGTCAGGAATGCCGATTCATGAGGTTTAACAAGCTGTGTGCGGCGGCGGTCGGCGTCGTCGCGCCGTTTTCGACGGCCAGTGACAGGTCCGGCAGCGCGGCCTTGATCGCCGGGTGTTCCCGGAAGCGCTGGCGCAGCCCGGAGTCCAGCAATCGCCACATCCAGGCCAGTGCCTGATGGCGACGCCGGGCGGCGAGCTCGCCAGTGTCGGTGAGGATGCGCCGATACTCCTCGACAGTGCGCCAGAACTCGGCGACACCCTCGCCGCGCGCGGCGCTGATGCGCAGCACCGGCGGTCGCCAGGCGGGGGAGGCGGCGCGCAGCAGGCCCAGGGCCGAACGCATCTGCATCGCCGCGCGCTCGGCGGCCAGAGGGTCGATGTCGGTCTTGTTGAAGACGACGATGTCGGCCAGTTCCATGATGCCCTTCTTGATCGCCTGGAGGTCGTCGCCGGCGTTGGGCAACTGGAGCAGTACGAAGGCGTCGGTCATGCCGGCCACCGCCGTTTCCGACTGGCCGACGCCGACGGTCTCGACGATGATGACATCGTAGCCGGCGGCCTCGCAGAGCAGCAGCGCCTCGCGGGTCTTCTCCGCCACGCCGCCGAGCGAGCCCGAGGCCGGCGATGGACGGATGAAGGCTTCGTGCCGTTGCGCGAGTTTTTCCATGCGCGTCTTGTCGCCGAGGATGGAACCGCCGGACACCGAGGACGACGGGTCGACCGCAAGCACCGCGACGCGATGACCCTGCCCGATCAGGTGCAGGCCGAGCGCCTCGATGAAGGTCGACTTGCCGACGCCGGGGACGCCGGTGATACCCACGCGGACCGACCGGCCGGCATGAGGCAGCAGACGTTCGAGCAAATGCTCGGCGCGCACCTGGTGCTCGGGCTTGACCGACTCGATCAGCGTGATGGCCTTGGCCAGCGCGCGGCGGGCGCCGGCCAGCAGGCTGTCGGCGAGCGCGCTGTCTTCGGCGGAAAGGCCGGCGGCAACCGTCACGGTGGCGCTTATACGGTGGGCGCCGCGTGCTTGCAGCAGATGGCGCGCAGCACCTTGTGGGCGGCTTCGGGGATGGGCGTACCGGGGCCGAAAATGCCCGCCGCGCCGGCCTTGCGCAGGAAGTCGTAATCCTGCGCCGGCACCACGCCGCCAACGAAGACGACGATTTCGCCGGCGCCTTCGTTCTTCAGCGCGGCGATCAGTTGCGGCACCAGCGTCTTGTGGCCGGCCGCCAGCGTCGACACGCCGATGGCGTGGACGTCGTTCTCCACGGCCTGGCGGGCGGCCTCTTCGGGCGTCTGGAACAGGGGGCCGACATCGACGTCGAAACCGAGGTCGGCGAAGGCGGTGGCCACCACCTTGGCGCCGCGGTCGTGGCCGTCCTGGCCCAGCTTGGCGACCATGATGCGCGGCCGGCGGCCCTCATGGGCGATGAAGGTCTCGATCTGGTCCAGCAGCGTCTTCATGGTCTCCCCCTCGCCGAAGGCCGCGCGATAGACGCCGCTCACCGTCTGGTGGTCGGCGCGATGGCGGCCATAGACCGCCTCCAGGGCGTCGGAAATCTCGCCCACCGTGGCGCGCAGGCGGGTGGCCTTGATGGCCAGGTCGAGCAGATTGCCGCCGCCATCCTTCGCCGCGGCGGTCAGTGCTTCGAGCGCGGTCCGCACGGCGGCGGGATCGCGATTGGCGCGGAGGTGGTTCAGGCGTGCGATCTGCGACTCGCGCACGGCGTGGTTGTCTACGTCGAGGATATCGACCGCGTCCTGCTTTTCAAGCTTGTACTTGTTCACGCCGACGATGGTGTCCTTGCCCGAATCGATGCGGGCCTGCTTCTCGGCGGCGCACTTCTCGATTTGCAACTTGGCCCATCCCGAGTCGACGGCCTGGGTCATGCCGCCCATCTTTTCCACATCCTCGATGATGGTCCAGGCCGCGTCCGCCATGTCCTGGGTAAGCTTCTCCATCATGTAGGAGCCGGCCCAGGGGTCGATGACCTTGCAGATATGCGTCTCCTCCTGGATCAGGATCTGGGTGTTGCGGGCAATGCGGGCCGAGAACTCGGTGGGCAGGGCGATGGCTTCGTCGAAGGCGTTGGTGTGCAGCGACTGGGTGCCGCCGAACACGGCGGCCATGGCCTCGATGGCGGTGCGCACGACGTTGTTGTAGGGGTCCTGCTCGGTCAGCGACCAGCCGGAGGTCTGGCAATGGGTGCGCAGCATCAGCGACTTCGGATTCCTGGCGCCGAACTGTTTCATGATCCGCCACCAGAGCAGGCGGGCGGCGCGCAGCTTGGCCACCTCCAGGTAGAAGTTCATGCCGATGCCGAAGAAGAACGAGAGTCGGCCGGCGAAGGCGTCGACATCGAGGCCGCTCTTCACGGCGGTGCGCACGTACTCCATGCCGTCGGCCAGCGTGAAGGCCAGTTCCAGCGTCTGCGTCGCGCCGGCTTCCTGGATGTGATAGCCGGAAATGGAAATGGAGTTGAACTTGGGCATGTTGCCCGCCGTGTAGCCGATGATGTCGGACACGATGCGCATCGACGGCCCGGGCGGGTAGATGTAGGTGTTGCGGACCATGAACTCCTTGAGGATGTCGTTCTGGATGGTCCCGGAGAGCTTGTCCTGGCTGACGCCCTGCTCCTCGGCGGCCACCACGTAGCCGGCCAGCACCGGCAGCACGGCGCCGTTCATGGTCATCGACACCGACACCTTGTCGAGCGGGATGCCGTCGAAGAGGATCTTCATGTCGGCGACCGAGTCGATGGCCACGCCGGCCTTGCCGACGTCGCCGACCACGCGTGGGTGATCGGAGTCGTAGCCCCGGTGGGTGGCGAGGTCGAATGCCACCGACACGCCCTGCGCACCGGCGGCCAGCGCCTTGCGATAGAAGGCGTTGGACGCCTCGGCGGTCGAGAAGCCGGCGTACTGGCGGATGGTCCAGGGCCGCGCGGCGTACATCGTCGGCTGCGGGCCGCGCAGGAAAGGCTCGAAGCCCGGCAGGGTATCGGCGTAGGGAAGGTCCTCGGTGTCCGCCCGGGTGTAGAGCGGCTTCACCGTCAGTCCCTCCGGGGTCACCCAGTCCAGGCGCGCAACATCGCCATCGGGCGCCGCCTTCGCCGCCGCCTTGGTCCAGGTTTCCAGCGGGGGAACACTTACGTCGGGGTATTTGCTCATCTCTCCACTCCCTCCGGTCATTGCCGAACGTCGCTATGCACTTGACAACACGCTGGCGAACATAATACTGTATCCATAATTATGAATGCAAGACATGAGGCGAGCCTGGCTGCCCCGGCACTTTATCAACAAGTGGCGGAACGGCTACGCAATCGGATTTTCGCCCACGAACTGGCTCCCGGCGCCTGGGTCGACGAACAGACGCTGGCCGAGGAATTCGGCATCTCCCGCACGCCCTTGCGCGAAGCATTGAAGGTACTGGCCGCCGAAGGCCTGGTCCAACTGAAGCCACGGCGCGGCTGCTACGTCACCGAGGTTTCGGAGCAGGACCTGGACGAGATATTTCCGGTCATGGCGTTGCTGGAAGGCCGGTGCGCCCGGGAAGCGGCCGCCAAGGCAACGGTCGCCGATCTCCAGCGGTTGGCCGCCATTCACGCCGACCTTGAGCGCCACGCCGCCGCCAATGACGCCGACCGCTTCTTCGAGACCAACCAGGAATTCCACCAGGCGATGCAGGAACTGGCGGGCAACCGCTGGCTCACGCAGTTGATCGAGGAAACCCGCAAATTCATCAAGCTGACGCGGCGTGATTCGCTCAATCTCGACGGCCGGCTCAAGCAGTCGCTGGCCGAGCACCGGAACATCCTGGCCGCCGTGCGGCGCCATGACGCCGACGAAGCCGGCCGCCTGATGCATGACCACCTGCTCTCCGGCCGGGCGGCGCTGGCCCGCCTGCATACGACCAGCTAGCACCGCGGACTGGGCATTTCCGGCATCCCGTCAAGCTTGTGTCAATGACAAGACGTCCGACTCCTGACACAATTGATTTTTCGTTCACTTGGAGGAGGGGCCATGAGCAAGAAGACCAATGACTGGCAGTTGCAGCGCGGCATCAAAATGAGCGACGACACGGCCGCCGAAGTGGCCAAGATCGCCTGTGCGTTGAAGGCGTTGTCGATGTTCACCACCCTGATGATCGACCGGGAGGATTGCCCGCCGGATCTACAGCAGACGGTAGACGAAGGTGTGGCGGCGATTGACAAGTTGTTCGTCTAGGCGCCGATTCATTCGATAAGAACAGAGGAGACAAGCATGGCTCACGTCGTGGTACTTGGAGCGGGTATCGGCGGCCTTACGGCGGCCTACGATATGAAGGAGCAGTTGCGTTCGGGCGACACCCTGACCGTGGTTACCGACAATCCCTATTGGCAGTTCACCCCGTCCAATCCCTGGGTAGCGGTCAACTGGCGCAGCCGCGAGGACATCACCTTCGACCTGGCGCCCTATCTGGCCAAGAAGGACATCAAGCTGATCGCCACCGCCGCCAAGCGCGTGCACCCGGAAAAGAACCAGATCGAACTGGTTGACGGCAAGACGGTCGGCTACGACTTCCTGATCATCGCCACCGGTCCGAAACTGGCCTTCGAGGAAGTCCCCGGCACCGGCCCCAACGGCGGGCACACCCACTCGGTCTGCACCGTCAATCACGCCGTCGAATCGGCCGGCACCTGGGAAAAGTTCGTCAAGGACCCCGGCCACATCGTCGTCGGCGCGGTGCAGGGCGCCTCCTGCTACGGCCCTGCCTACGAGTACGCCATGATCATGGATACCGACCTGCGCCGGCGCAAGATTCGCAGCAAGGTGCCGATGACCTTCGTCACCGCCGAACCCTACATCGGCCATCTGGGCCTGGGCGGCGTCGGCGACTCCAAGGGTATGCTGGAATCGGCGATGCGCGACAAGCACATCAAGTGGATCTGCAACGCCAAGGTCACCAAGGTCGAGGAAGGCAAGATGTTCGTCACCGAGATCAACGATGACGGCTCGGTGAAGAAGGAACACGAACTGGCCTTCAAGTACTCGATGATGTTGCCGGCTTTCAAGGGCATCGACGCCGTCTTCGGCATCGAGGGCCTGACCAACCCGCGCGGCTTCATTCTCATCGACGAGTTCCAGCGCAACAAGAAGTACCAGAACATCTATTCGGTGGGTGTCTGCGTCGCCATTCCGCCCGTCGAGCCAACCCCGGTGCCGACCGGCACGCCGAAGACCGGCTACATGATCGAATCTATGGTCACCGCCACGGTGCATAACATCCGCAACGTGCTCGATGGCAAAGAGCCCGACCAGAAGGCGACCTGGAATGCCGTCTGCCTCGCCGACTTCGGCGACAGCGGCGCGGCCTTTGTCGCCATTCCGCAGATTCCGCCCCGCAATGTCAGTTGGTTCAAGAAGGGCAAGTGGGTCCATCTGGCCAAGGTCGGCTACGAGAAGTACCTCATCCGCAAGATGAAGGCCGGCAACACCGAGCCGGTCTATGAGAAGTACATCCTGAAGCTGATGGGCGTCACGCGCCTCACCAACAAATAAGCTTGGCTGGCGACATCCTGCTCGAACGTGACGGTGGCCAGGCCACCGTCACGCTTTTCAATCCCGGCAAACTCAACGCCATCGACGCGGCCATGTGGCGGCGTCTCGCCCTGGTCATGGCGGAACTCGATGCCGACGACGACTTGCGCGCCATCGTCGTGCGCGGCGAAGGCGCCGCTTTCGCCGCCGGCGGCGACCTCGACGAGTTCCGCATCCAGCGCGCCGATGCCGACAAGGCAATCGCCTATCACGAGACCGTCGGCCGGGCGCTGGCGGCCGTGGAGACCTGCCGGCACCCGACCGTCGCGTCGATTCGCGGCCCCTGTGTCGGCGGCGGCCTGGAGATTGCCTGCGCCTGCGACCTGCGCATTGGCGGCGAATCCGCCCGTCTGGGCGCGCCGATCAACAAGCTCGGGTTCTCCATGTACCCCGGCGAACTGGCCGGCCTGTTGCGCATTGCCGGCCCGGCGGTCACCAAGGAAATCCTGCTGGAAGGTCGTCTGCTGACAGCCCACGAGGCCTATGCCAAGGGCCTGCTGACCCGGGTCCTGCCCGACAGCGCGGTCGAAGGCGAGGCCCTCGCCACGGCGCGGCGCATCGCCGACGGCGCCCCATTGGCGGCGCGCGCCCACAAGCACTGGATCGCCCGCCTCCTTGATGGCGAACCGTTATCGGCGCAGGAAAAGCGCGCGTCGTTCGCCTTCCTCGACAGCGAGGACTACCGGGAAGGCTTGGCCGCCTTTGCCGAAAAGCGCCGCCCCGTGTTCAAGGGCCGATAAGTCGGCTATTCTTGCCGCAACCGCGCGTCAGACGCGGCCCATTTACCCAACGAGGAGATTTTCATGTCGATTCTCACCACGCTGCGCGGCGTCTTCCTGGGCCTCCTGTTCATGGCCGGCAACGCACTCGCCGACGGTCCGATCAAGGTCGTCTACCACTTCACAGAAGGGCTCGAACAAGCCAGCCGCGGCCTGCGCAATATCCAGAATCACCTCAATACCGAGCCGACCGCAAAGATCGTTGCTGTCGGCCACGGTGCCGGCATCGACTTCATGCTCAACGGCGCCAAGGACAAGAACGGCGCCGCTTACGAAGTTGCCATGTCCGACCTGGCCATGAAGGGCGTCGAGTTTCGTGTCTGCAACAACACACTGGTATCGCGCAAGATCGATCCGGCCACGGTCGGCGCGGACGCCAAGGTGGTGCCCTCCGGGGTCGCCGAAGTCGCCCTCCTGCAGGCAAGGGAAGGGTTCGTCTATCTCAAGCCCTGAACTGGATTGGCCGAGCATCGATACCGTCCTGCTCGACATGGACGGCACGCTGCTCGACCTTCATTTCGACAACCATTTCTGGCAGACCCACGTGCCGCTGCGCTACGCCGAGGCCAAGCAGCTCGGCACGGAGGCGGCCCGCGAGGAGCTGATGGGCCGCTACCACGCCCACGCCGGCACGCTGGAATGGTACTCGGTGGATTTCTGGCAAACCGAGCTGGAGATGGACATCATGCGCCTCAAGGAAGAAGTGGCGCACCTGATCGCCGTCCATCCCAGCGTCACCGATTTCCTCACCGCGATCCGCGCCGCCGGCAAGCGCGTGGTCCTGGTCACCAACGCCCACCACAAGAGCGTCACCCTGAAGATGGCGAAGACCGGCCTGCGCCCCCATTTCGACGCCATCATCACCTCCCACGAACTGGGCCACGCCAAGGAGGACACGACCTTCTGGCACCGGCTGCAGGAGTGCGAGCCCTTCGATCCGCGACGCAGCGTGCTGGTCGACGACAGCCTGCCGGTGCTCGATTCCGCGCGCCGCTACGGCATCGCCCATCTCGTCGCCATCCGCCAGCCGGACACCCGGCAACCCGAGAAGGACACCGCGGACTACGCCGCGATCGGCAGCTTTGCGGAGTTGATGGCCGGGCTTGCCTGACTGTCGCCGGTCCCCGCTTGGCCAGGCCTACCCGTGCTCAGCCCGGCATGATCTCGATGTGGTCCTCGCCCTTGGGGACCAGGCACAGGAAGCTGTAGGCTTCGTCGCCGAGGGTCACGTAGCTGTGCGGCACACCGGCCGGGATGAGCAGGACGTCGCCCGCCGCGGCTTCGATGGTCTGGTCGCCCAATCGCACCCTGGCTCGACCGCTGAGCACGAATTGTTCGTGCTCGATGGCATTGGTGTGCAGGGGCATGTGGCCACCGGCGGCGATGGTGAAGTTGCGCATCGCGAAGTTGGGCGACTCGTCGGGGGATAGCAGCATCTTCATGCTCACGCCCGCGCCGGCCTTCTGCGCGGCGGCGGCTATGGAGTCGATGTTCCTGTGTATGGCCATGTCATTCTCCTTTCGCGCTTCGCTTCACTTGCGGGGCTGACTACACGCCCCAGGTAACCGGCTTTTCGTCCTTCAGAGAATACTCGAGCAACTCGACCAGCGGCACCGCCCGCTGCGCGAAGCCGACGTAGGCGCGCTTGCCGCCGCCCGGGGTTGGTTCGGTTTCGGGGCGGTCTTCCTCCTGCTCGCCGGCGTGCAGCGCCTTGTCCCTGGCGATGGCCGCCTTCAGGCGGGCGATGGCGTCGGGCAGTTGCTCGACAGTGACGACGCCGCGCGCCGACTCTTCCTTGCCCATCACCGCCATCATGCGCTTCGCAACATCGTCGAACATCATCACGTCGCCGGCCGCCTGGGAACGAAAGATGATCATGTCAGCGCCTCCAGCCATTGCAGCAGGCGATCCGCCACCAGCCGCCAGTCACGTTCGAGCATCAGGCCATGGCCCATGCCGGGGAAGATTTCCGCCTCGACGCCATAGCGGTCGGCGGTCATCCGCACGGTCGACTCGGGCATCAGGTGGTCCAGCTCGGCGCCCAGCACCAGCAACGGCAGGTCGCCGATCAACGAAGGGCGGGGCAGGTCGAACAGACTCATGTCCCAGATGGCGCGGTGCGACTCGGGTTGCGAAAAGCGGTAGAAGCGGGCCAGATCGTCGGTGTCGATCGGCTGGGCGAACAGGGCCTCGCGCAGACTCTCGAGCGCCACGCGGCCGCCGGACATCAGGCTGTTGAGATCCTGCAACAGACCGGGGCGCGAAAACATCATGCCCATGGCCGCAGACATCAGGCCCTGCGGCGGCACCGAGCACATCAGCACCGCGGCCGGCGCAGGGTGCTTTTCGAGATATTTCTGGACGACGAAGCCGCCCATCGAATGGCCGATCAGCACCGGCGGCGCCGGCAGGCGCCCGGCCACCTCGGCGAGATCCGCCACATAGTCGGCGACGGAGAGGCTGTCGAGCCGGTCGCGGCCACGGCTGGCGCCATGGCCGGACAGGCTGATGGCGTAGGAAGCGTAGCCGGCCTCGGCGAAATAGGGCAGGAAGTGCTCTTCCCAACACCAGGCGGCGGTGAAGGCGCCATGAACGAACAGCAGCGGTGTCGCCTTGACGTTGCCCGCCGGCACGCGGGCCAGCACTTCAAGGTCTTCGAATCGGGCGTGGCTCATGGCGATGATTGCCGGTTGATGGTTGCCGGCTGGCGAGGGCTTATGATGGCAGCCCGCATTCTACCGCTCCCCCTCTTGTCGCCATGCTGAAGTGGGCCTTGTCGCTGTTCCTGGTCGTCCTGCTGATCGGTCTCTTGCAGCCGAAGCTGGCCGCGCGACTGCGCCTGGGCCGGCTGCCCGGCGATGTGCGCTTCCGCCTGCGCGGCCGCGACTACACCTTTCCATTCACCACCACCCTGCTGTTCTCGCTGCTGGCGACCTTATTGTTCCGACTGTCTTAGGGCCGCCATCACCGCCGCCACCCTGGCCTCGTGGACTCGAACCGGTATCCGCGCGGGTTCGTCGCAGGCCCGGGCCACGGCGCCGGCATCCACCGCCAGCGCGGCGGCCGCGATGCGGCGCCAGAGCCGGCCTTGCGGGTAGTCACGGTCGGCATGGCCGAGGCGGCCGCGATGGTCCGCCTCGCAGGCGGCCAATACGTCTTCGAAGCGCTCGGGGCGACGGAACAGGTCGCAGCGTTCGAGCAGCCTGACCATGGTCGCCGGGCGCAGCTCGGCGCCGCGATGAATGTCGCCGTGAAAGGTCGCCACCAGCAAGGCGAGGTCCCGGCAATCGGCGGGCACCCGCAAGCGCTCGCAGAGCGGCCCCAGCAGCGCGACGCTGCCCGCCTCGTGACCATGGTGGCGGGGCAGGATGTCGGCTGGCGTCAGCCCCTTGCCCAAGTCGTGGGTCAGCGCCGCGAAGCGCCCCGGCAATGGCAGCTTCATGGTCGCCGCCATGTCGATGACCATCATCACATGGACACCGGTATCGATTTCTGGATGGTAATCGGCGCGCTGCGGCACACCCCAGAGCCGGTCGACTTCCGGGAGGATTCTCGCCAGGGCGCCGCAGGCGCGCAGCACCTCGAACAGGCGCGCGGGCCTGGCCTCCATGAGACCGCGCGCCAGCTCCTGCCAGACGCGCTCCGGCACCAGGTGGTCGACCTCGCCGGCATCGACCATGGCTCGCATCAGCGCCAGCGTTTCGTCGGCCAGGGCAAAATCGGCGAAGCGGGCGGCGAAGCGGGCCACGCGCAGAACACGCACCGGATCTTCGGCGAAGGCCGGCGAGACATGGCGCAGCACCCTGGCGGCCAGATCGGCGCGACCGCCATGGGGGTCGACGAGGCCACCGTCCTCGCCCCGGGCGATGGCGTTGATGGTCAGATCGCGCCGCGCCAGGTCTTCTTCCAGCGTGACGTCGGCATCGGCGTGGAAGACGAAGCCCTTGTAGCCGGGCGCTGTCTTGCGCTCGGTACGGGCCAGGGCATATTCCTCGTGGGTATCGGGATGCAGGAAGACCGGAAAGTCCTTGCCGACCGCCCGGAAGCCACGCGCCAGCATCGCCGCCGGCGTCGCGCCGACCACCACCCAGTCCCGGTCCTGCACCGGCAGGCCGAGCAGCTCGTCGCGAACGGCGCCGCCGACCGCGTAGATCTTCAATTCACCAGCTCGTAGGGCGTGGTCTGGAAGGTCGCGTTGTCGCCGCGCATCAGGCAGTCGTACTTGCCGCTTTCAGCCCAGTAGCCGGCCGGGTCGCGAAAGGCCACCGTGATGTTGAACATGCGGCGGGCGCCGACGTCGCGCACGGACACCCATTTGATGCGGTAGCTTTCCAGGCGGGTATTGTCGGTGGTGCCGTAGCCGGTCTGTTGGCGGTGGTGCGCCAGGCAACGCTGGGCGATCGCTTCGTCGTCGCCCTGGGTGCCGATGGTATGGGCGGCGCCACCGGGCGCGCCACGCATCTTTTCGCCGTTCGGGCAGCCCCGGTCACTGAAGAAGGTGTTGCCGGCGGCGTCCTTGCACTTTTGCACTTCCGCCTGGGCGGAGAGGCCGAGGCCCAACAGCATCAGGGCGATCAGGGTTCTCTTCAATGTCATCAATGTCATTGCCCGCTCCGCCTAGAACAACTCGACATCGCCGCCGCCGGCCTCGACTTCATGCATGCGCGCGGCCATGTAGCTGTCGAGCGCATCCCTGACCGGTACGCCACGCATCACGGCGTCGAACATGGCACGCTCTTCGACCATGGTGTATCGGGAGGCAATCAGTTCCTGGAGCATCGCCCATTCCCGGGGGTTGTAGCGCTTCTCGGGACTGCTCACCAGTTCGGCCAGCGAGCCCAGGCTCTGGCAGACATGGTCCACCCGCTGCACCAGGCGGTCGTAGAACTGGAAGGCGATGATCGACCGGTGTGCCTGCTGCGCCACCTGGCGCGCGCTGTCACGGATTTCCGCCACTTCGGGGGAATCGCCGGAGGTTTCAGCCAGCCGCGCCATCCGCTCGTCGATGGCGTCGAGCAGGCTGGCCATGGAGGTGAATGATTCGGTCAGTACATTGACGGAGGCGTTGGAGTCGCGCATGGCGGCGTCCACCTGGCCCGCCGCCAGTTCCAGCATCAGCACCGTCTCGCGCACCTGGCTCCAGTCGAGGTCGGGCGTGCGGACCTGGGTACCGCGGATTTCCTGGCTTGTTGGCTCGGGCATGTTCTTCTCCGGTGTGCGAAGCCGCCATGTTAGCGTCCCCGCGCCCCGCCCGACAGCCCAATCAGGCCCGGAAAATCCGGACAGAAGCGATCTTCCTACTGGATGCGTTCGGGATCGACACCGACGAAGGAAATCGGAAACACCGCTTCCGGGCCGGCGCCAAAGCCGGGGGTGTTGGCGTAGTCCGGCATCTCGGCCGGCATGGAACCGGAAGCCTGCATCAGCTTCTGGATCAGCACCTGCACCTGGCCGACCAACCAGTCTTCCTCCACCTTGGTCGGCAGATAGCGCAGTTCCTTGACGCGCTCGGGAATCTCGTCCGGGGTCAGGGTCTCGTTGGCAGCGAAGGCGTTCGAGAAGAACGGTCCGGCAACGAAGCGCACCCGGTAGCCGCCGGCGTCATCACCCTCGATGATGAAGACGCGGGCCCCCTCGGCGCGCTGCTCCTCGTCGCCACTGGGCTCGCCGAATACCGGCATGGCGGAAAAGGCCGCCTTGCCGGGCTGCTGCCGCACCATATGAACCGCCTGGTCGAAACTGAGGCGGCCGTCGTTGTCGCTTTCGTTGCTCTGGCTCATGGGGATCTCCGGGTTTGGGCTGGGGTCAAAGGAGCGGCGCAAGCCATCTGCGGGCTTGTTTTTCGTCCACATGGTTCCTCACGGCCCAATCTTCAAGCTGGTCGGCGCCAATTTTCGTGACGGCGAAGTAGCGGGCTTGCGGATGGGCCAGGTAGAAACCCGCCACCGAGGCCGCCGGCGTCATGGCGTAGCTTTCGGTCAGGCCCATGTCGGCGTTGGCCGGCGCGTCGAGCAGGCGGAACAAGTCCCCTTTCACCACGTGATCCGGGCAGGCCGGATAGCCGGGCGCCGGGCGGATGCCCCGGTATTTCTCGGCGACCAGCTCGTCGGTGCCCAGCTTCTCGTCGGCGGCGTAACCCCAGTATTCCTTGCGCACGCGCTCGTGCAACCATTCGGCGGCGGCCTCGGCGAGGCGATCGGCCAGCGACTTCAGCATGATGGCGCGGTAGTCGTCGTGCTGCGCCTCGAACTCGGCCAGCTTCCGTTCTATGCCGAGCCCGGCGGTCACTGCGAAGGCGCCGGCGTAGTCGCCCTCGGAGGCCACAAAGTCGGTCAGGCACTGGTTTGGCTTGCCGTCGGGTCGCTCCTGCTGCTGGCGCAGGTTGTGCCAGCTCATCAGCGGCCGGCCGTCCTCGCCGAGAAAGTCGATGTCGTCGCCGTTGGCCCGGGCCGGGAAGAGGCCGAACACGGCGTTGGCCGTCAGCCACTTCTCTTCGATCAGTTGCGCCAGCATGGCTTGGCCGTCCTGGAAGACGCTGCGCGCCGCTTCGCCGACCTTGGCGTCGTCGAGAATCTTCGGATAGCTGCCGGCAAGATCCCAGGTCTGGAAGAACGGGCCCCAGTCGATGTAGCGGGCCAGCGTCGCCAGATCGAGCTTGCGCAGCACGGTCACGCCGAGCCGCGTCGGCTTCACCGGCGCGTAGTCGAACTTCGGCCGGTTGGCCCGCGCGGCGGCCAGCGACAACAACGCCACGCCTTTCTTGCCGGCATGCTGGACGCGCAGCTTTTCGTAGTCCTCGGCGATCTCCTGCACGAAACTGGCGCGGAACTCGGCCGTCAGCAGCCGGGTGACGACGCCGACGGCGCGCGAGGCGTCGGGCACATAGACCACCGGCTGGCCGTAATGGGGCGCGATCTTGATCGCCGTGTGGGCGCGGCTGGTGGTGGCGCCGCCGATCAGCAGCGGCACCTGAAAGCCCTGGCGCTGCATTTCCGCCGCGACATGGCTCATCTCTTCGAGCGACGGCGTGATCAGGCCGGACAGGCCGATGGCCTGGGCGCCATGCTCCTTCGCCGCATGCAGGATCTTGTCGGCCGGCACCATGACGCCGAGATCGACGACCTCGTAGCCGTTGCAGCCGAGCACCACGCCGACGATGTTCTTGCCGATGTCGTGCACGTCGCCCTTGACGGTGGCGATGACGATCTTGCCCTTGCCGACGGCGCCGGTGCGGGCCTTTTCCTCCTCGATGTACGGAATCAGGTGGGCGACGGCCTGCTTCATCACCCGCGCCGATTTCACCACCTGCGGCAGGAACATCTTGCCGGCGCCGAACAGGTCGCCGACGGCGTTCATGCCGGCCATCAGCGGCCCTTCGATCACCGCCAGCGGCGGCTTGCCGTCCGCGGCCAGCGCGGCGCGACATTCCTCGGCATCGGCCACCACGTATTCGGTGATGCCGCGCACCATGGCGTGCTCCAGACGCTTGGCGACCGGCCAGTCGCGCCAGGCGAGATCCTGCACCTGCTCCCTGGCCTGCCCCTTGACGGTCTGGGCGAACTCGACCAGGGCATCGCCGGCACCCGGATTCCGATTGAGGACCACGTCCTCGACCTTCTGCCGCAGCACGGGGTCGAGCTGGTCGTAGACGCCCAACTGGCCGGCATTGACGATGCCCATGGTCAGGCCGGCCTGAATGGCGTGGTAAAGGAAGACGGTGTGGATCGCCTCGCGCACCGGCTCGTTGCCGCGGAAGCTGAACGAGACATTGGAAATGCCGCCGGAGACATGCGCATGCGGCAGGTTCGCCTTGATCCAGCGTGTCGCCTCGATGAAGTCGACCGCGTAGTTGTCGTGCTCGGCGATGCCGGTGGCGATGGCGAAGACATTGGGGTCGAAGACAATGTCCTCGGCCGGAAAGCCGTCCGCGACCAGCAGGTCGTAGGCGCGCTTGCAGATCTCGGTCTTGCGCGCGTAGGTGTCGGCCTGGCCGGCTTCGTCGAAGGCCATGACGATCACGGCGGCGCCGTAGCGGCGGGCGAGCCGCGCCTGCTGGAGGAACTTTGCCTCGCCTTCCTTCATGGAAATGGAATTGACGATGCCCTTGCCCTGGATGCACTTCAGGCCGGCCTCGATCACCTCCCACTTCGAAGAGTCGAGCATCAGCGGCACCTTGGAGATGTCGGGTTCCGAGCCAACCAGATTGAGGAAGCGCACCATCGCCGCCCGCGAGTCGAGCATGGCTTCGTCCATGTTCACGTCGACCACCTGGGCGCCGCTTTCGACCTGCTGGCGGGCGACGCGCAGCGCGTCGTCGTACCGCTCCTCGAGGATCATTTTGGCGAAGGCGCGCGAACCGGTGACATTGGTGCGTTCGCCGACGTTCACGAACAGGCTGTCCGGGCCGATGACGCAGGGCTCCAGGCCCGACAGGCGCAGGCGCGGCGCGATGGCCGGCGCCGCGCGCGGCGTGACGCCGGCCACCGCCGCGGCGATGGCGCGTATGTGCTCCGGCGCGGTGCCGCAGCAACCGCCAACGATGTTGATGATGCCCTGCCGCGCCCAGTCGGCGAGTTCATCGGCCAGCATGGCCGGCGTCTCGTCGTAGCCGCCGAAGGCATTGGGCAGGCCGGCATTGGGATGCGCGGAGACGAAGCAGTCGCAGGCGCGCGACAGCTCCTCGACGTACTGCCGCAACTCCTTCGCGCCCAGCGCGCAATTGAGGCCGAAGGACAACGGCTGAACATGGCGCAGCGAATTCCAGAATGCCTCGGCCGTCTGGCCCGAGAGCGTGCGGCCGGAGGCGTCGGTGATGGTGCCGGAAATCATCACCGGCCAGCGTCGCCCGAGCCGCTCGAAGGTGCTGTCGATGGCGAACAGCGCCGCCTTGGCGTTCAAGGTATCGAAGATGGTCTCGACCATCAGGATGTCGGCGCCGCCCTCCAGCAGGCCCTGGATGGCCTCGGTGTAGTTGGCGACCAGAATGTCGAAATCGACGTTGCGGTAACCGGGGTCGTTGACGTCCGGCGAAATGGACGCGGTGCGCGAAGTGGGGCCGAGCACGCCGGCCACGAAGCGCGGCTTGGCGGGCGTCTTCGCGGTCCATTCGTCGCAGAGCCGGCGGGCCAGCTTTGCCCCTTCGAAGTTCAGTTCGTAGACCAGCGCTTCGAGCTTGTAGTCGGCTTGGGAAACGGCGGTCGAATTGAAGGTGCAGGTCTCGACGATGTCGGCGCCGGCTTCCAGGTAGGCGGCGTGGATGCCGCCGATGACGTCCGGCCGGGTCAGCACCAGCAGGTCGTTGTTGCCCTTCAGGTCGTGCCCGTGGTCGCGGAACCGTTCGCCGCGATAGTCGGCCTCGGCAAGGTTGTGGCGCTGGACCATGGTGCCCATGGCGCCGTCGAGAATGAGAAGTCGCTGCGCGAGGAGTTCGCGCAGCTCTGCGCTGCGGTCTGGTTGCATGGCGGGAATGACCGGAAGGTATTGAATTGGCGCCGATTTTAGCATGTGGCTATAATCGACCAGCGCACTCAACAACTAGAACGGGAGTGAAAACATGGAACACCTGACCCCCAAGGAAACTGCCCAGTTTCTGCACGAGAACCCCAAGGCCCTGTTCATCGACTGCCGCAGCGAAATGGAATTCCTGTTCGTCGGCCACCCGGCCGGCTGCCTGCATGTCTCCTGGAACGACGGCCCGGACTGGGACGTCAACCCGCACTTCGTCGGTGAAGTGAAGAAGCTGGCCGGCCATGTCCATGACCGCCCTGTGGTGCTGATCTGCCGCAGCGGCAACCGCTCGGTGGATGCCGGCAACTCGCTCGAAGCCGCCGGCTTCACCCGCGTCTACAACGTGCTGTACGGCTTCGAGGGCGAACTCGACGACACCCACCACCGGGGCACCACCAACGGTTGGCGCTTCGAAGGGTTGCCGTGGGAGCAGTGCTGAAGAACTGGCGGCGCTGGCTGCTCGAAGCGCTGGCCATCGTCGGCATCATCCTCGCCGTTCAGCTTTGGCAGGCGCGCGGCCTGCCCGAGGGCCCGGCGCCCGAACTCGCCGGCAGCGGCCTGGACGGCAAGCCGCTCGACCTCGCCGCAACCGTCGCCGCCGCCGGCGGCAAGCCGGTGCTGGTGGCCTTCTGGGCCACCTGGTGCGCGGTATGCAAGGCCGAGGGCGGCAACCTCGCTTCGATCGCCGGCGACACACCCTTCCTGAGCGTGGCGATGCAGTCCGGCGCGGCGCCGGCGGTGGCCGCCTACCTCGCCGAGCGCGGTCGGCACCTGCCGACCATCAACGACCCGGAGGGCACCCTGGCCAGTGCCTGGCGGGTGCGCGGCGTACCGAGCCATTTCATCGTCGACGGCCAGGGCAACGTCCGCTTCCGCGTGGTCGGCTACGCCACCGAATGGGGCCTGCGCGCCCGCCTCTGGTGGGCCGAGAAGTTCCCGGCTTGAACCATCCCCCGCTGCGCGTTGCCTGGTCGGTATGGGGACTGGGCGCCCTGCTCTACCTGATCGCCTTCTACCAGCGCGTCGCGCCGGCGGTGTTCACCGACCGTCTGATGACCGAGTTCAACCTCGGCGGCGCGGCGCTCGGCAATCTGTCGGCGTTCTATTTCTACGCCTACGTGGCGATGCAGATTCCTACCGGGCTGCTGGCCGACCGCTGGGGGCCGCGCCGCCTGCTGACCGCCGGCACGGCCATCGCCGCGCTGGGCACGGTGCTGTTCGCGCTGGCGCCGAGCGCCGCCTGGGCGAGCACAGGCCGGCTGCTGATCGGCGCCTCGGTCGCCGTCGGCTTCGTCTCCATGCTCAAGATCGCCGGCCATTGGTTCGCGCCCCGCCACTACGCGCTGGTCTCGGGCATGGCCCTGTTCACCGGCGTGGTCGGCGGCGTCATCGCCGGCGTGCCGCTGCGCATGCTTGTCGAAGCCTTCGACTGGCGGCCGGTGATGCTGGTCTCGGCGGTCGTCACCGCCCTGCTGGCCGTGGCGATCTGGTGGCGCGTACGCGACGATCCGACCGAAGCCGGCTATGCCAGTCACTTCACCGGCGGCGCGCGCCATGCCGGCGCGCCGATCCTGAAGAGCCTCGCCGAGGTGCTGTCCTATCGCAACAGTTGGCTGCTGTCGCTCGGACCCATCGGCTTTTCCGGGGCCGTGCTGACCTTTGCCGGCCTGTGGGGCGTGCCGTGGCTGCGGCAGGCGCACGGTCTCGACGCCCGAACGGCGGCCGCCATCACCTCCACCTTGCTGGTCGCCTGGGCGCTGGGCGGCCCGCTGCTCGGCACCTGGTCACAGCGGCTCGGCCGGCGCAAGCCGCTCTATCTCGCGTCCGGCGTCGTGGCGCTGGCCGGCTGGAGCCTGGTGGTCTTCGGCGGGCTGCCGCTGGCCGTGCTGGTGCCGCTGCTGGCCGTCACCGGCTTCGCCTCGGGCAACATCATCATCGGTTTCGCCTGGGCCAAGGAATCGGTGCCGATGCGCCTGATGGGCACCGCCTCCGGCATCTGCAACATGGGCCCACTGATGGGCGGCATGTTCCTGCAACCCGGCATCGGCTGGATGCTCGACCGCCAGTGGGCTGGCGCGCTGACCGACGGCGTGCGCCTCTACGACGCGGCGGCCTGGCAAGCCGGCTTCGCCCTGCTGGTGGCCACGGTGGCCGGCAGCCTCGTCCTCATCGCCTTCGCCCGGGAAAGCCACTGCCAGCAGACGTAGCGGCGTTCTCCTGTTTCGAGAATCAAGGCCCTCGCCAACCGGCCGATGTGGTCATGCGCCCTTGCGTTGCCTGGCCGCATGCCGCAAAATGCATCGCAATTGCGATACCCGGAGAGCCCCTATGAAGACCGCCACCATCCCGTCTTTGCGCGTCGAACCCGAACTGCGCCGGGCGGTCGAGGAACTCCTTGAGGAAGGCGAAAGCCTGTCTAGTTTCGTCGAACAGGCGCTTCGCGACGGCCTCGAGCGGCGGCGTCTGCAAGGCGAATTCCTCGCCCGTGGCCTGCTTGGCAGAGACCGGGCCCGGCAAACCGGGCGATATGTCGATGCCGACGCAGTCGTTGATCGGCTCGGCAACATGCTTGCGGAGGCAAAAGCGGCAGTGAAGAACCGCGCATGAGTTTTACGGTCCGCTTCACTGAAGAGGCGGAAACCGACCTGATCCGTCTTTACCAATTCATCCTGGCGCGCGACGAGACGGATTGGTCGCTGGCCGAAAAGGCGCTGGAGGCCATCCGGCAGGCGCTACGCAGTCTCGGCCAGTCACCGTTCAGCTACCGCAAGGCCGGTCCTGGCAACCCGTTCCTGCGCGAGATCGTGATTCCGTTTGGCGGTTCCGGCTATGTCGCCTTGTTCGAAATCGACAACGACCACTCCGTGACCGTGCTCGCCGTACGCCATCAGCGCGAGGATGACTACCATTAGGGAACACTACGGGACCAAACGCTACGGGACCAGATCCCCGTACGCTGCCAGCGCGGCCGCGACGCTGACGTCGGCTACGTCCAGGCTGGCCGGCTGGAGCAGGCGGTAGGGCACGCCCCAAGGGTGCCAGCGGTCGGCGCCCGAGTTGCCGAAGAAGCAGACGATGGGTTTGCCCAGGGCGGCGGCGATGTGCATGGCGCCGCCGTCGCTGCAGATGACCTGGTCGCACAGCGACAGGCCCGCCACGAGTTCGCCAAGCTGGTGGCTGGGCATGGCGGTGACGGGCAGGCCGGCCAGTCGCGCCAGGAGGTCGGCGGCCTTGCCGTCGTCGCCCGGATGGCGCGGGTCGTCCGCCGAGCCCGGCGCCCAGAACAACAGGAAGCGCGCGGCGCGGGCGGCGTGGAGCTGCCGCGCCAGTTCGGCATAGCGCTCGATGGGCCAGCGTTGCGCCGGCTTGCGGGCGCTGATGTGCAGGCCGATCAAGGGCCCGGCGCCCGGCGGTGGCGGGTCGCGCAGGGCGGCGCGCGCGGCCGGGTCGGCGACCAGCGTCATGGCGGCGGGCGGCTCGTCGATGCCGAGCGGGGCGGCGCAACGGAAGGCCATCTCCACCTCGTGCGGGCCGGCGGCCGCCTGGTCGTCGGCACGCACGATTTGGTGCGCGCCGGAGAGGCGGGCAAAACGTTCCGCGCTGCGCTGATTGCCCGCCGCCGGCAGCAGGGCCACGTCTATGCGTTGCCGGCGCAGGCGGGCGATCAGGGCGACGCGCTGGCCAAGCGCCGTGACCCGCCCGGCCAGCGAATCAGCATGCTTGCCCTTTTCATAGACGAACACCTCGTCGACATCGGGGTTGCCGGCCAGCACCGGCGCTGTGTAGGAATTGACCAGGGCGCCGATCCAGGCCTCGGGAAAGCGGCGGCGCAACGCCGAAAGCAGCGGCGTGGTACACAGAAGATCGCCGATGTTGTCGCGGCGGATGACGAGAATGCGCCGGGGCGACACGGGCTGGCTCATCGGTCGAGCTCCTGGGCCGCCCAGGTAACCACCGGCTCGAGCCGGGCCGCGAAGGCATCGAGGGAAAAGCGGGCCAGGTGGGCCTTGGCCAGGCGTGGATCAGGCCGGTTCGGCAGGGCCCGCAGGCGCGCCAGCAGCGTGGCGAAATCCGCCCCGCCGTCCTCGCGCGGGTCACGGTAGAGGAAGCCGGTCACGCCGTCCAGCACCGTTTCAGTAAAGGGCGGCGCGGCCGGCGCCAGCACCGGCGTGCCGCAGGCCTGCGCCTCGATGATGTTGAGGCCCAGCGCCTCCTTTTCCGGCAGACCGGTGAGAAGATAGTCTATGCCGGCATAGATGGCGGCCACATCGCCCTGGTGCCCCCAGAAGCGCGCCCGACCGCCCAGCGGCGCCAGCGCCCGCGACAGGTCGCGCACCGAAGCGTAGCCGCCGCTGCCGAAGATCTCCAGATTGACGTCCGGCTGCCGCGCCAGCACCGGCGCCAAGCATTCGAAGAGCCTGGGGAATTGCTTGATCGGCGTCAGCCGCGAGACGATGCCGAGCGTCAGGCCGGGCCGCTTGCGGTAAGGCGGCCGTGGCCGCCAGGACTCGACGAGCGGCTCCAGCCAGGAGAGCAGCCGGTCGCGGAACTTGCGCCGGTCCCAGTCGTAGCGGCTGGCGCGGCGAATGGCGCCACCGCTGGCCCGCTTAAGATGGGCGACGCCGTAGAGCGGCTCCTGCCAGGCCGGCAGTCCGGCCGCCAGCAGCCCATCGAGCACCCAGCCGGAAACGGCGAAGACGCGGTCATGGCGGGCAAAGGCGGAGGGGTCGCGGCCCTGGACAGGCATATGCGCGACGGCCGTGACCAGCCAGCCCTTGCCCTTGGCGGCGGCGATCGCCGCTTGCGGCAGCGGGCCATGGCTCAGCAGCCATCCGGGAGATGTTGGCAACAAGCCGATGGCCTCGGCGGTATCGGCGGCGCGCACAATTTCCGTATCAGCGGGTAGGTCCAGTCCTGGCCAGAAGTCGGCGCGCGGGTGGGCGATGAGCCGGGTCGGCACGCCGAGCTTCGACAGCGCGCGACAAAGGAAGGCGGTGTAGACCTCACCGCCGCCGAAGTAGGGTTGCAGGTTAAGCTGGGTCAGCACCATGGCGCGAACGCGGCGATGCCGACAATCCCCACAGGACCCCGGCCATCAGGGCGAAGCCGGTCAGCCGCGAACCGGTCAGGTAGCCATCCATGGCGCAGCGCCCCACGTAGTTGAGGGTGGCGAGGCTCAAGGCCAGGCCGATGGCGTTGCCGGCGCGAAAGGCCAGCCAGCCGCGCCACATCAGGGCCCCGGCCAGGGCAAGCAACAGCAGCAGCGCGGGAATGCCGTTGGCCAGGGTGAAATCGATCCAGCCGTTGTGGCTGCTGACAAAACCGGTTACGCCGTATTGCGCGGCCAGATAGCGACCGAACGCGTCGGCGCCGTAGCCGATGCCGAGCGGATGTCGGGCAATGCCCTGCAAGCCCATGCTGGCCCAGGAGCTGCGGAAATAGAACGACGGGTCCTTGCCGTCGATGCGCTGGATGGGTGACTGGATGGTCGGGATCGGCGCCGTGGCCAGAGCGGGCGATGCGGGGGTTTCCGCCGTCGCCACGCCCGAGGCGATCGCGCCGACCGCGCCCGCCCAGCGGTTCTCCGCCATGACGCTGGCCAGGGTGGCCAGACCCAGGCCGACCATCACCGCCAGCACGACAGCCAACCGGTGGCGCGTGCCCTGGCGCAGCACGGCGGCCAGGAACGCCCAGGCCAGCAGGTGCGTCATGATCAGGCCGGCCTTGGAGGTCAGCAGCGCGTTGGCCGCCAGGGTGGCGGCAATGGCTAGGGCAACGCCGGTATTCGACATGGGCAGCAGGCGATTCCGCCAGCAGAACCGGCCGGCGGTATCGGCGAGCAGGAAGACCAGGGCGGCATTGACCAGCAGCGAGACGTAGCCATAGTTGCCCAGCAGGCTTTCGCCCACGGGCAACTGACCGGTTCGCCACCACTGCCAGCCGTGGTAAGCGAGCGTCAGCGGGACATGGACAAAAAAGCCGAGGAACAGGCCGGTCGCCAATCGACCTTCGTCGCGACCTTGCGGCCGCCCGCCAGCGATGAAGGCCGCCAAGCAAATGCCGACCGCCGCCATGCCCAGCAGCTTGCCCCACTCGCGCCCCAGGTCGGCCAGGGCGACTATGGCCGGACTACGGGCAAATAGCGCCGCCTGGACGATCAACCAGCCGGTCAGCAGCACCACCAGGCCACCCTCGATGCCCGGCTTCGGCAACGCGGGTATGGGCCGGCGCCAGAACAGCACGCCGATATGGACGAGGGCAATCAGGATCAGCAGGCTGCGCAGGGCCCCGGTATGGGGCAGCGGATGGATGGCCATCAGGCCCGCCAGCCAGAAGGCGCCGAGCAGGGCGCTCCCGTCGAACCGGTGCGCGCCGTTCATCGCAGCGCGCTCTTGAACCAGTTGCGGACGATGCGGCGAACCTGGCGCGCGCCGCTGGCGTTGCGCCAGAGCAGGCCGAAGTAGCCGACATCGCGCAGGGCGGCATGGTGCCGGCGACGCTCGGCCGGCGGCAGTTGCTCGATCTTGTGAAACACCGAAAAGCCCTTGTCCACCAGGTCATAGCGCATCAGCCGGCGCAGCTCGCCGTCATCGACCATGGTGGCCAGGGCATCGAGCGCGCGGGTGTTGTAGATGCTGCTGGCGATGATGGCGGCCAGTCGTCTGGCCTTCTGTTCGGGCGAGAAGTGGCGCACCGGAATCCGGTAGCGGTAGCCGGGCCGCGGGTCGTAGCGCATGCGTCCGGCCGCCAGCAGCGCCTCGGTCGTCCAGACCACATCCTCGTGGATCAGCCCGGGGATGAAACGGAAGTTGTGCGCCTCGATGAACTCCCGGCGATAGAGGTGCATCCAGACCATGTGCAGGAAACGGCCCGCGCCGAGCCGCTCCTTGAGCCAATCCGCGCCGGTCATGACCGGCGACGCCGGCACGTCGCGGTAGATCGGGTAGTCGGCTTCGCGACCCTCGAAATGGTAGTCGGCGTTCATCGCCGCCATGTCCAGGTCGTCGGCTTCGGCCATGGCCAGCACGCGCCCGTGGGCCTCGGGGAAGACCATGTCGTCCGAATCGACAAAGGCCAGCCACTTGCCGGTGGCGTGGCGCAGGCCGGTATTGCGCGCCGCCGAGAGGCCGCCGTTCCCCTGCCGGATGATCCGCATTTGCGGCAGGCGGGACTGCCAGTCGGCCAGGATGGCCGGGCAAGCATCGGTGGAACCGTCGTCGACGGCGACGATTTGATCGGCCGCCGGCGTCATGGCCGCCAGGCTCGCCAGGCAGGCCGGCAGATACGCGGCGACGTTGTAGACCGGCATGACGATACTGAGTGTGCTCACGCCGCCACCCCCCGGCGCAGGCGGCGATGGACTCGCTTCTTGACGCCTTCCAGCAGGCGGATGAAGGGCAGGCTCAGCCAGCCCGGCAGCCAGAACCCGGCCGCCAGCACGTGGCCACCCGCCTGGGTGCGCAGCGGCCCGAAGGCGGGAAAGCGCCTCTTGATCTCACCGTATTCCTTCTGCGCGTCGATGCCCTGGGCGAGCAGCTTGCGGTAGAAAGCGCCGCCGCCCATGTCCACCGGCTTGGTGTGGGCGACGCGCACGGCATCGACCACCGCGATGCGCCCTTGGCCGCGCAACTGAGAAGCCCAGGCGTAGTCGATGCCCCAGGTGCTGCGCGCCAGCCGGAAAGTGGACCGCAGCTCCTCGACCGCCGCGCGCGCGAAGCAGGGCGCCATGACCTCGATGAAGCTGGTCCGGCGGACGCGGCAGAGCGGGTTCCAGAGCGTCACGTCGTGATTGGCGTTGGTGCCCCAGCGCAGGGCCGGCTGGGCGAGAAAACAGTCGTGGGCTGCGCACAGCGCCAGGAAGCGCGAGACATCGCCGGCGGCGAACTCGATGTCATCGTCGACCACCAGGTAGTAGCGGTAAGGATGCGAGTCGCGTGTCCGTTCGAAGAAGAGGTCGAAGGCCTCGAACTTGTTGTCGCCCTCGGCAAGGTAGAACTCGGCGCCGCTCTCTTCGGGCGGCGGGCAGTACCAACTGACGCAGCAGTCCCAGTTGCGTTGCGGGTCTTCGGCCAGCAGGCGCCGGTGCAGCGAGTTCGGCCCGGCGCGGACTAACACCAGAAAGTCCCTCATGTTTGTTCGGTCGTCCGCCGCCTGAGCACGAAGCCGCCGCTGTCGCCGTCGTCCTTGCGGTTCAGCTCGTCGGCCAGGCTCCGCAGGCGGGCCATCTCCGCCTCGCCGCGCGCCGGTAGCGGCGAGCGCATCTGCTCGATCAGCGGTATGCCCCGCTGGTAGGCCTCGCTGGCGAGAAACTGGCCGGTGTCGGAGTCGAAGAAATGGCGCTCGACTTCCAGGCCGGCGGTCGCCGCCAGCAGGCCCATGGCGCGCAGGCTGGGGATGACCAGATGGCGCGGCGCGTCGAGCGCATACCAGTTTTCGCGGTAGGTGCGCCAGGCATGGCCGCCGGCGACCGGCAGGCGGATCAGGGCGCGGCCGGCCGGCGCCAGGTGGCGGGCGATCTCGGCCATGGTCGCCACCGGGTCGGGCATGTGCTCGAAGGAGTGGTGCAGCATGATCAGGTCGTAGCGGCCGCTGTCCTCGGCCAGACCCCGCTTGTGGATGGTCACGCCGCCCGGATGGTCGATGGTTGCGGCGACAAACGGATCGAGGCCGGACAGGTGCCGGAAGCCGTCGCGGCGCATCTTCAGCAGCAGTTCGCCGCCACCGCAACCGACGTCGACGATGCGCGAATCGGTCGTCAGACCCATGCCCGCCAGCCAGCCGAAATAGGCCGGCCGCTTCTTCGATAGCCGCGCCAGCAGGCGGCCGAACGCACCGCCGGCGCCCAGCCAGGCGTCACTGCGCCGACCGCGCAGGGCGATTTGGAGCGCCGAGGCCGGCTTGCCGGCGCCACCGGCGAACGAGTAGTAATCCGGCGGATAGTGCCGGCCCAGGTCGGCCGGAATGGCGCGGATCTGGACGGTGCCGCAGTGGCCGCACTCGAAATAGTCGAACTGCTCGCGGCTGCCGAAATACATTTCGCGGGCGAGAAAATGATGGTGACCGCTGTCGGCGCCGCAGATGCGACAGCGGGCGGGCGGCGCGGCGTGTTCGGTCATTGCCTCGTCCTCAGGATGCGCGCCGGCACGCCGCCGACGATGGCGTTCGCGGCCACGTCGTGGGTGACCACGGCGCCGGCACCGACCACCGCGCCGTCGCCAACGCGGATGCCGGCCAGGATCACCGCGTTGGCGCCGATCCAGACGTCGCTACCGATATGGATGGGCGCGGCCACCGTCGGCTGGGAGCGGATGGTCGCGCCGGCGGCGTGCCGGTGCTGGTAGGAAATGATGCGCACGCCGGGGCCGATCAGGGTGTCGTCGCCGATATCGACGCCGCCGGTGCCGTTCACGATGGAGAAATTGTTGATCTCGACGCGATTGCCGAGCCGGATGCCGCCCTTGTCGCCCTGAAGATAGGCGTAGCGGTTGATGGTCACCTGCTCGCCCAGGTCGATGCCCGGGCCGCGCGCGGCGTCGAGCGACGCGGCGTCGTGGATCTTGCACCGGGCGCCGAGGCGGATGTTGTCGTGGCCCTTGAGGTAGGCGCCCGCCGACACCCGGCTGCCATTGGCCAGACGGGCGCGCAGGGAAAAGATCAGGGTCTTGAGGAAGCGCATGGGTTGTCAGTTCGCCAGGAAGGCAGCCAGTTCCGGCACGCGGTGCGCGGGCCAGACGGTTACCCGGTTCTCGATGGGATAGGACTCCTCGCCGGGATAGACGATGATCGCCCGCTCGATGTCGAGGTCGTCCAGCGCATGCCAGAAACCCTTGGTTGGCTTGGGCGCCGAAGCATACTTCACCTCCACCGCCACCAGGCGGGCGCGGCCCGGCAGTTTCAGCACCAGATCGAGTTCCGCGCCGGCGGCGGTGCGAAAGAAGGTGAATTCGGCGGGCGCCAGGGCGGCCAGCACCTGTTCGATCATGAAGCCCTCCCAGGAGGCGCCGAGGGCCGGGTTGCCTTCGAGTCCGTCGAAGTCGGCGATGTTGAGCAACGCATGCAGGATGCCGCTGTCGCGCAGGTAGACCCTCGGCGCCTTGACCAGCCGCTTGCCGAGATTGGCGACGTGGGGCGTCAGGCGTCGGGCGATGAAGGAATCGCAGAGGATATCGAGATAGCGATGACTGGTTTGCGTCGAGACGCCGAGGCTCTGCGCCAGCGCGCTGCCGTTCCAGAGTTGCCCGTGCCAATGGGCCAGCATCTGCCAAAAGCGCCGCAGCGCCTGCGGGGGCAGGCGGAAGCCGAGACCGGGAATGTCGCGTTCCAGATAGGTACGGACGAAGGCCTGCCGCCATTCGAAGGAAACCGCCTCGTCCGGCGCCAGAAAGCTGTCGGGGAAACCGCCGCGCAGCCAGAGCCGGCGCACTGTCGCCGGTGTCGCGGCCACTTCGCCGATGGTCAGCGGCGTCATTTCCAGATAGCGGATGCGGCCGGCCAGCGATTCCGCCGATCGGTTGATCAGCGTCGGCGAGGCGGATCCGAGCAGCAGAAAGCGGCCCGGGCGGCGCTGCTCGTCGACCAGGGAGCGCAGCAGAGGGAAGAGGTTCTCCGCCAACTGAACCTCATCGAGGATCACCAACTGGTCGCTGCGCTGGGCCAGGTAAAGTTCGGCGTCGGCGATGCGGGCGAAATCCGACGGGCGTTCGAGATCCAGATAGGTGGCGCCCGGCCGAGCGGCGGCGATCTTCTTCGCCAGGGTCGTCTTGCCCACCTGGCGCGGTCCGGTCAGGGCGACGACGGGAAACCGGTCCAGGGCGGCAACCAACTCCGACTCGATATGGCGCTCAATTAGCTCAACCATCCATGCAATTTAACCAATTAGTGGAATATTTACAAGGATTAAAAGGTGAGCTGGTGGTGCTCCAGCCACAGCAACAGGACGATGAAGGTATAGGCCAGGCGCCGCGAAGCCCGCCCGGCCTGTGCCTCGCGCCACAAGCTGGTCACGGCGGCCGCATCGAGGAAGGGCGCCCGGGTGGCGACCGCCGCCACCGCCTGGTCACAAACCGCCCGCCAGGGTCCCACGAAATAGCTGGCCAGCGGGGTCGAGAAGCCATGCTTTTCGCGGTTCCAGACCGTTTCCGGCAGACTGGCGCGGGCGATCTCGGTGAGCAGCGATTTGCCGCCGCCTTCGGTATGAACCGCCGCCGGCAGGCCGAGCACGGCCTCCAGCACCGGCTGGCCGAGCATCGGCACGCGCACCTCCAGGCTGTGCGCCATGCTGGCCCGGTCGGTCTTGACCAGGCAGTTTTCGGACAGGTAGGTCCAAAGGTCGGCGCGCATCAGGGTGGCGGTGTCCATGGTGCCGCCGAGTGCCGCCACCTGATCGAGCCAGAGCGCCAGCGTGTCTTGCGGCCGCGCGGCGGCGACCGCCGCCGGGACGAGGTAATGGGCCAGGTTCTTGCGGCCCGGCCAGGGGCCGAGTTCAACGCGCCGGTAGCGCAGCAGCTCCTTGCCCGACAGGCTGCGCCGCAGCAGCGCGGATGGCGCCAGGCCGGCTTCGACCAGCCGGCGCAGCACGGGCTGCCAGACGCGGGGCGGGTGCCGGTCCTCGGTGTCCAGGAAACGCGGGTAGCCGCAGAACAGTTCGTCGCCGCCGTCGCCGCTGATGGCGACGGTGACGTGCTCGCGCGTCAGCTTCGCCAGCGCGTGGGTCATCACGTAGGCCGGGTCGGCCAGTGGCTGGTCGAGATCGGCAATGGCGGCGGCGAAGACGCTCCCGGTGATGTCGGGCGCCCGCAGTTCGTGGTGCTCGCAGCCGAAGCGCTCGGCAACGGCGCGGGCATGCGCCGACTCATCGAAGCCGGCGTCGGCGAAGCGCAGATTGAAGGTCTTCAGCGGCCTGCCGTGACAGTGGCCCGTCTCGGCCATGTAACGCACCATCAGGCTGGAGTCGATGCCGCCGGAGAGGAAGGCGCCGAGCGGCACGTCGGCCACCAACTGGCGGCGCACGCTTTCCTTGAGGGCGGCATCGACGCGCGCGACCAGCGTCGGGCGATCTTCGCGCACAGGCGCCGGGCGGGGAATCGACCAGTAGCGGCTGGTTTCCAGTTGCGCCGTCGCCGCGTCGAAACGCAGCAGATGGGCCGGCGGCAGTTGGCGCACGGCGCTGACGAAGGTGTGCGGCGCCAGCGGTGTCTGGAAGGCCAGGTAGTCGCGCAGGGCCTCCGCGTCGAGGCGGCGCGGAAAACCGGGCAGCGCCAGGAAGGCCGCCAGCGTCGAGGCGAACACCAGCCCGCCGTCGAGGGCGGCGAACATGAACGGCTTGATGCCGAGTGGATCGCGGGCGGCGAACAGCGTGCGCTCATGGGCGTCCCAGACGGCGAAGGCGAACATGCCGTCCAGCCGGTCGAGCAGCGCCTCGCCCCAGGCGGCGTAGCCGTGCAGCAGCACCTCGGTGTCGGAGCGGGTGGCGAACACGTAGCCACGCGCTTCGAGCTCCCGCCGCAGCTCGGCGAAGTTGTAGATCTCGCCGTTGAAGACCATGGAGTAACGGCCGTCCGGCGACCGCATCGGCTGGTGGCCGCCAGCCAGGTCGATCACCGCCAGCCGGGCATGGCCGAACACCGCCTCGCCGAGATTCACAACCGACTGCTCGTCCGGTCCGCGCAGGCGCAAGGCGGCGAGCGCCGTCTCGGCATGGTCGCGCCAGCGGGTACCGATGAAGCCGAGGATGCCGCACATGGCTAGTGCCGGCAGGCGATGATTGACATGCAACAGCCGTCGGGCAGGGCGTCGGCGCTGTATTCGAACAGGATGGGCCGAGCCGGCCAACCCGTGTCGGCCAGGGTGCCGAGGTGCCAGCGCTCTCCCCAACCGGCGTAAACAACGTTGAGCTTCTTCACGAGTCGACCGACCGCTTGCGTGGCGCGCCCGCCCGGCGGCGCGTGGCCAAGTCCGCATTCCGCTCGGCGTCGGCGATGCGAACGGTTGGCAGAATCAGAAAGGACTCGAACTGCTGCGCCACCAGCAAGGCATGAGCGACACGCGCCAAGAGCAGCAGGGTTGCCTGGCCCCGGGCTTCCAGGCGCCTGATGGAAGACAGAGAACTTCCCACCATCGCCGCCAATTCCGCCTGACTGAGGTTGCGGGCCAGGCGCAAACGTCGACAGCGACCGCCCAGCTCGCGGCAGATTTCTTCGGGCGCCAGGATGTCAATCGTTCCCATGAGAGCGATTGTATCGATAAATATGCCATTAACAGCCAAATTTGAGCACTAGATTGCCATCGCAACTACGCCGATGCGGCGGCGATGCATGTATTGCAAATTGATCGGTCACCGGTCAATTTGCAAGGATATTCGGCCACTTGCGCTCTGAGGGTGGAATCCAGGTTTCAGAGGCACCTTGGAACCGGGCTATTTTGTGCAAAACAGGATTAGGCGACGAATAGCCAATGATGGCAATGCAGTGCTTGCGGTCGCTCAAGTGTCGAGACTGAATAGCTACAGCGTGCCCTGAGCTGAAGTAGCCAATGTTTGGAAGCGGACGTTCCAGAATGTCCCGCCTCAGCGGAGGTGCGCAGCGCCGTCTGCTACGTGCTGTTGTTCGGCGCCTCTACTCAACCGGCGCTTCTCGTTCACATCCACATCATGCTTTGTTTCCCACGACCTCTACGAACTCCGCCACGACCTGAAGCTGCTGTTCGTCCGCGCCGGTAAAGACCATCGCCTCGAATGCAGGATTGAGCGGCTTCAGGCTGATCTTCGTATGGCGCCACGAATCCTGGTCGGTCGCCTTCTCGCTTCCGTAGCGCTTGACGGTGTAACGCTGGCCCGTCTCTGGATCTGAGGCGCCCTGGAGCTGGACGAGAACGATCTTGCCCTGCCGAGTACCCTCTACCGGCGCACGGAAGAGGCAGTAAGCGCCGTCCTGGATCGTTGGCTCCATGGACTTGCCGACGACCTGCGCGACAAACATGCCCGGGCGTAGGCGGTGTCTAGCCTCAACGGCGACCCATTCGAATCCTTCGGTCTCAATATGCTGGGGGTCCCCGAAGGCACCAGCGGCGGCTTTTAGCGGCACGAGCGGCACGCAAGTCGCGTAGCGCTCCGATGGTTTCGGCACGACGATTCGAAGCCCGGGCGGCGATACCCGAGGTGTTGTCGGCAGCGATGCATCAACCGAGTCGCTGCGCAACCGCCGATACGCCTCGGACGCCATCCACGCAGTTACGATCTTCTGGAACGGCACATCATTCATGTAACGCACGAAAATCTCTTCGTTCTGATCCATCCGCTCGACGAACAGGGTTTCCAGAAGGTTCTTGAACACCAGTTCGAACTTGTCCCCAGGATTGACCGCAGCCGCCTGCCGAAGCCCTTGGTTGGCCATCGCAGCTTCGACGATCTGGTCGAAGAAGAGCTGATCCGCCTGATTGAAGTCCGTGCCAAACCGCTCGTTCACCACGTCGATCAATTGCGACAGGGGAACCGGCTGCGGCCTAACCATGCCGCTGCCAACTTCGGCGGGGCCGTCCAGCGGCCGCGCTTCACCATCGCGCAGCGAGATCGAACCTTCGCTGATTTTCTGCAGCCGGTAGAACTCGAGCCGCACCTCGTCGTCGAACTGGTACGCCGGCCCGCTCTTGCGACGCGGCAGTTTCGCAGTGAGGTGCCGAAGGAACACGTATAGCCGCTCCAGGTCGGAATCCTGGTATGGAATGACCTGACTGAGAAAGCCGTAGAGGTTGAGCAGCGCTTGCGCCTTGCCGCGCCAAAGTTCGGCTTCCTCCTCGTTGTCGCTCTGCCGCACTGCAAATCGTGACACCGCTGGATCGAGCGCGGCATTCATCGCCTGATGATCCATGGCGCTCTGCCTCTGTTTGGGCTTGAAGTAGACCGCGCTGAATCGCTCGACCTCTTCGCTGAGATAGATGCCCGAAGCGTCCAACTCGCCCTTGATGGCGTACATGCGTGCCGGATCGACCTCCTCGCCCATCTCCGCGCCTTCGTAGTAGGTCTTGAAGGCCTCGCGGATCTCTTCGCGGTCGTTGACGAAGTCGAGAACGAAGGTGTCTTCCTTGAGCGGATGGATGCGGTTCAGGCGGGATAGCGTCTGCACCGCCTGGATGCCGGCGAGGCGCTTGTCCACGAACATCGTGTGCAGCAGCGGCTGATCGAAGCCGGTTTGGTACTTCTCCGCCACGAGGAGGACCTGGTAGTCCTGGCTCCCGAACTTCTCTGGCAGCTCCTTCTCGGATATGCCCTGGTTCATGGCCGGCTCAGTGTAGCTAACGCCGGCCAGCATGTCGTCTTGCACTGTTCCCGAGAACGCGACCAGTGACTTGATGGCGTAGCCCTTCTCGTGGATGTAACGGTCGAAACTCTGCTTGTAGCGGACTGCCTCAAGGCGCGAGCCGGTCACCACCATCGCTTTGGCTCGCCCACCGATCTTGTGCCGGGAGACTGCCTGGAAGTGCTCGACCATCACTTCCGTCTTCTGCGCGATGTTGTGCGGGTGCAGCTTCATGAAGCGCGCCAACGCGCGCGCGGCCTTCTTGCGCTCGACGTTGGGATCGTCCTCGCAGGCCTTCAGCAGCTTGAAGTAGGTGGCGTAGGTCGTGTAATGCTTCAGCACATCAAGGATGAACTCCTCCTCGATCGCCTGCCGCATTGTGTAGCGGTGGGCGGGCCGGCCGTCGCGACCGAACACCGCGAGCGTCTTGTGCTTGGGTGTCGCGGTAAAAGCGAAGAAGCTCAGGTTGGCCTGCTTGCCGCGCTTGGCCATGCTGCGGAAGAGTTCGTCCATGTCTTCGCGCCCTTCCTCGGCGGCGCGCTTCTTGGCTTCTTCCAGCAAGCCCTCACCGCCCAGCACCTCTTTGAGGTCAGTGGCTGTCTCACCGCCCTGCGAGCTGTGGGCTTCGTCGATGATCACCGCGCAGCGCCGTGTGGCCAGCGCTCCAGTGCCGGCCGTACCCCGTTCCTCGGCCATCTTCAGCAGCTGGCGCGACACGAACGGAAATTTTTGCAGCGTGGTGATGATCACCGGTACCGCGTTCTCCAGCGCTTCGGCGAGCTGACGCGAGCTTTCATCGATGCGTTGTACGACGCCGCGCTTGTGCTCGAATTGGTAGATCGTGTCCTGCAGTTGCTGGTCGAGCACGATACGGTCGGTGACCACGATCACGCTATCGAACACACGCTGATTGGCCGTGTCGTGCAGCGATGCCAGCCGATGCGTCAGCCAACCGATGGTGTTGCTCTTGCCACTGCCGGCCGAATGCTCGACGAGGTAATTGTGCCCAACGCCCTCGCTGCGCGCAGCCTCAACCAGGTGGCGCACCGCCTGAAGCTGGTGGTAGCGGGGAAAGACCATTGACTCCGTTTTGACCTTGCGGCCCTGGTCATCGCGCTTTTCGTCGATTTGCAGGTGGATGAAGCGGGCGAGGAGGTCGAGCAGGCTATCCCGCTGCAGAACCTCCTCCCACAAGTAGGCCGTTCGGTAGGTCCGCCCGGCCGAATCGGGCGGGTTCCCGGCACCGCCGCTATCGCCCTTGTTGAACGGCAGGAAGTGCGTCGCAGAGCCGGCCAGCCGAGTCGTCATCAGCACCGACTCGGTGTCCACCGCAAAGTGCACCAGCGTGCGGCGCTTGAATTCAAAGATCGGCTCGCGCGGGTCGCGGTCGCGTTTGTACTGGCGGCGCGCGTCGTCGACTCGCTGTCCCGTCATCGGATTCTTCAACTCGAGCGTGACTAAGGGGATGCCGTTCAGGCTTAGCGTCACATCGAGGGACTTCTCGGAGCGCGGCGAGAAGTGCAACTGCCGCGTCAGCCCCAGCCGGTTCGCCGCATACCGGGCCTCGAGTTCCGGGTTCAGCTCGTGCGCGGCCTTGAAGTACGCCGCATGCAGCGTTCGACCGTAGCACTTGAAGCCATGGCGCAGGGTCGCGAGCGCGCCGTTCTGGTCCATCCACTTGCACAGGTCGCCGAGGATCTGCTCGCCGGTCTTGTCCCCGTGCAGCGCCTCCAGCTTGGCCCACTCCTTCGGCTGCGTCTCGCGAATGAATGCGAGCACAGGCTCGGGGAAGATCGCTCGCTCGCGGTCGAAGCCATCGCGTGAGTCGGACGCGTAGCCGTTCGAAAGCAGGTGCGCTTCGATAACGGTCTCGAAGGCGGCTTCAGAGTGGCGGCCTTCGCTCATGCTGCCATCTTCGCGAGTCTCTGCCCGAGCCACCACACGGCAACAGGGCAAAAGGGTGCGACCTGACCATCGCCGGCGATGCACTTGTCGCGCTCCCGCACGAATCGCTCGCGAGGCACGGGGCCACCGAGCCGCGCCTTCTCTCCTTTCCACCACGCGAGAACGGCATCGAGGATGCCCTTCCTGTTGTTCTTCAGCAGCGGGAGATTGAGGTTTAGCACGTCGGTTAGCTGGACGTCGAACTCGGCGTGGTCAGCGTGGATCGAGCCATCCGGTTCGTACCGGACGCGGGATTCGATGTGGTGCACGGAGTCGGCGGGGTTCCACAACAGATCGCTGTCGCCCTTCCGCGTGTCGCAGTGCTGTAGGTGAGCCGGTTGCCCGCTCCCGCCGAGGCATGCGCCGAGCAGATTCCGGTAATTGAGCTGCTCAGCCGGGTGACGTGACTGACACCGCCAATGCTCGATCTTCATGGTCGCCGGCCCGTTGTGAATGCGGCTCATGCAGTAACAGCACAGGCCGCGCTGCTCGGTCACGAGCGTATGCCGAAGGTCGTCCTTCGGGCCGTAGTTGTCATAGTCGCAGTGCGGCGTCTGGCGATGCGCGGTCAGGCTCGGCGGTTCAGCACCCTTGACGATCTGCCTCACTGCTCACCCTCCATGAAGTCGAGGAGGGTTCTGATCCGGGTGACCTCGGGATCATCCTCGCCCAGCTTGGCGACGAGTTGGACCAGCAGTCCACGGGCACTCTCATATCGCTGCTTTCCAACCTCTTGCGAGATGTGAGAGAGCAGCGCGTCTACTTCCTGGGCACGCGGGTCGGCATCCATGATCTCTTCCAGCACGCGGCTCGCATCGACGCCGTAGGAGTGCGTCGGCGAGTAGACCTCACCATTCGCGATGATCTGAATCCGGTCGTGCTCGACCTCGCCGATGACCTGCGGCGAATGTGTCGTCGCGATGAATTGGCAGCGCGGGAATGCGGCGGTCAGATTGCGAACGATCTGCCGCTGCCACTTCGGGTGCAGGTGCAGGTCGACCTCGTCGATCAGCACGACCGCTTCCGCCTCGGCGGCCGGTTCGGTCATCTTCGGGTTGGCCTGGGCGAGACGTCGCGTCAGGTCGAGCACCAGTGCCAGCGTGCCGCGCTCACCGTCCGACAACTGTCGCACTGCAACGGTTGTGCTGCCGCGATCGATCAGCAATCTCGGGCGCTTGTCGCCGCCCACCCGCAGGTGGGCGTAGCCAGGAAGGAACCGTGTTACCGCGTCCTCGAAGGCCGCAAGCACGCGACCGGCCGAAACCCTCTCCGACTTCAGAGCCTCCTGCACCCGCATCCAAGCCGCGAACTCGCCGAGCCGAAGCTCGCGATTCGCAAACGCATCCGCGAACGCCGCGGCGATCCCGCCGGCAGCCACGTTCTTTCCAGGCGCGCGTTCCGACGGCACTGCCCGGTTGGTCGAGAACAGCACCGCCAGCGGCCGTCCTCCGGCCTCATTGCCTGTCACAAGCACGGGAGCTTCGCCCAGGAACGAGGCCCGCTCAGGCGTGTTGTGCACCTGTTCGCGCGGCATTCCCGCCTTCTTCTCCTGTGGCGCACTGGACTCCCGCGGCTTGTGGACCAGGTAGCGATGCTCCGATGCGCCGATCTGCACGCCGCACTCGATACTCAG
>JBGAQX010000010.1:0-63457 GCA_044220545.1 Rhodocyclaceae bacterium | reverse complement strand
AAGAAGGGCCACAGCCACATTTCGATGCCGGACACCGGCCATCAGCGCGAGGGCAAGCTTTATACGGTGAGTGCCGACGAGCGCCGCGCCCTGCGCCGCCACTACGAGGAACTCGGCTTCCGCTGGGTCGATCACCCCAAAACCGGCCACCCCTGCTGCCGCGATTTCACCACGCTGTCCTGGTAAGTCCCCGCGCTGGGAATAGCCAGCCGATTTCTGTCATTCCTGCTTGACACTCTGCCACCCAGAGTTAATACTCTGCATTGCAGAGCAGAAACCAATATTCCCTTCGGCTTCATCTCCCCAAGGTTCCGCATGACTATCGCCCGGATCCCGAGCGGCTACCGACCGATCCTGCCATTCCTCCTGGCCGCGACGCTGCTGGCGGGCTGCGCCACCCCGCCGCCGCGCCCGGAACGCATCGCCCATGGTGACTACGACGCCGTCAACGCCTACGTCAGCCGCCTGATCCGGCATGAGATGGCCAGGAACCAAGTGGTTGGCTTGGGCATCGCACTGGTGGATGACCAGCGCGTCGTCTGGGCGGAGGGCTTCGGCCACGCCGACAAGGAACGCGATCTGCCCGCCACAACCCGGACCATCTATCGGGTCGGATCGATCTCGAAGCTTTTCACCGCCACTGCTGCGATGCAACTGGCGGAGCAAGGGAAGCTGGATATCGACCGACCGCTGCAGGACATCCTGCCGCAGTTCTCCGTCAAGACGCGTCATGCCGCCTCGGCGGCGATCACGCCGAGAAACCTGATGAGCCACCATGCCGGCCTGCCCCGCGACGTCGCCAAGGGGATGTTCACCGGAACACCGGCGCCCTTTACCGAGCTGGTGCGAAGGGTGACGGAAGGCGACGCCGCCTACCCGCCGAACCACGTGTTCGCCTACTCGAATGTCGGCATCAGCCTGCTCGGGCACGCCATTCAAACTGCCAGCGGCAGCGAGTTTGCCGCGTACATGAGGCATTCCGTCCTCGAACCGCTGGGCATGACCGGCGCCTCGTTCGAGCCGGGTCCGGCCCGCTCGGACCTCATGTCGGTGGCCTATCGCAAGGGTGAGCCCGCCGCCGAACTGCCGCTGCGCGACGTACCCGCCGGCGGCCTCAACGCCAGCGTCATCGACCTGAGCCGCTTCCTCTCGATGATCTTCGCCGACGGCCGGACCGGCACACGGCAGCTTCTTCGCCCCGAGTCGGTCGCCGAAATGCTCAGGCCGCAGAACACGGCGGTGCCGCTCGACCTGAATTTCCACAACGGCCTGGGCTGGATGCTGAGCACCCTCGGCGGGTCGACGATCCAGAATGCCGGGCCGGTGGCGCACCACGCCGGCGCCATGCTGCATTTCCGTTCCCAGATCTACGCATTGCCCAGCCACAAACTCGGTGTCGTCGTGCTGGCCAATTCCGGCACAGCCGGCCGGGTGGTCGATCGCGTCGCGACCGAAACCCTTGCCCTGGCGCTGGAAGCCAAGACCGGCATCCGGCAACCGGCTCGCCAGAGAGTCCCAGTGGCCGACCCACCCTGGCCGACCGACCGGCTCCAGCCCTTCGTCGGCGACTACACCACGTCGATCGGTCATGTCCGCATTCGCCTGGACGCCGGTCGGCTGCGTGCCGACGCGCTGGGCCGGGGCTTCGATCTGGTACCGCGCAGCGATGGCCAAGTCGGCATCGAGTATTCGCTGCTCGGCCTGCTGCCCGTCGACCTCGGCTCCTTGGGCGAGATTGGCTTGTCGCGGCGTACCGTGACGGGCCGAGACGTCCTGGTGGCCCGCGCCGGAGAACAGGAGATGCTGGTCGGCGAACGCATCCATCCGCCGCACAATCCCGGCCGCTGGCGGAACCGGGTCGGTCGTTACGAAATCACCAATGCCGGTGACGACCATACCTTCGTCGACCGTATCGCCCTGATCGAGGAGCGTGGCTTTCTGCTTGCCGAATTGACGATGACGGACCAGGTCGGCCCGCCGGCGCACCTGCCGTTGCGGATCATCTCGGACAACGAAGCCATCCTGCTCGGCACGCTTGCCGACGGCGGCGAAACCTTGCGCTGCGCGCCCGCCGGCGATGGCGAGCAATGCACCTTCTCCGGATACACGCTGCGGCAGGTCGCGCATTGACATGATGTTCGCGTCGGCCGATCTCGCCGTACCGGTCCCGCGCGTCACGCGCATGGCGGCCTTCCTGCTGCTTTCCCTGCTCCTGCATCTGGTCTGGTTGATGGTGCCCCTGCCGGATCGCGCCATCCGGAATGACCGACAGGCGGCACCGCCCCTCGCCGTGCATCTGACTCGAATACCGGAGGCCGCGTCCGCACCACCGGCCGCACGACTGACCGCCAACCCGGGGCCAACCCGGCATCGCGACGCTGGACAATCGAGGACGACCGCGATGCCACCACACCCGGCGATCGGCCTCGCCGAGCCGGCGCCTGCCACATCGGCCGAGCGCCCCCACCCTGCGGTGGACGTCGGGCAGGCGCTGGCCACCGCCCGCGCGGCTGCCAGGGAATGGCGAGCCGCACCCGGCGCAATGGTGCCAATGCCACCTCCGGCCTTGCCAATCACCGTTGAAACGGCCATCGCCAGGGCCGCCCGCTCCGATGTCGTGGTCGAAAGTCGCGGCGCGGCTGGCGAATGGGTGACGCGGCGGGGCGACCGCCGCTGTGTCACGCCGGTCCAGGTCCCCTTCTACCTGGCCGGCAAGTCCATGCTGACGCAATGCGATGCCTGGAAAGGCTGAATCCCGAAAGAGAAAACGGAGTCATCGATGCCCTATCGCCATCAGCAACTACAGTCGATCCAGGCCATGCTCGCCGCCGGCCATCGCTGCGTCGAACTGGAGCGCCACAGCCTGCTGCTCTGGGGGCTGGTTGGCGGCGGCCTGTGCGCATTCACCGACATCGCCATCAACGCCGACCGCTTCCCCGACGTCAAGCAGCGCGCCGTGGCGATGCTGCTCTGGCTGGCCGTCTGGCTGGGCGGCATGTCGTGGCTGGACCACCGGCTCACGCGGCGGGCGCGGCTCGCGCGCGACGAAACGCTGCCGTTCGCCCAGGCCCAGGTGACGCGCGCCTGGTGGATGCTGTTGACGCTGGGCACGCTGACTTCGTTCGGCATGTTCTTCCATGGCGGCGGCGTGATGATCTACGCCCTGTGGACCGTCCTGCTCGGCCTCGGCATCTACTTCTTCGGCTTGTTTTCACGGCCGCTGATCGAATGGATCGGCCTGGCGGCGATCCTGCTCGGCATCACCGGTCTCGCCGCCGGGCTCTCGATGAACAGCGCCCGCTGGCTCACCGGCAGTTGTTTCGCCATCGGTCTGCCGCTCGCCGGCTGGTTGGCGGCGCGGCGCGACGACAGCCGTCTCGTCCCGCGCCTGATGGCGGTCGGGCTCTGGCTTGTGGCGGTCATCACGCCGGCGCTGGTGGCCGCGCGCCTCCTGCCCTCTGGGAGCCCGCCGAGTCCGACGACCGAAACGCTGACCTTGCCGGCCGGCACCATCGTGCCCCTGCGCATCGACCTCGACAGCCCGCTGGCAACCGTGTCCGCCGAAGCATCGCTGCCCGTGCGCGTGGCTCGCACGACCGGCATTGCGCTTACCGCCGGCCAGCCCGACGGTCGCTTCCGCTTTGACGACGGCTCCTGGCAAACCGTCCGCGACGGCGTGCTCTATCTGCGTATCGACCGCATCGAGCCAACCATCGTCGCCGGCCAGCCCGAAATCCGCATGCACGGCGAATTCACCCTGAAGGAGGACCGGCCATGAACGCCACCCTGCCCGTTCTGGACGCCCTGCTCCACCAACCGGTGCGCACACAGATCGCCGCCTATCTGGCCGGGCGCGGCGAAGCAACGTTCGCCGAGCTGAAACGCGCGCTGGCGGTCACCGACGGCAACCTGGATGCCCACCTTGCCAAGCTGCTCGACGCCGGCTACCTGGAATGCCGCAAGGAAACTTCCCCCGCCGGGCGCCCGCAAACCGTCTTCTTCCTGGCGCCAGCCGGCCGCACCGCGTTCCGGGCCTACATCGCCGCGCTCGGTGCCCTGCTGCCGTCGATGGCGGATGCGTCACCGGCGGTGACCGCGCCCATCGCCGACCCGGCAGGTTAGGGACCGGCGGCTAGAAGCCGTATGGTCGGCGCAGCCACTCCTTCAGCACCCGCAGGTCGCGCTCGGGCAGGTAGCAGAAGCCGGATTCCATGTCCTCGACGACGGTCGCGGCGACGGCGTGGGGCACCGCCTTGGTGGTCAGCATGTGGAAGAACCAGGCCATCGGGTAACCGACCTGCCGGTCGAAGCGCACCAGCAGCTCGTGCAGGGCGAGGTCGCGGACACCGGGAGCGGCATGGAACCTCGGTGCTGCCCCATTGACCGCGGCCACCGGCGTCGCGCCGAGGATCGGCTGCCGATAGCGATCCAGATGCTCGCGTACGGCGACGACCCAATGGTTGGAGAACTGCGCGGCTTGACCGGCGCTGGATGTCTCCCAAGCGTCAACGAAGCGATGGATGGGCTGCGGATCCGGCTTCTGCGCGCGCATGGCACCGAGAAAGTCGCCGACCGGCAGCACCCGGCGCAGCGCATAGAAGGCGATACCCAGGGGCGTCTGGCGCGCGGCGCAAGCGTCGCGCGGATCCACCAGCTCTTCGATACTGCCCGGCAGCGTGTCCTGAGCGAACAGCGCGTGGCAGACCACCTCCTGCAGTTCCTCGATCTCCACTTGCAGGTAGTCGGCGGCACCGCCGCCCGTGCTCGCGACCCAATAGTGGGTCTTGCCGGTCAGGCGGGTCGCCCGCAGTCCTCGCTCGGCATAGTCGTCGGCCATGGCCTGCATGTCATCCCCATGGGCGGCCAGTGCGGCTTCGGCCCAGCGTTCGAGATCTTCGGCCACCACCACGCCGGCCGCGTCGACGACGCCACCGAGCCGATACCAGCCGCCACGCGAGAGCACCTGGCGAAAGGTGAGATCCGGGGCGATGCGCGCCAGATCGCGCGCCACGGCGGCCGGTCCCTGGGAAACAGGAATCTGTACGCACGCCTCGCCGAGCGCTTCGCTCAACTGGCGCAACATCGGGTCATCGCTGGGGCAAGACATGATCTGGTTCCTTCAGAAGAATGAGCTGTCGTCGTCCGCCGGCGGCGCTGCGACCTCCGCCTGTGCCAGCCGCTGCCATGCCGCGGCCCGCACCTCGGCCTCCGGGTCGTCGAGCAGCGGGCGCACCGCCTCGCGCGGCGCGCGCCGCAGCGCCGCCAGACGCACCGTCCAGTCGCTGTCGCCAAGCAGGCGCGCCGCGTCGTCGGGCAGCGCCCGCTCGGCGACGATGCGCCGAACTTCGACCTCCGGATCGCGCAACAACTTGCCGAGTGCGAACGAAGGCAGCCGCCGGGCGACGGTCTTGCGAACTTCGCGTTCCGGATCGCCGAGCAGGCGCGGCAGCTTGCCGTGCGACAGGCGGCGCGCGACGATGACACGCACCATGTAGTCCAGGTCGCCGGCCATGCCCGGCAGCCCTTCCTCGGGCAGCCGTTGCGCCACGGCGACCCGAACTTCGCGGTCGGGATCGTGGCGCAGGCCGGCGAGTTCTTTCGGCGGCAGGCGCGTGGCCACCACCCGCCGCACCACCTCGTCGCGGTCCCGCGCCAGCGGCCTCACTACATCGAGCGGCGCATGGCGCGCGGCCACCGCCCGCCGCTCCCAGAAGGGATCGGCGAGGTAGGCGACGGCGGTATCGGGGTGGGCATGGAAGAATCGTTCGATCTGGCGGCCGCTCCGGGCCTGCACGCAAACCTCGCCCGGTTCGCACTGACGGGCCGCCAGGAGCGAAGCCGCATGCGGGCAGTCGGTGCACAGCGCCTCGGCACCGGCGCCGGGAGCGATCTCACTCGTCGTCACCGCGCATGGCCACGACGATGCCGCTGGCCGCCCCGGCGTCGGTGGTAAGCGTCAGGCAATGCTCGCCGCCACCGACGTAATACAGTTGGCAGACATCGTTCCCGGCCGCGGCGGGCAGGCGCGGCGGAATATCGTCGTCGCCGCAGACGGTGATGTGCACGCCGGGGAAGGCCGAGCGCAACCGGACCGCCAGCTCCTGGTCGAGCAGGATGGGACCGGCTTGGCGGGCGACCTGCGCCAGCACATCTTCGAGCAAGGCCGCCTCGATCATGTTTCTACCGCCTCGGCCAGCTCGCGGAACGGCGCCAGGGACACCGCCTCTACCCCCATGATGCGCGCCAGCCACGGTGGCGGGGATTTCAGCGATTCCCGCAGTCGGGCCAATGTTTCGCTCGCCGGGCCGCCCTTGGCGATCTTGACCGGGTGCACGCCGGCACGAACCACCTTCGCCGCCGCCGGCCCGCCGATCGACTGCACGAAGAGTACCTGGCAGTCGGCGATCAACGCCGCCCGCGCCAGGTTGCGATCCGGGGCGTCATTGGCCTCGGCCGTCGGCCGCGTTTCAATCAGATGGTGCGCGTCGGCCGATACCTGGTAGACGAGGAACCGATCGCAGGAACCGAAATGGCCATCCAGAATCCCGTCGTTGTTGGAGGCGACGGCGACCCGCAAGGCCGCCGCGCCGGAGATGGAGGTCGACATGGCGGCGCTCCGTGGTTCAAAGATAGACGATGCAGGCATCGCCGGCCGGACAGGCGTCGAGGCACTTGGGCGAATCGCTCTCGCCTTCGCACTCGGTGCAGGTCTCGGCGTTGATCTTGTACATGCCACCCTTGTCGGTGATCGACTTGGTCGGGCAGACGGGCTTGCAGTCGCCGCATGACGTGCATTCCGCCTGGATTATTTTCATTGCCATGATGATTTCCTTTCCAGATTCATTCCGCCGCGTCGAGCCGGCGCGCGCGCACCGAGAAGGGAAGGCGCGCCGGCTTGGCCTGCGGTTCGATGTAGTAGCTGCCGCCGTTGTTGAGCCGGATTTCGCCGCCCCACTTCTCCGGGGCGTCGAACTCCATCGAGACAATGGCGTCTTCGAGGTCGCGCTTGGGCAGGTAGAACACGTAACTGCCCTGCGCGTCCTGGCGGATCATGATGTTGGCCATCAGCGGACGAGGTCGTAGTTGTAGTCCGTCGTGCCCATGCCGCGCGTCTCGTCGTCGAGCCGCTCGAGCACCGAGTTCACCAGGGTGGTGAGGATGTTCATCGCCCCCTCGTAGCCCAGCGTCGTCTGGCGGTGCAGGTGATGGCGGTCGAAGATCGGGAAGCCGAGACGGATCAGCGGCACCTCGAACTCCTTGCCCTTGTGCACGGTATCGCGCTGGATGTACTTGCCGTAGCTGTTGCCGATAAGGAAGTCCGGCTTGTCGGTGAAGCACAGGCTGCGCAGGTGCCAGAGGTCGTGGCCCGGATAGGTCTTAGCGTTGGCGCCGAACGGCGAGGCCTCGAGCATCTTCTTCATCGCCTTGTCCCACTTCTTGCTGCCGTTGTGGCAGACGATGTGGGTTGGCTCGGCGCCGAGTTCGAGCAGGAACTGGGTGAGGCCCATGACGAAGTCCGGATCGCCGTAGAGGGCGAACCTCTTGCCGTGCAGCCAGGCATGCGAGTCGGCCATCATGTCCATCAGCCGGCCGCGTTCCTTGGTCAGGCTGTCGGGGATCGGTTTGCCGGAGAGTTCGGACACCTTGAGCAGGAACTCGTCGGTCCACTCGACGCCCATCGGGATGTTCAGCTTGGGAATCTCGTGGTTCCAGGTGGCCTCGACGAACTTCTTGGTCTTGTCGAGTTGCAGCGGCTGCAAGAGGACGGTGGTGATGGCGTTGGGCGCGTCCTTCATGTCGGCCTGGCTGGTGCCGCCGGCGTACATGCGGTACTCGCCGTCGGCGGGCGTGTCCAGCACCTCGGTCGGATCGCACAGCAGGCTGTAGTCGACGTCCATTTCGGCCAGCATGCGCCGGATCACCCGGTAGTTGCCGAGATAGGTCTCAAAGCCTGGCACGATGTTGATCTTGCCGTTCGAGCCGACCGTCTTGCCCTCCATGCTGTTGAGTGTGAGGTTGCGGCAAATGCCCTCGAACATGTTGTCCCAGCCGGTGACGTGCGAGCCGACGAAGCTCGGCGTGTGGGCATAGGGAACCGGGAAGTCCTGGGCGATGTGCCCTTCCTTCTTCGTGTTGTTGATGAAGGCGTTGAGGTCGTCGCCGATCACCTCGGCCATGCAGGTGGTGGATACGGCGATCATCTCCGGCTTGTAGAGCGCCTTGGCGTTCTCCAGCCCGTCGTACATGTTCTTCTGGCCGCCGAACACCGCCGCGTCCTCCGTCATGGAGTCGGAAACGCAGGCGATCGGCTCCTTGAAGTGCCGATTGAAGTAGGAACGGAAGTAGGCAACGCAGCCCTGCGAACCATGAACGTAGGGCAAGGTCTTTTCGAAGCCGAGCGCGCAGAGCACCGCGCCGAGCGGCTGGCAGGCCTTGGCCGGATTGATGGTCAGCGCCTCGCGCTTGAAGTTGAGTTCCTGGTATTCCGGGGTCGTCGTCCAGGCGAAGGTATCGGCGATCTTCTCCTGCGGGTGCATCTCCTCGAACTGCTCGCGCTTGCCGGAAATCGACGCCTTGTAGTCGTCGTCGCGGAACAGCGGGTAACACGGCTTGATCTTGTCTGCGGTTTGCATCTTCATCTCCTTGCCGGCGCCACTCATTCGTGGCCGCCGGCGCAAGGTTAAGGACAGGGTCGGGGTTGGGGGTTATGCCGCCTTCTTCAGTTCGGCGGCTTCCTTCTTCTGCCAGGGCGGTGTCAGCTTGTTCCAGCAGGGATTGCTGATCGCCATGTCCATGTCGCGGGCGAAGATGGCAAAGCCGTCGTAGCCGTGGTACGGGCCGGAGTAGTCCCAGGAGTGCATTTGGCGGAAGGGGATGCCCATCTTCTGGAAGATGTACTTTTCCTTGATACCGGAGCCGACCAGGTCGGGCTTGATCCTGGCGACGAACTCCTCGAACTCGAAGCCGGTGACGTCGTCGTAGAGCAGCGTGGCGTCGCCCATTTCCTTCATGGTGCGGTCGTAGTCGTCGCCGTGGGCAAACTCGTAGCCGGTGCCGACCACCTCCATGCCCAGGTCCTCGTAGGCGCCGATGATGTGGCGCGGACGCAGACCGCCGACGTAGAGCATGACCTTCTTCCCCTGCAGGCGCGGCTTGTACTTGGCAATGATCTCTTCCATCATCGGCAGGTATTTGGCGATCACCCGCTCGGCGCCTTCCTTGATCTTGTCGTCGAAGTGGCCGGCGATTTCGCGCAGGCTCTCGACGATCTTGGTCGGACCGAAGAAGTTGTATTCCATCCACGGAATACCGTATTTCTCTTCCATGTGCCGGCTGATGTAGTTCATCGAGCGGTAGCAGTGCAACAGGTTGAGCTTGGCCTTGGGCGTGTTCTCCATCTCGGTGAGCGTGCCGTCGCCGGACCACTGGGCGATGACCCGCAGCCCCATCTCTTCCAGCAGGATGCGCGAGGACCAGGCGTCACCGCCGATGTTGTAGTCACCGATGATGGCCACGTCGTACGGAGTGGACTCGAAGGGCTGGTTGTCGCGCCGGTCGAGCACCCAGTCGCGGATCGCGTCGTTGGCGATGTGGTGGCCGAGCGACTGCGACACACCGCGGAATCCCTCGCAGCGGACCGGCACAACCGGCTTGGCCAGTTCGGCGCCCATCTTCTTCGACACCGCCTCGATGTCGTCGCCGATCAGGCCGATCGGGCACTCGGATTGCACGGTGATGCCCTTGTTGAGGGGGAACAGCGCGTCGATCTCCTGGATCAGCTTGGCCAGCTTCTTGTCGCCACCGAAGACGATGTCCTTCTCCTGGAAGTCGGAGGTGAAGTTGATCTCGGTGAAGGTATCGACGCCGGTGGTGCCGACGTAGTAGTTGCGGCGGCCGCCGCGCGAATACTGGCCGCAGCCGACCGGGCCATGGGAGATGTGGATCATGTCCTTGACCGGACCCCACACCACGCCGCGCGAGCCGGCGTAGGCGCAGCCGCGGATGGTCATGACGCCGGGTAGCGACTTGCGGTTGGAGGTGATGCACTTCTTGGATTGTTCAAGCGTCGGGTCATTGACCGCCAGGTGCTTGGCGCGGTCCTTCTTGGCTTTTTCGGGATAGACCTCGAGCACCTCCTGAATGAGGGCTTCGGTCTCTTCGCGGGTCAGCGCAGCCATGATTTTTCCTTTCAAGACGCCGGGGCTCATCTGCCCACGGCGTCGAACAGGTGGTTAAACGTAAGGGCGATACGGTCAGGCGGCGACAGCCTCAGCCGCCAGTTCGGCAGCGGTCTTGCCGACGATGGACTCGTCTTCCACTTCCATGATGCCGAACTCCATCAGCAGTTCTTCCAGCGCTTCCATCTCGATCGGGGTCGGGATCACGAACTTCTTGTTCTCGACGATCTTGCGGGCCAGCGCGCGATACTCGTCGGCCTGCGCGTGCGTCGGGTCGTACTCGACCACCGTCATGCGGCGGATCTCGGCGTGCTGGACGACGTTATGGCGCGGTACGAAATGGATCATCTGGGTGCCGAGCTTGTCGGCCAGCGCCATGATCAGCTCGTCTTCGCGGTCGGTGTTGCGGCTGTTGCAGATCAGGCCGGCCAGGCGCACGCCGCCGGAGTTGGCGTACTTGACGATGCCCTTGGCGATGTTGTTGGCCGCGTACATGGCCATCATTTCGCCGGAGCAGACGATGTAGATTTCCTGGGCCTTGTTCTCGCGGATGGGCATGGCGAAGCCGCCGCAGACCACGTCGCCGAGCACGTCGTAGAAGACGAAGTCGAGCTCTTCGTCGTAGGCGCCTTCCTCTTCCAGAAAGTTGATGGCGGTGATCACGCCGCGGCCGGCACAGCCGACGCCGGGCTCCGGGCCGCCCGACTCGACGCACTTGACGCCGCGGTAGCCGATGTTCATCACGTCCTCGAGCTCAAGATCCTCGACCGAACCGGCCTCGGCCGCGAGTTGCATGACGCTGGTCTGGGCCTTGCTGTGCAGGATGAGGCGGGTCGAGTCGGCCTTGGGGTCGCAGCCGACGATCATCACCTTCTTGCCGGACTCGGCCAGGGCCGAGACCAGGTTCTGGGTGGTGGTAGACTTGCCGATACCCCCCTTGCCGTAAATGGCGCATTGACGCAGTTTTGCCATGGTGCAATCTCCTTTGTCTGAAATTCGTTCGGGCGCTGGGCAAATCCCGTGTTCCCGACAGGTCTATGGCAAGGAGCGTGCCACGGGCGAGAAAATCGCATAAGCCGCTGTTACAAATAATATTTCCACGTGCCGACCCAAAGCGACAACGCAGCGAATCCTTGTAGCAGTTCCGACAATTTCGCCCCGGTCCCCACCCTGCCCACCTGGGCGCGGCTGCCGATCAACCGCTGCAACCTGCCGGCGGTGATCCTCGGCAGCCTCACCTTCCAGCGCCATCCCACCGCCCTCGCGCTCGACAGCGTGGCCGAGTTGCATGCCGACCTCTTCGCGATGCTCGACGGCATCGACGCCGCCGCCGAGCGCGCGCAACTGTTCCGCGACTACGTCGCCGCGCACTTCCGCCTCGACCATCTCGAGGATGCCGGCATCGATGCGCATTCCCAAAAGAGGGCCAAGGCCAACTGGCTGCGCGTTCTGCGCGGCTGGAGCTTCGACGCCGACGGCCGCGAGGGTGCGGTGCTCAAGGGCTGGGTGGAATCGCGCTTCGGCCTCATCCCGCGCTTCCACGGCGAACCGCTGAGGGACTTCACCGGCCCGGCCTGGCTGCGTTACGAGGAAATGCGTGCCGGCGGCCTTTACGGCACCAACGCACTCGAGGCGCAGCTCGACCTGCTCTACGCCTACAGCCAATACGAGTTCGGGCGCGCCGCCGCCGGCGACCGCCTGACGCTCTACCGCGGCATCAACCGCATCGGCGACCACGAAGTGCTCTCGGGCGAAGGCCGGCGCCAGGTCGTGCTGTTCAATAACCTCACCTCATTCACCGCCAACCGCGAGCGCGCCGGCGAGTTCGGCGACTACATCCTCGAAGCGGAGATTCCCGTCGCCAAGATCTTCTTCCACTGCGCGCTGCTGCCCGGCATCCTCAAGGGCGAGGACGAACACCTCGTCATCGGCGGCGCGTACGAAGTCACACTGAGCACGTTGTAATAGTCAGTCTTGGCGTGACGGCAGTGATCAAACCACCGCCAGCAGCAAATGTCCGACGGCTTCCTTGGTCGGCCTGACCTTGATCTCGATGTTGTAGCCGAGGCGCGTCAGGCAATCCATCAGCTTGCGTTCGGAGAGATTGGAGAAGTCGCCGCGCATCATGTCGGAGACTTTCGGCTGCGTCAGCCCCATGCGCTTGGCGGCTTCCTGCTGGGTCAATTCGAGGCGACGCATGGCCTTCCTGATTTCGATGACCAGGCCGGCCTTGATTTTCAGCTTCTCGGCATCGGGCAGCCCTAGATCGGCGAACACATTGCCCGAACCGCGTTGTACCTCGACGCCCTCAACGAGTCGTTGTTTCATGTCGTAGCTCCTTCACCAGCGCCTCGGCAATCTTCAGTCGGGCGCGAATAATCGCGATATCTTCCTTCGGCGTTTCGATCCCGCGCTTGCTTTTCTTCTGGAAGCAATGCAGTACGAATACCGCTTCCGCGAACTTCACCGTGTACACGGCGCGATAGGTGCCGCCCACATCGTCCTCGAGAACCTCAAGCACCCCCGCTCCGCCGAAACCCTTGAGTACCTTCGCCGCATCGTGCCGATCACCCGCCTGTGCCAACGACAACGCGAACCCGAAGATTCGCCGAATCTCTGTGGGCAAGGCCAACAAATCCCGATAGCTGCTGCCAACCCATTCGAGAGGTTTTTCCGGGGAAACCATGTGCTCAATATATATGAACAGATATATTTGGTAAAGGCTGAAATTCGGGCCACAGCGGTGCTGCCAGACACGATAGTCAGCTTGCGCATGACGGCAACGTCGTGTGGCAAACCCGACAAGCATTCCTGATCCCTTGTGGTGATGCGGGTTTCCGCCGGGCTCGGGTCTTGCATGATGTCTCCGAACCCAACCGGAGACACCCATGATCCCTTCCGAATTGCACGAACAGCTGTTGACTGGCCTGAAGGACCGCGGCGTGGTGCCCTACCTCGGCCCCGGTGTGCTTGCCGACGTGCGCAATGCGGCCACCGGCGCCGCCATTCCCGCCACCAGCGACGCGCTGATCATCGCCATGAATGGCGGCAAGCCGATGTCGCCCAAGCTGATGTACGAGTTCCCGCGTGCGGCGATGAACGTCGAACTCAAGCGCGGTCGCGCGGCGGTAACGAAGTTCCTCGACGCCACCTACGGCGCCACCGCCTGGACGCGCGCCGCCGTTCATGACTGGCTCCAGGCCCTGCGGCCGCGCTATGTGATCGACATCAACCGAGACACGCAACTGCTCGATTCCTTTGCCGGCCTGCCGCACCTGCTGGTCCTCGGCTGCGCCCGGATCAGCGGCACCGCCTGGCGCTTCATGCTCTACCGTTCGGACGGCGCGCGCTACGAAGCCATCGAGCCCGACCAGGCCGACGCGACCCTGCCCGTGCTGTTCAAGCCGATGGGCGCGCCGCGCCCCAAGCCGAGCTACATCGCCTCGGATGCCGACTACGTGGACTACGTCACCGAGCTGATGGGCGGTTTCGCCGTGCCACCCTTCGTCAAGCCGCTGCGGCGCGGCAAGCGTTATCTGTTCCTGGGCATGCGCTTCAACCGCGATACGGAACGGATGGTGATGTCGGATCTCATCCATGAGGCGGCGAGCCCGGCCGGCTGGGCACTCATCGAGCAGCCGACGGCCAAGGAGCGACGCTTCCTGGCCAGGATGGGCATCGAGATCGTCGCGGCCGATTGCCGCGAACTCCTCCCGGACTATCAGCCGCTGGCCACCGCCGCGGCGGCCTGAACCAGGGACCGCGCCTGTACCGCGCAACGGCTCCGCACCCCAGGGTCGAGCGCATCGAGCCAACGCGGCGGCAGGGCCGTCGGACCGTACAGGGCGCCGGCGAGCATGCCGGCGATGGCGCCGGTGGTGTCGGCGTCGCCCCCCCGGTTGACCACATCGACCAGGCAGGCTTCGAAGCCGCCGGTGTCGAGCAGTGACTGGAGCACAGCCTGTAGCGTCTCGACCACCCAGCCGCTCGGGTTCTCGCGGCGACGGGCGCGGAAGGCGAACGCCGGCGAGGCGACGACGAACGGCACGATGCGCCGACGGTAGATGGCGCGCAGGCTCTCGCCGCGCAGGGCATCCTGGACGGCGAATGCCAGGAAGTCGCAGGCGGCGTCGGACGCCGCGTTGTTGTGCGTCACGTGGGCCTGGGCACGGAGGGCGCCGCGCACGTCCGCATCGCCCCGCCCCAGCGTCGCCAGCGCCACCGGCAGGACGCGCATCGCGGCGCCGTTGCCCGCGTCGTGCTCGGAGGGCGGCGCGACGGGATCGCCGCCACGGCGAAAGGCGAGCAGATTGCGCCGTACCGTATTGCCGATGTCCACCGGCTTGGCGCGCATCCAGGCGTCGAAGGCGGCGGCACAGGCCAGCGGCCTGACCGATCCGCCCTCGGCGAGGATCGCCTCGCCCAGCGCCAGCGACATGGTCGTGTCGTCGGTGACCTGGCCCGGCCTCAGGCGCAGCCAGCCGCCGCCGCACAGCTCGCGGTGGATGCCGAACTGAGCACGGATCTCGCGCGGCGTCATGAACTCGACGGTAGCGCCCAGCGCGTCGCCCAGCGCGAGGCCAAGATACGCGGCCTCGGCTCGACCGATCAGCGCCGCATCACTTCGACGGATATTCGACAACGATGTCTTCGTCGCGCACCACCATCTGGCAGGCGAGCCGCCAAGCGGTGGGCGGCAGGTCGTCGACGGCCATCTGATCGATCTGCGCCTTGGTGATCTTGCCCAGTTCCTTGAGCACCTTGGCCTCGCGGTCGGTCAGCGGCCCGCCCATGTGGCCGAGCTTCTTGTCGACCGCCACCACCTTGACCAGGCAGGTGCCGCATTCGCCGTCGCCGCACGAAAAGTCGATGGGGATGTGGTTGGCCTTGGCCAGTTCGAGGATAGTCTGCTTGTGGCTACCAGCCACCGCGTAGACGGTCTTGTCCTTGTGCATCGGACTCGAAAAAGTAACGAGGGCCATGCTGTGCTCCTGTGAGTTGAATGAATGGGTTGGCTAGGCGGGCTTGACGACGATCTCGCCGCCAAGCACCTGCGCCTGGCAGGCGAGCCGGTGGTGGCGCGGCGCCAGGTTGTCCTTGAGCACCTGGTCTTCGAGCACCGACGGAGCGGCCAGGTATTCGTGGCCGGAGACGATCCTGGTCAGGCAGGTGCAGCACTCGCCCTCCCGGCAGCCGTAGGTGATGCCGGCACCGACCTTCTCCGATACCTCGATCAGACGGGTTCCCGCCGGCACCGTGACGGTGACGCCGACATCCTGGAAGGTCACATTGGCTTTGGGCATTTCGGTCGTCCTTTCAGGCCAGCGAGGCCATGTCGATGATTCGGTTTTCCACCCGGCCGGTCAGGTGCAGGGCCAGTTCGCGGCCGAGCGCGCGACATTCGTCGAGTTCCTCGCCGACGGGGATAAGGCGCGCCCGCACGCCCTTGACCGGCACGCGCAGCTTGAGGCCACGTAGCCGGTCCTCGACCATGGCCACGGCCTCGCCGCTCCAGCCGTAGGAACCGAAGGCGGCACCGATCTTGCCCCGGACATTGACGGCGGTCAGCGAGGACAACAGGTCCCAGACCGGCTTCACGGCGTCGCCGTTGATGGTCGGCGTGCCGAAGGCCATGCCGTCGGCTTCCTCGACCAGGTCGACGAAAGGGCCAACTTCGCCGACCTCCAGATCGTAGAGCGAGACCCGCACACCCCCGGCATCTTCGGCGCCGGCGGCCACCGATTCGGCCATCGCTCGCGTGCTGCCGTAGGCCGACAGGTAGAAGATCAGCAGCGTCTTCTCGTCGGCAGCCTCGTTCTTCAGCCCGGACGCCGACAACTCGCGGTAGCGGGCGACATAGCGCGTCGGCTGGTCGCGCAGGATGGGCCCGTGGGCCGGCGCGATCAGCTTCAGCGGCAGCGGCTCGATCAGCTCCAGCGCCTCCCGAACATGGACACGGAACGGCCGCATGATGTGGGCATAGTAATACTCGAAGGAGAAGCGAAAATCGCCGACCGCGTCGTTGAACAGGCGCCCGTCGCAAAAATGGCAGCCGAAGACGTCGCCGGAAAACAGCACCGCCTCGTCCTCCAGGTAGGTGCATTGGGTGTCCGGCCAATGCAGATAGGGCGTCTGCAGGAAGCGCAGCCGGCGGTCGCCCAGATCGATGCCATCGCCGGTCTGCACCGCCCGGAAGACGAGCTGGTCGCCTTGCAGCAAGCCCTTCAACATCATGACGGCCTTCGACGAAATATACAGTTGCGCGCCTGGCGCCCGCCGCAGCAGCTCCGGCAGCGCCCCCGAATGATCGGGTTCGAGGTGATTGAGAACGATGGCGCGGATCTCGCCATAGTCGGCCACCGATTCCAGCCGGCGGAAGAAGGTCTCGCCGAAGGACTCCTTCACGGTGTCGATCACCGCCACCCCGCCGCTGCCGCGCACGCAATAGGCGTTGTAGGTGGTGCCGTTGGCGGTCTTGAGAATGATGTCGAAGGTCCGCAGCGTCGGGTCGAGCGCGCCGATCCAGTGCACACCGGGGGCGATCGCAATGGCGCCGTCCTGGCTGGCGACTGCGGACATGGGCGGTCTCAGGCCGACAGCGGATCGTCGCAGCGATACGCCGGCTCGGCATGGACACAGGCCTCGAAGCCGGTCCCGGCCAGTTCGAGCGCCTCGGCACCGAGGCCGAGCCAGGCATCGACCGCCGCGACATCGAAACCGGCCATCCGTCGGTCGCCGACTTCGAGCAGCGGGCGTCGGATCAGCAGCGGGTCGTTCTGCATCAGGCCGAGCGCGGTGGCCTCGTCGATGTGCTCGGGCACGATGTCGCCGCACTTCACCGCCGGCGCGGCGCGGTTGAACCATTGCGCCACCGGCAGGCCGTCGAAGAAGTCGAGCAATTGCGCGCGCGTCCATTTCACCTGGCGCAGGTCACGGGCCACCACCTCATGGCCGGCGGCCTCGAGCAGGGCCTTCTGGCGCGCATTGCCCGAGCAGCCAGTCTTTTCGTAGAAGGTCACGGTTGCCATGCGGAGTCCTGCCTATCTGGCCGAGATTTCGTGCCGCGCCTGCGCCCACCGTTCCGGCGGAATGCCGGTCAGCGATCCCGGCGCGTTGAGCGGCTGATTGAGCTCGTCGACGATCGCGCCTTCGATCGGGCAGATCGCCGCGCACTGCGCGGCGGCAAAGTCACCGAGGCATTCGGTACACTTGTCGGCGTCGATGAGGAAGTGCGGTTTGGCCTCGTAGATCGCCTGGTTCGGACAGAGCGGCGCGCAGGCCCAGCAGTTGACGCAGGTTTCGATGATCTCCAAAGCCATCACGCCACCTGCCTTTCCGATGCCGGGGGATTCAGCTTGCCGGCCGCGAGCATCTCCCGCCACACGGCCATCACCGCCTCATCGACCGGCTCCATCGCGTGCTCGCCGTTCGGCCGGATGCCCGCCGCCTCGAGCTGACCCCACGGCTCGAAGCCGATCTTCGAGCACAGCACCGCCTCGCAGCCTTCCAGGGCGCGGATGGTTTTCGCCAGCACGCTCTCGCCATCGCCGCAGGTGTCGCCGCCGTCGCAGTAGAGATCGGTCTTGCGGTGCCCCACCAGTTTGGCGCCGGCGGCGGTCGCTTCATAGATGAGGAATTCGCGCGCATGGCCGAAGTGTTCGGCAACCAGCCCGCCCTTCGCCGCGACCGCCATCAGCACCGGGCGACCTTCCGCCTTGCGCGCCGGGCGATGCAGGGTGATCACCGCCTGCGCTGGCGCGACAGTCACATTGGGAGCATGTGCTTTCGCCCGCTTCGCTTCCATTTCGACCGCCACCTTCTCGCGCAGTGCCTTGCGCTGCTCCAGCGCGGCGGCGAGGAAGGCATCGTCGAGGTTCATCGCCTCCACCTTTTCCATCGTGAATTCCGCGCCGCGATCCTCGCCGAGCAGGCCAACCGCGTCGGCGCGGCACTGGCGGCAGTGGCGCATCATGTTCATGTCGCCTTCGCAGGCATCCTGCAGATTCTTGAGTTCGGCCGGGCTCGGGCTGCGCTGCCCCATCACGCCGTAGAAGGTGCCGTGCTCGGCTTCGGCGATCAGCGGCATCGCGTTGTGCAGAAAGGCGCCCTTGGCCTTGACGATGCGCGACACCTCCTTGAGGTGCTCGTCGTTGACGCCCGGGATCAACACCGAATTGACCTTGACCAGGATGCCCTTCGCCACCAGCATCTCGAGGCCCTTCTGCTGCTGGGCGATGAGGATTTCCGCCGCCTGCCGGCCGAAGATGCGCTGGTTCTTCCAGAAGATCCACGGATAGATCTTGGCGCCGACATCCGGGTCGACGCAGTTGATGGTGATCGTCACATGGTCGATGTTGTGCCTGGCCAGTTCCTCGACACTGTCGGGCAGCGCGAGGCCGTTGGTGGACACACAGAGCTTGATGTCCGGTGCCTTCTCCGCCAGACCTCGGAAGGTGGCGAAGGTGCGCTCCGGATTGGCGAGGGGGTCGCCCGGCCCGGCGACACCCAGCACGGACATCTGTGGAATCGCGGCGGCCACCGCCAGTGTCTTCTTCACCGCCTGATCGGGTGTCAACAGTTCGGACACCACACCCGGCCGCGATTCGTTGGCGCAGTCGTACTTGCGGTTGCAGTAATGGCACTGGATGTTGCAGGCCGGCGCCACCGCCGCGTGCATGCGCGCGAAATGGTGGTGCGCCTCCTCGGAGTAGCAGGGATGGTCCTGGACACGCCGGCGGATGTCGTCGGACATGTCGTTCATCTGCTGCGCCGTCGAGCCGCAGCTACCGGAGCTACAGCCGCCGTGCTGGGGCGCCTGGGGGGCAATTACTGGGAGGTCCACGATGCGTCTCCGCTCTGGGGGGTTGCCTTCCTTACAGCAACGCCTGTGCCAGGTGCCAAGCCATTGATTTCATTTGAGCGGGATACAGGCTTGTCGCAAACCCCACAATCGTCGGCCACCGACATCGCGCCATGGCCAAATCAAGGAAGACCGATGCAAAGCAAGCAACCACCGCTGGAATACTCTAATCTTGGTGGCGATGCCCCCTTCCGGGGGAGTGTTGTTCGAGTCGGGAGAAGAATTGTGAGAGATCTGGTTTGGGGCAAGGTGCTGAGCGTCGGGGTCGAGGAAATCGACGAAGATCATCGCAAGCTGGTCAACATCTTCAATGTTCTCAACCATGCCGTAACGGCAAAGGAGTCCCCGCAATATCTTGCGGCGACGCTGGAAGAGTTGATCAACTGCACGGTTTGGCACTTCAGCCACGAGGAGCGGCTGATGCTGAAGTACCGGTATCCGGAAACGGAAGAACACAAGACGGAGCACGGGGAACTGATTCAGACCGCCAAGGAGCTACAGCAGGAGATCCTTCAGTCCGACAAGCCCGTGGCGGAGGAACACATCGAATTCCTCGAGCGCTGGCTGACCCAGCACATCCTCACCACCGATGGTCGCCTGGGCTTCTTTCTCTCTCAAGCGATGTAGCCGACGCTGAAGTTCTGTCGCCACAGCACGCCTCCCGCCCGGGCGAAAGGGTGGAGCTACCGGTAGAGCAGGCCTGCGGAACGCTTCATCCCGGCCGGCGGCGACGCAGGCCGGCGATGCCGCAGAGCAGGCCGAGACCGGCCAGCGCCAGTGTCGAGGGTTCCGGAACAGTCCGCCGATTGGGTTCGGCGTAGAGGAAGTCGTCCATCACGACGACATCGTCGTTGGGGTTACCGAGGACGCCATTGGCGCTGATGGTATTGATTCCCGCGGTGAGCCGAACCCGGCCGATCCTTTCGCCACCGTTGGCAACCGCGCCGAGGAAGCTCAACCCCTGATTGCCCGCAACCTGAGCCGCGCGGGAATACAGCAGCGTATTGGTCTCGTCGAAGAACTCCATCATGGTGCCGCCAGCCACTTCGACGTCAACGAAAATGGCGCCAAAAGCACTGGTCGTGGCCGCCAGCGTCGTACCGGGGACGAAGAACGTGACATCCGTGATGTTGCTACCCACGGCAGTAAACAGCCGCTGCGCGCTGAAGGTCTGGAAGTCGCCCGCGAACCCGAACAACGGTGGTGTCACGAGGCCGGCGTTGGCGCTGACCAGGAAACCGGTCCCGGGGGTGCTGAATACCGCGCCACGGGGCGAATTGGCATTGAAGAAGTTGCCGGGCAGCAGGTTGGGGTCGGCGCTCGCAGCGGGTACTCCGTCCCAGTTGATCTCGCGGCGCATACCGCCGAAGGACCCATTGGCCCCGGCGACGGTTCCGCCTCCCACCGCCAAGCGAAAAGCATCGCGGGTGGCGGTGATCGCGGCGGAATCGGCGCCCGCCGACTCGAAGGTGATCAGTGTGGCCCATGCGGCCGGTGCCATCAGGCAGGCCGCGACCGCGGTGGCAAGCTTGCAGGTTGCATTCATCATCATTCCCTTCATAGCGATACGAGCACAGGGTGCCGGACGGGCCCACGTAGCAGCTATGCAAAAAACATGCCGAACGATAATTATTATTGAATAACAAGCTATTGCAAGAACCGGATGTGGCACGGGGCGGGCGAGTGTAAGAAAGGCCGACTGCCGCCGTCCGGTTGGAAGACGAAGAACAGAGCAAAGCTCAGAATTGCTTGACGTGGATATTGAGTATCTGGATGCGATAGGCGATCTGCCGCGGCGTCATGCCGAGCAGGCGGGCGGCCTTGGCCTGCACCCAGCCGGCCTGTTCGAGCGCGCCGATCACCCGCTCGCGTTCGCTGGCCTGGACGCCATCGCCGCCATCACCCACGCCGTCATCGTCGTCCGGCGCGCCGGATGCCGACGGCTCGATGGCGCCGACCGGGGCTGGTGCCGCCGCCTCGGGCCCGCGCCGGGCCACCGCCGGCGCCGGCTGGCGGAAGCGGTCGAGGCGGATCAGGTCGGCATCGATGGCGCCCGTCTCCGACATCACGGCGGCGCGCTCCAGGCAGTTCTCCAACTCGCGCACATTGCCCGGCCAGGTGTATTGCGTCAGTCGGCGCAGCGCGCCTTCGCGCAGTGTCAGACTCCGCCCCTGCTGCTCGCCGATGCGGCCGATCAGGTGCCGAGCCAGCTCCGGGATGTCCTCGCTGCGCTCGCGCAGGCTGGGCAGCATGATGGGCATGACGTTGAGGCGGTAATAGAGGTCCTCGCGGAAGTCGCCGGTATCGACCGCTGCCTCCAGATCGCGGTGGGTGGCGGCGATGACGCGCACGTCGACCTTGATGGTGCGGCTGCCGCCGACGCGTTCGAACTCGCCTTCCTGCAGCACGCGTAGCAGCTTGGCCTGGAAGGCCGGCGAGATCTCGCCGATCTCGTCGAGGAAGAGCGTACCGCCGTCGGCCGACTCGAAACGCCCCTTGCGCGCGCCCACCGCACCGGTGAACGAGCCCTTCTCGTGGCCGAACAACTCGGACTCGAGCAGGTTCTCGGGCAGCGTCGCGCAGTTGAGCCGGACATAGGCACCACGCGCGCGCGGCGAGTTGTAGTGAATGGCGTTGGCGATCAGCTCCTTGCCGGTGCCCGTCTCGCCACGGATCAGCACGGTGGTATTCCACTTCGCCACCATGCGCACCTGGTCGAAGATGCGCCGCATCGCCACCGAGCGGCCGACGACATTGTCGAAGCCGAAGCGTCCGCGCACGGTGCGCCGCAGGCTGTCGCGTTCCTCGGCCAGGCTGTTCTTTTCCTGCGCCACCTCGAGCGCCAGCCGCACGCTCTGGCCGATCAGGTTGGCGATCATCTCGACGAAGCGGGCACGCTCGGCCAGCCGGACGGGATCGGGCCGATCCGGCTGGACGGCCAGCACACCCAACTGGCGGCCGCCGGCGGCGATGGGCGCGGCGATGAACGGCAGCTCGGGATCATAGATGCCCAGCCGGTTGAGGAAGCGCGGGTCGCGGCCGACGTGGTCCACCACCACGGTTTCGCCTTCCTCCAGCACCAGGCCGAGCACGCCTTCGCCGGGCTGGTAGCGCACCGGCACGAAGGCGGCGGCATCGAAACCATGGACGGCCGTGACGGTCAGGTCGCCGCTGTCGAGGTCCACCACCGAAACCAGCCCCCGGCTCAAGCCGGCGTCGGCCAGCACGTCGAGCACGTCGCGCAGCGTCTGCCGGTAGTCGAGCGAGCGCGACAGCACTTCGCTGACGCGATAGATGGTGTCGACTTCGGCGTTCGAGCAGAGGCACTCGCCCGCCACGCCAGGACTTCCCGTCGAGTTCATCGCCGGGGCCTCATGGCTCGGCGCGCCGGGTCGGCAGCACGACGCGCATCCGGCAACCGCCCGTCGTCGCCGTCTCGATGCCGATCATGCCACCATGGTCGGCGACCACCTGCTGCGCCGTGGCCAGCCCCGTGCCGGCATGGTGGCCGGCGCCGGCGCGCGTGCTGAAGAAGGGCTCGAAGACCTTGAGATGCAGCTCCGGCGCGATCCCCGGACCGCTGTCCTCGACGCACACCTCGACAGCGCCAAGCAGGCTGCGCGTCACCACGGTCAGCTCCCGGGTCTGCCAGCCCTTGGTGTTCATCGCTTCCAGCGCGTTGTCCACCAGCGCCTTGAACATGGCGCGCAGGCCGATCGGATGCCCCTGGACGGCCGGCAACACCGCCTGCGGCTTCCAGTTCACCGTGACGCCGGCGGCCAGCAGGCGCGCCGTCGAGAGGTCGAGCACGTCGCGCAGCAGTTCGTTGACATTGGTTGGGGCGGCCGTTTCGTCCGAACGTTCCGGAATCGCGCGACGCAGCGTTTCCAACACCTGCTGACCGGCGCGCAGCGCCGCGGTCAGCGCGTCGCTGGTCGGGTCCTGCCGGCCGCGCCGGTCCTGCATGGCGACCACCGATGAAAGCACGTTGAGCGGCCCCTCGATTTGGAACAGGGCCGCCGAGAGGCTTTCGCGCAGACTGCTGACGCGGTTCTCCTCGGCCATCAGAGCCTGCAGGGCGGCCATGCGCGCCTTCTCCTGCTGGGCGCGCTGCTGGGTGATCTCCCGTGCGATCAGCAGCAGGTAGAGGCTGTCCTGGCGCCCGAAGAAGGCGTCGGCGCCCTCGTCCACGCTGCGCACCCAGGTGCCGGTGCACGAGAACCAGCGCGGCGGCTTGCCGCCGGGGCGATCGACGCGGATCTCGCGATCGGCGAAGGCCTGGGCGCCGTCGCGCGCGGCGCCGAGGCCGTGGCCGAGATCGGCGCGCACCGCATCGAGGATCACGCTGGCCGGCTCGGTCATGCCGAGGTCGCCCATCAGCTTCTTGTACTCGTGGTTGTCCAGCACCACGCAGTCCTCGCCGTCGAGCAGCGCAATGGCCACCGGAGCCGAATCGACCACCGACTCGATCAGGGCCTTCTGGTTATTGACCTGGCATTCCAGCCGGTGCATCTCGGTCACGTCGCGATGGATGCCGAGGTAGTTGCCGATCCGGCCCTCCGCATCGAGCACCGGCGTGATCATCAGGTCCGCCAGGTATTCGCCGCCGTCCCGACGCCGATTGACCAGTCGGCCGCTCCATGGCGCGCCGGCGCGAATCTGGCGCCACAAGTCGCCATATACGGAGGCCGGCGTCGCCTTGGCGGAGAGCGCCGACTGGTTCCTGCCGACCGCTTCGACGGCCGTATAGCCGGTCACCCGCTCGAAGGCCGGATTGACGTAAAGGATGTTGGCCGCGACATCGGTAATCGATATTGCGATGTCCGCCTGCGCCACCGCCTCGCGGAACACGCGCGGCAGGATGTCGACGGTCGTCCCCGACACCGGCGGTTCGGCGGTGCCGCCCAAGGCGGCGACAATCGGTGGCGACTTCTCTTGTTGGCTCATGGCGGGCATCTCGTGGCGTCAGTTCCTTCCCATGTTCTGCATGATCCGTGCCACGGACTGGCGACAGCCGCGTGTCGGCCCACCCATGGGTGCCAGGGCCTGCATTTGTCGGGTTTGCCACCGCCGTGTCGCAAATCCGACAGCGGCGCGCGCGGCACGCCGAGCGCCGCGAAAAGCCCGGCTCGGTGCGGTTTGGCGGTCGCCCGCACCAGGGTGGTGTGCGTACCGGCGCCGGTGGCATGGAATCTGCCTAGGGAAGCTCGGAGGCCATGGCGAACCGATGAGCGAATACCTGATCCTGCTGGTGACGACCGCGCTGGTGAACAACGTGGTGCTGGTCAAGTTTCTCGGCCTGTGCCCGTTCATGGGCGTATCCAAGAGCGTCGACAGCGCGCTGGGCATGGGTATGGCCACCACCTTCGTCATCACCCTGGCCTGCGGCGCTACCTGGATACTCGACAACTGGCTGCTGATGCCGCTGGGCCTCGGTTACCTGCGCATTCTCGCCTTCATCCTGGTCATCGCCGCCGTGGTGCAGTTCGTCGAGATGGTGGTCAAGAAGAGCAGCCCGGGGCTCTACCAGGCGCTGGGCATCTACCTGCCGCTGATCACCACCAACTGCGCGGTGCTCGGTCTGGCGCTGATCAACGTCCAGGAAAAGAGCGGCTTCGTGACCAGCCTGCTGTACGGCTTCGGCTCCGCGGTCGGCTTCACGCTGGTGCTGCTGATCTTCGCCGGCCTGCGCGAACGTCTGGCCCTGGCGCGGGTGCCGGCCAGCTTCGCCGGCGCACCGGTCGGCTTCATCCTCGCCGGCCTGCTGGCGCTCGCATTCATGGGTTTTGCGGGACTCGATTTCAAGTGAGGTTCACATGATCGCAGCGATCCTCAGCCTGACCCTGCTTGGCGCCGCTCTCGGCTTCGGCCTGGGTATCGCCGCCAGGAAATTCGCCGTCGAGACCGACGCGCGACTGGCCGAGATCGAGGCGCTGATGCCCGGCTCGAACTGTGGCCAATGCGGCTTTCCCGGCTGCGCCGGCGCCGCGGCGGCCATCGCCGCCGGCACCGCGCCGGTCACCGTCTGCCCTCCCGGCGGCAAAGCGCTGGCCAGCGCGCTGGCGGCCAAGCTCGGCATCGGCATCGACCTGTCGGCCGTGGTGGATGCCGGCCCCAAGCTGGCCGTGATCGAGGAAGATATCTGCATCGGCTGTTGCCGCTGTGTCAAGGAGTGCCCCACCGACGCGATCGTCGGCGCCGCCAAGCAGATCCACGCCGTGATGCGCGAGGCCTGCACCGGCTGCGGCAACTGCGTCGAACGCTGTCCAACCGAGGCGGTGAAGATGTATCCGGTGCCCGTGACGCTGCAACACTGGGTCTGGCCGAAGCCGAACGCCGGAGAACCGGCATGGGCCTGATCGAGAAGTTCCTCGCGCTGCTGGAGCCGGCCCATTGGGGCGTGCATCCCGACGACCGCAAGCGGCCGGCCGCCGACCAGCCCCTGCGGGTGCTGCCGATGCCCGATCGCCTGTACGTTCCCCTGCAGCAGCATATCGGCGCGCCGGCGCGCCCCATCGTGCTGGTCGGCCAGAAGGTGCTCAAGGGGCAGTTGCTGGCCGAGGCGCAGGGCGCGACGTCGGCCGCCATCCATGCGCCGACCTCGGGAACGGTGGCCGCCATCGGCGATGTCACCGCCCCTCATCCGTCGGGCCTACCCCTGGTCGCGGTGACCATTGCCGCCGACGGTGACGATCGTTGGGCCGATGCCGGCGACGCCGATGATCCCTTCGCACTGCCGCCGCAGGAGGTGGCTCGCCGCGTCGCCGCCGCCGGCGTGGTCGGTCTGGGCGGCGCCACCTTCCCTTCAGCGCTGAAACTCGGCCTGGGCCTGCGCTCGGCGATCCACACCCTGATCATCAACGGCGGCGAATGCGAACCCTATCTCTCCTGCGACGACCGCCTGATGCGCGATTTCGCCGGTGAGACGGTGGACGGCATCCGCCTGATGCTGCATGCCACCGGCGCGCGGCAGGCGCTGGTCGGCATCGAGGACAACAAACCGGAAGCTATCGCGGCCATGCGCGCGGCGGCCCGGCCGTTCGGCGAGATTGCGATCCAGCCAGTGCCGGCACGCTATCCGATGGGCTCGGAGAAGCACCTGTTTTCCGAGCTGACCGGCCACGAAGTGCCGGCCGACGGCCGCACCACCGACCTGGGCGCCCTGGTGCACAACGTCGGTACCGCCTGGGCCGTCCATGAGGCGATGCGCAACCACCGGCCGCTGGTCGAGCGCATCGTGACGGTCAATGGCGGCGCGCTGGCGCGACCCGGCAACCTGCGCGTGCCGGTCGGTGCGCTGGTCGAAAACCTGCTCGACTTCGCCGGGCTCCGGGAAGCGCCGGCGCGCCTGGTGATGGGCGGCCCGATGATGGGCAGCCTGTTGCCGCATGCCCGGGTGCCCGTGGTCAAGGGCTCCAGCGGCATACTCGCCCTTACCGCCGGCGAGGCGGCAACCGCGCTGCCCGGCCCATGCATCCGTTGCTCGTCGTGCGTGCGCGCCTGTCCGGTCGGCCTGCTGCCGCTGGAGATGTCGGCGCGCATCGCCGCCGGCGACCTCGACGGCTCGGTCGCGCTCGGCCTCAAGGACTGCATTGCCTGCGGCTGCTGTTCCTACGTCTGCCCGGCGCGGATTCCCCTGGTGCACTACTTCAACCACGCCAAGGGCGAACTGGCTGCGCGCGGGCGCGCCCAGTTGCGCAACGAGGCGACCAAGCGGCTGGTCGCGGCGCGCGCCGAGCGCCTCGAACGCGAGGCCCGGGAAAAGGCGGAAACCGCGGCACGGCGCAAGGCGGAGCGCGCCGCCGCCAAGGCCGCCGCCGAGGCCAGCCTGCGGCTCGCCGCCGCCGAGCGACCGGCCAGCGAGGTGGCGCCGTGAACAGCAAGGCGTTGCGGCTCAGCCGGTCCACCGCCATCGCCTCGCCGCACGCCCATGCCGGCGGCGGCGTCTCGCGGGTCATGGTCAAGGTGATGCTCGCGCTGGTGCCGGCGACGCTTTACGGTTTCTGGCTGTACGGCTGGCCGGCGGCACACCTGTGGTTCATCACCTGCTTCTTTGCCCTGCTCGGCGAGGCCTTCAGCCTGCGTCTGATGGGCCGTGCCGCGATCCCCGTGCTGGCCGACGGTTCCGCCCTGCTCACCGGCTGGCTGCTGGCGCTGTCGTTGCCGCCCTGGGCGCCCTGGTGGATCGGTGCCACCGGCGGCCTCTTCGCCACCATCGTCGCCAAGCAGATCTTCGGTGGCCTCGGGCAAAACCTGTTCAACCCGGCCATGGTCGCCCGCGTCGCCCTGCTGATCTCCTTTCCGGTCCCGATGACGCTCTGGCTGGCACCCTTGCCGCTTGGCTCGCTCGGCGCGCCCGACTTCGTCCATGGCCTGCGGATCACCCTCGGGGGCCTGCCGCCGCTCGACGCCACCAGCAGCGCAACGCTCCTGGGCCATGCCAAGACCGAACTGTCGCGCGGCATCGACCTCTTTCACTCCCTGGCCGGCGAACACGCACCGGCGCTGTCGCTGACCGGCGTGCGGGCCGGCAGCCTCGGCGAAACCGCCGCGCTGCTGATCGCCGCCGGTGGTGCGGCGCTGATCTTCATGCGCCTGATTTCCTGGCACATTCCGGTCGCCATGCTGGCCGCCATCGCCGTGCCGTCTGCCGTGGCGCATGGCATCGATCCAGCGCGCCACCTCGACGCCGGCAGCCAATTGCTGTCGGGCGGCGCCATGCTCGCCGCCTTCTTCATCGCCACCGACTACGTCACCTCGCCGAACACACGCACCGGCCAGTTGATGTTCGGCGCCGGCTGCGGCCTGCTGACCTGGATCATCCGCACCTGGGGCGGCTATCCCGAGGGCGTCGCTTTCGCCGTGCTGCTGATGAACGCCCTGACGCCGGCCATCGACCGCCTGGTCAAGCCGCGCATCTACGGCCGCGATCGCCGCGGCACGCCGCTGGAGCCGAAGACATGAGCCTCGACATCGCCCAGGTGCGCGACGGGCTTGCCTATCAGGGCGTCTCGCTGGGCATCGTCGCCCTGATCGCCAGCGCCGCCCTGGTAGTCGCCAACGAGCAGACGCGCGACGCCATCGCCGCGGCCGAAGCCCGCGATCTCGCCGCTTCGTTGGCGCAGGTGCTGCCCGAGGGTACGGCCGACAACGATCTGCTCAAGGAAACGCGTGCCGTCGACAATGGCGGTACGCCGGTCACCGTCTATGTGGCGCGCCGCGCCGGCGCCGTCAGCGGCGCAGTGTTCAGCATGGCCGGGCGCGGCTATGCCGGCGACGTGATGGTTCTGATGGGCGTCGATACGACGGGCCGGCTGTTCGGCGCCCGTGTCGTCAAGCACCAGGAAACACCCGGCCTGGGTGACAAGATCGATGTCGCGAAGTCGAACTGGATCCGGGGTTTCGACCGCAAGTCGCTGGGCGAGCCGCCCGCCGACCAATGGGCGGTGAAGAAGGATGGCGGCGTGTTCGACCAGTTCGCCGGCGCGACCATCACGCCGCGCGCGGTGGTCTCCGCCGTGAAGGCCGGCCTGACGTTCTTTGCCGAGCATCGCCAGGAAATCCTCGGAGAGGAAAAATGAGCTATCGCGAAATCTTCAGGGACGGGTTGTGGCACCAGAACGTCGTCTTCGCCCAATTGCTGGCCATGTGCCCGACCATGGCCGTCACCACCAGCGGCACCAACGGCCTGGGCATGGGGCTGGCGACGACGGCGGTGCTGGTCGCGTCGAACATGCTGGTCGCCGGCATCCGCAATTTCGTCAGCCCGCAGGTACGCATTCCGGTCTTCGTCGTGCTGATCGCCACGCTGGTGACGCTGGTCGACATGGTGCTGAATGCCTGGCTGCACGACCTGTACAAGGTACTCGGCCTGTTCATCGCCCTGATCGTGGTGAATTGCGCCATCCTCGGCCGCGCCGAGTCCTTCGCCTCCCGGGCGCCGGTCCTGGCGTCGGCTGTCGACGGACTGGCGATGGGCCTGGGCTTCACGGGTGCGCTGACGCTGATCGGCCTGGTGCGGGAACTGCTGGGCAGCGGCACGCTGTTCGCGCAGGCCAGCCTGCTGCTCGGGCCCCGCTTCGCCTTCCTGGAAACAACCGTGATCCCGGCCTACGGTGGCGTGCTGCTGATGATCCTGCCACCCGGCGGCTTTCTGGTGCTGGGCGTCTTCCTGGCCCTCAAGCGGCGCCTCGACCAGCGCGCCCCGCGTGCCGCCGGCGCGCCGGAAGCGCCGCTGACGGCGTCGGCATGACTCGATAGGAGGTATCACGGATGCAAGTCGGCATCGCCTATTCCGAACCGTCGCAACAGCTCTGGGTGAACATCGAAGTGCCGGATGGCACCTCGGTGCGCGATGCCATCGAGCGGTCCGGCATCCTGCGCCAGTTCCCGCACATCGACCTCGCGGTGCAGAAAGTCGGCGTGTTCGGCCGCCTGGCCAAGCTCGACGCGGCGCTCAAGCCGGGCGACCGGGTCGAGATCTACCGTGCCATTACCTGCGATCCGCAGACGGTGCCGCGCCGCGACGGCTTCGGCGGCGAGGAAGACGCCTAGCGGCCGCGAAGTCGCGGGCCCCTCAGGCGGAGCGAAAAAGACCGGCCAACCAGTCCTTCTGCGCGGCCCGCCGGCGGTTCTCGTCCAGATGGGCCCGGATGCGTTCCGCCGCCTCGCCCAGCGGCACCCGCCGGCCCGGCACGATGCGCTCGCAGAGCACGACATGGAAGCCGAGCGGCGATTCGACGACGTCGGACACCTGCCCGGCCGACAGTTCGAAGGCCACGGCATCGAGCTCCGGATAGAGTTTGCCCGGCGGCATCTCGCCGAGCAGACCGCCGTTCATCGCGGTGGGGCATTCCGAATGTTTGAGCGCCTGTTCGGCGAAGCGGTCGGGCGCCTTCTCCAGGCGCTCGCGAATGGCGACGATCCTGCCCAGGGCCGCCGGCCGTTCGCTACCCGCCAGGGTCTCGTTGATGGTGACCAGGATATGGCGCAGCAGGCGCGTCTCCGGCTTGAGGAAACGTTCCGCGTTTTGCAGGTAGAAGATCTCGACGTCGGTGGCGCTGGCCGCCTCCACCCGCCCGGCCACCTGTTCGAGCACGGCTTCCACCTTGAGGTCGCGCTCGATGGCGGCGCGCAGGGCGTCGGGCGTCAGGCCGGCGCGGGAAAGGTCCGCCTCGAACTCGTCATCACCGGCGTAGCGCCGGCGGATCTCCGCCAGCGCGGCGGCGACCGACGCTTCGGGCAGCACCACGCTGGTCGCCTCGACCGTGGCCAGGATGCGCCGCTCGATGGCCGCCTGCCGTTGCGCCACGGTGGCCACGCGGCTGCGTTCCGGCGGCGCCAGCGCCTCGGGCGACTTGCCGTACAGCTCGGCGGCCAGCTTGATGGTCAGGTAGGGACTACAGTCGGGCGTCTCGCTCATCGGCTTCTCCCAGTGCCCCCAAGGCGGCTTCCGGCACCGCGAAGACGCGCCCGGGGCGGGCCTCGAAATGGACGTGATAGGTGATCACACCGTCGTCGCGCAGCACCCTGAGCACCTCGCCGACGGCGCCGGGCGGTACCAGCAGTTCTTCCTGCGTACGCAGCGCCTTGGCGGCCGTAACCCGGTCGCGCGCCTCGAAGCGGCTCGGCAACCAGGCCTCGTCGGCGCCGATCAGTTCCTCGACGCGGCAGCCGACGACCCGCTGGGCGTCGAGGAAGCGCACCGAGTAAATGAGCTGGTCGACCAGGAACGTGCCGATGTTGACCACGTGGCCGACGCTGCCACGCTTGACCAGCAGATCGCCGGTGGCAATGCCGGGGAAGGTGCCATCATTGCGGACATTGCGCGTCACCCGCACGGCATCGCCGTATTCCCAGGCGGGCAGCATCAATGGCGCGCCCGGCCGATCGATGTCACCGCCACCTTGGCGATGCCGCCGGCCTTCTGATAGACGCGCAACACCTTTTCCGTGCGCGCGTCGGAATGCACGAAATCCTCGTAGGCGCGCTGCAACAGTACGCGGTAATCGTCGTAGCCGGGCTCGCCACCGTTCTGGCGGTGACCGGCCAGGTAGTCGTGATAGCGCTGCAGGATGTGCAGGCGATTGACGTGAACGACGCCCGGCTGGTAGGGGATGTCGAAGTAGCCGAGAAAGTCCTCGGCGGATTCGAGTTCGTCGAGCTCGTCGATGAAGTCTCTCGCGGCGGTGTTCATGGCGGTTCCTTTCATGAGGCGGTCAAGCGACCAGGGGCTCCGGGGCGGGCGCGTCAGCCACGGCGATGTTCCTCGCAGCACAGCTCGCCGGCGGCGCAGGTCGCGCATTGGCCGGTGACCGGTGGCGCGTCGACGCCGCGCAGCCGGCGCAGATCCTGTTCCAGCGTCTCGATGCGATCGAGCAGGCAGCCGATCGCCTTGCCGACCGGGTCGGGAATCAAGTGATGATCGAGGTCGAGTTCGCCACGCGGATCGAGGGCGCGCGGGGGCGCGGCGCGTTCGCCGACCACGCGCGCGGGAATGCCGACCACCGTGCGGCCGGGCGGCACCTCCTTGACGACCACGGAATTGGCCCCGACGCGGGCCGCCGCGCCAATGACGATGGCGCCGAGGATCTTCGCCCCGGCGCCGACCACCACGCCGTCGCCCAGCGTTGGATGGCGCTTGCCCTTGTTCCAGGTGGTGCCGCCGAGCGTCACGCCGTGATAGAGGGTGACGTCGTCGCCGATCTCCGCCGTCTCGCCGATCACGACGCCGGCGCCGTGGTCGATGAAGAAACGCCGACCGATGCGCGCGCCGGGATGAATGTCGACATTGGTCAGGGCGCGCGCCAGGTAAGCCAGCAGGCGCGCCGGATAGCGCCAGCCCGACCGCCACAGGCGATGGGCCAGCCGATGCGCCATGACGGCGTGCAGGCCCGGGTAGGTGGTCACCACTTCCCACTTCGAGCGGGCGGCGGGATCGCGGCGGAAGATGCAGCCGGCATCCTCGCGCATCATGGCCAGCAGGCCGGGCCGCCCGTCCACCGTCCGGGGCGGCCGCACGGCCAGGGCGGAGAGTTCACTCATGGCTGGCCCGCCGTCCCGAGCGCCAGCAGGCGCGCAGCTCGTCGTCCGTCGGCGGCCGCTTCTCGCGCGTGACGAAGTTGCGGATCTCGCCGAGCAGGCCCTCGGCCGCCGCCGCGTCGATCTCGATGCCCAGCGTGGCCATGATCACCCGCACCGCGTGCTGGCCGGAATGTTTGCCGAGCACCAGGCGATGGCTGCGCCCGACCAGCGCCGGATCGAAGCCCTGGTAGTTGGCCGGATTCTTCAATAGGCCGTCGACATGGATGCCGGCCTCGTGGGTGAACACGCCGGCGCCGACCACGCTCTTCTGCCAGGGCACCGGCCGACCGGAGGCACGGGCGACCCGATGCGACAGCGACAGGAAGTTGCGCAGGTCGATGCCGGTGTCGACGCCGTGGCAGCGCCGCAGCGCCAGCACCACCTCCTCGAGCGGCGCGTTGCCGGCGCGTTCGCCGAGGCCGTTGACCGTCGTGTTGAGGTGCGTCGCGCCGGCCCGGGCGGCAGCCAGGGTGTTGGCCGTCGCCAGGCCGAGGTCGTCGTGGGCGTGCATCTCGATCTCCAGATCGCAACTGGCGCGCAGCGCCGCGATCCGCTCGAAGACGGCGAACGGGTCGAGTATGCCCAGCGTGTCGGCGAAGCGGAAGCGGCGCGCGCCGGCGCGCTGGGCCGTCTCGACGATGCGGCGCAGGAAATCGGGGGCGGCTCGCGAGGCATCCTCGCCGCCGATGCAGACATCGAGACCGGTGGCGCGCGCCCGCCCGATGTGCTCCGGCAGGGTCTTGAGCAGCCAGGCGCGATCGCGGCGCACCTTGTGGCGCAGGTGCTGGTCGGAGGCCGGCACCGAAATGTCGATCAGATGCGCGCCCAACCCGGCGCAGGCCTCGATGTCCGCCATGTTGAGCCGGCTCCAGACCATCAGCCGCGCGTTCAGGCCCAGGTCGGCGACGGCGCCGATGCTGTCGCGTTCCACCGCGCCCATCGCCGGAATGCCGACTTCCATCTCCGGCACACCCAGGGCGTCGAGGTCACGGGCGATGGCCAGTTTTTCGTCGAGGGTGAATGCCACGCCCGCCGACTGTTCGCCGTCGCGCAGCGTAGTGTCGTTGATGACGACGTGGGGGAGGAAGTTCGAATTGGCGTTCATGGCCAGAACTTAGCAAGTCCGGTGCCTGCCATTTATTCACTTCCAATCAACCACTTGCCCGGCAAGCCTGGCCGACTTTGTCGCAAACCAGACAAAGGCCGGCCGGGCCACCCTAGGCGTACTGCGGCGCGAAGTCCGCCTCGGGGTTCTCGGCCGGACCCGTCTCGCCCCAGTAGGGAGAAATCCTGCGCAACTGGGCGATGATCGCCGGCACGGCGGCGATGACACGATCCATCTCCGCCTCCGTGTTGTGGCGCGACAGCGAGAAGCGCGTGGTGCCATGGGCGGCGGTGTAGGGGATGCCCATGGCGCGCATGACGTGCGAGGGTTCCAGCGAGCCCGACGTGCAGGCCGAGCCGGACGACGCGGCGATGCCGGCCTTGTTGAGCAGCAGCAGGATGGCCTCGCCCTCGACGAACTCGAAGGCGATGTTGCTGGTGTTGGGCAGCCGGTTGGTGGTGTCGCCGGTGGCGAAGGCACGCGGCACCCGGGCCAGCAGGCCGGCTTCGAGCCGGTCGCGCAAGCGACGGACCTCGGTGTTCTCATGGGCCAAGTATTGCACCGCCTGTTCGGCGGCGACGCCGAGGCCGACGATCGACGCCGTGTTCTCGGTGCCGGCCCGCCGGCCGCGTTCCTGGTGCCCGCCGCGCAGCAGGGGCCGAAAGCGCGCGCCGCGCCGCAGGTAGAGCACGCCGACGCCCTTCGGCGCGTGCAGCTTGTGGCCGGAAAGCGACAGCATGTCGATCTCGGTGGTCTTGAGATCGATGGGCAGCTTGCCGACCGCCTGGACGGCGTCGGTGTGAAACTGGGCGCCAACCGCGTGGGCCATCTCCGCCATCGCCTCGACCGGAAAGATCGTACCGGTTTCGTTGTTGGCCCACATCGCCGACACCACCGCCGTGCGCGGGCCGAGCGCCGCGCGGTATTCGGCCATGTCGAGCCGGCCGCGCCTGTCCACACCGAGCCGCGTGACCACGTAGCCGTCCTTCTCCAGCGTCTCGCACAGGGTCAGCACGGCCGGATGCTCGACGACGGTGGTGATGATCTGGTTGCGTTCCGGCTGCGCCTTGAGGGCCGAGAGGATCGCGGTGGAATCGGACTCCGTGCCGCAGGAGGTGAAGATGATCTCCGAATCATGCGCGGCGCCGAGCAGCGCCTGGACGCAGGCGCGGGCTTCCTTGAGGGCGAAGCCGACCTGGTTGCCGAAGCTGTGCATCGAGGACGGATTGCCGAACTGCTCGGTGAAGAAGGGCAGCATGGCCTCGACCACCGCCGGATCGCAGGCGGTCGTCGCGTTGTTGTCGAGGTAGATGGGCTTCATGATCAGGCCTTCGCCATTTGGCTGGCCGGCAGCAGGCGGACGAATTCGCCGAGCGCCTCGACCAGCTTGGTCTGCACGCCGTTGAGGGTCGCCGCCTCCATCATGCAGCCGACGCAGGCACCCTTGAGATTGACGTAGATGTTCTTGCCGTCGATCTCGACGATCTCGATGTCGCCGTGGTCGCGCTGCAGCATCGGGCGGATGGCCTCGACGGTTTCCTCGATCTTGCGGATGCGCTGGAAGTTGGTGAGCCGGGGGGCCGCCGGCACGGCGGCCGGCGTCGGTTTCTTTTCGGCGGTCGGCGCCGTACAGACCTCCTTCGCCACCTTGGCCAGGATCTCCTCGATACCCTCGTGGCAGGAGGCGCAGCCGCCGCCGGCCTTGGTGTAGTTGGCCACCTGCTCGACCGTGGTGAGGCCGTTGGCGCGCACTGTCTCCTCGATCAGCACGGCATCGATGGCGAAGCACTTGCAGATCAGCGCGCCCTCCTCATGGTCGTCGCTCCATGCCTCGCCACGGTAGTTGGCGATGGCCGCCTGGAGCGCCTCGCGGCCCATCACCGAGCAATGCATCTTCTCGGGTGGCAGGCCGTCGAGGTAGTCGGCGATTTCCTGGTTGCTGACCGTCAGCGCCTCGTCCAGGGTCTTGCCCTTGATGATTTCGGTGAGCGCCGACGACGAGGCGATGGCCGACCCGCAGCCGAAGGTCTGGAAGCTGGCATCGAGGATCCGTTCGGTGTCCGGATCGACCTTCAGCATCAGGCGCAGCGCGTCGCCGCACTTGATCGAGCCGACGTCGCCGACACCGTTGGCGCCGTCCAGCGCACCGGCGTTGCGCGGGTTGAAGAAATGCTCGCGAACCTTTTCGGAATAGTCCCACATGGCCGTTCTCCTCGATCAGAAGCTGAAGGACTTGCCGCAGCCGCAGGCGGCCTTGGCGTTGGGGTTGTCGAACTTGAAACCGGACTCGGTCATCGTTTCGATGAAGTCGATGGTCAGGCCATCGACCAGCGCCAGCGTGGCCGGATCGACCATCATCCTGATGCCATCGACGTCGAGCACGGTGTCGTCGGCCGCCACGGCGGCCTCGAGCTTGAGGCCGTACTGGAAACCGGAACAGCCGCCGCCCGAAACGGACACGCGCATGCCGGTCACCGGCGTCTCGGAATACTTGATGAAGCGTTGAATGGCCTTGGCGGCTTTGGGGGTCAATTGGATCATCGCTCTTGCTCCAGAATGGGTTGAATGAATCAGCCCGGCAGGGGCTGCGGCGCGTAGGAGTGGCAGCCCTTGGGGCAAACCCGGCCGCAGGCGCCGCAACCGATGCAGTCCATGGCGTCGGCCACGGTCATGACCATCATCGCGTCGTCGTCGTCCCAATCCTCGTCGACTTCCATGTCCTCGCCGCGCTCGACGAGATCGAGCACCTTGCGCGGACAGACCTTGAAGCAGCGGCCGCAGCCGATGCATTTCCGGTCGTCGATGGCGACCAGGAATTCTGGCGTCCAGTGGGTGCCGCCGCGCGTGTAGCCGGAAATGTCGCTCATGACTCGCTCCTATCCATTTCGTGCCGCCGTCAGGCGCTCGTTGGCGGTGGCCCAGGCCGCGCAGGCCTCGAAGGTCGACCGGGCCAGGCCCGGTATCTCCTCATAGCCGGCCGGCAGCCGCTCTTCCACCAGGTCGTGCATCTGTCCGGCCCACTCGCTGGCGATGCGCTTGAGCCGCTTCACTTCCTTTTCCAGTTCCTTGAGTTCGTCGTCCGTCATGCTCACAACCCCGCCACGTCCGGATGGGCACCGACGATCTCGAGCGCCACGGCGAGAATCTTGTCCCCCTCGGTCTTCATCTTCGACAGGCTCTCGAAGCCGAAGCGATGCACGTCGCGGAGCGTCCGGTCGGCGACCACCAGCTTGCCGACGGTGATCAGCGCACGGCCGAAGCCCTCGTGGGAGAGGTGCACCAGCGGCACGGCCATCAAGCCGCACTCCTTCTCGATCAGCACGGCAATGGCGTTATAGAAGGCCTTGACGCGCGAGAGAATCTCCTCGTCGGGGTCGCCGACGATGGGAATCACCGCCTTGCGCTCCTTGGTGAGGACCAGCGGCTCGAGCAGCGCCGGCCCGGGCTGGCCGTCATAGGTGCCGTAGCTGTCGAGGGCGCGCATCTGCCGGATCATCTCCTTGATGAAGTCCGTGTCGAGGATGGGATCGCGTTCGAGGGTGGCGGTGTTCATGGGGTCGTCTCCTGATGGGCCGCCCGACCGGAGGCGACGCCCCCCGCCGGGGCGGCGGATGAAATAGCCAAGGTGGCCGAGGGGGCCGGGCCGGCCGTGATTTCCGTGCCGGGTGAATCGTCGGCGAGCACGGACATGCCGCCGAGCATGGGTCGCCGCCGCCCGAGCACGCGCAGCGCGACCAGGCCCAGCGCCAGTCCCGCCGCGGCGCCGCCGATGGCGGCCAGATCGCCGCCGCTGGCCAGCGCCACCGCGCCGGCCAGCGTGCTGACGGCCGGCAGAAGATAGGCCAGCAGGGCGCTGCGCGCCAACGAGCCATCGTCGATCGCCAGGATCACCGCCGCGCCGGGCCGCGCCGAAGCGGCGACTGGCATGTTCACCGTCGCGCTATCCCCCCGGCCGCCGGCGCAGGTGCCGCGACTGCCGCAGCTCGTACAGCCTGCCGGCAGCTCGACGCGGATGGTCGCGCGGCCGTCGTGAATCGCCAGGATGCGCCCGGGGCGCGTCAGTTGGTTCATGGCTGGCTCATTCCTGCCACCCTTCGACGGCCATGCGCTGGAAGCGGCCGGCGTCGGCGTCGCTGTCCAGCCGGCGAACCGCCTTGTCGATCCAGGGCACGCCGCCATCGCGCACCGCGCGCCGCACCTTGGCCAGCAGAGTGTCGATGGACTCGGCGGCCTCCAGGCGCATGGGCTGAATGCCGTTGGCCAGCAACTGGCGCACCGCCGAGCCGCCCACCGCCAGGCAATAGACGGCGGCACAGTCCTTCAGGGCGGCGATCCGGGCGTCGAGCTTGTTTTCGTTGCCATCCATGCGTTCTTCGGCGAACTCGGCCACCTCGACCAGTCTGGCCCGCTCGGCGTCGACGGCGTAGATGGCGAAACCGGTGGCGGCTCCGAAGTGCTGATCGACGCATTGGCGATCGGCGCTGGCAAAGGCGATCTTGAGCATGGCCGGCACGGACTCAGTGGCGGACCAGGCCAGCCGGAGCTGGCGCCCCGTCGTCGCGATAGATCGACCGGTAAGCGGGGATTTCATGGTGCTGTCCCAGGATGAGGTTGGCGAGGTCGAACAGCAACTGGCGCGCGGCGCGGTAGCCCACCCAGGGGCGCGCATAGCCGCCGACCAGGTCGTATTGCGGGAAGCCTGCGCGCAGCAGAGGAATGCCCAGCCGCGCGGCACTCTGCGCGGCATGCGAGTTCGAGATCAGCAGTTGCGCCCCGTTCTGCCGGGCCATGCGCTCGAGGTCCTCCAGGTCGCCCAGTTGCACGGTCGCGCAGGGGACGTCGGCCAGCGCGTCAGCGCGCGCCGGGGCCACGGCGGCAACCAGTTCGGCCCCCACCCCGCCGAGGAATTCGCCGAAGGCCAGCACCAGGTCCGGATCAAGGGCCAGGGCGACGCGCGTGAAGCCGGTCATGAAATGGGTGTCGACCATGGCGTCCTGCAACTGGGCGCGCTGGCGCTCGAGCCGCGCCGGTACCGGCTGGCCGGAAATATCGGCCAGCACGGCGGTGAAGGCGTCACCGGCATATAGCCCGAGCAGATGGTCGAAGCGGAAATCCGGCACCCCGGTCCGCTCCCTGAGCAAGTTGGCGGCACGGTCGAGGGACCGGCCGACCACCAGGGTGGCGATCGATTCGCCCATGGCCTCGATCTCGGCGCGCGGCGTACCGCCCAGCGTCAATGGCGTGGTCTCGGCCTCGACCAGGTGGCCGTCCAGCGCGTCGCCGATGTCGGGCAGCAGCACCGGTCGCAGACCGAAGGATTCGATCCAGTCGCGGATGTTCTCCATGTCGCCCGGTGTCAGCATCGACGCGGCCAGGACATTGACCTGCCTGTGGCGCCGCCCGGCCAGCGCGGACGGCTTGACCAGCGTATCGATGATCGCCTCCATCGCCAGGGCGTAGCCGGATTCCAGGGAACCCAGGTAGTCGGGGGTATTCACCGGCACCACGGCAATATGCTCGAACTCGGGATGGGCAGCGCGAAATTCCCTGACCAGGCGCCGGATGTCGGTGCCCTGCGTCTCCGACAGCCCGGTGGTCGGCAGACCGATGATCTCCGGCCCGCTCTTCTCGCAGATCGCCTTCAGGCCCTCGATGACGTTTTGATCGGCGCCCATGACCGTCGACACCTGATCCATCGCCGTCGTCTGCAAGGGGATCGGCTCGCGGAAGTGGCGCACGAAGAACACCTTGCCGAACGCCGTGCAGCCCTGCGAGCCATGCAGCATCGGAATGGCGTTGCGCAGCCCGAGAAACGCCAGCGACGCGCCCACCGGCTGGCTCACCTTGAGCGGATTCACCGCCAGGGGTTTCACACGTTTGAGAATTTCGGCCATGGCATGGGGTGCCTGCAATTGGAGGACACCCCTCCCGTTGCAATGGCCGTGCCAGAGCGGGATTACTTAAAGTTCAATGAGTTGGCGGTGATATCGTTTGTAGGAAAGCCAACATTTGCGGCACTGCTCGGATGGGGGGCCGTGCCACGACGGCCGACTAGGTCGGCCTTTTGAAACTCTTTTCCTGGTGATATTCTTACCATATTGGTATCGATACTAGCGAGGTAAGACTATGGCCGCCACTGCAACCCTTTCCGGCAAGTTCCAGATTTCCATTCCCAAGGCCATCCGCGATGAGCAGCACTGGGAGGCGGGGCAGGAGTTCGTCTTCGTGCCGAAGGCGACGGGTGTTCTGCTGATTCCCGTACCCGAACTCGGCGAGCTTGCGGGCATTGCCAAAGGCGCCAACACCGCCGACTACCGCGACCGGCAGGACCGCTACTGATGCCGCATCTTGTCCGTGTGGTCGATACTTCGGCGTGGATCGAGTGGCTGATCGACAGCCCGCTGCGCAAGAGGCTGGCGAAGGAAATCCCCGACAAGACCGAGTGCATCGTGCCGACCATCGTGCAGTTGGAACTGGCGAAGTGGCTGACCCGCGAGGTCGGCGAGGATCGGGCTGACCAGATGATTGCCTATACCCAGAAGTGCGTCGTCGCACCGCTGGATACGCGCACGGCGCTGCGCGCCGCCGAGATGTGCCGCCAGCACAAGCTCGCGACCGCCGATGCCGTGGTCTATGCCACCGCAGCCGAGAACGGCGCCGAGTTGCTCACCTGCGACGCGCACTTCGAGGGCTTGCCGAACGTCGTTTATGTTCGGAAGAGTCCGTAGCCTGGCTTACCGCCACGCCCGACTTCAGAGGAATGCCAACCCCATGCAAATCTGGGTCGATGCCGATGCCTGCCCGAAGCCGATCAAGGAGATCCTGTTCCGGGCGGCGACCCGCACGGGGATCACGGTGACGCTGGTCGCCAACCAGATGCTGGCGGTGCCGCGCTCGCCCCACATCCGCGCCTTGCAGGTGCCGAAGGGCTTCGACGTGGCCGACAACGAGATCGCGCGGCGGGTCGTGGCGGGTGATCTGGTCATCACTTCCGACATACCGCTGGCCGCCGACGTGATCGCCAAGGGTGGCCGGGTGCTGACGCCGCGCGGCGAGCCCTACGACGCGGGAACCATCACTGCGGCGCTGACCCTGCGCAACTTCATGGACACGCTGCGTTCGAGCGGTGTGGACACCGGCGGGCCGTCGTCGTTTTCCGCCAGCGACCAGCACAGTTTCGCGCGGCAACTCGACCGGGAACTGGCTGACCGCAAGGGCTGACGCGCCGTCGCCCCGTCAGCCCACCACCAGCGTGCCCGCCGCCTTGCTGCGCGCCCACGGCGCCGGTTGCCGCACCGCCGCCCAGACGGGGCTGTCCATGGTCAGCGCCAGTTGCCGGGCCAGTTCGATCATGCCGGCGTAGCCGGCGTAGCCGAACTCCCGCTCCTGGTTGATGTCGAGGAAGGGAATGCGCGCCTTCAGCGCCGTATAGAGGTTGCGGCCGCCGGCGATGAGGATGTCGGCGCCGAATTCCTTGTAGGTGGATAGCAGCGCCTTCGGGCTGCCGTCTTCGATCATGCGGGCGTCCGGCCCCATCAGCTCGCGGATGCGCGCCTTGTCCTCCTCGGTGGACTTCTTGGTGCCGGTGGCCACCACTTCCATGCCCAGATCCTGCAAGGCGGCGACCACCGACCAGGACTTGACGCCACCGGTGTAGAGCAGCACGCGGCGGCCGCGCAGGCGCTCGCGCCAGGGCGCCAGGGCGGCGGCGATCTTCGCCTCCTCGCGGGCGATCAATGCCTCGGTGCGGGCCGAGAGATCCGGATCGTCCAGCAGGCGGGCGAATTCGCGCAGCGCCTGTGAGGTATCGGCGACGCCGTAGAAACTGCCTTCAAAGTAAGGCACGCCCCAGCGTTCCTCGATCTTGCGCGCCACGTTCAGCAGAGCCTTGGCGCAGACGACCATGCTCGCCTCGGCGCGGTGCATGGTCTGCAACTCGCGGTAGCGCGCATCGCCGGACAGCGTGGCCAGGATGCGCAGGCCCAGTTCGTCGAACAGCGGCGCCACGTGCCAGAACTCGCCGGCGATGTTGTACTCGCCGATCAGGCTGACGTCACGCACCCGGACACCGCCGCGCTGGGCATGGGCCGGCACCGAATCCGGCTCGCGCGTGCCGATGACGTAGCGCAGCATCGCCTCACCGGCGATGCGGTTGCCGAGGTTCTTGGTGCCGTAGAAACCGGCGCAATCGACCGGCACCACCGGCAGGCCGAAATGCGTCCCGGCGGCCTTACACACCGCCGCCAGATCGTCGCCGATCAGGGCCGTGACGCAGGTGGCATAGACGAAGACGGCCGCCGGCGCATGGTCGTCGATGGCCTGCTTGATGGCGTGAAACAGGCGCTTCTCGCCGCGCCCCATGATGACGTCCTGCTCGGTGAGGTCGGTGGTCATGCCGGTCTTGTAGAGCGTCGGTCCGGTCGAGCGCGTGCCGCGGTTGTCCCAGGAACTGCCGGCGCAGGCGATGGGGCCATGGACGATGTGCGCCACGTCGGCCACCGGCAGCAGCGCGATCTGCGCGCCGTCGAACGAACAGCCACCGGCGGTGGCGCCCGGTTTGGGGCGGGCGCAGCCGGATTTTTCCTTGGCATTGTGCGAGCAGGCAGGCTCGTCGAGCAGGGCGGCGATTTCGGCGGCTTTCATGGGGCATCCTTTCATCCCTGTCACCGCAAGGCGCGTGCCACCGCGTCCCATCTTCAAGTCACTGATTTCATGGCAACCAGCAGGCCTCCCGGGTTGTCGCATTTACGACAAACCAGCCGACCGCCCAACGCGAATGGCTGATTGCAACAGCGTGGCATGGGCCTTGCGAGACGAAGGTGAACCCGTGACCGGAGAACTCTCATGCACGCCCCGCCACCCCTGCCGCAATGGTCGCGACGCCCGGCGGCCGCGACGCCCGGCGACGACGAGTACGACGACCTGCTCGCCCTGCTGCTCGACTACCGCGCCGAAGCGAACGCGGCCTCCGAGCAGCTGTGCCGCTTCATCGCCCGCGCCGCGATGGGGGAGAACCACCTTTGGCAGGACATGAACCTGCCGCATCGCCAGGCGCTCTCCGACCTGCTGCGCGAGAACTTCCCGGCGCTCGCCGGCCTCAACACCGGCAACATGAAGTGGAAGAAGTTCTTCTATCGCCAGCTCTGCGCACGTGCCGGCGTGCCGATCTGCAAGTCGCCGCATTGTGCCGACTGCTGCGACTACGCGGTATGCTTCGGCCCGGAATCATGAACGCTCGCCGATCCCTGCCCCCCTGCCTGGCCCTGCTGACGCTTGCCGCCGGATTCGCTCGCGCCGATGACGTATCGGTGGCGGTCGCCGCCAACTTCACGGCGCCGATGCGGCAGATCGCCGCCGACTTCGAGAAGGACACCGGCCACCGGGTGTTGTCCGCATTCGGCGGCACGGGCAAGTTCCACGCCCAGATAGGCAATGGCGCGCCCTTCGAGGTGCTGCTGGCGGCCGACGACGAAACACCGGCGCGGCTGGAGAAGGAAGGTGCCGCCGTTGCCGGCAGCCGCCAGACCTACGCCATCGGCAAGCTGGTGTTGTGGTCGGCACGGCCGGGCTATGTGGACGACCGGGGCGAGGTGCTGCGGAACGGCCGGTTCAAGCATATCGCGCTCGCCAATCCGAAGCTGGCGCCCTACGGCGCCGCTGCATTCGAAACTCTGACGGCGTTGAAGCTGCTGGACGGGACGCGACCGAAGTTCGTCCAGGCCGAGAACATCGGCCAGGCCTACCAGTTCGTCGCCAGCGGCAATGCCGAGCTGGGCTTCGTCGCCCTGTCGCAAGTATTGAAGGACGGCGGGATCGCCGCGGGGTCGGCCTGGATCGTGCCCCCCCATCTATACCAGCCCATCCGCCAGGATGCCGTCCTGCTCGAGAAGGGCCGCGGCAAGCCGGCCGCCGAGGCGCTGCTGAAGTATCTGCGCGGCGACAAGGCGAAGGCGGTCATCAAGTCCTTTGGCTACGAGATCTGAACGATGGCCGGCGCCGACGACCTCGCCGCGATCTGGCTGACGATCAAGCTGGCAGGCCTGACCACGGTGCTGCTGCTGTTGTTCGGTACGCCGATCGCCTGGTGGCTGGCGCGCACGCGTTCCTGGTGGAAGGGACCGGTGGGCGCCGTGGTGGCGCTGCCCATCGTGCTGCCGCCGACGGTGATCGGCTTCTATCTCCTGCTGGCCATGGGGCCGAACGGACCCCTGGGCCACCTGACCCAGTGGGCCGGGATCGGCCTGCTGCCCTTCACCTTCGCCGGGCTGGTGGTGGCCTCGGTGTTCTACTCGCTGCCCTTCGTCGTGCAGCCGATCCAGAACGCCTTCGAGGCCATCGGCGACCAGCCGCTCGAGGCCGCCGCGACACTGCGCGCCTCGCGGCTCGATGCCTTCTTCAGCGTCGCCGTGCCGCTGGCGCGGCCCGGCATTGTCACCGCCTCCATCCTCGGCTTCGCCCATACGGTCGGCGAGTTCGGCGTGGTGCTGATGATCGGCGGCAACATTCCGGGCGCCACCCGGGTAGTCTCGGTGCAGATCTACGACCATGTCGAAGCGCTGGAGTACGCGCAGGCCCACTGGCTGGCCGGGGCCATGCTGGTGTTCTCCTTCCTGGTCCTGCTGGTGCTCTACACGCTCAACCCGACCGGCCGGAAGGCGCCTCGTGGCTGACGTCATCGCCAGGTTCCGGCTGGGTTATGGCGGCTTTTCGCTCGACGTGGACCTGGCGCTGCCGGGGCATGGCGTCACCGCCCTGTTCGGCGCATCGGGCTCGGGCAAGACCACCCTGCTGCGCTGCATCGCCGGCCTGGAGCAAACCGACGACGGCTACCTGACGGTCAATGGCGAAATCTGGCAGGACGGCCGGCGCGGGTTGCCAACCCATCGTCGGTCGCTGGGCTATGTCTTCCAGGAGGCGCGGCTGTTCCCTCATCTCTCGGTGGCGGCCAACCTCGATTTCGGCCGCCGGCGCATCGCCGAGCGCGAGCGGCGCGTGGCCGTCGAGCAGGTGGTCGAGCTGCTCGGCATCGGCCACCTGCTCGAACGCCGGCCGGAGCGACTCTCGGGCGGCGAGCGGCAGCGTGTCGCCATCGCCCGCGCCCTGGCCACCAGCCCGCGCCTGCTGTTGATGGACGAGCCGCTGGCGGCGCTCGACCACGCCCGCAAGCAGGAGATACTGCCTTACCTGGAGCGGTTGCGCGCCGAGCTGGCGATTCCGATCATCTATGTCAGCCACTCGCCCGACGAGGTGGCGCGGCTGGCCGACCATCTGGTGGTCATGGCCGACGGCCGCGCCGTGGCCCAGGGAACGCTGGCGGATACGCTGGCACGGCTGGACCTGCCGATCCGCCTCGGCGAGGACGCCGGCGCGGTGCTCGACACCGTCGTCGTCGAGCGCGATGCCCGCTGGCACCTGGCGCGCGTCGAGTTCCCGGGCGGCAGCCTGTGGGTGCGCGACGCCGGCCATGCCATCGGCCATCCGCTGCGCGTTCGCATCCTCGCCCGCGACATCAGCCTCGCCAGCCAGCCGGTCGCCGGCACCAGCATCCTCAATGCCCTGCCGGCACGGGTTGTCGACCTCGCCGGCGACAGCCACCCCGCCCTGGCCCTGGTCCGCCTCGACATCGGCGGCACGCCCCTGGTGGCACGCATCAGCCAACGCTCGGCGGCGGCGCTGGGCATCGCGCCGGGCATGGCCATCTGGGCTCAGATCAAGGCGGTGGCGCTGATCGGGTGATAATCCCGCACCCTGAACATGAGAGCCATAGTTTGCTGTCCTTGCCATGACCCGCGATCAACTGAAGAAGCTCGAAACCAACCTCTGGGCCGCCGCCGACAACCTGCGCGCCAACTCCGATCTCAAGGCCAGCGAGTATTCGACGCCCGTGCTGGGCCTGATCTTCCTCAAGTTCGCCGATAACAAGTACCGCAAGGCCGAGCCGGCCATCCTGGCCGAGTACGCCAGGCTCAAGGGCACGCGGGCGGAAAAGAGCCTCTCGGATATCGCCATTGCCCATTGCGGCTTCTACCTGCCCGACCACGCGCGCTACGACCACCTTCTCAAGCTGCCCGAGAAGCAGGACATCGCCAAGGCGATCCGCAGCGCCATGGAGGCCATCGAGGAATACAAGCCGGAACTCGCTGGCGTGCTGCCCGGCGACGAATACGCCCGGCTGACGCGTACCGACAAGAGCATCCCCAAGCAACTGCTGAAGAACTTCGCCGACATTCCCGAAGACGCCCTCGACATCCGTTTCCCCAGTTCCATGCAGCTAGAATAGCCACGACTGCGGGAGGGATAGGGTGAGGTGATCGCCTTCTTTACCGCATAAACCCGTTTCGTTTATTTCGTATACCGCACTCATAAGGGCACAACCCGATAAACGAAACCGGAGGGAAACATCATGGTCGGTCCTGCTGAAACACTCGATACCGTCCTCGACGAACACGACGCCGCTCTGGCGCAGGCGGCGCAGCGCTGCCTGATGGCGGCGCTCGATCATTCCCGCGCGGCGACGATCAAGCTGGTGACCGAGGGCGAGGACATGCCCGCCGTGGAACTGCCGCCCAAGGCGCTGCGCTTTGTCGCCGACCTGCTCGGCCTGATGGGCCAGCGCCAGCCGGTGACGCTGGTGCCGCAAAAGCACGAACCGTCGACTCAGGAGGCAGCGGCTTTTCTCAACGTCTCGCGCCCCTTCGTGGCCAAGCAGATCGAATCCGGCCGGCTGGCCTGCCGCAAGGTGGGCCGTCAACGGCGCGTGCTGTTCGAAGACTTGCTCGCCTACCAGCAATCGCTCCGCCACGAGACGGAAGCGGCGCTGCAAGCCCTGGCCGATCAGGGCCAGGAACCGGGATGAAGCCGCTTTGGCAAAGTAATTACAAGATATATACTCCGTCAGTACCAACCGAGGAGTTCCCGCCATGTCCAAAGAAGCTGTTTTCACCATGAAACTGGAACCCGCGTTGCGCGCCGAGTTCATGGCCGCCGCCCAGGCCACGCACCGACCCGCGTCCCAGGTGCTACGCGAGTTGATGCGCGAATTCGTCCAGCGGCAGCGCGGCATTAATGAATACGAGCAATACTTCCAGCGCAAGGTCGCCGCCGGCCGTGCTTCGATGCTGGCTGGCGTCGGGCAGTCGAATGTTGAGATCGAGGCCAAGTTTGCCGCCCGTCGCGCTGCGACAAGCAAGGTGTGAAAGTCGTCTGGACGCCCGAGGCGCTGCTGGACCGTGAGTCCATTTGGGATTACATCGCAGCCGACAGTCCGCGTGCCGCCGCGCGGATGGACGAGTTGTTCAGCAAGGCTGCCGCACGCCTCGCCGATCATCCTCTACTGGGCCGTGCTGGACGCATAACCGGCACTCGCGAACTGATCCCGCACAAGAGCTATTGCCTCGTGTACGAGATCGCGCAGGAAACCGTCTGGGTACTGGCTCTGGTGCATACGGCCAGGCAATGGCCACCCAGCGCTGAATAGCCGCCGATCTGCGCGCCTTCATCGAGCAGAAGCTGAAACTGCTGCTGGAAGAGCGCCCGAGGGTGCTGGTACAAGACTGGTACCGGGACAACCAGAGCAGCAAGATAGTGCGTGCCGCCGTTGAACAGGCACTCGATGCCAACCTGCCCGAGAGCTATGACCGGGCGATCTTCAAGACCACCTGCGACAACGTCTTCGATCTGATCCTCGACCACGCCAGCCACGGGAGGAAGTGGGCGGCGTGACAACACCGTGACGCCATTATTCTACGAACAACTCGGCTTCGAGCCGTCGGCGATGCTGGCGCGGCGCAAGCGCCGATAGAGCGTATTGCGGCTGATGCCGAGGCGGCGCGCCGCCTCGGACATGTTGCCGCGACTGGCGGAGACCGCGCGGGCCATGGCCGCCGCCGAGAGGTCGCGCAGATTTTCGGCCTCGTCGCTCAGGTGCGGCACCGGCTTGGCCACGGGCTGACGAAGGTCGTCGGCCAGGTCGTCGGGCAGATGGCACCAGCCGATGCGGGTTTCGTTATCGTCGAGCAACGCGCAGGCGGTGCGCAGGGCGTTGGCCAACTGGCGCAGGTTGCCCGGCCAGCCGTAGTCGCTGAACGGTCCGGCCAGATCGGCGGCCAGGGCAACGCCCCGCCCCGGCGCTTCCTGTTCGATGAGTCGCGTCACGAGAACATGGAAATCGCCGCGTTCGCGCAGTGGCGGCAGCGCCAGGGTCAAGCCGTTGATGCGGTAGTAGAGGTCGGCGCGGAAGCGACCGGCGTCCATCTCCGTTTTCAGGTGTCGATGGGTGGCGCTGACCAGCGCGAAGTCCACCGCCACCGGCTTGCCGCCACCCAGCGGCGTGACCTGCCGCTCCTGCAAGACGCGCAGGAGGTGGCCCTGAACAGCCAGCGGCATGTCGCCGATCTCGTCGAGGAACAGCGTGCCGCCATGTGCTTCGCGGATGCGCCCTGGCGCGCCCTCGCGCCGCGCGCCGGTGAAGGCGCCGGGCGCATAGCCGAACAGCTCGGCTTCGATCAGTGTCTCCGGCAACGCCGCGCAATTGACGGCGACGAAGGGCTTGGCGCGGCGCGGCCCGGAGGCATGCACGGCGCTGGCGAACAGCTCCTTGCCGACACCGGACTCGCCTTGCAGCAGCAGCGGAATGCGCTTGTCGAACACGCGCCGCGCCCGTTCGATGGCGGCATGCATGCGCTCATCGCCGGTATCGAGTTCCGCCAGGGCGTCCTTGGGCGATGTCGGCGCGGCGGTGGCGCGCACGCTGGATAGCGGCCGTCGGCCGGCTTCGACACGAACGAACAGACGACCGCCACCGGCATGCTCCGCCGGCAGTGGCTGGCCCGGCCGGCGGTATGCCCATTCCAGCAAGTCGTCGATGCGCAGCGCCAATACACGCGTCAGCGGCGTTGCCCCCAGATCGGCGGCGGCCAGCCCCAGCAGAGCCAGACCGGCCTGGTTGGCACCGACGATCCAGCCGTCCTCGGACAGTGCCACCACCCCTTCCGCCACGGTACCGATGCCTTCGGCGAGCGGATGGAAGCGCAGGCGCATATTGTCGCCGTGGCGGGCATCGAACAGGCGATTCTCGATCATTTGCGCGGCGGCGCGCACCAGGCAGAGCGTATGCGGATGGCGGCCGCGCTGTTCACCCGAGATATCGAGCACGCCTAGCAGTCGCCCGTCCGGCGCGGCGATGGGCGCGGCGGCGCAGGTCAGGAAACTGTTGCGCTCCAGGTAGTGTTCGCCGGCATGCACCACCACCGGCAAGCTCTCGGCCAGGGCGGTGCCGATGGCGTTGGTGCCGCGATAGCGCTCGTGCCAGGTGGCGCCTGGCGCCAGCGCGACGCGCTCGGCGCGGCTGACGAAGGCGGCGTCGCCGAGCGCCTGCAACAAGGTGCCCCGATCGTCGGCGAGAATCACCATGCTGCCGGAATCGCGCGTCTGGCCGTAGAGGTATTCCATTACCGGCCGGGCATTGGCGAGCAGTTCGCGCTGCCGCTCGGCGGCCCGCGCCAGTTCGGCGACGGACAGGTGCGGCATTTCTTCGAGACGACCGACCGGGGCCAGGCCACCGTCCATGCAACGTCGCCACGAGCGGGCAATGCGGTCGTCGATCAGGCCGGGCGGCACCTCGCCATGCTCGGTGAGCAAATGACGCGCCTGGCGCAAAGCCCCACCTGCTTGTCTGAGTGCCATGTCTTCTCCTCCGGTGAGACGGGGCGCCACCTGCGTTGGGTGACCGCCCTCAGTGCCGCGGGTCAGTATATGGTTTCACCGGCGTCGCGCAAGGGTAGCCGGGCAATTGTCCCAACACCTGTGTCATTTCGTGACAGTGCGCCATGACGATGCAAGGCGCCGTTACACCAGGGCTTGCCCATCGAAATGGAACAGTCATTGCCATCAATGGCTTACCGACGACGACCTCGCTGGCACGGCTCATGCAAATGGGTGCCCAGCCCAACAGGGCACACTCAGCCATCCATGACCATGAGGAGATACCCATGATTTACGCCGCCCCCGGCGCCGCCGGCGCCAAGCTTCAATACAAGACCAGGTACGACAACTTCATCGGCGGCAAGTGGGTCGCGCCGAGCAAGGGCCAGTACTTCGACGTGATCACGCCGATCACCGGCAAGCCCTACACCCAGGCCGCTCGCTCCTCCGCCGAGGACATCGACCTGGCACTCGACGCCGCCCATGCCGCCTTCCCGAAGTGGGGCAAGACCGATGCTGCGACGCGCTCGAACATCCTGCTCAAGATTGCCGACCGCCTCGAAGCCAATCTCGAACTGCTCGCCTACGCCGAGACCGTCGATAACGGCAAGCCGATCCGCGAAACGCTGGCCGCCGACATTCCGCTCGCCGTCGACCATTTCCGCTATTTCGCCGGCTGCCTGCGCTCACAGGAAGGCGGCATCAGCGAGATCGACGAAAACACCATGGCCTACCACATCCACGAGCCGCTCGGCGTGGTCGGCCAGATCATCCCCTGGAACTTCCCGATCCTGATGGCGGCCTGGAAGCTGGCGCCGGCGCTGGGCGCTGGCAACTGCGTGGTGCTGAAGCCGGCCGAGTCGACGCCGATCAGCATCCTGGTCATGGCCGAACTGATCGCCGACCTGCTGCCGCCGGGCGTGCTGAACATCGTGAACGGCTACGGCCGCGAAGCCGGCATGCCGCTGGCGCAGAGCAAGCGCATCGCCAAGATCGCGTTTACCGGTTCGACGTCGACCGGCCGCGTGATCGCCCAGGCGGCCGCCAACAACCTGATTCCGGCGACTCTGGAACTGGGCGGCAAGTCGCCCAACGTCTTCTTCGCCGACGTGATGGACAAGGACGACGGCTTCCTCGACAAGGCCATCGAAGGCCTGGTGCTGTTCGCCTTCAACCAGGGCGAGGTCTGCACCTGCCCAAGCCGTGCGCTGATCCAGGAATCGATCTACGACAAGTTCATGGAGCGCTGTCTGAAGCGCGTCGCCGCCATCAAGCAGGGCAACCCGCTCGACACCGAAACCATGATGGGCGCCCAGGCCTCCAAGGAACAGATGGCCAAGATCGAGACCTACCTCAAGCTGGGCGTCGAAGAAGGCGCCCAAGTGCTGATCGGCGGCAGCCCGGCCAAGCTGGGCGGCGAACTGGACGGCGGCTACTACGTCCAGCCGACGCTGTTCAAGGGCCACAACAAGATGCGCATCTTCCAGGAAGAGATCTTCGGCCCGGTGCTGGCCGTGACCACCTTCAAGGATGAAGCCGAAGCGCTGGCCATCGCCAACGACACGCTCTACGGTCTCGGCGCCGGTGTCTGGAGCCGCAACGGCAACGTCGCCTATCGCATGGGCCGCGCCATCCAGGCCGGCCGTGTGTGGACCAACTGCTACCATGCCTACCCGGCCCACGCCGCGTTCGGCGGCTACAAGGAATCGGGCATCGGCCGCGAGACGCACAAGGTCATGCTCGACCACTACCAGCAGACCAAGAACCTTTTGGTCAGCTACGCCGAGCAGAAGCTGGGCTTCTTCTAATCCATCCGGGCCGGGGCGGCCAACGCCCCGGCATCATCAAATGGTCGAAAAAGTCATTGCCACCCCCGCCGCGCTCGAGCTCATCGAATTGCTGAAGAGCAAGTACGGTGAGCTGATGTTCCACCAGTCGGGCGGCTGCTGCGACAACAGCGCCGCCAACTGCTACCTGCCCACCGACCTGACCATCGGCCCGAGCGACGAGTACCTCGGCAACATTGGTGGCGTGCCCTTCTACATGAGCAAGTCGCAATACGAATACTGGAAGCACACCCAGCTCATCATCGACGTCATCGAAGGGACCGGCGGCACCTTCTCGCTCGAAGGCCCCGAAGGCAAGGCATTCCATACCCGCTCACGGGTGTTTACCGACGCCGAGTGGGCGGAACTGCGCGCGGCCAGACTCTGAGCGAGACGACGACAAACAGGTCCGGGGCCTTATGGAAGGTCTTGATCGATCCCCGACATTTCCTTGAGTTCCTTGACGATCGACGATAGCTGATCCTGCAGGCCCGACACGTCGGTCTGGGAATTGAGGAGGTCGTTCAGTCCGTCGCGAAGGGTTTCGTTCATGAAATCCTCCTGGGCGGTGGTCATGGCCACCGATACGTAGGCCAGTTGCATGCGGTCCGTGACGTTTTCGACGGCTATCCGGGTGGCCACCTGGTTTTCCCGCTGGGCGCGGTCGATGTCACACAGGGTGGCGGTGATGCGCGCCACCGCGCGATTGATGCTGCTGCCGCGGCGCCGCGATTCGGCGGTGGCGGCGATCGCCTCGGTGCGCGCGTCGGCCCCTTCGGCGAGCATTGCCAGGTGGTCGCGCAGGCGGCCGCAGCGGTCCGGATCCTCGGTCGGCATGTTGTGCACCAGCAGGGACACGCGCTTGTAGGTGATGGCCATGCGCGACTTGAACTGGGTGATGCGCTCCATGCTGGCCATGTGGGCGATCACGGAAGCCTCGAGGGCGCTCGCCTCTCCCGATGGGTCGCGCGTCAGTACGATGTCACCGGACCGGATCTGGACGCTGCCGCGCAGTCCATACAGGGCGAGCCCGGCCAGGACGGCATCGGCCAGGCCGCGATAGTCGACGCAGTTGCCGAAACTCTTCATGGCCTCGAGCAGGGATCCCATTTCGCCCATGCTGGTCATGGCCGTCATGGCGGTACTGCCGGCGTAGTTGGCCATCTGCTTGAGGCTCGCCCGTTCGGCGATCGCCTTGAACAGCCGGGTCAGCTTCGCGTCCAGCTCTTGCGGATCGAAGGGCTTGACGATGTAGTCCTCGCCGCCGGCCTCGTAGCCCTTGAGCCGATCCTCGATGCGATCGCGGCCGGAAACGAAGATCACCGGAACTTCGGCCGTCGCGTCGTTGGCCTTGATGCGCCGGCAGGTCTCGTAGCCGTCGATGCCCGGATTCATCTCGATGTCGAGCAGAACCACATCGGGCAGGCCTTCGTCGATGATGCGCAGCGCGTCCTCGCCGCTGGCGGCCGCGGCCATGCGGCAACTCTCCTCCATGGCCGAGACGATCATGTCCCGCATCACTTCGTCGTCGTCGACGACCAGAACGTATGGCTTGTCACTCACAACACATCACTCCCCTGTTCATACTTCGTGATCGGCGCCGGCGCGGCGACACACCGTTGTCGATGCGGATCCCCGCCTCATTCGCCGCCTGACGCGAGCGGATATCGCTCCACCTCGGCCGCCACGCGCTCCAGCAACTGACTCAACTCGCCGAGAAGATCGGCGACCCGACCCGCTTCGGCACTGTCACAGCCCTTTTCGATGGCCTGGAACAAGTCCGCCAGTCCGCCCGCGCCCAAGGCCCGCGCGGGCGACTTCAGGCGGTGGCCGAGCGCGCGCAGGGCCTGCCAATCGGCTTCTTGCAGCGCCGCTTGCATCCGGGGCAATTCACCGCGTGTCGTTGTCAGGTATTTCCGCGCCAGATCCTTGACCTTGACCTGATTATTGCGCAGATTCCTCTCCGCGACCGAGAAGTCGATGACATCGGCGTTGCCGGGCGGCGAACCAGCCGTCGTCGCGACCCGGCCAAAATGCTCATCCGGCACCGCCACCGGGGCGACCGAGGCCGAGGGGCGACGCTCATCCAGCCATTTCAGCAGCGTGGCGAACAAATGGTACGGTTCGACCGGCTTGACGATGAAGTCGTTCATGCCCGCTTCTTCGCAGCGCCGTCGATCCTCGTCGAAGGCGTTGGCGGTCATCGCCAGGATGGGCGTCCGCTCCCGGCCGGGGATGGTGTGGATGGCCCGGCTCGCCTCGAGGCCGTCCATCCTGGGCATCTGCATGTCCATCAGGATCAGGTCGTAGTCTTCGGCCATCGCCATGTCCACCGCCTGCCGGCCATCGTCGGCCACGTCGATGCTCAGGCCGCTGTCCTCCAGCAGAGTCAGCGCCACCTCCTGATTGACCGGATCGTCCTCGACCAGCAGGATGCGCCCGCCCGCATGGCGCCGCCTGAGCGCCAATTCGGCGTCGCCAACCACCTCGGCGGCCACGGCGGGCGCGGCGGCCTCGCCGCGTTCCAGCCAGACGGTGAACCAGAAGGTGCTGCCGACGCCCGGCACGCTTTCGACACCGGCTTCACCCCCCATCAGCAGCGCCAACCGATGGGTAATCGCCAGTCCGAGTCCGGTGCCGCCATACTTGCGCGTCGTCGAACTATCGACCTGCTGGAAGACCCGGAAGAGGCCCGCCAGGTGGTCGGCGTGGATGCCGATGCCGGTGTCTTCGACCTCAAAACGCACCAGCAGCCGATCGCCGTCGTCCTGGATCAGGCGGGTGCGCAGAAATACCGAGCCGCGCTCGGTGAACTTGACGGCGTTGCTGGCGAAATTCAGCAGAGCCTGGCGCAGGCGGGTCGGATCGCCCCGCAGCCAGGTCGGTACGGCGTCCAGATCAACTTCCATCGCCAGCCCCTTGACCCTGGCCTGCTCACCAATCAGCGAACGCGCGCCATCGAGGATGGAACCGAGCGGGAAGTTAACGTGCTCGAGCACCAGCTTGCCGGCCTCGATTTTCGACAAGTCCAGGATGTCGTTGATGATCCGCAGCAGATGCTCGCCAGCGCCGGCCAGCTTGTCGAGGCGATCCTTCTGTTCGGCGGTCGGGTGGCCGCGCTGGAGCAGATGGGCAAAGCCGAGAATCGCATTCATCGGCGTGCGAATTTCGTGGCTCATGTTCGCCAGGAAGGCGCTCTTGGCGACGTTGGCGGCCTCGGCGGCGGCCTTGGCCTCGGCAAGCTCGGCCGTGCGCTGCGTGACGAGTTCCTCGAGATGGTGGCGGTGGCGATCCACTTCGTCGTGGAGCGTCCTGTATTCGGTAATGTCGTCCTGCACCGAAACGAAATGACTGATGGTGCCGTCCGGCTGGCGCAGCGGCCGGACGATGGCGCGATCCAGGAACTCGCTGCCATCCTTGCGGCGATTGATGAACTCGCCCTGCCAGACGAGGCCCTGCTCCAACGCGGCGCGCAGACTCTCGTAGGTCGCGGCCGGCGTCTTGCCCGAGGCGAGGATGCCCGGGGTGCGGCCGAGCGCCTCCTCGCGGCTGTAACCGGTTGTCGCGACGAAGGCCTCGTTCACATACTCGATCCGGGAATCCAGGTCGGTGATGACGAACATCGCCGTACTCTGCTCGACCGCCAGCGACAGCTTGCGGAGCTGCTGTTCGGCGCGCTTGCGGTCGTCGATAACCCTTTTCTGCTCTTCCTCCCTGGCCAACAAGGTATCGCGGATGGCTTGCACCTCGGCGATCGTTGTCGACGACTTGCCCGCGGCCAGCCGACCGGTCTCGGGGGGAGTGGTCAGGGTCTGTATGGCCCGGGCCAGCCGGCGCGCGGCAAAGCCGCCGCCCAACATTCCGGCCAGGGTGGCGGCGAGGATCATGACGGCCAGAGCGACCGCCGACTGAAGAAGCGGCGCGGATTGAAGCGCGCGCGGCCGATCGACCGAAACGGACCAGTGCGCCTCCGCCAGAGGGACGGAAAGGTGCCGCACGTCGCTTGGGTCCGGCGCCATCGCCGGGCGACTGGCAATGGTCTCGCCCTTGCCATCCCGCAAGGTAACGGTCCAGTCGGGCGGCAACGAAAAGTCATCGAGCCAATTCTGGAGCAGGCTGGCCTCGAAGGTGGCTATCAGTAGGTAGGTGACTCGCTCCTCGCGAATGACCGGCAGCGCGATGGCCAGCAGCCGTTTGCCGTCGATCGGCCCGACAAGCTGGTCGCCCACGGCGAACTTGCCTGTGGCCAAGGCCGTCGGGGCGGCGGCGTGTCCCTTGACTTCCGGAAGTTTCGGCAACGGCGCGCCGAATGGCAATCGGGTATTGAAAAGCATCTGTCCGGACGTGTCGGCGAGCACCGCGTGGCTACCGAAGGCCTGGCGAAAGCCCTGTGCCTCGGCATAGAGTTCATGCCTGCGCGCCGGGTCATCGATCAGCGGCGACATGCCGAGCATCTGTAGCGCCCCGACGCGCGACCGGATCTGGCGGTCGTAGGATGCCGCGACATTGCGCGCCAGGTCGTTCGCCGCCTGCGCGCCGCGTTTCTCGATGTCCCGCAGGTCGTCGACCGCGAAATAGGCCACCAACAAGAGCAGCGGGATGATGCTGATCCAGATCAGTCGCGTCAGATACGCCTGCAGCTTCATTGTTGGGCGCCAACCTTCATCGCGCCACCAGGCCGTGGAGCCATCCGGCACGACAACGAAGCGTCGCCTTGACTCGGCCACCATGCGGCACAACAAGGGCTTGCGGCAAGTTTGTCGGTGCCATGTGAATCCCCAACGCAGGAAAGGGGATTATGCGGGACTTCCAGAGGTTCAGGGTAGCCCATGGCGGCGTTTCCCGTCACGCGACGCGCCACCGATCCAAACGGAATACTTGTACGCCCTGGCAAAACTTGCGAAACTGACCGATATCTTCCAGCACGACACGGGGCGACGATGAAATTTGACTGGCTGTTCTTCAAGGTACTGCTTGTCGCGTTTCTTGTCATCGGCCCGCCCGTTTCCCGCGCGGCGGATCTTCAGGAAATCCTCGCGCGGGGCGAACTGCGCCATCTCGGGATTCCCTATGCGAATTTCGTGACCGGTGCCGGCGATGGTTTCGAAGTCGAGCTGGTGCGGGGCTTCGCGCGGCACCTCGGCGTCAGATACCAGTTGGTGCTGACCGATTTCCACGCCGTCACCCGGGATCTGCTGGGCAAGGAGGTGGTACGCAAGGGCGACGACGTACGCCTGGAAGGCAGCTATCCGGTTCGCGGTGACATGATCGCAACCGGCTTCACCGTTTTGCCCTGGCGGGAAAAGGTCATGTTGTTCTCCGTCCCGACTTTTCCCTCCCAAGTGTTGCTGGTCGCCCGGGCCGAGTCACCACAAACCCCCATCAAAGCTGGCGGCGGCCTGTTGGGAGACATTGCCGAAACCCGCGGCTTGATCGGCCGGCGCAGCCTGCTGGTCATGGAGAAGACCTGCCTCGATCCGGGCAACTATGGCCTGCGCGGACAGGGAGTTGATCTGCGCGCCTATGCCAAGAGCACGAATCTCAACGAAATGGTTCCCGCCTTGCTCAATGGCGACGCCGAACTGACCCTGCTCGACGTCCCGAGCGCCCTGCTCGATCTGCAAAAATGGGCTGGCCGGATCAAGGTGCTTGGTCCCATATCCGAGCACCAGCGGCTCGCCGCCGCCTTTCCCAAGTCGTCACCTGAGCTTCGCGCCGCCTTTGACGACTACCTTGGCAAGATCAAGACGGACGGCACTTACGACAAACTGGTCTCGAAGTACTTCCCGGGCATCCGCCGGTATTTTCCGGAGTTTTTCGCTCATCGGAGTTGAGCCGAATGCCAGCCAGCATGCGCCGTCGCGACCCGTACTTCTACCTGCCACTCCTGGCGGCGGCGCTGTTCGGCATCTACGCGCTGGTCCTGCTCTGGAACGCGTTCCGGGCCCAGGAGCAATTGACCGTGGCCGCCGACGCCCGGTTGATCGCCGACAGCAAGCACCGGGCGTCACAGTTGGAAGCCGTGGCCAGGGACCTGCTCGACGAAGCGACAGACCTTGCCGATGTCCATGAATTGCGGACGTACCTGATCAACAAGGCGTTGGGGATGTCGCCCCAATACGGTCTCAATTCGAACCTGGAGGCCCTGGAACATCGGTTCCGGGATCAGGCCCGCCGGACGACGTCACCGCCCGATGCCAGTCGGCGACGCATCTTGTTTCTCGACGCCGACGGAGCCATTCTGGCGGACAGCAACGCGGGCGAAGCACCCGTGCCCGTGCCCCCGGGTACCGAGAAAGGTGCCGTTCAGGCGCTGAATGTCGAGCGCCATTCGATCGTCAGCGCCGCCCCGGTCACATTCAAGGATGAGCGGGCGGGGATCGTTCTGCTTGTCGAGGACATTGGTCACCTCTCGCGCCTGCTGATCGACCTGGCGGGCAACAGCTCGTACCGGGAGAGTCTGGTATCCGCGGATGGAGTCGAGATTCCGCCTCCTGGACGAGCGCCCATCTTCGATCGCGATCTGGCCGGAAAGGTGGCCGGAATCGCGGCGAGTTCGCCTGTCCGGCTTTCCCCGCTGGTCGGAGCCGGAGCCGAACCGGGCATCGGGCGGGCAGTGGCGATCAGGACGCCGGTGGCCGGCATACCGGTCTTTCTCGTCACCACCATCGCGAGTCAGGAGCTGTACGGCCACATCACGTCGGACCGCGTGCTGATCCTGCTCGGCGCCGTGCCCATCGCGGCCCTGATTGCCACATTCCTTTACTACCGCCTGCATCTGCGAACCCGGAAACTGACCGAGGACATCGCGGAGGCGGACCTGCTGCGACGCGAGCTTGAGGTAAAGAACCAGTCCCTGTCGGACGAGATCGTCCGCCGCCAGGCGGCCGAGCAAGCGCTCGAGGGACAACGCAATCGACTCGAAGAACTGGTGACCCAGCGCACCGCGGAGTTGAACGGTCTCTTTCTTGCACTGCCGGATCTCTATTTCCGGATTGGCGGCGACGGCACAATCCTGGATTTTCGGGCGGGACGCGAGGCCGACCTGTACGCTTCCCCCGAGGTGTTCCTCGGGCACAAGCTGGACGAAATCCTGCCCGCTCACGTCGTGGCGAAGTTGAACGAGGCGGTCAAGCAGCTCGGCTCATCGACCACGGTCGGTGCTTTCGAGTACGGCTTGACCATCGCCGCGCAGGAGAAGTTCTATGAGGCGCGGTTGATCCGGCTCGACGATGCGCAACTGGTCGTCGTCGTTCGTAACATCACCGAACGCAGACACCTGGAGGATGCCCGCGACGCCGCACTGCGCGAAGCCAAGCGTCTGGCCGCCGTCAAGAGCGACTTCCTCGCCAACATGAGCCACGAAATCCGCACACCGCTCAACGGCGTGCTGGGCATGGCCCACGTTGGCTATCGCCACAGCGAGGGACGACACCACGCGCGCGACACGTTCGCCAAGATACTCAAGTCGGGCAAGTTGCTGCTCGGCATCGTCAACGACATTCTCGATTTCTCCAAGATCGAGGCCGGCATGCTCAAGATCGAGTCGATTCCGATGCGGCTGGTCGATGTCCTCAGCAGCTCGCTGGACATCGTTCGCGACGCCGCTCGCGACAAGGGGTTGTCGCTCAAGATCAAGAAGTCGGCGACCCTCCCGATGGCCTGCCAGAGCGATCCATTGCGGGTACAGCAGGTACTGACGAATCTCTTGTCCAATGCCGTGAAGTTCACCGAACGAGGCAGCGTCACGCTCGAAGCAAGCTGCGAAGGCAACGATCTGGTATTCCGCGTCAGCGACACCGGCATAGGCATGAGCAAGAAACACCTGGATCAGCTCTTCGTCCCCTTCGAACAGGGTGACCGCTCCATGACGCGCCGTTTTGGCGGCACCGGGCTGGGGCTCGCCATTTCGCATCGCATCGTCAGCCTGATGGGCGGCGGCATCCAGGTTCAGAGCGAAATCGGCCAAGGAACCCTTTTCGAAGTCCGCCTGCCCTGTGTTCCGGCGACACTCGCTTCTCCATCGGTCGAGCCGCCACCCGGAACCGCGGCTTCCCCCGCTGGGCAACGGCTGGCGGGGCTTTCCATCCTGGTGGCCGAGGACAACGAGATCAATCAGGTAATCATCGAGGACAATCTCCTTGCCGAGGGGGCCTCGGTGGTCATGGTGGGCGACGGCCAGGCGGCGGTGGACCAGGTTCGCGAGAGCGGTCCCGACGCGTTCGACCTGGTGCTCATGGACATTCAGATGCCGATCATGACTGGCTACGAGGCCACCCGGCTCATTCTGGAAATGGATGCGAACCTGCCGGTTGTCGGACAAACCGCGCATGCCTTCGAAGAGGCCAAGGACGCGTGTCTCGAATGCGGCATGGTCGATCACATCACCAAGCCGATCGACCCGGACAAGTTGGTGGAAACGGTCTTGCGCAATGTGATGGGGCAGTCCGACGGGGCGATCTCGTAGCGGCACCCGAACGCCCGCGGCAGGAACCACGATCCTCGTGGCGTCATTCCTGGCCAACAAATCACACGTTTACGGCGATCATGGCATTAAACGAGCCAATGGCCACATTGGCATATTAGTATTTCATGATTCTGATGTCCGATATATTAGACGGTACTAATACAGACTATTTCAGGAGATCGTCCATGCAAGCACAAATGACCGGACAGCCCATGCCGACGTCGCGCAAGACCCCGGTGCGCACTTCGTTGATGATCCTCTTCCTCCTGGCGCTGATCGGCCTGGGTATCTATGCCTACTACAACGCCGGATGGTTCGACAACTCGGCCAGCAAGGCCCGCAATCTGTTCGCCACGGCGACTACGTCGATTGGTCAGTTCTTCAGCAAGGCCGGCAACGTGACCGGCCCGTACCCACCCGCGGTGGTACACGACACCAATCCGGCCGACGTTGTCACCAGTGTGGTTCCGCAACCCAGCCCCGCGCAGACTATTGACAGCGATGCGGGTGGCAACTTCCCGCCGGCGGCGGCCCCGGCCCCGAGCTTCGAAGAGCAATTGAACATCGCGCGTGGTGCCTTTGCCGCCGGGGACATCGATACCGCCGTCGAGGGGTATCGCATGCTCATCGCCAGCAACCCGGACAACATTGCCGCGCTTGGCGAACTGGGCAATGTCTTCTACACCGTCGGCATGACGCAGGCCGCCGCCCAGGTCTATTTCGACGTGGCCAGCAAGGCGATCGATCAGGGCCAGTTCGATGTCGCGGAGAATCTGTTGCCGGCGATCATCGAAGGCAATCCGATGCTCGCGACCCAATTGAACGACAAGATGTTCAACGTCCATGCGCGCAACAACTCCGGCCGACCCGGACAACCAGCGCCAGGCATGTACCAGCCCTATCAGCAACCAATGCCGCCCTTCATGCAACCCGGCGGTCAATACTGAGCCGAGCCCGGCAATGCCTAAGCTCATCTCCGCATCGATGCTCGGCGTGGCGCTTCTGCTTTCGGCATCAACAGCGTCCGTGCTCGCCGCGCCGTCGATCGAGCCGATAGCCCCGTCGCCCGCCGCGCGCAAAAAGCCCGCCAAGCATCACGTGCGCAAAACCCAGACAGGCAAGGCCTCCTACTACGCGAATCGCTTCAATGGCCGACGAACCGCCAGCGGCCACCTCTTTTACCAGGACGCCTACACGGCCGCCCACCGTACCCTGCCACTGGGAACCTGGGTCAGGGTGACCAACACAAGAAACCAGCGTTCGGTGGTCGTGCAGATCACCGACCGCGGCCCTTACGCCGGATGCGTCCCGGATCATCGATCTGTCGCAGCGCTCCGCCAGCGAGCTTGAAATGCGCGAGGCGGGCGTCGTGCCGGTGCGTCTGGAGGTCGTGCAGGAGTACATCAAGCCCGAAGCGTGACCGTCCCCGATGTCCCGCCAGTAACCGGAACTGATTTCGAAGGCCAGAATGGAAAACGGCCTTCCGTCTGGAAAGCCGCTCTATGACTGGTGGTGCCCGGAACCGGACTTGAACCGGTACGCCCAAGGGCGAGGGATTTTAAGTCCCTTGTGTCTACCAATTTCACCATCCGGGCAAAACACTCGGAACCACGGAATCTTATGGAGGCGCGACCCGGAATCGAACCGAGGTACACGGCTTTGCAGGCCGATGTATATTGTAGTAAATCAATCACTTACTAAGCGCATCCACCCGCTATCCGCCCGCCCCAAAAAATCCAACATATTAGTCTGCCGGCAATCCTACATTACAGCCGACATGATAGCCGATACCGGCGTTGCCACTTTGCCACTCCTTACTTATCGTCGCTAGACGCTACCGAGGAACGTCGGGGCCTGTTTCTGGAGACCGCCAAGCGGATCGGCACGCCGCTCCAAAATGCGGAGCATCGCTGTCCAAGGCCTATGCGAACTGCAACTCGATCTTGCCGGCGCGCCGACGCACGGGACCAACGACGATTTTGACGTCGTGGCCCAACTTCGCCACCAGTTCCAGCAGCTTGGCTTCGCTGACACCGCGGAACTGTCCTCTAGTAATGCGCGACACCTTTGACTGCTCGATGCCGAGCAATGCGGCGGCACCGTCTTGCGTCAGGTGCCGCGCCTTGATTGCGCGCGCGATCTCGGCGGCAAGCTGAGACTTGCGCTGCATCTCCGGCGCGTCGGCATAACCCAGGTCGGCATAGACGTTGGTGCTGCCTTCTTCGATGGTAAGTTCGTCATTTCCATTCATCATCGAGCTCCTTTCTGTTTTTGCCAATTCTCGAAATCCTGTTTCGCGGCCTTCAGACGGGCATTGATCATATCCATATCCTCCTTGGGCGTTTTGATGCCACTCTTGGACTTCTTCTGGAAGCAATGCAGAACATAGACCCATCCGGCGAACTTGACCGTGTAGACAGCACGGTAGGTGTCGCTGCGAAAATCTTCGACCACTTCCAACACGCCCGCAGAGCCAAATCCACTCAATGCTTTGGCGTCCTGATGCTTGCCGCCCGCTTGTGCGAGATCAATGGCGTGCCCGAATAAGTCTTTAACGTCCTCAGGCATTGAATCCAGATCGCGCTTGGCTGATCCAATCCATTTGAGGGGCTTTCGAGCCTGCTTTGACATTCGTTGGATTATGCCCATATGGACATATCCTTGTCAATCGGACTTCGGACTTGGAAGGCGATAATGATCCAGTTCGTTATCCATGGCAGGTGTTTCAGAGGTGGCCCCGGAAATTAGTGCTGGTAGATAAGTGAAGACTCTGCTCTGATGGGCGACGCAAACGCCCGCTAAAGGAGCAGCAATGAGAAGACCGAGAAGGAATCACACCGCCGCGTTCAAAGCCAAAGTCGCGGTAGCCGCCCTGAAGGGCGACAAGACGCTGGCTGAACTGGCGGAGAAGTTCGATGTTCACGCCAACCAGATCACGCAATGGAAGACGCAGTTGCTGGAAGCGGCGACGGGCGTCTTCCTGACGCCGGCCGAGAAACGCGAGTCGGTCGGCCCCAGCGTCAAGGACATGCAGGCCAAGATCGGGCAGCTTGCCCTGGAGAATGATTTTTTGGCCGTCGCGCTCGGTCGCATCGGCGATGCGAGCGCAAAGAAATGATCGACGCCACGCACGACCTGCCGATCCGGCGCCAAGCCGAACTGCTGGAGGTTTCCCGCTCGAATGTCTATTACCTGCCCCGGCCGGCATCCGAGGCCGACCTGGCGGTGATGCGCCGAATCGACGAACTGCATCTGAACTACCCCTTCGCCGGCGCACGGATGCTGCGTGACATGCTCAACCGGGAAGGCATCCCGATCGGGCGCAAGCATGTCGCCACGCTCATGGGCAAGATGGGAATTGCGGCGATCTACCGCAAGCGCAACACCAGCGTGCCGCATCCGAAACATCCGGTCTATCCGTACCTCCTGAAGAATCTGACGATCGACAGGCCAAACCATGTGTGGGCGACCGACATTACCTACATCCCGATGCGCCGCGGCTTCGTCTATCTGGTCGCCATTCTCGACTGGGCGACGCGCAAGGTGCTGGCGCATCGGGTGTCGATCAGCATGACCACGGACTTCTGCATCGAGGCACTGGAAGAGGCGATTGCCAGGTACGGTACGCCGGAGATCTTCAATACCGACCAGGGCAGCCAATTCACCAGCGCCGACTTCACCAAGGTGCTGACCGACCACGGCATCAAGATCAGCATGGACGGCAAAGGCCGCTGGGTCGATAACGTCTTCGTCGAGCGGCTCTGGCGCAGCGTCAAGTACGAGCACGTCTATCTGCATGCGTATGAGAGCGTGACCGAAGCGCGTGAGCAACTGGCGGGCTACTTCGAGTTCTACAACGGGGAGCGGCCGCATTCGTCGCTCGGCGCGCGGACGCCCGATGCGGCATACTTCGATTCAGATGCAGTAAAGCTGGCCGCATGAGCTACGTTGAGTTACCCACCGTGCAGCTCGCCTACGGTCTGGAGGGACCTTCGGCAAGCCGCCCCGTGGATAACTCGTAACCGCAGAGGGTTCACTTAAGAAAACCGCAAATTCTGTCTTAAGGAATGGGGCCACCTCTGCGCGCTGGCGGACGGCTGGCGACCACCGCGAATGCCTGTGGTGCGGCAAGCACTCGCAGAAGCTGCGGCGGTGGGTTGAGCCGGTGGAGCGTAGCGCATGGGAACCTGTGACGGCCAACGTTCAAGCTCAGGGGCGCGCCGCTTGCGGCGCGTC
>JBGAQX010000009.1:0-81186 GCA_044220545.1 Rhodocyclaceae bacterium | reverse complement strand
GGCCCGGTCGGCACCTTCGAGGCCACCGTCTTCACGCTCTCCAGCGCCCGGTCGGCCGCCGGCTTGAACCATTCGGTGTTGCGATAGACGAGCACCAGAACGACCACTGTCAGGGCTGTCCATACCACCCAGTTTGCAATTCTGCTAATCATGAAATTTCTCCAAAAGTGTGCGGATGAGCCTTGTCAGCGAAACCAGGTCGATCCAATTGAAAGGAAGCGCAGTGAAAGGAAGCGCAGCGAGTAATAAATTAGCCGCCACTAATATATTAAATAAGAACATCTTGATTGTCGAATGTTCTGATCGAAGGATGCGCCAAGCTTATGGCGGCATCTCCACTACAATGCCGCGTCAACACTCTCCAACCTCGGGCACGCCGATCCGTGGCGTTCCGGGACAACAAATTCAGGGCCAGGGCGGCCAGTTCATCGCCGTCCATCCTGTCGAGGGCCGATCGAATGCGCAGCGACTCAAGAATCCCCATCAAGAAACTGTTCGCGGTCGCCTTGATCCTCAAGGTTTGCCTCTCCGGCATCGGCTGGGCCATCGACGACCCATGGATCTTCGGCTTCTTCCTGCCGCTGGGCGTGATGATGATCTACATCATCGTCGGCGTGCGGCGGGAGAAGCGGGAGATATCGGACGAAAAGTTTGCCGATTCCTGCTACTACCTGGGCTTCATCTTCACCATCACGTCGATCATTTTCAGCCTCTTCGATCTGCCCCAGATCAGCACGCGCATGACGGCGATCGCCGTCCGCTTCGGCGCCGCCATGGTCAGCACCGTGCTCGGCCTGGGCGTGCGGGTCTATCTGGTGAGTTTCCAGCGGGACATCGGGGACGCCGTTCGCTCGGCCGAGGAGGAACTGATCGAAGCCTTCGCCCGCCTGCGCGAACGCGCCGCGACGACCTTCGAGAAACTGACGGAATTCGAGACCAAGGTCGATGCTGCGGCAAGCGCATCCATCGCCAAGGTCCAGGTTGGCGTCGAGCAGTTGACCCAGTCCTACGGAACGTCCCTGACCAGCTTCTTCTCCGCGCTGACCGAGAGCAACCACAAGGCCTTTCAGGCTTCGCTCGGCGAGGTGAGACAGTCGAGCCTGAATCTCGCCAAGTCGGTCGAAGTCTATTCGGGTGCGATGCAGGGCAACCTCCAGAGCCTCGAGGGCAAGGTCACCCAGTTTGCCGAGGTGGTCACGCGTCGACTCGCCCAGACAACCTTTCCCGACGACTACTTCGCCGAACGCCTGGCGAAGCCGCTCGAAGCGCTGGGGCACAGCACGCTCGGCATCGCCAGCCAGGTCGACCGCGCCGCCGCCAATGTCGACCAGGCCACCAACTCGTTGCGCGCCGGCCTCGCCACCCTTCAGGCCCGCGCCGGCGATGTCGAAGGAGCCCTGGACCGGGTCGTCACGCTGGCCAGCAGCCAGAATGCGCTGCTCGCCGGCTCACAGGCACAGGTGGACATGTTGTCCGTGCTCTCCGACACCTTGCGCGCCACCCAACAGGGACTGAGCGCGCTGAGCGCGCAGGTATCCGCCCAGACGGGCACTCTGGGCCAGAACGCGGTTGCCGCCGCGACCCAGACGGCGACCATCGGCAACGTCACCACCACCTTGCAGGCACTCGAGACCGCGCTCCGAGCCACCATTCCGCTCCTCGAGCGCCAGCAGCAGTCCTTGGCTCTGACCACCCGGGAGACCGGCACCCAGGCCGTGAGCCTGGGCGAGATCAGTCACGGACTGAGCGAACTCAGCCAGACCCTGCGTCAAGTCGCCGCCACGGTCGAAGCAAACTCGCGCGGCCTGTCCGCCCTCGTCCAGCACGTCGCCGACACCAATGCCAACGTGCAAGCCGCCCGCGTCCGCGATGACGGCCTGGCCCAGAAGCTGGCGGCGACCCAGCAGGAATCGGCACATCTCAATCAGGGCGTCGCGCAGGTATCCGCCCAACTCGCCGGTCTCAGCCGGGACTTGCAGGCCTTCGTGCGGGAAACCGCCGGCCTGACCCAGCGTCTGGGCGCCCTGAAAGTGAAGGTGCAGTTGGTGGACCCGGTCGAGCGCCGTTTGCTTGGCGACGAGGGCGCCACGTCGTCCCCGGCGCCGGCCGTGGCCCGGTCATCCTCGCTCTAGGACGCGACCGTGGCGAACCCGCATGACCAGGTGTTTCAGCTCTCCCTGACGGAGATCGCGTTTACCCTCGTCTTCATCCTGCTGCTCCTGATGGGTTGGATGATCCACGAAGCCGACACACGGCAGGCCGAGCTCGAGACCATCATCACCGAGGCCGGCGAAGCACAAGCCCGGCAGAGCCGGTTGCAGGACGCCAAGCGCGCTCTGGAGATGGAGGCATTGGCGGGCCTGGCCTTCAAGAAGGAAGTGGCCCGGCAGATGCACGAACAGTTGGGAAAGGGCTACCCGGACGGCGACGAAGCCGCCCTGGCCAAGGACCTCGTGGCGGCGGTCAAGGAGGTGCAGACATTGCGCGACGTGGTGGCCGGCCCGAGCGTCCTGGCCGCGGAAAACTCGGACCTGCGCGGGCAGGTGGCCTTCCTCAAGGGCAAGCTCGAAGCCCATGGCGGCCGGGACTATCCGCCGTGCTGGGCCGACGAGGCCACCGGCCGGGTCGAGTATCTGTTCGCCATCGAAATACTTCCCGAGGGCCTCAAGATTTCCCGGAGCTGGCCGGCGAAGCGGCAGGCCAATGCCGAGGCCCTGCCGCAGATCGAAAAGCTGACGGCCGCGCGGACTCATCGGCTCGCGGAGTTCAATACCCTCATGCAAGGGATCGACCGCGTCAGCAAGGAAAAGAACTGCCGGCATTACGTGACGATCAAGAACCGCGTCAACGACCTCGAGCTCTTCAACCGCTACCGCTACGGTATCGAAAACTACTTCTACAAGTTCGAGGTGCGCGGCTGACGGTGTCCCACCGCCGACACTGGCGCGCCGCTCCGGCTCAGTTCTTGACCGGTCGCTTGGCCAGCTTGCGCTGCAAGGTGCGCCGATGCATCTTGAGCGCCCGCGCCGTGGATGAAATGTTTCCTTCATGTTCGTGAAGCACACGCTGGATGTGTTCCCATTCGAGCCGCTCCACCGACAGCGGCTCGCTGCCCGGAGCCTCTTCGGTACCGGGTCGCGAGTCGGCTTCGAATGCGGCCAGAATGGCGTCCACATCGACCGGCTTGGCCAGGTACTGCACCGCGCCGAGCTTGATGGCATCGACCGCCGTGGCGATGCTGGCATAGCCGGTCAGCACCACGATGCGGCAATCGGCATTAATGGCCAGCAAGGGTTCGATCAGCGTCAGGCCGGAATTGCCCGCCAGATTGAGATCGAGTACCACGCGCCCCGGCGGCTGGCGCCGCGCCTGGGTCAAGGCGGCCTCCGCATCGGTGGCGCCAACGGCGGCCAGACCGCGCCGGCTCAGCGCGCGCGTCAGCACGGCGTTGAAGGTCTCGTCGTCATCAATGACCAGAATGTCGTCCATCATCCGCTTTCAAGGTGCTCGCGCCAGTGGGTTGGCCGTGTTGGCCGGCAGGCGGATCCGCGCGATGCCGCCACCGTCGTTGTGCAGGGTCAGTTGGCCGCCGAGCCGCGCGACGGCGCCATGGGCGAGGAACAGGCCGATGCCGGTGCCGCCGGCATGAACCGGAAACGGCGCCCGCCCCGCCTGTGCCAGGACCGGCGGCGGGAAGCCGGGGCCGCTGTCGCGCACCTCGATGGTCAGGGTTCGGCTGTCCCAGTCGGCGACCACGCTCACCGCCGAGCCGGTGTCGGCAGCGTTGTTGAACAGGTTCAGCAGCCCCTGTTCCAGAGTCGCATCGACAATGACGGTCGGGGCCGGCGCCAGGCCGACCAGGCGCAGATCGCTAACGACGCGCGGCCGCAACGCCAGCCAGCGCGCGTGGATGTCGGCCAGCCAGCGATCCACCGCCACCGATCCGGCGCTGTCCAGGCGCTCGGCGCCGGCCCGCTCCGCCAGGCCGCTGATGATCTCCTTGCAGGCCGCCACCTGCTTCTTCAGCAGGGCGACATCGCCCCGGGCGGCCTCGCCAAGGCTGGCGTCGTGCTCGAGCTCGCCGGCGACAATGGCCATGGTCGCCAGCGGCGTCGACAACTCGTGCGCCGCGCCGGCGGCCAGGGCACCAAGGGCGACGACGCGTTCGTCGCGCAGCGCCCGCTCGCGCACGGCCGCGAGTTCGGCGTCGCGCTGCCGGATCGACGCGGTCATGCGCGCGACGAACCAGGCCATCATGACCACCGACAGCACGAAAGTGAACCACATGCCGGCCAGATGCAGACGGGCGGCCCGCTCGGCGTCGGCAATCGGCAGTGGCAGATAGACGGCCATCAGCAGCGAGTAGGCCAGGATCGCCAGGCCGGCGACGAGCGCCACCAGTCGCCCCGGCAAGGCCAGCGCGGCGATGGCGGCCGGCGGCAACAGCAGCGAAATGAGCGGGTTGGCGGCGCCGCCGGAGAGGAACATCAATACCGACAGGGCGACCACGTCCAGCACCAACTGCACGAACAATTCGCCGTCGCCGAAAGCCGCGCCGCGATTGACGCGACGGGCCGCCAGACCATTGGCCAGCGTTTGCAGACCAACCACCACCAGCATCGGCCAGCGCGGCAGTGGTATGTCGAGCAAGGGCGGCACGGCCAGGATCGCCACGACCTCGCCGACCAGCAGCCACCAGCGCAGGACGACCAGGCGGCGTAGGGTGACTGGAGTCTCTTGACTCATTGTCGCTAAAATCGGCGAGGGCATAGTTGTGAAATTATCCTCGATCAAAGCACTGGCCGATCCAATACTGCTACGTTCCGCGGCATTTTGTCGCACCCTCGAAAATCATGAACCTCGCCTTCCTGCGCCGTCTGACCCTTTTCGCCGCCTTGCTTTCCTGCCCTGTCTTCGCCGACGACCTGGAGAAAGGCAGGGAGATCAACTATGTCTGTGCCGGCTGCCACGGCGACAAGGGCCAAGGCGGCAAACGCGGCGAGTATCCGCGCATCGCCGGCCAGCGGGCCGCCTATCTCGAAGAGCAGCTGCGCTCGTTCCGCGCCCGCCGCCGGCTCAATATTCCCATGCTGCCCTACACCGAAGAACGGGAACTGCCCGACGACGACATCAAGGCCATTTCCGCCTACCTCGCCAGCGTCCGGCTATCGAACAAGATGCCGGTTTTCAAGGGCGACGAGGATGCCTACACCCGACTGCTGGCCATGGAAAACGTCATGTTGATCTCCCGCGCCGAGGGCAACATCGACAACGGCAAGGTCCACTATCAGGAACATTGCGCCAACTGCCACGCCAAGGACGGCATGGGCCGCAGCGACTTTCCGATGCTGGTCGGCCAATACACGAACTACCTCAAGCGGCAGATCGACGCCTACCGCAAGAAGGAGCGGCCCCACGACGAGGACCAGCCGGGCGGGATTCTCGACCGATTCAGCGAGCAGGATATCCAGGACATGCTCGCTTACCTGACCAGCATCCAGCAGCAGGACTAGCGACCGCGCGCCCCTACAGCTCGACCTGGGTACCGAGTTCGACGACCCGGTTGGTCGGGATCTTGAAGAACTCGGTCGCCGAACCGGCGTTGCGGAACAACCAGGCGAACAGCCATTCCCGCCAGAGCGGCATGGCCGGCTTGTGGTGGGCGACGATGGTTTCCTTGCCGAGGAAGAACGAGGTCTGCATCATGTCGAAGGCCAGGCCGTGGGCTTCGCTAAGCTCCATGGCGCGCGGGATGTCCGGATCGTCCTTGAAGCCGTAGCGCACCAGCAACTGATAGAAGCCTTCGGGCAGCGCGCGCACCTCGACCCGATCGATCTCCGGCACGTAGGGAACGTCCTCAATGATGACATTGAGCAATACCACGCGCTGGTGCAGTACCTTGTTGTGCAGCAGGTTATGCAGCATGGCGCGGGGCACGCCGTCCGGATTGGTGGTCATGAAGATGCCGGTCCCCTCGCAGCGATACGGTCCGCCATAGGCCAGGCTGGCGATGAAGGCGTCGAGCGGCATCGAATCCTGCTTGAGCTTTTCGTAGAGCAGCACGCGGCCGCGCTTCCAGGTGGCCAGCAGGGTGAACACGGCGAAGCCGAGCACCAGCGGGAACCAGCCGCCATCCATGATCTTGACGCTGTTGGCGAAGAAGAAGGCCAGATCGCCGACGATGAACATCCCCAGGAACAGGCCGGCCTGCCAGCCGCGCCACTGCCACAGGGTGCGCACGACGATGAAGGCCAGCAGGGTGTCGATCATCATGGTCAGCGTCACGGCGATGCCGTAGGCCGAGGCCAGCGCCGAGGATGTGCGGAAGCCGAGCACCAGGGCGATGACGGCGAGAAACAGCATCCAGTTGATGGCCGGCACGTAGATCTGGCCGATCTCGCGCTCCGAGGTATGCACGGTGTGCAGGCGCGGCGAGTAGCCGAGCTGCATCGCCTGCCGGGTGAGCGAAAACGCGCCGGAAATCACCGCCTGGGAGGCGATGATGGTGGCCAGCGTCGATAGCAGCACCATCGGGACCAGCAGCAGGTCGGGAACCATCAGATAGAACGGATTCTTCACGGCGCTCGGGTCGTCGAGAATCAATGCGCCCTGGCCAAGGTAGTTCAGGTACAGGCAGGGAAACACAAAACCGAACCAGGCCAGCTTGATCGGCCGCCGGCCGAAATGGCCCATGTCGGCGTAGAGCGCCTCGCCGCCGGTGACGCACAGCACCACCGCCCCCAGCGCCAGGAAGGCCAGCACGTAATTGGCGAGGAAGAAGTGCAGCGCATACCAGGGGTTGATGGCGACAAGGACGGTCGGATGGCGGGCGACAGCCATGACGCCCAGCACGCCCAGCGTGGTGAACCAGAACAGCATCACCGGCCCGAACAGGGCGCCCACGCTGGCCGTGCCGCGGCGCTGAACGAAGAACAGCGCCACGATCACCATCAGCGTGATCGGCACCACGTAGGGCTTGAAGGCCGGCGTGACGATCTCCAGACCTTCGACGGCGGAGAGCACCGAAATCGCCGGCGTGATGGCGCCGTCGCCATAAAAGAGCGCCGCGCCGAAGATGCCCAGCGCGGCCATCCACCACATGCGGCGCGGACTGGCGCCGCTGGTGCGCAGGGCCAGCGCGGTAAGCGCCATGATGCCGCCCTCGCCCCGGTTGTCGGCGCGCATGATGAAGACCACGTACTTCAGGGACACCGCGATCACCAGCGCCCAGAACACCAGCGAGAGGATGCCGAGCACATTGTCCGGCGTCACGGGCACCGGGTGGTGGCCGCCGAAGACTTCCTTGAGGGTGTAGAGCGGGCTGGTGCCGATGTCGCCGTAAACCACGCCCATGGCGGCCAGGGACATGGCGGCGGTACTCTGCTTGAGGGACGAATCGGCGGACATGCTGCGGCGCATTATAGGCGTCGAACGGCATCCCAAAGCCAAGTCGACTGCCCTTAGAATGGCGCCCCTGACATGCCGCCCCTCATCTGGACTTCCTTCCCGCCGATTGCCGCGAATGCGCGCCCGATGCGCCAGCCGGGCTCGCTGACCGCCCGTCTGGCGCGCGGTGGAGCGATCAGCGTCGAAGTGCTGCGCAGCGGCTGGCAGCCGGCCCGACCCGACGAGGCCGCGGCGCTGGGTCTGGCGCGCCCGGGGCAGCGTGTCTACGTGCGCGAGGTTTGCGTCAGCCGCAATGGCCAGCCGGCGGTGCTGGCGCGCAGCGCCACCACTCGCGCGGGCATCCTGGGGCCATGGCGGGGCCTGCGCAGCCTGGGCCGCCAACCCCTGGCAACCCTGTTGTGGAGCGATCCGCGCATCCGCCGGGGACCATTCGAATACACCTGGCTGCCGGGGCCGTCTCCCGCCAAGCGCCTGCCCGCCCGGCGTTCTTGCTTCTGGCGCGACGGACAACCGCTGGTGGTGCGGGAAGCATTCGTCGGCCTGCCCTGGCCGGCCGTGGCTTGGCTGGCGCGAAGGCGGCGGTGGCTGGCGGGCGGCAGCCCGCCTCGAACCTGATCGTGCCGCGCTCAGCGCGCCACGGGCTTCCAGACGACCACGGTGTAGCCCAGCCGGGTGATGTAGGCCTTGGCGTAACGGTCGCCGACGGCGATCGGCCGGCCCCCGCCCGGCAAGGCGCTGATGACCAGGTCGGTCATCTGTTCCTCGGTCAGCATCGTGCTGCCTTCCGAATGCCAGAGCTTGATGGCGCCACAGTCGTCGCGATCGACCAGAAGCTTCTTGTCGGCCTTGGCCTCGGGGATGGCGATGACCACGCCCTGGCTGGTCTCGAAAGCGCGGGCCGTGCCGGCGGCGACGGCCATCGGCTCGCCCCCTTCGGGCCGGGCGGTGGCGGCCAGGGAAAGCACCTCGTCGTCGCTGAGCGTGGTCACGCCCTCGGTGTGCCAGAGCTTGTAATGCCCGTTCGGCTCGAGCTGAATCAGCAGGCTGTTATCGGCGGCGCCCACCCATTGGGAAGCCAGGAAGGCAATGACCGCCATCAGAACATGGTTTGCGAAGCGCATCTTTTCTTTCTTGCCGGTCTGGCTTGTGCTCAAATTCGGCCATTTTACGGCGAGTCGCCCTCGGGCACGCGGCGGCATTGAGGCCGGATCCCGGCGGTGACGGAATGAAATGAAGATAGCAGTCAGCGAACTGATCGTCCGGTTCATGGAGCGGCTCGGCATAGACCACGTATTTGGCATGCCCGGCGCCCATATCCTGCCGGTCTACGACCACCTGCGCGACTCGGCCATCAAGAGCGTGCTGGTCAAGCACGAGCAGGGGGCGGCCTTCATGGCCGGCGGCCTGGCGCGCGCCACGGGCCGGATCGGCGCCTGCATCACCACCGCCGGTCCCGGCGCCACCAACCTCGTCACCGGCATCGCCAACGCCTACGCCGACAAACAGCCAATCCTCGTCGTCACCGGCGAAACCTCGACCTACATCTTCGGCAAGGGCGGCCTGCAGGAAAGCTCCGGCGAAGGCGGCAGCCTCGATCAGGCCTTGCTGTTCAGGAGCATCACGCGCTACCACCGCATCGTCGAGCGCACCGACTACCTGCCGCAGGTGCTCAACCAGGCGGCGCGCACCCTGTTGTCGGCCAGCCCCGGCCCCGTGTTGCTGAGCTTCCCCTACAACATCCAGAAGGAACTGGTCGACGCGGACATGCTCGACGGCATCGCCTTCGGCGCCAGCGGCGGCCGCACCGCCTGCGGCCTTTCGGCCTCGGCCACGGAACTCGCCGACCTGATCGCCGCCGCGCGTTATCCGGTCTTCATCGCCGGTCACGGCTGTCTCGCCGCCGGCGCGCAGGACGAACTGACGCAGGCCAGCGAGCTGCTGGGCATTCCGGTCGCCACCACGCTCAAGGGCAAGGGCGTCATCGCCGAATCATCACCCTTGAGTCTGGGTTGCCTGGGCGTCACCTCCGATGGTTGCGCCTACCGCTATATCGTCGACCAGGCCGACCTGCTGATCGTCCTCGGCGCCGGGTTCAACGAGCGCACCAGCTACCTGTGGGACCCGAAGCTGCTGGCCGGCAAGAAGGTGGTGCAGGTGGACAGCGAGGCCGACCAGCTCGAAAAGGTCTTCCGCGCCAGCCTCGCCGTGCATGGCGACGCCCGCGACATGCTCGGCGCCCTGCTGGCCATCGCCCGCCACACCGCCATGCCGCGCAAGGCGCTCGACAAGGTGATGGAGGCCACCAGCGGCCGCGGCGTCGCCGCGCGCTTTCGCCCCATCGAACACCTGCTGGCCGAGCTCGCTGCGCGTTTCTCCGGCAATGCGATGATCTTCGACGACAACATCATCGTCGCCCAAAGCTACCTCAAGGCTTCCCCGGGCATCCGCTACTTCCCCAACTCGGGTATTTCCTCGCTCGGCCATGCCCTGCCGGCCGCCATTGGCGCGCGCTTCGCACGCGCCGCGCCGACCTTCGCCATCCTCGGCGATGGCGGCTTCCAGATGTGCTGCATGGAGCTGATGACCGCCGTGAACTACCAGCTCCCGGTGAACGTCGTCCTCATCAACAACGGCGCCATGGGCCTGATCCGCAAGAACCAGTTTCAGCTCTACGGTGGCCGCTACATCGACTGCGACTTCCGCAACCCCGATTACGCGCTGCTGGCCCGATCATTCGGCATCCGGCACTGGAAAATCGAAGCCGAGGCCGACGTGGACGCCATGTTCGCCACGGCCGATCTCGCCAACGAGATCAACCTCATCGAACTGATGTGGGACAAGAATGCCTTCCCCAGCTACCGGTCGGATCGCTGACTCCGACGCAGTGCGCGGCATCGCCGCGGCCGAGGCGGCGCTGTGGGCGAACGGTTTCGATGCGTCGAAGCTCGCCGACTACCAGGCCGCGCATCGAAAACTGGAAGAACAGATCGCCGCCGGCGGTGCGGACCGGCGCCACAAATTCGTCGTGGTCATTCCCGTGGCCGACCGGCCGCAACACATCGCCACCTGTCTCGACAGCCTGCTGGCGCTTTGCCGCGCCTACGGCTACGGCGGCACGCGCGACGGCCGCTGGCACAAGATCGTCGCGGTGATCGCCGACGACAGCGCCGACGCGACGTGCATCGCGAGCAATCGCGCCCTGGCGGAGCGGATGACCCGGCTCGGCCTCGTCACGCGGCACTTCGGCCCCGACGAGCAGGCGACGCTGCTGGAGTCGCTCGACGAGACGGAACGCGCATCGCTCCAGTCGAGCATCGGCGACACCGCGCCGGCCTATCGTGGCCACAAGGGTCAGGGCGTGATGCGCAATCTCGCCTACCTGCATCTCGCGCGCCTGCGACGCGCCGAGCCGGACGAGCGCCTGCTGTTCTGGTCACTCGACAGCGACCAGGAATTCAGCGTCAAGGTCGGCACGCCCAAGGGTGACGTGGAGACCTGTGCGATCAGCTTCTTCCATCGCCTCGACGAGATCTTCGACCAGACCGACGCCCTGTTGCTGACCGGCAAGGTGGTCGGCGACCCGCCGGTCTCGCCGGCGGTGATGACCGGCAACTTCCTCGCCGACGTGATCGGTTTCCTGGACCTCACCGCCAGGGGCGATCCGCGCGCGGCCTGTCGCCATCACGACCACCATGACCAGAGCGCCCATCGTCAGGGTGAAGCGACCTACCACGACATGGCCGAGCGCTTCGGCTACCGCAAGGCCGATGAAACCTATCGCTACCCGTGCCCGCTCGCCGACCGGCACACCGAGGCCGATGGCTTCGCGCACTTCGCCAGCCGCCTCAATGGCTTCTTCCACGGGGAGCATCCGACCCGCGTTTCGCGCTATGTGCATGACGATCTGTGGCGCACCGTGCAGCCAGCGCGCACCGTCTATGCCGGCAACTACGTGTTCCGCCCCGAGGGCCTGAAGTACGCCATTCCCTTCGCCGCGCTGCGGCTGCGCATGTCCGGCCCGACGCTGGGACGGCTGGCGAAGTCGCGGATCGGCCCGCGCTTCGTTTCCGCCAACCTGCCCATGCTGCACAAGCGCACCGTCGAGGGCACCAGCCAGTCGGAGTTCCGGCCGGGTATCGCGGGCGGCGCGGCCAGCGCGGCCGGCGAAGCGCGCATCGACATGTGCGGCGAGTTCGAGCGGCAGTTCTTCGGCGACGTGATGCTGTTCTCCATCGAGCGGCTGACGGCCGACGGTTTCCCGATGCGGGTTATCGCCCCGGCCGACCAGTTGCGGACGCTCGAGGCGGTGCGCGACGAACTGCTACAGCAATACAACGCCCGGCGCGCGGACATCCTCGCCAAGGTCGGCCGCCTGCGGGAACGGCTCGATGATCCGGCCGCCTGGTGGAGCGCGGCGGCGCACACCGCCGCGACGGCGAACTTCCGCAACTTCATCGACAACATCGCCCGAAATTTCGCTGACGACTCGCTGTGCCGCGAGCGCATCAACTCGGCCGAAAACTGGCGGCGGTGGCGCGGCGATCTGGCCGCGGCGATCCAGCGCTATCCCGACGACGCGCAGGCATGGTCGGCGGCGATCGAGCGATATGCCCGGCGCCCTTGAGGCGCTGCGCCGCGCGCTGCACCGTCGGCAGCGGCCGGATCGCTACGCCCGATTGGCCGAACTGCTCGCCAACCAGCGCGTGGCCCCCGACCGGATATTGGCCAGGCGACACGACGATCTGGTGGCCATCGTGGCCTTCGCCGCCCGGCACACCAACTACTACCGCGACCGCTATGCGGGGATTGCCGGCATCGCCGATGGCGGCTTCGCCCTGAGCGACCTGCCCCTGCTGACCAAGGACGACGTCACCGCGCATCTCGACGACCTGCTGGTGCGCGAAGCCGACCGCAAGACCAGCAGGATCGGCCACACCGGCGGCTCGACCGGAAGACCGCTGGCCTTCTGGTACGACGACGCCAAGCACGAGCTGATGCGCGCCGGCATGATGCGCAGCTACATGGGCTCAGGGTGGCGACCTGGCCAGAAGATCCTCAATTTCTGGGGCGCCCGGCAGGATACGGTCAGCGGCGGCGTGTTCGGCGCGGGCTACGGCGACTTCATCGCCGCCGAGCGCACCATCGCCGCCTTCGAGTACACGGAGCGCCAATTGCGCGATTGGGCCGACATCATCCGGTCCTACCGGCCGGTGCTGCTACAGGGCTATGCGTCGATTCTCGCGGAACTGGCGCGTTTCGTCATCGACGAGCGCATTGCGCCGCCGAAGTCGCTGATCGGCGTCTACTCGACCGCCGAAGTGCTGGAAGACGGCCAGCGCGAGTTGATCGAGCGCGCCTTCTCGTGCCGCGTGTTCAACCAGTACGGCAGTCGCGAGGTGCCCAACATCGCCTGCGAATGCCGTCGCGGCCACATGCATGTCTTCACCGACATGGTGTATCTCGAGTCGACCGCCAACGAGCGCCTGCTGGTCACTTCGCTGACCAACCGGTTGATGCCGATGATCCGCTACGACATCGGCGATTCGGGCCGCCTGCTCGATGGAGAATGTCACTGCGGCTGGCCGTTCCCGCTGATGGAGATGGGCATCTGCCGACAGAACGACCTGATCCGCGCGCCCAACGGCAAGACGGTTCATCCGTCATACTTCAACCGCCTGCTCTATGGCCTGACGCAGATCCGCCAGTACCAGTGGCGGCAGACCGCGCCGGACCGGATGGTGCTCAGCGTGGTCGCCTCGCCCGCTCTCGGCGCCGACACCACCAATTCGTTGCGGGAAAGCATTCATCGGGATGTCGATGCGGGAATCGTGTTCGAACTGAACCACGTCGCCGAAATCCCGCGCACGATGTCCGGCAAGCATCGCTTTGTCATCGGGCTCGGCACGCCAGGCTTGCCTTGACGACACCGTCGATGTTGAGGTTGCTCCTCTGCGGGTATAGAGTGACCTTCCGACAAACAGGAAGGAACGGAGGCGAGAGATGAGCAACAGCGTCTATAAGATCATCGAAGTCGGCGAAAGCGTTCGGGACCTGCGCATCGCCGAGATCACCAAGCTCGACACGGTGATCGACAAGGGCGAGGTCGTGGCCTTTCGGGCACGCGTCAGTCTTTCCTTCAAGTACGACGTCGACGGCAAGAAGAAGGCGAAGAAGTGACTCACGAGCGATAGCGGGCAGCCGCGCCGCGCATGAAGAAATCGCCATCCCCGGGTGGCGATTTTTCTTCGGCCGCCGCCAGCCGTGACCTGTCCACCGCCGGCGTATCGAAACGTCCGTCGCGATGCTGACGCCCCGTGGCGGCTAAGGCGGTTCGTCCGGTCATCTCCTTGCCGGAGTCAATTCCTGTGGACGGCAAATAGGTGGAAAATGGCCAAGTAACAAGGCTGGCCGAAAAAACATATAGTCAGGAAGCTTCGATGACCGCGGGGGCATGGACGATGGCCGATATTCATTCCGATACAGACTCGATATCACGGCCCGCGCAAACTGGTTCAATGCATTCCGAAAGCGGACTGCCAGCGGACGCATCCGCCAACCTGCTCGACAACCTGATCAACGGCGTCGCGTATTGCCGGATGGTGTTCGACGGCGATCGGCCGACCGACTTCGTCTATCTTTACACCAACCCGGCCTTCCATACCCAGACCGGCCTGGGCGAAGTGGTGGGTAGACGCGTCAGCGAAGTCATTCCGGGTATTCGGGAAACCGACCAGGAACTGTTGACCATCTACGGGCGCGTGGCCCGCAGCGGCAAGCCCGAGCGCTTCGAGAGATACCTGGCGTCGCTTCAGCAATGGTTCGCCGTTTCGGTGTACAGCCCCCGGCAGGACCACTTCGTCGCCATATTCGACGTCATCACCGAACGCAAGCAACGTGACGAGGAGATGCATCGGCAGGCTGAAGCACTGACCCTGGCCCAGCGCGCCGGGGGAGCCGGCACCTGGGATTGGGACATGGCCACTGGCGCGCTGAACTGGTCGGCGGAGCTGTTTCAACTCTTCGGCCTGGACCCGACGACCGCCACGGCCAGTTTTGAAACCTGGCGTGGCGCATTGCACCCCGACGACCGCCGGGCGGCGGAAGACACCATCACCGCGTCGATACGCGCTCACCAGCCGTTGCTCAACCAGTATCGTGTCTTGCGTCCCGGTGGCGAGATACGCTGGATCGACGCCTATGGCGATACGAGCTACGACGAGGACGGCACGCCGCGCCGCATGGCCGGTATTTGCATCGACGTGACCCGACGCAAACAGGCCGAGGCGGCGCAACGCGAAAGCGAAATCAAGTACCGGCGCCTGCATGACAGCCTGCGGGATGCCTATGTCATGGTCGACATGTCGGGACGTCTGCTCGAGTTCAATCCGGCCTACCGGAACATGCTCGGCTACACGGACGAGGAATTGCGCCAGCTGACTTATGTGGAGCTGACGCCACAGCGGTGGCACGAGATGGAAGCGCGCATCGTCGCGGAGCAGATTCTGCCCCGCGGCCAATCGGCGGTGTATGAGAAGGAATACATCCGCAAGGACGGCACGGTCTTTCCGGTGGAACTGAGAACTTTCCTGCTGCGCGGCGCCGAGGGACAGCCCGAAGCGATGTGGGCCATCGTGCGCGACATCACCGAGCGCAAGAAGTCGGAATCGGCATTGCGGCAGAGCGAGGCCACCATTCGCCACAAGCTCAAGGCCATCACCGAACCGGAAGGCGACATCGGCACGCTCCAGCTCGCGGACATCATCGATGTCGAAATGCTGCAAGCGCTGATGGAAGATTTTTTTCAGCTTACCGGCATGCTCGGGGCGATCCTCGATATTTCGGGCAAGGTGCTGGTGGCGGTCGGCTGGCAGGATATCTGCACAAAATTCCACCGGTGCCATGCCGCAAGCCGCGAGAACTGCATCGAAAGCGACACCATCCTGACCCGAGGCGTGCCGCCTGGAACCTTCAAGGCCTATCACTGCAAGAACAACATGTGGGATATGGTCACCCCCCTCATGATCGCCGACCGGCATGTCGGCAATGTCTTCATCGGCCAGTTTTTCTACGAGGGCGAGACACCCGATGTGGAACTGTTCCGCGAGCAGGCGCGGCGCTACGGATTCGACGAGGCGGAATACCTTGCGGCGCTCGCCCGGGTGCCGCGTTTCAGCCGGGAAAGAGTGGAAACCGGCATGCGTTTCTACTCGAAGCTGGCCGAGATCATTTCGACCCTCAGTTTCAGCACCATCCGGCAATCCAGAATGATCGCCGAGCGCCAGCAGGCGGAACTGGAACTCGAGGCGCACCGCAAGCACCTGGAGGATCTGGTGCGGGCCAGAACGCAGGAGCTCAGCCTTGCCAAGGAGGCCGCGGAAGCCGCGAACATCGCCAAGAGCGCCTTTCTGGCCAACATGAGTCACGAAATCAGGACGCCGATGAACGGCGTGCTCGGCATGGCGAGTGTGCTGCGCCGCAGCGGCCTGACGCCGCAACAGCTCGACTATCTCGACAAGATCGAAGTCTCCGGCAAGCATCTGCTGGGCATCATCAACGACATCCTCGACCTCGCCAAGATCGAAACCGGCAAGCTGCAACTGGAACAGATCAACTTCACGCTGCCGGATCTGATTTGCGATATCACCGCCATCGTCGGCGACCGCATACACGCCAAGGGACTTCAATTCAGGCTCCTGATCGCCGGCGCCCCGCAAGCCCTGCGCGGTGACCCCACAAGGCTGGCGCAGGCCCTCATCAACTACCTGGGCAACGCCATCAAGTTCACCGACCAGGGCGGCATTTCACTCGCCTGCCAACTGATGGAAGAGCGTGCGGACGACTACCTGCTGCGCTTCTCGGTCGGCGACACCGGCATCGGCATGACACCGGAACAACAAAGCCGAATGTTCGGCGCGTTCGAGCAAGCCGATAGCTCGACGACGCGCAAGTACGGCGGCACCGGGCTTGGCCTTGTCATCACGAGGCGCCTCGCCCAGTTGATGGGCGGTGAAGCCGGCGTGGAGAGCGCGGTCGGCCAGGGCAGTACATTCTGGCTGACAGCGCGTCTGGGCAAGGGCAGGCCGCGGGCCGCAATCGAAGAGACCGCGGGTCAGGAAGCCGATGCGGTTCTCCGGCGCGAACACGCGGGGGCACGGATTCTGCTGGTCGAGGACGAACCGATCAACCAGGAAGTGGCGATGATGTTCCTGGAAGATGCCGGGCTCAAGGTGGACCTGGCGGAGAATGGCGCGGTGGCGCTGGACAAGGTGCGGTTGAACAACTACGCATTGATCCTGATGGACATGCAGATGCCCGTGATGGATGGGATCGAGGCGACTCGGCTGATCCGCCGGATACCCGGAAAGTCGGATCTTCCCATTCTGGCGATGACGGCCAACGTCTTTGCGGAAGACCGTGAGCATTGCCTGGAAGCGGGCATGAATGATTTCATCGTCAAACCTGTCAAACCTGAATTCCTCAAGCAAGTGCTGTTGCGCTGGCTCGCTGCGCGGAAGAAGTGAAGACAACACGACCGCGCCGGGTTGAGGTTGCCCCTCGGCGGGAATAGAGTGACCTTCCGACAAACAGGAAGGAACGGAGGCAGGAGATGAGCAATAGCGTCTACAAGATCATCGAAGTGGTCGGCACCAGCAAGAAGTCGTGGGAGGATGCCGCGACCAATGCGATCAAAGCCGCCCGGCGAAAGCGTTCGGGACCTGCGCATCGCCGAGATCACCAAGCTCGACACGGTGATCGACAAGGGCGAGGTCGTGGCCTTTCGGGCACGCGTCAGTCTTTCCTTCAAGTACGACGTCGACGGCAAGAAGAAGGCGAAGACGAAGGGCAAGTGACTTTCTGGTGGTGCCGGGAATTGTGCTGCCGCAAGTAGAAGACGCCACCCCCTGGGTGGCGTCTTCTTGTTCGGCGTCACGCCGAATTGCTGGCACTGCACAAAAAACAACCCCCCAAGGCCAAGGGGAGGAGGAAGCCTTAGGGGGCGAGAGGCGAGCCTCATGCGTAGGGCTCGAATGATGAGATGCCCTGGCAGCCCAGTGGTTCCGGTCACTTACATCTGCTTACGCTTTGCTTCGGGTATCCGCGGGCGCGGGAGTGGGACTCGAACCCACACACCTTGCGGCGGCGGATTTTGAGTCAGACCCACCTTGCCGCGGAATCAGGTCATGTGGTCACACCCTCGATCCGCAGGACGGCATGGCCGCCGACGGCTTGCGCGAAGCGTTCCACGGTACGCATGGACGGGGGGCGCTTGCCGCTCTCCAATCGCGCTACCACGCTTTGCGTCGTGCCCATGCGCTGCGCGACTTCGCTTTGCGACAGGCCAGCACGGGTGCGGGCGGCAATGAGTTCGCGGGCGATGGCGTACTCGCCGGCCATCGCGTCATATTCGACGCGGATGGCGGCGTCGGCAAGCATGCCGCGCTTGATGGTCTTGAGGGTCTTCACGTCAAAGCCTCCAATCGTTTCCGGGCGATCTCAAAACGGCGGCATACACGGCGCGGGCGATACCATCGCGCCCCCGCATCCGCATTTCCCATAGCTTGCCCTCCAGGGGGCGCACATGGGGCATGCCTACCCGCATCGGCCCGAAGGCTTCCAGCAGCTCGCCAATGTGCAGGAAGCGGGCTCGCATGTCGGCAGGCAAGGCCAGCAATTCGGGTTCCGCCAGTGGGCATATCTCTACCATCCATCGGTTCATAGTATAGCCTTTTTGCTATTGCCCACCTCCAAGTGACAGCCTCGCGGCCAGCTTGTCACCGACAGCAACAACATGGGATGGGGCAAGATGGGGAAAACCTTGCCACCGTTGCGAGGGTGCGGTGGTCCAATATCTTCGCAATCTTCACCAGCGAAACACCACTCATAGCAAGGTAGGACGCGGCCGTATGCCGCAGGTCATGCCAGCGAAAGTCAGAGATACCGGCGGCATTGAGAGTCCTTACCCAAGTCTCACGCGCCCCCGCCGTCTTCGGCTCCCGGCTTCTATGGGGGAAATACGCGGTCATCCTTCAGGCTGCAAACCCTTGCCCACTCTTGCATCAGTTGAAAAGCTTCGCCAGAGAGCGGAAGGGCACGGGCACCGGAACTTCTTCGAACCGACCGACTACCGGCGCTTCATCGCCGACGTGGTAGCGCGCCTGAATCGACGGATAGCGGCGAAGGTGACGGAAGAGCGCGGCACTCAGAGCGCGGCCTATCCCCCGAACCAGCGAGCTTGAAGAGACCGAAGCCCGGGGTCACCAAGTATTGCATGGTGAGCGTCGAGCGCATCCTCTACAACGTCCCCTCGCGGCCAATCGGACATCGCGCCGAGTACCGACTGACCTGGGAGCGACTCAGCGAGATGCTCCCGGAACGGCAAGCCCGCAAAGTCATGGTCGGCTTGCTCGACCTGGCGGCGCGCGGCGCCCGTGAAGTCGAGTTGGCTCAAGTACTGGGCGCTCTCTCCAGGCCGGCACCTTGCCCGAACTGGCTGGCCTGGAGGAGGAATTCGCACCGAAGGAAACGCCGGTACCCGACATCAAGGTCCAACTGCCCGCGTTCGCCGACTTCGACCGCCCGATCGAGGTGGCGGCGCCAAAGGGCAACGACGAGGAGACGAACATGCTTTGATTGTCGTATCGGCGTCAACCTCGGTGTCAGCCTCACGCGCCAGGGAACATTGCCGGTTACCGGCATGACGAAGTTGACGCCATGGCGGTCAGCCCCAAGAGCAAAAAGCCCCGCCGAAGCGGGGCTTGTCGTCAGGCATTGTGTCCGCTACTGCTTGCGTCCGCGCCGTACCGCCATGCCCGCGAGGCCCAAGCCGAGCAGGGCGAGCGTACCTGGCTCCGGGACCGCCGCCTCCGACCTGAACGAGACGCTCAGAAAAGGCAAACCACCGATCTCGGTATGTCCGTCCTGAAGCACCGTCGGGAGAGCAGTAGAGAAATAGGAAGACGGATCGATGTAGCCACCGAAGGAGCCGTTCAGTGTCGCAAATCCGGACGTGGCGGACGACGTTGCGCCGAATTCAACTCCACTGGTCGTAAAGGTGGGATCGCCCAGGAGGGCGAACAAGATATCTACCCGCAGACCATTGGCCTGCCCGAGGTCTATCCAGCTTCCAGAGATCGAGTAGCCACCGTCAGCCAGCGTAATCGATGCACTGCTGCCGAGTCCTGTCGTCAGGAGACTGCCGTTGACACTGAACCCCCCTTCGAAGTCGCCAGCGGTGATAGTCACCTGCGTTAGATCGCTGTCGTCGATAGCGACGTACGCCGCCGACACCGGCGCTGAGAACCAAATCGAGGCGACTACAGCGACAAGCGCGGCGCCGAGTGTGGACTTGATGTTCATATTTCCCCCTCTCATTGTATTTGGAACTGTGGCGGGCCCAATTTCACCCTACGGTACGGGAAAGCGAATTTCGTACCCATCTCTGCCGGACCGCCAAAAACAATGACTTAGAAAGACGTCGTTAGGCTGCGCGGAAAGCCGTGTAAGAAATTCCGACTAGCAGGCCCGCAAGCAGAATCAGCGGGGTTCCAGCCGGCTACGATCTGGCTACGCGATGACCAATGGTCGGTAAACGATCCTAAGCCAAGAGGACGTATTAGATCTGCTGGTGCCGGGAGTGGGACTCGAACCCACACACCTTGCGGCGGCGGATTTTGAGTCCGCTGCGTCTACCGATTCCGCCATCCCGGCCAGGAGGCAAGGCGCGTAAAATGCGCGCCTTCGTTTGAAGGGCCGCATTATCCGCGAATCGCCCTTCCGCTTCAACCCAGGCACCGCATTTCGAACCTTCCCCCCGTGCTTACGCTCGACGACTTCGACTATCTCCTGCCGCCGGAGCGCATTGCCCAGATGCCGCTCGCCGAGCGCTCGGCGAGCCGTTTGCTGGCGATGCGCGGTGCACGGCTCGCGGACCTTGGCATCCGCGACCTGCCCGGCCTGCTGGCGCCCGGCGACCTGCTGGTGATGAACGACACGCGGGTCATCCATGCCCGCCTGTATGGGCGCAAGGACAGCGGCGGTCAGGTCGAAGTGCTGGTGGAGCGGATCGCCGGGGACGGCGAGGCGATTGCCCAGGTGCGTGCCAGCAAGCCGCCCAGACCCGGCTCGCGGCTGTTGCTGGAAGAGGCGCTGGACGTCGAAGTGCTGGGCCGCGCCGGCGAGTTCTACCGCCTGAAATTCCCCGCCGACGATCCCGGCGATGTCGTCGAGCTGATCGAGCGGCATGGCCGGCTGCCATTGCCGCCCTACATCGAGCGGGCCGCGCGAACGCCGGACGAAGAACGCTACCAGACAGTGTTCGCCCGGACCAAGGGGTCGGTGGCGGCGCCGACCGCCGGGCTGCATTTCGATGCGCCGCTGCTCGCCGAACTGGCGGCGCGCAACATCGGTATCGCACACGTTACGTTGCACGTCGGCGCAGGCACGTTCCAGCCAGTCCGGGTGCACGACCTCGCCAAGCACCGCATGCACCGCGAACGCTATGCCGTGCCGCAAGCCACCGTCGACGCCATCGCCGCATGCCGGGCCCGGGGTGGCCGGGTAGTGGCGGTGGGCACGACCACCCTGCGCACGCTGGAGTCGGTGGCCCTGGCGGGTCCGCTGCGCGCCGAGCAAGGCGAGAGCGAGCTCTTCATCACACCCGGCTTCCAGTTCCGCATCGTCGATGTGCTGCTGACCAATTTCCATCTGCCCAGGTCGACGCTGCTGATGCTGGTCTCGGCCTTCGGCGGCCTGGACGACATCCGCGCCGCCTACCGACACGCCATCGACGGCCACTACCGATTCTTCAGCTACGGCGACGCCATGCTGATCCAAAGACATGATGAAATTTGATCTCCACGCCACTTCCGGCGCCGCCCGGCGCGGCACGCTGACCCTCGCCCACGGCAGTATCGAGACACCGGTGTTCATGCCGGTGGGTACCTATGGCACGGTCAAGGCGATGGCGCCGAACGAACTGGTCGAGGTCGGCGCGCAAATAGTGCTCGGCAACACTTTCCACCTCTGGTTGCGACCGGGGCTGGAAGTGATTGCGGCGCACGGCGGTTTGCACCGGCTGATGGGCTGGGACCGCCCCATCCTCACCGATTCCGGCGGCTTCCAGGTGTTCAGCCTCGGCGCGTTGCGCAAGATCACCGAGGAAGGCGTCAAGTTTGCTTCGCCGGTCAACGGCGACCGGCTGTTCCTGACGCCCGAGGAGTCGATGCGCATCCAGCACACCCTCGACTCCGACATCGTCATGATCTTCGACGAATGCACGCCCTACCCGGCCGACGAGCGGCAGGCCGGCGACTCGATGCGGCTTTCCCTGCGCTGGGCGCTCCGTTCGCGCGACGAGCACGACCGGCTGGCGAACGGCAATGCCCTGTTCGGCATCGTCCAGGGCGGTATGTTCGAGGGCCTGCGCGACGAGTCGCTGGCCGGGCTGACCGGCATCGGCTTCGATGGTTACGCCATCGGCGGCCTGTCGGTGGGCGAGCCGAAGGAGGACTTCGCCCGCATCCTCGCCCACACCGCGCCGCGGCTGCCGGAGGATAAACCACGCTACCTGATGGGCGTCGGCACGCCGGAGGACATCGTCTACGCCGTTGGCCAGGGCATCGACATGTTCGACTGCGTGATGCCGACGCGCAACGCCCGCAACGGCCACCTGTTCACCCGCTGGGGTGACGTGCGCATCAAGAACGCGCGTTACAAGACCGACACCCGGCCCCTGGACGAGACTTGCGCTTGCTACTGTTGCCGCAACTTCAGCCGCGCCTATCTCCATCATCTGCACCGGGTTGGCGAGATACTCGGTGCCCGGCTCAATACCATCCACAACCTCTTCTACTACCAGACGCTGATGACAGAATTGCGCGCGGCCATTCTTGAAAACCGGTTGGCCGACCACAGCTTGGAATTCGAGCGGAATCGGGCACGAGGGCCGGTATAATGCCGCGTTCACTTCCCGCCTACTGGAGTACAACGTGTTGATTTCAAACGCCTACGCCCAGGCCGCGCCAGCGGCCGCCAACGATCCCACCGGGGGTCTGATGGGCATGTTGCCCATCATTCTGATGTTTGTCGTGCTCTGGTTCCTTATGATCCGGCCGCAAATGAGAAAGGCCAAGGAACATCAGAAAATGGTCGGCGAATTGCAGAAGGGCGACGAGATCGTCACCCAGGGCGGCATCGTCGGGCGCATTACCAAGGTTGGCGAGAATTACATCACCGTCGAAGTGGCCGAACGCAAGGATGGCCCCATCGAAGTGACGATACAGAAACAGGCCATCAGCGCATTGCTGCCGAAAGGCACGCTGAAGGCGCTTTAACCCGATTTCCCCTTCCTTCTGTCCGCCGGTGCCGCCAGGCGCCGGCGCGGGTATCCCGCCATGAACCGTTTCCCCCTCTGGAAAAACGCCATCGTCGCCGTCGCGCTGGTGCTCGGCCTGCTCTATACCTTGCCGAACTTCTTCGGCGAAGTGCCGGCCGTACAGGTCTCGAGCGTCAAGGCCACCATCAAGGTGGATACCGCCTTGCTGTCGCGCATCGAGGACATCCTCAAGTCCGGCGGCATCGCGCACAACGGCCTGTTCGCCGACCCCAACAGCATCCGTGTCCGCCTGGCGGACACCGACAACCAGCTCAAGGCCAAGGACGCCATCGAGAAGGCGCTCAATCCCGATCCGGCCGACGCCACGTACAGCGTGGCACTGAATCTGCTCTCCGCCACCCCGAGCTGGCTGACCGGCATCCACGCCCTGCCGATGTACCTGGGCCTGGACCTGCGCGGTGGCGTGCATTTCCTGCTTCAAGTGGATATGAAGGGCGCGCTGACCAAGCGCCTCGACTCCACCAGCGCCGACCTGCGATCCCTGCTGCGCGACAAGGGCATCCGCCATGGCGGCATCAGCCGCGAACGTGAAACCATCGTCATCAGATTCCGCGAGGCGGAAACCCGCGAGAAGGCCAAGCTGGCCATCGGCAACACCCAGGGCGACCTGACCCTGGTCGACGGCGAGGATGGCACCGACCTCAAGCTGACGGCAACGCTCAAGCCGACCGCCGAAACGCGTATCCAGGAATTCGCCATCAAGCAGAACATCACCACGCTGCACAACCGGATCAACGAACTGGGCGTCGCCGAGCCGGTGATCCAGCAGCAAGGCATCGACCGCATCGTCGTGCAACTGCCGGGCGTCCAGGACACCGCCAAGGCCAAGGATATCCTCGGCCGCACCGCGACCCTGGAGATCCGCATGGTCGACGACGAGAATTCGGCGAGCCCATCGGTGATGGAGCAAGCCGCCAAGGGCCAGCCACCGGTTGGCACCGAATACTACGTCGAGCGCGGCGGCCGGTCGCTGCTGGTGAAGAAGCAGGTGGTACTGACCGGCGAGCGTCTCACCGACGCCCAGGCCGGCTTCGACAGCCAGACTCAGGAACCGGCGGTGCATCTGACGCTCGACTCGGCCGGCGCGCGCATCTTCAAGGACGTGACGCGTGACAACGTCGGCAAGCGCATGGCCATCCTGCTCATCGAAAAGGGCAAGGGCGAGGTGGTGACCGCGCCGGTGATCCGTACCGAGATCGGCGGCGGCCGGGTGCAGATTTCCGGCCGCATGAGCACCGTCGAAGCCAACGACGTCGCCCTGCTGCTGCGCGCCGGCAGTCTGGCCGCGCCGATGGAAATCATCGAGGAACGCACCATCGGCCCGAGCCTGGGCGCCGACAACATCAAGAAGGGCTTCAACTCGACCACTTGGGGTTTTGTTGCGATCGCCGTGTTCATGAGCCTGTACTACCTGCTGTTCGGCTTCGTCTCGGTCGTGGCGCTCTCGGCCAACCTGCTGTTCCTGGTTGCCCTGCTGTCGCTCCTGCAGGCGACGCTGACACTGCCCGGTATCGCCGCCATCGCGCTGACGCTGGGCATGGCCATCGACGCCAACGTGCTGATCAACGAACGGGTGCGCGAGGAATTGCGCGGTGGCAGCACGCCGCAAGCCGCCATCACCGCCGGCTACGAGCGCGCCTGGGCGACGATTCTCGACTCCAACGTGACCACGCTGATCGCCGGCGTCGCCCTGCTGATCTTCGGCTCCGGGCCGGTGCGCGGGTTTGCCGTGGTGCATTGCCTCGGCATTCTGACCTCGATCTTCAGCTCCGTGGTGGTATCGCGCGGCCTGATCAACCTTATCTACGGTCGGCGCAAGAAGCTTGCCGCGCTGTCGATCGGCCAGGTGTGGAAGCCGGGCATCGCCATCAACTCCACCGAACAGAAGGGGTAGCAAGCCATGGAATTCTTCCGCATCCGCAAAGACATCCCCTTCATGCGCCACGCACTGGTGTTCAACGTCATTTCATTGATCACCTTCATCGCCGCCGTATTTTTCCTCGTCACCAAGGGCCTGCACCTGTCGATCGAATTCACCGGCGGCACGCTGCTGGAGGTCGGCTATTCGCAGGCGGCGGAGCTGGAGAAGATCCGCAAGCAGTTGGAGAGCGATGGTTTCGTAGACACCCAGGTCCAGAACTTCGGCTCCTCGCGCGACGTGCTGATCCGCGTGCCGCTGGCCAAGGACACCGAGACCGCCAAGGTCGGCGAGCGGGTCATGGCCTCGCTCACCGCCGCCGGCGACGCGCCGCAGCTCAAGCGGGTCGAATTCGTCGGCCCGCAGGTGGGCAAGGAGCTGGCTTCCGACGGCGCCATGGCGCTGCTGCTGGTTGTCATCGGCATCGTCATCTACCTGGCGATCCGCTTCGAATGGCGTTTCGCCGTCTCGGCGATCATCGCCAACCTGCACGACGTGGTGATCATTCTCGGCTTCTTCGCCTTCTTCCAGTGGGAGTTCTCCCTGCCGGTGCTGGCGGCGGTGCTGGCGGTGCTCGGCTACTCGGTCAACGAGTCCGTGGTGGTGTTCGACCGGGTGCGCGAGACCTTCAAGAAGAAGCGCGGCCTGGCCACGCCGGAAGTGCTCAACCACGCGATCACCAGCACCATCTCGCGCACCATCATCACCCACGGCTGCACCCAGATGATGGTCACCTCGATGCTGATCTTCGGCGGCGCCGCCCTGCACTACTTCGCGCTGGCGCTGACCATCGGCATCCTGTTCGGCATCTACTCCTCGGTACTGGTGGCCAGCCCGCTGGTGATGTGGATGGGCGTCTCGCGCGACCAGTTCATCAAGGCGAAGAAGGACAAGCCCGACGGCATGACCGACGACGGCGCCTGCGTCTAGTCGGCGCGCCGATTTCCGATCACGGCCGGCGGTGGCGCCGGCCTTACTGGCAACTGGCCCGGCAGCCCGGCGAACCGCCCGCGCAATTGCCATCGCCTTCCAGCGTGCAGGCCTTGGTGGTCCGATGTGAAAAGATCACGCCCTCCCCATAGGCACAGGCCAACCGGGTGATACTGCCCTGCCGGGCGACCATGATCGTCGCCGCCTTGGCCGCCTTGAGACGCGCCGCCGGCAGGTCGCACGAAACATAGCCGCTGAACGCACCGTCGCCGGACTCCCACAAGGCCACGTTCTTCATCTTGCGGTAATTCTCGAAGCGGACACACACGTCGTCCTTGGAGTCGTACATGCGGGCGTTGTCGCTGCAATAGCCGGTGTAGGTGTAGCGCAGCTCCTCTTCGGAGGGGCAGGCGCCCACCTGGACCGCTGAGCCAAGATCGGGGCAGCTCACGGTTTCGGCGATGGCGGTGTGAAACGAGAGACTGGCAGTCAGCAACAAGATCAATGGGGAGGAGCGCATAGGGTAGAGATCCTATAGGTTTCAGAATTCGAATGACGGCAACGGTTCATGGTAGTACAACGCGGCGACCGACGCGGCTCAGGCGCCAGTCGAGCCCGATCCCGCGGCCGCCCGGCCCAGGCGGTCATTCACGGCGCGCCAGTTTTCGCTCTGCGGAGGCTTCTGGACAACCATGCGGGCACAATTCAGATCGTCCAGTTCGCGCAACAACGCGTAGATGTCGTGGGCAAACGCCGCCGGTTCGCCGGCGATCTGACGCCAGACGATCCGCTCGTCGGAAATCGGGCAGGCCATCGGCGCGATGACGCCCAGGCGTTCGTTGGCGGCGAGCGCTTCGCGCACGGCGAAGATGACGACATCCGGCTGTAGCAACGTCAGCGGCGTGCGCGGCGCATAGTGCGCGGCGAGGGCGCCCGGGACACGGGGCATGTCGTCGCCCCCCATCCCCGGCGTACGGCCGAGCACGCGGCCGAGGTCGATCGCGCTGACCATGCCGGGGCGCAGGATCGTTGCCCGCGCGCCGGTCAGGTCGACGATGGTGGATTCGATGCCGACCCGGCAGGGGCCGCCGTCGAGAACCATCGCCACGGCGTCACCGAGTTCGTCGCGCACATGCCGGGCCGTGGTCGGGCTGATGTGGCCGAAGCGATTGGCCGACGGCGCCGCCACGCCGCCATTGAACTCCCGCAAGAGATCGAGTGCCAGCGGATGGTTCGGTACGCGCAGGCCGACCGTGTCCTGGCCGCCGGTGATCGCGTCGAGCACACCCGGCCAGCGCTTGAGAATCAGGGTCAGCGGCCCCGGCCAGAAGGCCTTGGCCAGCGCGAAAGCCGTTTCGGGAATCTCGCGCGCCCATTGATCGAGCTGGCTGGCGTCCGGCAGGTGCACGATCAGCGGATGATCGGCGGGCCGGCCCTTGGCGGCGAAGATCCTGGCCACCGCCACCGGATTCGAGGCATCGGCGCCAAGGCCGTAGACCGTCTCGGTCGGAAAGGCGACCAATTCCCCCTGCCGCAGCAGGGCAACCGCCCGATCGATGTCGCCCATCAAACTTCGGGCAGGGCCTTGGCCAGGACCTTCTCGGTCTGCTTGACGCGGAAGGCCGACAGCTTGCTGGCCAGATCGGCGTCGTTCAGCGCCAGCATGGCGATGGCAAACAGCGCCGCGTTGGTGGCACCCGCCTCGCCGATGGCGAAGGTGGCGACGGGTATGCCACCGGGCATCTGGACCATGGCCAGCAACGAGTCGAGCCCCTGCAAGTGCTTGGAGGGCATCGGTACGGCCAGCACGGGCAGTTCGGTCTTGGCGGCCAGCACACCGGCCAGATGGGCGGCACCGCCGGCGGCGCCGATCAGCACCTTCATGCCGCGATCTTGCGCCGTGGCCGCGTAGTCCAGCGCGGCGTCGGGCGTCCGGTGGGCGGAGAGCACCTTCGCTTCGTGGGCGACGCCGAACTGCTTCAGGGTCTCGGCGCAGGCCTTCATGATCGGCCAGTCGGAGTCCGAGCCCATGACGATTCCAACTTGGGGAACCAGGGGGATCTTCTTGGTCATTTCAGCGTTCTCTCCGCGGATTCGAGGGTATTGGCCAGCAGCATGGTGATGGTCATCGGCCCGACGCCTCCCGGCACCGGCGTGATCAGACCGGCCACTTCCTTGGCCGACGCGAAATCGACGTCGCCGCACAGCTTGCCATCGGCCTGGCGGTTGATGCCGACGTCGATGACGGTGGCGCCCGGCTTGATCATGTCGCCGGTGATCATCTTCGCCCGGCCGACGGCCGCGACCAGGATGTCCGCGCGGCGGGTATGAAAGGCCAGATCCGTGGACTGCGAATGGCAGACGGTGACGGTACAGCTCTGCGCCAGCAACAGCATGGCCATCGGCTTGCCGACGATGTTGCTGCGGCCGACGATCACCGCCTCGGCGCCTTTCAGCGGCACGTTCTCCGACTCCAGCATCTTCATCACGCCGTAGGGCGTGCAGGGAATGAAGCGCGGGTTGCCCTGCATCAGGGCGCCGACGTTCTCGGCATGGAAGCCATCCACGTCCTTGTCGGGCGCGATGGCTTCGAGCACCGCTTCGGCATCGAAGTGTTTCGGCAGCGGCAACTGCACCAGGATGCCGTGCACGGCCGGGTCGGCGTTCAGCTCGGCGATCTTGGCCAGCACCTCGACGGGCTCGACGTTGGCCGGGTAGGTCTCCCGGATCGAGCGGAAGCCCGCCTTTTCGCAAGCCGCCACCTTGTTGCGCACATAGACGCTCGAGGCCGGGTCCTCGCCGACCAGAATCACGGCCAGACATGGGGTGACACCACGCGTGGCCTTGAGCGCGGCGGCGCGGGCCGCCAGATGTTCGCGCACCGTCGCCGCCAGGGCATTGCCATCCAGAATGCGGGCTGTCATGCCGTTGCCTCCTCGTGATGCGCCGATGCCTTGTCGGCGGCCCGGCCGGCCTCGAAGGCCTTGCGGTTGACCTCGACCATGTGCGGCTTGCGTGCCGCGAAGCGCTTGAGAATCGCCTCCAGCAACACCTCCGGCGGGAAGGGCAGGTGGTCGGCCATGGCGCCGAGCATCACCGTGTTGCCCAGCCGCACGTCGCCGAGTTCCAGCGCGATGGCCATGGCGTCGAAGGCATGCACCGGGTAGCCGCGGGCGCGAATCTCAGCCAGCGGATCGGCGGGATAGTCGTAGAGGCCCAGATCGACCACCGGTGGCACCAGCCGCGCGGTGTTCATCAGCACCAGACCGCCCGGCTTGAGATAGTGGCACCAGCGCAGCGTCTCGGCCGACTCGAAGCCGACCAGCAGGTCGGCCGTGCCGGCCATGATCTGCGGCGACAGCACCTTGGGACCAAAGCGCAGATGCGAGGAGACCACGCCGCCGCGCTGCGCCATGCCGGCGACCTCGGTCTTCTTGGCGTCGTGGCCGAGCGCGATGGCGGCCTCGGCGAGGATTTCGGTGGCGGTCATGACCCCCTGGCCACCGATGCCGACGACGAGGATGTTGGTGATGTTCTGTTCAGTCATTGCGATTTCTTTCAGTGCCGAACCAGCCGCATCGGCTTGGTCAGGTCGGCGGTGACGATGGCGTCCGGCGCGCACGGCTGCACGCAGAGGCCGCAGCCGGTGCAGGCGGTGGTCTCGATGGTGACGAACTGCAATTCGACTTCCTTGCCCGAGGGCTTGATGGCCTTTTCTCGGCGGGTGACGTGAATCGCCGGGCAGCCGACATCGACGCAGTTGCCGCAGCCGGTGCACTTGTCGTCGAGGACTTCGAACGGCTTCTGCTTCTTGTAGTCGTCGATCAGCACGCACGGCTGGTCGGTGATGATCACCGACACCTCGGGCACCTTCAACTCCTCGCGGATGGTCTTGAACAGTACCGGCAACTGGTAGGGATCGACGACGTGGATGCGTTCCTTCTTTACGCCCAGCGACTCGACCAGCTTGGCGAAATCGACCCGCGGCGTCTCCTGGCCATGGATGCCCTTGCCGGAACCCGGGTTGGCCTGGCCGCCGGTCATGCCCACGGCGCGGTTGTCGAGCAGCAGCACGGTGACGTTGCCGCCGTTGTACACCATGTCGAGCAGGCCTTGCATTCCCATGTGCAGGAAGGTCGAGTCGCCGATCACGGCGACGATGCGCTTGTCCTGATCGGTTTCGCCCCGACCTTTGTCGAGGCCGAGCGCGATGCCCATCGAGGCCCCCATGGAGATCGTCGTGTCGAGCGCGTTCCAGGGATGGCCGGCGCCGAGGGTATAGCAGCCGATGTCGCCGGAGATGGTGATGTTCTTGATCTGCGCCAGCGTGTAATAGACGCCGAGATGCGGGCAGGCGACGCACATGGTCGGCGGCCGGGGAAACACCTTCGCCGGCGGCACGATGCCTTCCGGCACCGGCTCGCCGAGCAGCCTGGCGATCGCCGGCTTGAGGACGTTGGGCGCCAGTTCACCCTGGCGCGGCAGGATGTCCTTGCCGTGGCAGTCGATGCCGGCGGCCTTCAGCTCGTTCTCGACCAGCGGCTCGACTTCCTCGACGACCACCAACCTGTCCACCGTCGCGGCGAAGGCGCGAATCTTTTCCAGCGGCACCGGACAGGAGAAACCCAGCTTCAGCACTGGCGCCGCGGGGAAGGATTCGCGGACATGCATCCAGGCCGGGCCGGAGGCCACGAAGCCGACACGCCGGTCGCCGCCCGTGTCGACGATGTTGAGCGGGGAAGCTTCGGCCTCGGCGCGCAGCACCTTGTCGCGCTCGAACATCATGGGGATGCGCTTGCCGGCGCCGGCCGGCGTCATCACCCAGCGCGACGACTCCTTCTTGAAGCCGGGGGCGACGTGGGCCACCCGCTCGCCGACCGTGACCAGACCCTTGACGTGATTGATGCGTGTCGTCATGCGCAGGATCACCGGCACCTGGAACTTCTCCGAGAAGTCGAAGCCGAGTTTGGTCATCTCGTAGGCTTCCTGCGAATCGGCCGGCTCGAACATCGGCACATGCGCGAAGCGGCCCCAATAGCGCGAATCCTGCTCGTTCTGCGACGACGAGAGGCCGACGTCGTCGGCGATGGCGATGACCAGGCCACCAACCACACCGGTCAGCGTCAGCGTCATCAGCGCGTCGGAGGCGACGTTCATCCCTACGTGCTTCATGGCGCAGAAGGAACGGGAACCGGCGAAGGCGGCGCCGATGGCCACCTCCAGCGACACCTTCTCGTTCACCGACCATTCGGCGTAGATGTCCGGGTAGGTCGAAATGACTTCCAGCATTTCGGTGGACGGCGTGCCGGGATAGGCGGCGGCCACGCGGCAACCGGACTCCCAGACGGCACGGGCAACGGCTTCGTTGCCGGATAGCAGAAGCCGGGCATTGCTCGGCGCGGGCATGACAGCGGCCATGGGGTTCTCACACTCTCGTTATTGGAATGAAAAAGGCTAAGCCGTTTCGCCGGATAGCCGAATGATTCCTGTCAAGGAGGGCGAATTATCCGGCTTCCCCCAGCCGGCGTCCAGCCCACTGGCGAGGCGTCAAGACCCTGACGAAGACAGGGCGGTAGACACATTTCTTGACTTTCGGTCCGACGGCGGCCGCCTAGAATGCGGAACGAGTAGTGGAAGGGCATAAGTCCCGCCAACCGGCCCGGGATCGGGCCATCGTTTTGCGAAGGAGAGAAGTCATGAAACAGCTCGGCGCGGAGTTTTTCGGTACCTTCTGGCTGGTGCTCGGCGGATGCGGCAGCGCCGTGCTGGCGGCGGCATTCCCGGGCGTCGGCATCGGCCTGCTGGGCGTGTCGCTCGCCTTCGGCCTGACCGTCGTGACCATGGCCTACGCGATCGGCCACATCTCCGGCTGCCACCTGAACCCCGCCGTGTCTATCGGCCTCTGGCTCGGCGGCCGTTTCCCGGCCGGCCGCCTGCTGCCTTACATCGTCGCCCAGGTGGCCGGCGCCGTGGTCGCGGCCGGTGTTCTCTATGTCATCGCCACCGGCAAGGCCGGCTTCGATCTTTCGGCGGGTTTCGCCGCCAATGGCTACGGCGCCCATTCGCCCGGCGGCTACGGCATGATTCCGGCCCTGATCACCGAAGTCATCATGACCATGATGTTCCTGCTGATCATCCTCGGCGCCACCGACCAGCGGGCGCCGCAAGGCTTCGCCCCGCTGGCCATCGGCCTCGGCCTCACCCTGGTCCACCTGATCAGCATTCCCGTCACCAACACCTCGGTAAACCCCGCCCGCAGCACCGGCGTCGCCCTGTTCGTCGGCGATTGGGCGCTGGACCAGCTCTGGCTGTTCTGGCTGGCGCCCATCCTCGGCGCGGCCCTCGGCGCGCTGGTCTATCGCGTTATCGGCGAGGAGTAAGTCGGGCCGCGTCAAGCAACCCTCCTGGAGCACCTGTTATGCCGTCAGTTGATGCTATATTTGATGCGCTCACCCACTGGACGATTGCTCATGCGCACCACCGTTACGCTCGACGAGGCACTGGTTGACCGGGCCCAATTGCTCTCCGGCGTACAGGAACGCAGCGCCCTGCTCAAAGAAGCGCTCACCGCCCTGATCCAGCGCGAAAGCGCGCGCCGCCTGGCGCGCCTGGGTGGCAGCGAACCCCAATTGCAGGACATTGCCCGCCGCCGCGAGGGCGGCAAGTGATCCTGGTCGACACATCGATCTGGATCGACCATTTGCGCAGCGGCAACCCCGCACTGGCGACACTGCTGGAAAGCAACGCCGTCGCCTGCCACGACTTCGTGATCGGCGAACTGGCTTGCGGCAGTCTCCGCAACCGCGCCGAAGTTCTCGCCTTGCTGAAATCCCTGCCCCGACTGACCACCGCCACCGAAGACGAAGCATTGTTCTTCATCGAACGGCAACGACTATTCGCTCGCGGCATCGGCTATATCGATACCCACCTGCTCGCCGCGACGGTCATGCACGGCGCGCGACTATGGACGCGGGACAAGCGACTCAAGGCCATCGCGGACAAAAATGGCTGGGCGCACGAGGCTGGGCGCCAGTGACGCCCATCGGCAAGACACCGCCACTTCCCATCATTCCCGTCACCAACACGCCGGACAGCCCCGCGCGCAGCCCCGGAGGACCGTAAGGCCGCCGCAAGGGTCTCGCAGTAGGATTCCGCCCCACTATGACATCAGGCAGGTTGCTCGCCACGTCGTTGGCTGGCCACCGGGAGGCGGATATGGACGAGGCAAGGGTTTGCGTCAAAACCCCCAAGGGTATCGAGGAGGTTGCGCAGCGAACGCACAACATTTCGCAGCGCGAGCGGCGGCTGCTCATCATGATCGACGGGTCGCGAAACTCCGCCAGTCTTGCCGCCATGATCACCGGTGAGAACGTTCCCGCGATGCTCGACAAACTGCTTGCCGAGGGCTTCATCGCCCCGCTGGCCGTCGCCAAGCCGGAGCGTGCCGGGCAACCGGTCGTCGATGCGGCCAAACGGTTCGAGATGGCCCACAACTTCATGTTGAACACGGTCAATGCCTTTCTCGGCGTGTTCGGTTCGGGGCTCATTGAAAAGCTGGAGACGGCCAGGACCCTCGAGGACTTGCGCGGCCACTACGTGGGCTGGCGCGACTCCATGCAACTTACGCCGGAAGGTCGTAAGAGAAGCAAGGAACTGGAAGAGAAGCTGGCCGCGCTGCTGTCGTGAGCCGGCCGGCCGCCCCCGGGAGTTCTGCCACAATGGCGCTTGACACATTCATACCGGTTGGTATGTAATGCCGGCATGACCGCCAAACAGACCGATCTGACCCGCGAAAAGCTGCTCAACGCCGCGTTCTGCGAGATCCATCGCCATGGCTACCAGGCGGCGAGCATCGCCAATATCCTCCAGGATACCGGCCTGACCAAGGGCGCGCTCTACCACCATTTCCCGAACAAGCAGGACCTGGGCCTGGCTGTCATCGACGAGGTCATCGGCGCGCGCCTGGAGGACCTTGTCTTTCGGCGGGTGCGCGAAAGCGCGGACCCCATCGACGAGTTGTTGCGGGCGATCGGCGAAATCGGCGCGAATCGCGATCCGGAATTCGTCAAGCTCGGCTGCCCGCTCAACAACCTGATGCAGGAGATGAGTCCTTTGGACGAGTCGTTCAAGACACGGCTCAACGGCATCCTCGGCACCTGGGGCCGGGTCGTCGAGGACGCCCTGCGCCGTGGCCAGGAGGCCGGCGGGCTGCGCGCCGACGTCGATTGCCGGGCGGCGGCGCTGTTCATAGTGTCCGCCTGGGAAGGCTGCATCGGTATCGCCAAAAGCCTGCAATCGCCCGAGGGTTTTGCCCTGTGCATGACGCAGTTGCAGGGCTACGTGAAGGGACTGATGACCCGCCCCACCCTCTGAAATTTGTTTTTGCCGCAAACATACCGAATGGTCGGTATGTGCTAACCAAGGAGAGACGCCATGAGCATCATTTCGACCGTCGCACCGAGCGAAGCCACCGGCCAGGTGGCGCAAGTCTATGCGCAGGTGGAGCAGGCCCTGGGCCGGCTGCCCAACGCCATGAAACTGTACAGCGCCAGTCCGGACGTCCTGGCCATGCAGTGGCAACACATCGGCTACTACTTCCAGCACCCCACTCTTAGCTTTCCGTTGCTGGCGTCCATCCGCATGCTGGTCTCGCAGGACAACGACTGCGCGTACTGCATCGGCATGAACGAGGCCATGCTCATCCAGCGCGCCGGGTTCACGCCCGAACAAACGGCGGCCGCCAAGCGCAACCCGGCCGATTCGGCGCTTTCCGACCAGGACAAGGCCATGCTGCTGTTCGTGCTCAAGGCGACCAAGACGCCCAAGGCCGTGAACACCGGCGACCTGGACGCCCTGCGCGCCATGGGCTGGACCGACCGGGACATCCTCGACGCCGTCAACCACGGCGCGCGCAATGTCGCCGTGGACATCCTGTTCAATACCTTCAAGATCGAAAACGACTTCTGAACCGGGGGGAAGATAATGAAAGTTTCCGAAGCCATCGAACTACGCCGCGCCATCAAGGGCTACGACCCAAACCACCGCATGAGTGAAGCGGAGATCGAGAGATTGATCTCCCTGGCCATGCTGTCGCCGACGGCATGGAACATTCAGCAGTGGCGCTTCGTACTGGTGCGCGACCCGGAACTGCGTCGCCAGATCCGCGCCGCCGCCTGGGATCAGGCCCAAGTCACCGACGCCTCGCTGCTGATCGTGCTGACCGCCGACACCAAAGCCTGGCAGCGGGACCCGGCGCGCTACTGGCGCAACGCGCCCGAAGTGCAGGACTATCTGGTGGGCGCAATGGCGCAGTTCTACGATGGCCGGGAATGGCTACAGCGCGACGAGGCGATGCGCTCCTGCGGCCTCGCGGCCATGACGCTGATGCTGGCGGCCCAGGAAATGGGCTACCAGTCGGGCCCCATGGACGGCTTCGACTTCGACGCGGTGGGCCGCGTCATCGGCCTGCCCGCCGACCACGTGGTCGCCATGTTCGTCGTCATCGGCAAAGGGATTCAGGAACCGATGCCGCGCGGCGGACAGTTGCCCATGAGCGAGGTTGTCGTCACGGACCGCTTCAGTTGATTGGCTCCGTCATTTCGCTACCTAGATCGCCCCATCACCGCATGATCAAGATTCACCAGCAGTTGCTCGGCATTGAAGCGCATCAGGGCTTGGACTTCCGCGCGGCACTGACCGGTGCGAATGGCGTTGATGGCCGCCAACAGGTCATTCAGACGCGCCCGCGCACTCGAGGGAATCTGCGCATCCACCGCGCTACGCGCGGCCGCCAATTGATCGGTCAGCGTCGTTGCCAGGGCCAAATCGGTGATCCAGCCCAACTGAACAGTGCGAGCCAAGTCGTCGCGCACCTGGTTCCAGTGCTCGATATCCCCGGGCCTCACACCGGACGGGCCGAGCGTCACCGTGTGAAACCGGATGTCCCGCTCCACCTGCCCCGCCGCCTGGCGGTCGTCATGGGTCACGTCGTCCTCGCTATCCACCAGCAGCACCCAACTCGGCACCAAGTCCATGTTCCGCAGCGTCGGTACGCCCCGGCTGAACACTTCGAAGCCCGCGAGCGTCTGGCCGGGCTTGACGTCGTATGCCTTGGCGCTTGAGCTAAAGGACGCGGCACCGATGTAAGCCAGCCCGCCATGCCACGAGGGCGGCACGTTCTGTCCGAAGGGCACGAACTGCCGGATGTCCAGGCCATAGCGCCGGACTAAGGACGGCGGTGGCAGCTTCTGATCGAAGCCATAGCGATTTCCCCCTTGCGGAATCGTCAAGCCACTGCGGTCATAGGGTTCCGCCGGCACTTGCCCATGCAGAATGTCCAGCCATACCGCGTCGATCTCACCGGTGTTGCTCACCGGATTGGTGACCGTATACGCATAGGTAAAAAAGCCAGTAACCGCGTCGTACCGGGTCTCGGCCGTCACACCAACGTTCTTTAGGACCGGCACCGGCAGCAGGCCCACGGCATGGACAGTCGACGATACCGCAGCGCAGCAAATAGCCATCAAGAGCACGATCAGACGTTTCATGGCAACGATTCCTCTATACAGGACAATGCGTGGGACGATTTTTGGCACGGTTAGTCGAAATCGATGTGCTTGCGTCCTTCGGATTCGCACAACAGGCGGCTTGAAGTACGACCGGGAACATTCGGATTGACCAATCGGGGCCCAACCGACGGAATGACGTTGTCCACCGCTTTGCGCAGTTCCTTATCATCGTCGCAAAATACCCCGTCTCGGTTGATGTCGGCGCTAATGCCTATACGGTGCTCGGCGTGCGGTCTCGCCCAATTCCCGTTGACGTCGAACCGGCCGCCGCGCGGCAGACTCATATCATTGATGCTAAGCAGCCGGGACCTCTGGGCTGTGGTGGTCAAATTCAAGTACTCCACCGCAACCAGCCCGAGTATCACATTGGTGTCCGGCATGCCATAGTAGGCATTGGCAGCGGTGTGCCGCGTATCCGCCGTGCGCACCTTGATGTAGGTGCCGTCAGGAGAATTCGACAGGCGCTCCAAGCCTTCGATGCCAATATCCACGGTCGTTTCATAGCGCCAACTGTTGGCGTCGTAACAACCCGACACGCAGTACCAGCCGGGCGGCGAAGTCACGGAACTCGATATCTTGACCTTGCCGCTCACATCGGGATTCTCATGCTTGACCGCCGCTTCCGGATATAGCACGAGACCGCCGACGGCCGACTCCGTCGAACCGACGACGCTGTCTGCTATAGGCGCGCAATTGAGCAGTGGAAAGAAAGCGGCGGCGCCTGGGGGAAGAAGACATTCCTTGCCTGCGGGATGGCTGGCATAGTCATGCGTATGGCCGCCGTTATTGGCAACGTCGCTTGCCGGATCGACCAATCCCTCGATTTGCTGCGTAAAGCTACAGTTTACGGACTTCCCTGTCGCTCCGTCCCAGCAACTGTAGACGTAGATGATGTTGCTCTTCTTCGGCGGATAGTCCGCGTCGGACGGCTCCATCGACACCTTGATCTGCCGACGTAGCCGTTGGCTTGCGCCGCCAACGGCCCGCCCAGCAACGTGATGATCGACAACAAACAGCAGGTAGCTCTCATAGACCCCTCGCGGTGCGTGCATGACAAAAGTGACGATCCCGAATTGAATAGTGTCATGACCTTGGCATTATGTCTCATGGATTTCCGAGCCGGCGCGGCGGTTGTCGTTTGCCGCGAACTATTGACTGATAGCCGCCAAGAGCCGCGGACGAACGCTCGCCGCCGTGCGGTCCTGATTCAGTCGCCTCGTCGGGACTGAAACGTCGGCGGAATCGCCTGGTAGCGGAGCGGCGCGACGGTCATGACACCTCGATCGGCTCGCCGCGCGGGGATGCGGTGAGCCAGCCTGGAGGAAATTTGGTTTGCCGTGATGACCCGATCAGCATACTCGGCGTCCTCAGCCGCGATGCCTACTGGCACCGTTACCGCTACTTCGCCAGCGCCACCGGCACGAAGGGACTCGCGGGGTTGACCGTCAGGGTTTGCGATGCCGGGTGCAGGACGAGATCCATCATTTCCATCGGCACCGCGCCGAACAGGGGCTCGTCGCCCATGACGAGGGCTGACAAGTCGCAGTAGCGGTCGGCGAAGTGGACGCGCAGTGGGCCGATCATCGGTACGGGTTTACGGGTGCCATCGGCGAGGATGATTTCGCGGGTACTGACTTCCGTGGGGTCGAAGCCGAGCTGCACCGCCAGGTGATCCGGGATGGTGAAAAAGACAGCCCCGGAATCGACCAGCGCGCGGGCCGGGAGTCTGCGCTTCGAGTACGGGTTCTCGATAGCAATGTCAGCGTACGTGATGCCCATGCCTCTTCTCCGCAACGTGAATCCGCTTGTCATTGTAGCGCCGCAGTGCGCGCTCAGATTTCCTCCGCCACCATCTTGATCGCGCCGCAGGGGCATTCGGCGACGCAGACGCCGCAGCCCTTGCAGTAGTCGTAGTTGAACTGGAAGCGCTTGCCCGGGCCGAGTTTGATCACGGCATTGTCCGGGCAGACGCCGTAGCAGTTGTCGCACTCGAAGCAATTGCCGCAGGAGAGGCAGCGGCGCGCCTCGAACAGGGCGTTGTTCTCGTTCAGGCCCTGCACCACCTCGTCGAAGCTGGACTGGCGGCGGATGATGTCCAGCACTGGCCGCACCTGGTGGTAGGCCTCCGAGTAATACCAGGGGTTGAGCTTGTCGAAGCCCGCCAGTTCGTGCTTGGGCGCCGGCTGATAAGTCTCGTTGCGCAGCCAGGCGTCGATGTGCCGGGCGGCTTTCTTGCCATGGCCAACGGCCACCGTGACGGTGCGCTCGGAGGGCACCATGTCGCCGCCGGCGAAGATGCCGGGGTGGCCGGTCATCATGTTCGGCGTCACCTGCACGACGCCGTCCTTGACCTCCAGCCCGGGCACGCCTTCGAGCAGCGACAGGTCGACGTCCTGGCCCAGCGCCAGCACCACGGAGTCGGCCTCCAGCGTTTCGAACTCGCCCGTCGGTTGGGGAAAGCCCTTTTCGTCGAGCGCCATCTTCTCGATGGTGATGTTGCCCTCGCCGGCGTGCTTGATGGTGGACAGCCACTTGACCATCACACCTTCCTGCAGGGCTTCCTCGACCTCGAAGTCGTGGGCGGGCATTTTTTCGCGGGTACGGCGATAGACGATGATGGCCTCGGTGGCGCCCAGGCGCTTGGCGGTGCGCGCCACGTCGATGGCGGTATTGCCGCCGCCATAGACCACCACGCGCCGGCCGAGCATCGGCTTGTCCTCGCCTTCCATGGAGCGCAGCACGGAAACCGCGTCGACGATCTTGGTGGCGTCGGCCGCCGGAATGTAGGCGCGCTTGCCGATGTGGGCGCCGACGGCGAGGAAGGCGGCATGGAAGCCGCCGGCCTGCATGGCCTCGGCGATGTTGGCCACCTTGGCGTCATAGCGAATGACGACGCCGAGGTCGACGATGCGTCGCACCTCGGCATCGATGATCTCGCGCGGCAGGCGATACTTGGGGATGCCAAAGCGCATCATGCCGCCGGCCATCGGCCCGGCCTCGTGGATCTCGACGGCATGGCCGAGCCGAGCCAACTGGTAGGCGGCCGAAAGGCCCGAAGGACCAGCGCCGACGACCAGCACGCGCTTGCCGCTCTGCCGGGTCGGCTTGGTGAACGCCCAGCCTTGCTTGATCGCCTCGTCGCCGAGGAAGCGTTCCACGGCGTTGATGCCGACGGCGGCATCGACGTTCTGCCGGTTGCAGCCGCCCTGGCAGGGGTGATAGCAGACGCGGCCCATGATGGCCGGCAGCGGATTGTTCTCGGTGAGGCTGCGCCAGGCCTTCTCGTAGTCGCCACTTTCGGCGTGGAAGAGCCAGCCCTGGATGTTCTCGCCGGCCGGGCAGGCGGCGTTGCAGGGCGGCAGCCGGTCCACATAGACCGGCCGCATGGTGCGCCAGGAACCGGTATGGTTGGCCAGCGAGGAGCCGGGGTTGAGGGTGATCGCGAAGGGCTTGTCCATCACTGCGTCTCCGTATCCAGGAGTCCGTACTTGCGGATGTTGCGGTCCGCCATTCCTTGCAGGCGGGCAATGACTTCCACTTGCGGCGTCTTGCCGAACAGGTGGGCATAACGTTTCTGCGGCTTGAGGTATTCCTCCACCGGCTGGCGACGCCGTATCTTCAGGACGGAGGTAACCTCGCCGCGCTCGGCCTCGAACACCGGGAACAGCCCGGTCTCCTTGGCCAGCCGCGCCAGGTGGATGGTCTCGTGCGAGGCGCTGCCCCAGCCGAGCGGACAAGGCACCAGGATGTGGATGTAGCGGGCGCCATGGAACTCCATGGCCCGGCGCACCTTGGCTTCCAAATCGCGCAGGTCGGCAACTGTCGCGGTGGCGACGTAGGGAATCTCGTGGGCCATGGCGATGGCCGGCACGTATTTGCCCTGACCAAAGACATTGCCCGGCGCGGACCCGACCGCCATGGTGGTGGCCGTGCGCGCCGCCGGCGGCGTGGCGCTGGACCGCTGGATGCCGGTGTTCATGTAGCCCTGGTTGTCGTAACAGATGTACAGGACGTCGTCATTGCGCTCGAACATGCCGGAAAGGCAGCCGAAGCCGATGTCCGTGGTGCCGCCGTCGCCGCCCTGGGCAACGACGCGGATGTTGCGCCGCTCGCCCTTTTGCTGCTTGATCTTCAGCGCCGCGGCAATGCCGGTGGCCACGGCCGCCGTGTTGCCGAACAACGAATGAATCCACGGCACCTGCCAGGAGGTTTCCGGATACGGCGTCGAGAACACTTCCAGACAGCCGGTGGCGTTGGCGCAGATCAATCGGCCGTTGGTCGCCTCCATGACGGCATCGATCGCATAGCGCGCCCCCAGCGCCTCGCCGCAGCCCTGGCAGGCGCGATGCCCGGAGTTGATCGAGTTGTAGCGCTTCGCCTGCGACTGCACGCTGCGCTCCTCGGGAGGCAGCAGGCGGTTGCCGACGGTAAAGGTGCCGGTCTGGTAGAACTTTACGGGTTGAAAAGACATCGCGACTCCTTAGGCAATCTTGGCGGCAACGACGCCGATGTCACGCAGGATGGCTTCCGCCGCCGGCCCGGAACGGCGCACAGCGCGCTCGCGCTCCAGTTGCTTGTCCACCACGGCCTGGTTCAGATCGAGGAAGGTCAGCGGACCGATGTCGTCCTTCTCCGCCTTGCGGAACAGCGCATGCAAGGAACGCTTGGTAATCGGTCGCCCGCCGAGGCCCGCGACCACGGTATAGACGTCGATGGGCAGCGCCGAGAGGGCCATGCGCACGTTGGCGGCGAGAATGCCGCCCAGGCCGACCGCCAAGCTCTTTTCCAGCACCACCACCTGCTTGGCACTGTGCAGGGCGTCGCGCACCTGGGCGATCGGGAAGGGGCGGAACAGGGTGATGCCCAGCACGCCGATGCTGTGGCCCGCCTCGCGCATTTCGTCGACCACGTCCTTGATGGTGCCGAGCACCGAGCCCATCGCGACAATCATGGTCTCGGCGCCGTCGGCCTTGTAGGTGTGCACCAGGCCCCCGGAATCGCGACCGAACACCTTGCGGAACTCGGCGGCATAGTCCGGGATCAGCTTGAGCGCCTCCATCTGCTTGGCATGCGCCAGGTAGCGGACTTCCATGAAGGCCTCCGGACCCACCATGGCGCCGATCGACACCGGTTCGTCCGGCTCGAGAATCTGGCGCGGCTCGTACCTGGGCAGGTAGGCGTCGACCTGCGCCTGGGTCGGCATGTCGACCCGCTCGTAGGCGTGGGTGAGGATGAAGCCATCCATGCACACCATCACCGGCAGGCTCAATTCCTCGGCCAGGCGGAAGGCCTGGATGTGCAGGTCGAGCGCTTCCTGGTTGGTTTCGGCGAAGATTTGCAGCCAGCCGGAGTCGCGCTGCGACAGCGCGTCGGAGTGGTCGTTCCAGATGTTGATCGGCGCGCCGATGGCGCGGTTGGCGACGGTCATGACGATCGGCAGGCCGAGCCCCGAGGCGTTATAGACCGCCTCGGCCATGAACAGCAGGCCCTGCGAAGCGGTGGCGGTGTAAGTGCGGGCGCCGGTCGCCGAGGAACCAATGGCCACCGACATGGCGGCGAATTCCGATTCGACGTTGATGAACTCGCAGGGTGTCAGCGAGCCGTCCTTGACCATCTCGCCCAGCGCCTCGACGATGTGCGTCTGCGGCGAGATCGGATAGGCGCAGATCACCTCCGGCCGGCAGAGCGCCACGGCCTCGGCCACGGCGCGCGATCCTTCTGTCTGCTTAAGCATGCTTGCTCACCTCCTTGGCCGCCTCGATTGCCTTGCGGACCATATCGAACGCCTCGGTGGCGGCCGCGATGTTGCCCGCCGCCACCTTGCCGGAAAACTTGTCGTTGATCGCCTTGATCACCGATTCGAGCCGAATCAGCCCCGAGGCCGCCGCAAAGCCGCCCAGCAGCGGCACGTTGGGCACCGGCCGGCCGACCAGCCGTACCGATATTTCGGTCGCGGCAACGGTACACAAGCGCGCCGGATCGCGGTCGCGGACGAAATCGCCCAGGCCGAGCTGATCGAAAGTCTTGTTGGTGTTGATGAGGATGTAGCCGTCCTTCTTCAGTCCGGAGAACACATCCACCTGGTGGAGCAGCGTCGGATCCTGGATGATCAGCGCGTCCGGCTCCATGATCGGTTCTCGCAAGCGAATTTCCTGGTCGGCAATGCGACAGAACGCCACCACCGGCGCCCCGGTCCGCTCCGACCCGAAGCTGGGAAATGCCTGGGCGTGACGCCCTTCCTCGAAAGCCGCGATGGAAAGCATTTCGGCGGCGGTGACCACGCCCTGCCCGCCGCGGCCGTGAATTCGAACCTGAAACATTTCGTCGTCTCCTCTTGCTGTCGGACGACACCATATCACCCTCGCTCGGACACTGTCATTGCGGCAGTGCAGTATTGCGCAATGCGAATTCTTGTTTTACATTCCGGAACATCACGATTCGACCCGCCCACCCGGCGGGGCTAAGCTGTGTGAAAAACGTCCCGCCACCAGCGGGCCAGCAACCAACCTCAACAGGAGGAGACAACCGCCATGTCCGCCTATCCCGCCGGACCGTCGTCGCTCGACGAGGACAGCCAGGAAACCCGCGAGTGGCTCGAAGCCCTCGAAGCCGTGATTGCCCAGGAAGGCCCCGAACGCGCCCACTTCCTGATCGAGAAGCTGATCGAACTCGGCCATCGCGCCGGCATCAACATCCCCTACTCGGCCAATACCGAATACGTCAACACCATTCCGGCGGACCGCCAGCCGTCGGCGCCCGGCGACTACGCGCTGGAGAACCGCATCCGCGCCTACGTGCGCTGGAACGCGCTGGCCATGGTCCTGCGCGCCAACAAGGGCGACTCCAACCTCGGCGGCCACATCGCCAGCTTCGCCTCGGCGGCCACGCTCTATGACGTTGGCTTCCAGCACTTCTGGCACGCGCCAACCGAGCAGCATGGCGGCGACCTGATCTTCATGCAGGGCCATTCCGCCCCCGGCATCTACGCCCGCGCCTTTCTGCTCGGCCGTCTGACCGAACAGCAGCTCGACGGCTTCCGCCAGGAGGTCGATGGCAAGGGCCTGCCCTCCTACCCCCACCCCTGGCTGTTCCCCGATTTCTGGCAGTTCCCCACCGTCTCGATGGGCCTCGGCCCCTTGCAAGCCATCTACCAGGCCCGTTTCATGAAGTACATGCACGACCGGGGCATGGCCGATACCACCGGCCGCAAGGTCTGGGCCTTCATGGGCGACGGCGAGATGGACGAGCCGGAGTCGATGGGCGCCATCGGCATGGCCGGGCGCGAGAAGCTCGACAACCTGATCTTCGTGGTGAACTGCAACCTGCAGCGCCTCGACGGTCCGGTGCGCGGCAATGGCAAGATCATCCAGGAACTGGAAGCCGATTTTCGCGGCGCCGGCTGGAACGTCATCAAGGTCGTGTGGGGCAGCTATTGGGACACACTGCTGGCCCAGGACAAGCATGGCCACCTGCGCCGCCGCATGATGGAGTGCGTCGACGGCGACTACCAGACCTTCAAGTCGAAGGACGGCGCCTACGTGCGCGAACACTTCTTCAACACGCCGGAACTGAAGGCCCTGGTCGCCACCTGGTCCGACGACGACATCTGGCGCCTGAATCGCGGCGGTCACGACCCGCACAAGGTCTACGCCGCCTACGCCGCCGCCGCCGCCCATACCGGGCAGCCGACGGTCATATTGCCCAAGACCATCAAGGGTTACGGCATGGGCGAATCGGGCGAGGCGCAGAACATCACCCATCAACAGAAGAAGATGGGCACCACCTCGATCCGGGCCTTCCGCGACCGATTCAAGCTGCCGATCAGCGACGAGCAACTGGAAGACCTGCCCTACCTGAAGTTCGCCGAGGACTCACCCGAGCTCAAGTACATGCGCGAGCATCGCCTGGCGCTGGGCGGCTACCTGCCGAAACGCCGGCGCCGCGTCGAACCAATGCCGGTGCCGCCCCTGTCGGCCTTCGACGCCCTGCTCAAGGCATCCGGCGCCGGGCGGGAGTTCTCGACCACGATGGCCTTCGTGCGCATTCTCAACACCCTGCTGCGCGACAAGGCGCTCGGCCGCCACATCGTGCCGATCGTGCCCGACGAATCGCGCACCTTCGGCATGGAAGGCATGTTCCGCCAGTTCGGCATCTGGAACCAGCAGGGCCAGGCCTATGTGCCGCAGGACGCCGACCAGTTGATGTTCTACAAGGAATCGAAGGACGGCCAGATCCTTCAGGAAGGCATCAACGAAGCCGGCGCGATGGCCGACTGGATCGCCGCCGCCACCGCGTACTCGACGCACGGCGTGCAAATGATTCCCGTCTATATCTTCTATTCCATGTTCGGCCTGCAACGCACCGGCGATCTGGCCTGGGCGGCCGGCGACTCGCGGGCGCGCGGCTTCCTGGTCGGCGGCACGGCGGGACGCACGACGCTCAACGGCGAGGGCCTGCAGCACGAGGACGGTCACAGCCACCTGTTCTCCGCGACCATACCCAACTGCGTCTCCTACGACCCCACCTTCGGCTACGAAGTCGCGGTCATCATCCGCGATGGCCTGCGCCGCATGGTCACGGAGCAGGAGGACGTGTTCTATTACCTGACGGTGATGAACGAGAACTACGAGCATCCCGAAATGCCCGAGGGCGCGCATGACGACATCCTCAAGGGCATGTACCTGTTCCGGCGCGGCACCGCCTCCAACGGCCCGCGCGTGCAACTGCTCGGCTCCGGGGTGATCTTCCGCGAGACCATCGCCGCCGCCGAATTGCTGCGTGACGACTGGGGCGTCGAATCCGACCTGTGGAGCTGCCCGAGCTTCACCGAACTGGGCCGCGACGGTCACGAGTGTACCCGCCATCATCTGCTCAACGCCGGTGAGCCGCCCAGGGTCTGCCACGTCACCAAGTGCCTGGCCGACACGCGCGGCCCGGTCATCGCCGCCACCGACTACATACGTCTCTACGCCGAGCAGATCCGGCCGTTCGTCTGCCAGAGCGGCCGCCGCTACACCGTGCTGGGCACCGACGGCTTCGGTCGCTCCGACACCCGCGAGCAGCTCCGCCATTTCTTCGAGGTGGATCGCCACTGGATCATCCTCGCCGCGCTGCGTTCGCTGGCCGACGACGGACAGATCGATGCCGCCCGGGTTGCCGAGGCCATCGGGAAGTACGGCCTCGATCCCAACAAGCCCAACCCCACGAAGGTGTAAGCCATGAGCGCGCCCATCGAAGTGAAAGTACCCGACATCGGCGACTTCAAGGACGTACCGGTCATCGAAATCCACGTCAAGCCGGGCGACACGGTCAAGGCCGAGGACCCGCTGGTCTCCCTCGAATCGGACAAGGCGACCATGGATGTGCCCGCGCCGCTGGCCGGCGTCGTCAGGGAAGTGCTGGTCAAGATCGGCGACAAGGTCGCCGAGGGCAGCCTGGTGCTGTTGCTGGAAGCCGGCGCACCCGCCGCCGCCGAACCACCGCTTGCCACCGTGCCGGCGGCACCGGCGGCACCAATCGCCGCCGGCGCGCCCGCCAGGGCCGCCGCGCCCGCCGAATCGGTGGCGGCGGAGGGCGAAGTCTGCAACCTGCGGCCGACGGAGGCGGAGCCGACCACGGCGCCCGCCATGATCAGCATGCCCACGCCCGCCGAGGTTCTCGCGGCATCCGGCGGCGCCAAGGCGCACGCCAGCCCTTCGGTGCGCCGTTTCGCGCGCGAGCTGGGCGTCGATGTCGGCCACGTCACGGGCACCGGCCCGAAGGGACGCATCCTCCAGGCCGACGTCCAGGGCTATGTCAAGACGGCGCTGGCCGCAACGACCGCAACGACTGTCGCGCCGGCATCGGCGGTCGCGCCGGCGGGCGGCGGCATCGACCTGCTGCCCTGGCCGCAGGTGGATTTCGCCAAGTTCGGCCCCATCGAGGTCAAGCCGCTGTCGCGCATCAAGAAGATTTCCGGTCCCAATCTGGCCCGCAACTGGGTGATGATTCCGGCGGTCACCTATCACGAGGACGCCGACATCACCGAGCTGGAGGCCTTGCGCGTTCAATTGAACAAGGAAAACGAGAAGGCCGGCACGAAGATCACCATGCTCGCCTTCCTGATCAAAGCCGTGGTCGCGGCCCTGAAGACGTACCCGGACCTCAACAGTTCGCTGGACGGCCAGGGTGGCGAAATGAGTCAGGTCTTCAAGAATTACTGGCACATCGGTTTCGCCGCCGACACGCCGAACGGCCTGATGGTGCCGGTGCTGAAGAACGCCGACCAGAAGGGCATTCTCGCCATCGCCCGCGAGACCTCCGAACTGGCCGCCAAGGCGCGTGATGGCAAGCTCGGCCCGGCCGACATGCAGGGCGCCACGTTCACCATTTCCTCGGTGGGCGGCATCGGCGGCACCGCCTTCTCGCCGATCGTCAATGCGCCGGAAGTCGCCATCCTCGGCGTTTCGAAGTCGAGCATGAAGCCGGTCTGGGACGGCACGGCCTTCGTGCCGCGCCTGATCCTGCCCTTGTCGCTCTCGGCCGATCACCGCGTGATCGACGGCGCGCTGGCGACCCGCTTCAACGCGACACTCGCCCGGTTGCTCGGCGATTTCCGGAGGGTCCTGCTATGAGCACGACAGACATGGAGTGCGACCTGCTGGTCCTCGGCGCCGGCCCGGGTGGCTATTCGGCAGCCTTCCGCGCCGCCGACCTGGGCCTCGACACCGTCATCGTCGAACGCTACGCAACCCTGGGCGGGGTCTGTCTCAATGTCGGCTGCATTCCGTCCAAGGCGCTGCTGCATGTCGCCGCGGTGATGGACGAGGCGGCCCACGCGGCCGACCTGGGCGTGAGCTTCGTCGCACCGAGCGTGGACCTCGAGAAACTGCGCGCGCACAAAGCCAAGGTCGTCCACAAGCTGACCAGCGGGCTGACCAGCATGGCCAAGGCACGCAAGGTGCGCACGGTGCGCGGATTCGGCCACTTTCTCGATCCGCATCGCCTGGAGGTCGAAGAGACCACCGGCGACGCCCAGGAAAAGACCGGCAAGACCACCGTGATCCGCTTCAAGCAATGCGTCATCGCCGCCGGATCCCAGGCGGTTCACCTGCCCTTCCTGCCCCGAGACCCGCGCATAGTGGACTCCACCGGCGCGCTGGAATTGCGCGCGTTCGACAATAAGTTGCCCAAGCGCATGCTGGTCATCGGCGGCGGCATCATCGGCCTGGAGATGGCCACCGTCTATTCGACGCTGGGCGCCCGCGTCGACGTGGTCGAAATGCTCGACAGCCTGATGCAGGGGCCCGATCGCGACCTGGTCAAGGTCTGGCAGAAGCACAACAGCCACCGCTTCAACAGGATCATGCTGAAGACCAAGACGGCGGCGGCGGAAGCGAAAGACGACGGCATCTGGGTCAAGTTCGAAGGCACGGACGGTGAAATGGGGGCACCCGCCGAGGCGCAACGCTACGACCTGGTGCTGCAAGCGGCGGGGCGCGCGCCGAACGGCCGCAAGATCGGTGCCGACAAGGCGGGCGTGGCTGTTACCGAGCGGGGCTTCATCCCGGTGGATTCGCAGATGCGCACCAACGTGCCGCACATCTTCGCCATCGGCGACGTCGTCGGCCAGCCCATGCTGGCGCACAAGGCGGTGCACGAGGCGCACGTCGCCGCCGAAGCGGCCGCCGGGCAGAAGAGCCACTTCGACGCCCGCGTGATCCCCGGCGTCGCCTATACCCACCCCGAAGTCGCCTGGGTCGGGCTTGGCGAAGACGAGGCGAAGAAGGCCGGGCGCAAGGTCAGCGTCGCCAAGTTCCCGTGGGCGGCCTCGGGCCGCGCCATCGCCAACGGCGCCGAGCACGGCTTCACCAAGCTGATCTTCGACGAGGAGAGCCACCGCGTCGTCGGCGGCGGCATCGTCGGCGCCAACGCCGGCGACATGATCGGCGAAGTGGCCCTGGCGATAGAAATGGGCGCCGACGCGGTCGATATCGGCAAGACCATCCACCCCCACCCGACGCTGGGCGAGACGATCGGCTTGGCGGCCGAAGTCGCGCACGGCACCTGCACCGACTTGCCGCCGAGTCGAAAGAAGTAGCGGGAAATCGCTATACTGACGCCGCATTCAACAGATAAGCCCGGCTCGACCGGGCATTTTTTTCGGAGACAGCACCCATGACCCAGGACGAACTCAAGCAGGCGGTGGCACGCGCCGCCCGCGACTATGTGGCGGCCAACGTGCCCGCCGGAAGCATCATCGGCGTCGGCACCGGCTCGACCGCCAACCTGTTCATCGACGAACTTGCCGCGATCAAGGATCGCATCGCCGCCACCGTGGCCAGCTCGGAGGCGACCCGCAAGCGCCTGGAAGGCCACGGCATCAAGGTACTCGACCTGAACGACGTCAGCCGGATGCCCGTGTACGTGGACGGCGCCGACGAAATCACCGCCGGGCTGGACATGATCAAGGGCGGCGGCGGCGCCCTGACCCGCGAAAAGATCGTCGCGGCGGTGGCGGATACTTTCGTCTGCGTCTGCGACCAGAGCAAGCTGGTCGCCACGATGGGCAAGTTCCCGCTGCCGGTGGAGGTCATCCCGATGGCCCGCGCCCATGTCGCCCGCGAACTCGAAATCCTCGGCGGCCAGCCGAAACTGCGTGACGGCTTCGTCACCGACAACGGCAATTTGATACTCGACGTGCACGGCCTGGCGATCACCGATCCGGCCGGGCTGGAAACGGCGATCAACCAGATCGTCGGTGTCGTCACCAACGGCCTGTTTGCCCGCCGGGGCGCCGACGTGCTGCTGCTGGCGACGCCCGACGGCGTCAAAACCATGAAGCGCTGATCGCGTCCGCCCCGGACACTGCAACAATTCCGTCATCTTTGCCATCTAGACTGGCGCGTCACGCCGAGGGGAAACAACAGGAATCATGAACGAGCATATCGCCAAGCAATTCGACATCGACCTGACCAACATCCACACCAAGGTGCTGCAAATGGGTGGCTTGGTCGAAAAACAGATCGTCGATGCCATGGCCGCGCTGGAGCACGGCGATCTGGCCCTGGCCGACCGGGTCATCGACCAGGACCACGACGTCAATCGCCACGAAGTCGAACTGGACGAGGCCTGCACGCACCTCATCGCCCGCCGGCAGCCCGCCGCGTCGGACCTGCGCACCGTGATGATGGTCATCAAGACCATCACCGACCTGGAGCGCATTGGCGACGAAGCCAAGAAGATCGCCAAGAAGGTCCGCGCCCTGAATAGTTCCGACACGCCCTTCAAGGCCCGCGTGCCGCTCCAGCACGTCGCGTCGCTGGCGTTGGACATGCTGCGCCGGGCGCTCGATGCCTTTGCCCGGGTCGACGTGACGGCGGCCGTGGACATCGCCCGTCAGGACAAGGATGTCGACGCCGAGTTCAAAGCCATCATGCGCCAGCTGATCACGTTCATGATGGAGGACCCCCGCACCATTTCGTCGTCCCTGGACGTCTTGTTCATCGCCAAGTCCATCGAGCGGATCGGCGACCATGCCAAGAACCTGTCCGAATACGTCGTCTACATGGCCAAGGGTCGCGATGTCCGCCACATCGGCATCGAGGCGATCGAGCAGGAGATCGCCCGCTAGCCATCACCCGACAGCACGCCAGAAAAAAGGGCCGCTGACGCGGCCCTTTTTTCTGCTTCCGTCGGGTAGCCCCGGCCGTTCAGGACCTGGGCGGCACGTAGCCGGAAACGGCCGCCGCTCCCTCGCCGAAGAAATGCTTTTCCACCTGTTCGGCGAGATACTGCCGCGCCCGCTGGTCCGCCAGGTTGAGCCGGTTCTCGTTGATCAGCATCGTCTGGTGGCGGATCCACTGCTGCCAGGCTTCCTTGGATACATTTTCGAACAGGCGCTTGCCGAGTTCGCCGGGCATGGGCGGGAAATCCATGCCTTCCGACTCGCGGCCAAGCTTGACGCAATTCACCATGCGGGCCATAGGTCTTTTCTCCGGGGTCAAAAGGAAAACATTGTAGTCAATTCGTCTTCGCCACGGCCACTGTCACAGCGTCCTGATGAGCACCTTGGAGCGCCGTTGATAGTTGTAGAACTCGCGCTTGGCCGCCGGCAGGGCATCCACCGCCGCCTCGACGAAGCCGCGTTCGATGAACCAGTGGCCGGTCCGCGTGGTGAGGACAAACAGGCGCTTCAGCTTCATCTTCGCCGCGCGCGCCTCGATGTGGCGACGCAACTGGTCGCCGTAACCGGCGCGCCGATACTCGGGCATCACGGCCAGGCAGGCCAGCTCGGCGGAGCGTGGTTCGCCCTTGGCGCCGGTGAACGGATAGAGCGCGGCGCAGCCGACAATGACGCCATCGAGATCGAGCACCGAGAAGCGCGTGATCTCCATTTCCAGCCGCTCGCGGCCGCGCCGGACCAGGGTGCCGTCGGCTTCCAACGGCGCGATCAGGGCCAGGATGCCGCCCACGTCGAGGTGCGTCGCCTCGCGCAGCCGGGCCAGCGGCGCGCTGGTCAGCACCGTGCCGACTCCCTCGCGGGTGAAGAACTCCATCAGCATCGCGCCGTCGCTGCGGTAGTCGAGGAAATGCACGCGCCCGACGCCGGACCGGCAGGCGCGCACCGCCCCGGGCAGGGCCCGCGCCACGTCGGGCGCCTGCTCGACCTTCTTGTCCAGCAGGGTCTCCGCCTCGTCCACCGTCAGGGCGTCCAGCAGTTGACCCTTCTTGTCGGCCAGGCCGGCGGCGGCGCACAGGTAGATCAACTTGTCGGCCCGCAGTTCGGTGGCGACGGCTTCCGCGACCTCTTCCCAGGCCAGATTGAATATTTCGCCGGTCGGCGAGGCGCCGATCGGCGTGATCAGCACCACGTTCTCCTGGCCCAGGTCGGCCTGGATCTCCTCGCCCACCACCTTGCGCACGGCACCGGTCCATTGCAGGTCGACGCCGTCGACCACGCCGACCGGCCGGCCGGTGATGAAGTTGCCGCCGGTGACGCGCAGAAAGCCGCCGGCCAGCGGCGTGTTGGGCAAACCCTGCGACAGCATGGCCTCGATCTCGATGCGCAAGACACCCATGGCGCGCTTGACGCATTCGAGCGCATCGGCGTCGGTGACGCGCAAGCCGTTGTGGAAGCGCGGCGTCAGGTTGCGCGCCTGCATTTCCGCATCGATCTGCGGCCGCGCACCATGGACCAGCACCAGATGGATGCCCATGCTGTCGAGCAGGGCGACGTCGTGAATCAGCGCCTGTGCCGCCTCGGTTTGCAGCACCTCGCCGCCGAAGGCGATGACGAAGGTCTTGCCGCGGAAGGCGTGGATATACGGCGCCGCCTGCCGCACCCAGGCGACCAGGCGGGCATCGATTTCGTGGCTTAGCTTGGGCTCGGTGTTGGTCATGGCTTTGTCGGCGGGTGGCATGCGCAAATCATAGCTGCTTTTGCCGGCAGCGCGTTCCAGAGCGGGGCCGGGCGCCAAGACCAGGGCTTCCGCGCCACCGAACTACCGACCTGCCTTCTTCTTGTTTGCCAGCGCCGCCTCCAGCCGCTCGCAGACCGTTCTCAGCACCTTGACCCGCGCGTAGTTCTTGTCGTTGGCTTCCACCAGGGTCCAGGGCGCGTTGCCGGTGCTGGTGCGGTCGACCATGTTGCAGACGGCCTGGTGGTAGGCGTCCCACTTTTCCCGGTTGCGCCAGTCCTCGTCGGTGATCTTGAAGCGCTTGAATTCGATCTTTTCCCGTTCTTTGAAGCGCTTCAACTGTTCCTCGGCGCTGATCTGGAGCCAGAACTTGATGACGATGGCGCCGGCGCCGGCCAGTTCGTGCTCGAAATCGTTGATCTCGGTGTAGGCGCGCAGCCAGTCGGCCTCGGCGCAGAAACCCTCGACCCGCTCGACCAGCACGCGGCCGTACCAGGAGCGGTCGAAGATCGTCACCCGGCCGGTGCGCGGCATGTGCCGCCAGAAGCGCCAAAGATAGGGCTGCGCGCGCTCCTCCTCGGTGGGCGCCGCGATCGGAACGATCTGGTATTGCCGCGCGTCCATCGCCGCGCCGATGCGCCGGATGCTGCCCCCCTTGCCGGCCGCGTCCGCGCCCTCGAAGACGCAGATCAGCGAGCGCTCCTTGAAACGCGGATGGCGCACCAGTTCCGATAGCCGCCCCTGCCACTGTGCCAACTCGCTCTCGTAGGCCTTCTTCGTCAGCCGATGCGACAGCTCAAGCTCCGACAGCACGTCGCGACCGTCGATGTTGGGCGGCACCGGCGGCGCCACCGGCGTGGCCCGCTTGCCGGTATCGGCGAGCCGTTGCTTGAGCGAGTCGAGAAGAATCCGGCCGACCGTCAGGGAGCGGTAGCGGTCATCGGTACCCTCGACGATGATCCACGGCGCCCAGGGCGTATTGGTCAGGCGCAGCATGTGGCCGGCGACGTCCTGCAGCTTGTCGTAGGTCTTCAGGCGATCCCAATTCCATTTGGTGACGCGCCACGCGGTCTTCGGATCCTTTTCCAGCGCCTTCAGGCGATTGCGCTGGCCTTCCTTGGTCAGGTGGAACCAGAACTTGAGGACCAGCGCGCCCTCGTTGACCAGCATGGCCTCGAAGCGGTTGATCTGGTCGATGCGCTGATCGAGCGCGAACTTGCTCAACAGGTTCTCGATGCGGTCGTGGATCGGGTCCGAGTACCAGGAGCCGGCGAAGATGCCGACCCGGCCCTTGGGCGGCAGAGCGCGCCAGTAGCGCCACATCGCCGGCCGCTCGCGTTCCTCGTCGGTCGGCGCCGAGAAGGCCAGGGTCGAGATGAAGCGCGGGTCCATCCACTCGTAGAGGATGTTGATCGTCTCGCCCTTGCCCGCGCCATCCTGGCCGCTGACCAGCACGACGACCGGCATCTTGTTCTGCTCCTTGAGGTCGTACTGCGCATCGAGCAGGGCCGCGCGCAATTCCGGCACGGCCTTGCGATAGGTTTCCTTGTCGATCCTGTGACCCAGCTCCGCCGATTCGAACATGCTCGCCTCTCCTCGCCACTACTCTCGACAGGGGCTAGAAATCGCCCCACAAGGCCATCAGCGCCGCGACCGCCGCCAACCCCGCCGTTTCCGTGCGCAACACGCGCGGCCCCAGGGCGATTGGCCGGAATCCGGCGAACTTCGCCGCCGCCAGCTCGCCCTCCTCGAAGCCGCCCTCCGGGCCGACCAGCAAAGTGACCGGTCCATCCGGCGGGGGCAGTTCGGCAAGACGCTGTGTTGCACCGGGCGCCAGCACCAGGCGCAATCCATTCTGCGCCACGGACTCGCCGAGAAATTGAGGCAGATCAACGAGCGCCGCCACCCCGGGCACGCGATTGCGCCCGCACTGCTCGCAGGCCGAGATGGCCACCGCCTGCCAGTGGGCCACCCGCCGTTCCATGCGCTCGCCGGACAAACGAATCACACTGCGCCGCGCGGCGACCGGCCGAAAGGCAGCGACACCAAGTTCGACGCCTTTTTGCACGATCCAGTCCATCTTGTCCGCCGCCGGCAGACCCTGGACCAGCGTTACCGCCAGGGGGGCCTCGCGGTCGGCGGCATTGAAGCTTTCCAGTCGCACCGTCACGGTCTTGCCGGCGCGACCGAGGCGACCAAGCCATTCACCGCCGCGGCCATCGAACAGGCTGACCACATCGCCGGCGGCCAGGCGCAGCACCTTGGTCGCGTGGTGCGCCGCCTCTTCGGGCAATTCGACCTGGGCGCCGGGCGCCAGCGGAATCGGACAATGAAAGCGAGCTATCATCGAAGGATTATTTCACAGGAGATGTCCATGGTCAGCACTACCACGCCCATCTGCGATTTCGGCCGGGCCGCCATCGACTTCGATCTGCCCGGCGTCGACGGCAAGAACCACAGCCTCGCCTCGGCGCGCGGCCCGCAAGGCCTGCTGGTGATGTTCATCTGCAACCATTGCCCCTACGTCAAGGCCGTGATCCACCGGCTGATCCGCGACACCACGGAGCTGCGGGCACTGGGCATGAATTCCATCGCCATCATGAGCAACGATCCCACCGACTATCCGGAAGACTCCTGGGACAACATGGCGAAAGTCGCCCGCGAGCTGAGCTTCCCGTTCCCCTACGTGCTCGACGAGACGCAGGCGGTCGCCAAGGCGTATGGCGCCGTGTGCACGCCCGATTTCTTCGGCTTCAACGCGGAGCTGAAGCTGCAATACCGCGGCCGGCTGGACGCATCGCGCAAGGAGGCCGCCGCCGAGGATGCGCGCCGCGACCTGTTCGAGGCCATGAAGCAGGTCGCCCTGACGGGTCGGGGCCCGGCCGAGCAGGTTCCCAGCATGGGCTGCTCGATCAAGTGGCGGACACCGTAAGGCCGATTCACGGGGTGGTTTTGTCAGTACAGTGCACGCTTGCGGCCCACGACGCGGCACAGACAAGCGGGCAAGGTGTGACCATGAACAAGCGACTTCAGAACACGAACAGAACTCGACCGGACATATTCGTCTGGAGCGGCAAGTACCGGGTCGGCATCGCCAAGGTCGACCAGCAGCACAAGAAGCTGGTGACGCTGATCAACGCGCTCGCCCGGCAGCATACCGAACAGGCCGACCCGGCCGCGCTGGTAAAGGTCCTCGATGAACTGGCCAGCTACACCAACTACCATTTCAAGACCGAAGAGGGCCTGATGCGGGAGTATGGCGTCGATGCCGAGTTCCAGATCGGTCACCAGCAAGCCCACGCCTCCTTCATCCAGGAGGTCGAACGGGCCACGGCGCTGGCCCAGCGAAGCGCGCAAACGATCTCCACCCGGACCCTGACCTTTCTGTCGCGCTGGTTGATCCAGCACATTCTCGGCACCGACATGCGCATGGCCAACGAGATCATCGCCCTGGAGAAGGGCCTCGGCCCGCGGGAGGCGCGCGACCGCGCGATCAGCCAGGTGGCCGACAGCAACGAAGTGCTGCTCGGCGCCATGGGTGAGCTCTACGAGAATCTTGCCGTCCGCACCCAGGAATACCTGCAGGCCAACCAGCAACTGAAGAGCGAACTGGCGTTTCACCAGCAGGCCGAGAGCCAGCTTCGAACACTCTCGGTGGCCATCGAGCGCAGCCCGGTATCGACCTTCATCACCGACGCCAACGGCGTCTTCGAGTACGTCAATCCCAAGTTCGTCGAGCTGACCGGCTACAGCATGGACGACGTGCGAGGCAAGACGCCGCGCATGCTCAAGGCGGGCGACGCGCCCGACGACAGCTACGCGGCGATGTGGGAGTCGATCTCGGCCGGCAAGGGCTGGTTCGGTGAATTCCATAACCGGCGGCGAAGCGGCAAGGCCTACTGGGACCGGGTTTCGGTGACGCCGATCATCGATGCCAACGGTACTGTCACGCACTTCCTGGCCATTCAGGAGGACATCACCGACCAGAAGGTCGCCAAGGAGCGGCTGGTCGAGTCGCATGCGCAACTGGCGGCCGCCACCAGCACTCTGCGCGAGCAGGCCCAGGATCTGGCCGGCCTGAACCAGGCCATGGAACTGCTGCAGAACAGTCTCACGACCAGCGAGGCCTACCGGACCATAGCCTACATGGGCGGGCAACTGGCGCTGGGCACGGGCGGCGTGCTGCTGGTCATGAACGAAGCGGACGGCCGACTCAACACGGTGGCCAGATGGGGCGATGGCCCCGGTCTGCCCGAATCTTTCCCCGGCGAATGCTGCTGGGCAATGCGGCGCGGACAGGCGCACGCGGTCCGGGACCCGGCCAACGGCCCGGTCTGCGACCATTTCTCGACGCCGCCGACCACTCCCTACATCTGCCTGCCCCTGCTGTTGACGGGCCGGCTGCTGGGCCTGCTGCACATCGGCGCCGCGACCGACATCGACGAGTCGCGCTGGCAACGCCTGACGCGGGTGGGCACGGCTTTTGGCAACGCCATCAAGCCGGTGCTGGGCAAGCTCTTGCCGCTCGATCCAGGCTGACGTGAAACTCAAGCTCCAGATCTGGCTGCTGCTCGGCGCGCTGATGAGCGTCGTGCTGGCCATCGACCTCACCATCAGCTACCGCAAGCTCACCGCGGAGCTGAACGGCGAAAGCGAATACGATGCCCGAACCGTCTACGGCCTGATGATGGCGACGCGCCGTATCTATCAGCAGCAATTCGTCGACAGCGGCCTGCCGGTGAACGACAAGACCGTCGGCTTCCTGCCGGCCCATTCCATTTCGCGCATCGCCAAGGATTTTTCCAACTGGAACGACAGCGGCATTGTTTTCAACAATGTCTCCGACCAGCCGCGCAACCCCGACAACCGAGCCGACCGTTTTGAACTGGAGGCCATCGACTGGTTCCGTGCCAACCCCACGGCGCTCGAACACATGCGCAAGATCGTCGACGACCGGGGCGTCGGCTACCTGCTGTATACCGCGCCAATCTGGGTCGAACCCTTCTGCCTGAAGTGTCACGGCAGGAAGGAAGACGCGCCGGAGAGCATTCGCGACAAGTACCCCAATGCCTACGGCTACCAGGTGGGCGACCTGCGCGGCGTGGCCAGCATCAAGATTCCGATGGCGAAATTCGACCAGCGCCTCGACGGTATCTGGCGCGGACAACTGGCCAAGAGCCTGATCGGTTACGCCGTGTTGTTCCTCGGCCTGGGCCTGCTGCTCGACAAACTGGTGACCCGCCGGCTGGCGCGCCTGCAAGCAAGCGCGGAGAGTCTCGCCGCCGGCGACTACGGCGTGCGCATGACGCAGTACGGCACGGACGAGATCTGCGTACTGGCCGGCACCTTCAACCACATGGCCGAAGCGGTACAGGCCCGCGACCGCGAATTGACCCGGCTGTCCCACTACGACGCGCTGACCGGTCTGCCCAACCGGATGCTGCTCGAGGATCGCCTCGAACTGAGCCTTGCCCTGTCGCACCGCCAGGTGGGCCGCAATGCCCTGCTGCTGGTCAACATCGACCGTTTCAAGAATCTCAACGATGCCCGCGGCCATTCGATGGGCGACTCGCTGCTGGTTGCCGTGGGCGGCCGGCTGTTCGGCCTGTTGCGCGAGGGCGATACGCTGGCGCACCTGGGCGCCGACGAATTCGCCATCCTGATGCAGGGGCTCAGCCCGCATCGCGAGACGGCGAGCAACAGCGCGCTGACCGTCGCCGAGAAGATCCACTCCGATCTCAAGCTGCCGTTCATTCTCGGCGCGGGCGAGGAAGTGATCCTGACCGCCAGCCTGGGTATCACGTTGTGCCCGGACGGTGACAACGATACCGCCCATGAGGTGCTGCGCCGCGCCGACACCGCGTTGCACCGCGCCAAGGACGCCGGCGGCAACCAGACCGCCTTCTTCGAAACCGGCATGGGCGAATCCGCGGAACAGCGCTTTCGCATCGAACGCGAGTTGCGCAAGGCGATTCCGGCCGGCGAACTGCGGCTGTTCCTCCAGCCCCAGGTAGATGCCCATGGACGGCTGGTCGGCGCGGAGGCCCTGGTCCGCTGGCAGCATCCGCAACGCGGCCTGCTGCCGCCGGGCGTATTCATCGGCATTGCCGAGGAATCGGACCTGATCGTGGATCTGGGCGGCTGGGTGCTGAGCGAAGCCTGCAAGTTGATGGCCCGCGAAACCATGGCCGGCCGGCCCCTGCGCATGTCGGTCAACCTGAGCCCACGCCAGTTCCGCCAGCCGGCGTTCGTGCCCTGGGTAAGGGATCTGCTGGCGGCCAGCGGCGCCGACCCCAGCCACCTGACGCTGGAAGTCACGGAGGGACTGGTCATCGACAACGTCGGCGAGGTGGTCGCCAAGATGACCGAGTTGACCGCCCTGGGCATCCATTTTTCCCTGGACGATTTCGGCACCGGGTATTCATCCCTTGCCTACCTGAAGCGCCTTCCCATCGACGAACTGAAGATCGACAAGACCTTCATCCAGGATGCGCCGACCGACCCCGATGACGCGGCGGTGGTCGAGACCATTCTGTCGGTGGCCCGCCACATGCACCTGAAGGTGGTTGCCGAGGGCGTCGAGACCGAAGCGCAGGCGGCCTACCTGCACAATCTGGCCAACATCACCTATCAGGGCTATCTGTACGGCAAGCCGGAACCGGCACAGGCCTGGCTCGAACGCTGGCAGGCCGAGGCGCAAACTAGTTGATCGGCCGTCGAGGCCGCCAAGCGCTTGCCGTCAATCGGCGTTCAGAGCCGGCCCGGCGAACCGCCCGCCTTGTCACCCATCTTGCCGCCCATGCGGATCGTCTGGCCCGGTGCCCAGGCCGGATTGAAGCTCAGCGTGCCCTTCGGGAAAAGCATGACCACTGTCGAACCGAGCAGGAAGCGGCCCATCTCGTCACCCCGCTTCAGCACGACGTCCCTGTCGTCGTAGCGCCATTCGCGTATGACACCCGGGCGCGGCGGATTGACCGTGCCGTGCCAGACCGTGGCCATGCTGCCGACGATGGTGGCGCCGACCAGGGTCAACACAAAGGGGCCGAAGACGGATTCAAATACGCAGACGACCCGCTCGTTACGGGCGAACAAGCCGGGCACGCCGCGCGCCGTGGTCGGATTGACCGAGAACAGCGCGCCAGGCACATGAATCATCCGGGTCAGCTTGCCGTCGCAGGGCATGTGGATGCGGTGGTAGTCGCGCGGACTCAGGTAGAGCGTGGCGAAGGCGCCATCATCGAAACAACCGGCCAGTTCGCGGTCGCCGCCGACCAGCGTGGTAGTCGAATAGCGATGCCCCTTGGCCTGGAAGATCAGGTCGCGCTCGATGGTTCCGAACTGACTGATCGCGCCATCCACCGGGCAGAGAAAATCCGAGTCAGCCAGGGGGCGGGCACCCGCTTTCAGTGGCCGGGTGAAGAATTCGTTGAAGCTCCCGTAGCCGGCGATGTCCGGGTTGGCGGCCTCGGCCATATTCACGCCGTAGCGCCCGACGAACCAGCGAATGACGCCGGTCGTCAGGCCCCCGGCCTCGCTGCTGGCGAGCTTGCCGGCAAGGACGGTGAGCATCTGCTTCGGCAGGAAGTATTGGGGCAATACGGCAAGGCGCTCGAACACGATGGGGGCCGACGAAATTTTCTGGAGGTGCGATTGTACGGGCTCGCCGGGTAGCCCGATCAACGCTTTCCCGCCATCTTCTTACCCGGCGCCACCGGCACGATCGGCGCCTGCTCGACGATCAGTCGCGGCGCCTCGGTGCGCATGAACTCGAGGAAGGCCGAAGTCAAGGGCAACAATTGCTTGTCGGCGCGATGCACGACATGCCATTGGCGCATGACCGGCGTGCCGGTGACGGGCAGCCGGACAATGCGTCCGGCCGCCAGTTCCAGGCCGATTGTGTGTTCGGAAATGAAGGAGAGGCCCATGCCGGCCATGACCGCCTGCTTGATGGTTTCGTTGCTGCCCATCTCGGTCGTGTCGGCCAACTGCACACCATGGCTGGCGAAAAAGCGCTCCATCGCGCCGCGTGTCCCGGAACCGGGCTCCCGGATCAGAAACGGCTGATCGGCCAGCTCGGCGGGCTCCAGGCGCCGCCGGCCGGCGAGTGGATGATCGGCGGCGGCGATGATGGCGTGCGGGTGGTCGGCGAACACCGCGGAGATGGTTTCGAAATCGGTCGGCGGCACGCCCATGATGGCTAAGTCGATCTGGTTGTCACCCAGTTGGCGCACCAGGGTTTCCCGGTTGAAGACGCCAAGATGCAGATCGGCCTCGGGGTAGGTCTTGCGAAAGGCCACCAGCAGACGCGGCGCGAAATACTTGGCGGTGGACACCACGCCCAGCGTCAGCCGCCCGCCCCGGGCGCCGCGAATCGCCGCCAGGGCGTCACTGGCCTCCCGCAACTGCTGGGCAATGCGCCGAACATGGCGCAACAGTTCCTCGCCGGCGGCGGTCAGAAATATCTTCTTGCCGAGTTGTTCGAACAGGGGCACGCCCGCCTGCTCGGCCAGCGCCTGCACCTGCATCGACACCGCCGGCTGGGTGAGATGCAGTTCCTCGGCGGCGCGCGAGAACGAGAGGTGATCGGCCACGGCCTCGAAGACCTTGAGCTGGCGCAGGGTGACGTTTTTCATGATCAGCCGATCCTATCATTTCGATAAGAATTCGTGAATTCTTCTTATGGTCCGTCACGGCTATGCTGCGCGCCATGAACCTACAGGCACTTATTTTCGACGTTGACGGCACGCTCGCCGACACCGAGCGCGACGGCCACCGCGTCGCCTTCAACGCCGCCTTCGCCGAGACCGGCCTGGCTTGGCACTGGGATGTGGCGCTCTACGGCGAACTACTGGCGGTGACGGGCGGCAAAGAGCGCATGCGCTTCTACGCGGAACGACACGATCCGGCTTTCCTGGCCCGCGCCGATGCCGACGAAACCATCAAGACCCTGCACGCCATCAAGACACGCCATTACGTGGCCTTGCTGGAAGGCGGTGGCATCCCGCTGCGTCCCGGCGTCGCCCGCCTGATCGACGAGGCCCGCGCCGCCGGCCTGCGGCTGGCGATCGCCACGACCACGACCCCGGAGAACGTCACCACGCTACTCAAGGCCAGCCTGGCGCCGGACGCGGCCAACTGGTTCGAGGCGATCGGCGCCGGCGACATCGTGCCCAAGAAAAAGCCCGCGCCGGACATTTACCATTGGGTGCTGGCCAGGCTCGGCCTGCCGGCGGACGCCTGCCTGGTGCTGGAAGACTCCGCCAACGGACTCCGATCGGCGCGCGGCGCCGGACTGCCGACGCTGATCACGACAGGCATCTACACAGTGGGGGAGGACTTTTCCGGCGCCCTCGCCGTGCTGCCCGACTTGAGCGCCACTGGCCTTGCCGATATTCGGCTTATGCATGGGATCAAAAAATCTTAATGTTTTTTATGATTGACGGCGTCTAAGATGCCGCTCACACCGAATTCAACACCATAGACAACACCAATCAAAGGAGCAGACCATGGATCAATCGAGCCGCTACGCCGACCTCAGCCTGAAGGAAGAAGACCTGATCAAGGGTGGCAAGCACATCCTCGTCGCCTACAAGATGAAGCCCAAGGCCGGCACCGGCTACCTTGAGGCCGCTGCTCACTTCGCCGCCGAGTCTTCCACCGGCACCAACGTCGAAGTGTCGACCACCGACGACTTCACCAAGGGCGTCGATGCGCTGGTGTATCACATCGACGAAGCCACCGAGGATATGCGCATCGCCTATCCGATCGACCTCTTCGACCGCAACGTCACCGACGGCCGCTTCATGCTGGTTTCCTTCCTGACCCTGGCCATCGGCAACAACCAGGGGATGGGCGACATCGAGCACGCCAAGATGATCGACTTCTACATGCCCGATCGCGTCATCCAGATGTTCGACGGCCCGGCCGTGGATATCAGCAACCTGTGGCGCATCCTCGGCCGCCCGATCAAGGATGGCGGCTACATCTCCGGCACCATCATCAAGCCCAAGCTCGGCCTGCGTCCCGAGCCGTTCGCCAAGGCGGCCTACCAGTTCTGGCTGGGCGGCGACTTCATCAAGAACGACGAGCCCCAGGGCAACCAGGTGTTCTGCCCGCTCAAGAAAGTGCTGCCGCTGGTCTATGACTCGATGAAGCGTGCCCAGGACGAAACCGGCCAGGCCAAGCTGTTCTCCATGAACATCACCGCCGACGACCACTATGAAATGTGCGCCCGCGCCGACTACGGCCTGGAAGTGTTCGGCCCGGACGCCGACAAGCTGGCCTTCCTGGTCGACGGCTATGTCGGCGGCCCCGGCATGGTCACCACCGCCCGTCGCCAATATCCCGGCCAGTACCTGCACTACCATCGCGCCGGCCACGGCGCCGTCACCTCGCCGTCCGCCAAGCGTGGCTACACGGCCTTCGTGCTGGCCAAGATGAGCCGTCTGCAGGGCGCCTCCGGCATCCACGTCGGCACCATGGGCTACGGCAAGATGGAAGGCGAAGGCGACGACAAGATCATCGCCTACATGATCGAACGCGACGAGTGCCAGGGCCCGGTCTACTACCAGAAGTGGCATGGCATGAAGCCGACCACGCCGATCATCTCCGGCGGCATGAACGCCCTGCGTCTGCCCGGCTTCTTCGAGAACCTCGGTCACGGCAACGTCATCAACACCGCCGGTGGCGGCTCCTACGGCCACATCGACAGCCCGGCGGCCGGCGCCATCTCCCTGCGCCAGGCCTACGACTGCTGGAAGGCCGGCGCCGACCCGATCCAGTGGGCCAAGGAGCACAAGGAATTCGCCCGCGCCTTCGAGTCCTTCCCGAAGGATGCGGACAAGCTCTTCCCGGGCTGGCGTGAGAAGCTCGGCGTCCACAAGTAAGATCGGACGTCTGGCAGCGAGAAACGCCTCCACTTCGCTGGGGGCGTTTTTCATCCGGCGTGGCAAGACCGTTTCACTCGCGTGGCCAAGGAGAGCCCAATGACCGACAAGGAACAGTACAAGGTTCGCCAGGAACCCTTCTACCAGGCCCAGGGGAAGGAAGTGGCGCTCTACGAAGCCGCCTATGCCGCCCGCCTGCCGGTGATGGTGAAAGGCCCGACCGGCTGCGGCAAGTCGCGCTTCATCGAGTACATGGCGTGGAAGCTGGGCAAGCCGCTGGTCACCGTGGCCTGCAACGAGGACATGACCGCTTCCGACCTGGTCGGCCGCTATCTGCTCGAAGCCAACGGCACCCGCTGGCTCGACGGGCCGCTGACCACGGCCGCGCGCATTGGTGCCATCTGTTACCTCGACGAAATCGTCGAGGCGCGGCAGGACACCACCGTGGTGATCCACCCGCTGACCGACCACCGCCGCACCCTGCCGCTGGACAAGAAGGGCGAACTGATCGAAGCTCATCCGGACTTCCAGTTGGTCATCTCCTACAACCCGGGCTACCAGAGCCTGATGAAGGATCTGAAACAGTCGACCAAGCAGCGGTTCACCGCCTTCGACTTCGACTATCCGGAAGCGACCCTGGAAACGCACATCGTCGCCAAGGAAACCGGCCTGGACGAGGCCACCGCCGCCAGGCTGGTGAAAATTGCCCAGACCGCGCGCAACCTCAAGGGCCACGGTCTCGACGAAGGAATCTCGACCCGTTTGATCGTCTATGCGGCCACCCTTGTCAAGGGTGGTGTCGAGCCGCGGGACGCCTGCCGCATGGCCATGGCGCGACCGATCACCGACGATATGGACATTCGCGCCACCCTTGATCATGCGATCGACGCGATCTTTGCCTGAGAGGCTGGCGCCGGCGACACGGTGAACCCCCGATGACCACCGGTTACCGTCCCGCGACGGATGCCCGCAAACGGGCCATGATGCACCCACAGGTGCAGACCTACTGGTACGAGGTCGATTGCGGCTTCCAGCCGGTGGCCGACGTCTTCGAGGAATGCGTCTACGAGGCGCTCGCCACCTTCTCGAAAGAGCAGATGAAGGCCTACCTGGAGGCGGCGCGCGTGCTCGGCAAGCTCGGCCGCGGCCCGGAGCCGATGCTGGCTTTCCTCGAGGAATGGCCGAGCGTCACCGCCGCCATCGGTGCCGACGTATTGAACCCCGTGATGGATTTCGTCCGCGCGATGCAGAAGTCGCCCAACGGCAAGGCCATCGCGCCCTTCCTGCAAACACTGGCCGCCGTGGCCCGGCGCCTGCAGTCGCCCGACCAGATGCGGTTCTACCTGGATATCGCCCGTGACCTGATGGTGCGCACCACCGGCTCCATCCACGGCCACCACAGCACCTTCCCGAGTCCCGGACTGCCGGAGTTCTTCGCCCAGGCGCCGACCCTCGCCAATCTGCTGTCGATGGCGGGGCTCAAGAACTGGGTGGAGTACGGGATCCGCAACTACGGCAACCACCCCGAGCGCCAGGAGGAGTACTTCAAGCTCGCCTCGGCCGACAGCCGCGCGGTGCTCCAGCGCGAGCGCCATGGCACGCTGTTCGCCGATGTGGAGCGGAAACTGGATCTCTACCTGCGCGCACTTTGGCAAGACAGCGAGCTGCTGGTGCCCTACTCCACCGCCTTCGACGAACTGCGCAAGCCCATCCCCTACTACGACCAACTGGGCATGCGCGTGCCCGACGTGTTCGGCGATGTCCATGGTGCCAATGGCGTCGTCAGCGGCCTCGACCGTTACCGCGCCGTGCTCGCCCACATGGTCGGCCACCGCCGCTACAGCTCGCCGCAGATCGCCGACAACTGGAGCCCCTTCCAGCGCATGGCCGTCGAGTTCTTCGAGGACTGCCGCATCGAGACCCTGCTGATCCGTGAGTACCCCGGCCTCGCCCGCATCTTTCTCGCCCTCCATCCAAAACCGGTCGAGAACGCCTGCGACCCCGAGACCACGTCCTGCCTGCGCCACCGGCTGGCCATGCTGTCGCGCGCGCTACTTGATCCAGGCCACGGCTACACGGACCGGGACGTGCTCGAGTACGTCCGGCGCTTCCATGAACTCCTTGCCGCCGGCGAATCCAATACCGGGGAGATCGCCAGCCTGGCGCTCTCCTATGTCGCCAGAACGCGCCGCCAGAGCGACCAGTTGGCCAAGGTCCATTTCGACGACACGGTCGTCGACTACCGCGACGACAACCGCCAGCTCTGGCGGTTCATCGAGGAAGGCGACGAGGAGCAGGCCTTCGACGAAGAACGGGAGCTCGAGCCGGGCGAGGAACTCAAGGGCCTGCCGCCCCGCCATTACCCGGAGTGGGACTACCAGAGCCAGACCTACCGGCCGGACTGGGTCAGTCTTTACGAAGCGCTGCACCCGAGCGGCAACCCGGTGGTCATCGACCGCTTGCTGGCCAAGCACGCCGCGCTGGCCAAGCAGCTCAAGCGCCTGCTCGACCTGCTCAAGCCGCAGGACAAGGTGCGCATCCGCTACCAGGAGGAAGGCTCCGAGCTCGACCTCGATGTCGCCATCCGCTCGCTGATCGACTTCAAGGGCGGCGCCACGCCCGATCCGCGCATCAACATGAGCCACCGCACCGATGGCCGCGACATCACGGTCATGGTGCTGCTCGACCTGTCCGAGTCACTCAACGAAAAAGTGGCCGATGGCAGCCAGACGATTCTGGAACTCTCCCAGGAGGCGGTGTCGCTGCTGGCCTGGGCCATTGAATGCCTGGGCGACCCCTTCGCCATCGCCGGCTTCCACTCCGACACCCGGCACGAGGTGCGTTACCACCACATCAAGGGCTTTTCCGAACAATGGGACGACACGGTCAAAGCGCGTCTGGCGGCGATGGCGGGCGCCTGGTCCACCCGCATGGGTCCGGCCTTGCGCCATGCCGGCCACTACCTGGCAAACCGCAAGGCCGACAAGAAGATCCTGCTGTTGCTCACCGACGGCGAGCCGGCCGATATCGACGTGGCCGATCCCGAGCACCTGCGCCACGACGCCAGGAAGGCGGTGGAGGAACTGGCGGCGAAGGGAGTAACCACTTATTGCCTCAGTCTCGACCCCAAGGCCGACGCCTACGTGCGCGACATCTTCGGCAGCCATTGGCAGGTGCTCGACCGCATCGAGCGCCTGCCGGAGAAGCTGCCCTTGCTCTACATGGCGCTGACAAAATAGGTCGTCGCCATTGATTCAGCATGATGCAAAGCAATAACGAGCCACTTATTCCAATGATAAGAAAAAGTGAATGGCGCTTATGGGTATCGGGGATTACATTGCGCCCGTCGGGTCGCGGTTACGCGGCTCGTACTTCTCCACTCCCTCTGGCGTTTTTTGCCAGATTGCCCCGCCCCGCAAGGGGTGGGGATTTTCTTGGCGGAGTGGCCTGGAGAAGACAGGCTGAACGGACACCCGGAACCAGGACATCACGGAACGCCGCGCCGACCACGGCGGGCGGGCCGAAACGAAGAAATTTTCAATAGAGGGGAGACACCATGTCCATCAAGCATCCCATCATCGCGGTTACCGGTTCTTCCGGCGCCGGCACGACCACCGTCAAGCGGTCCTTCGAGCACATCTTCCGCCGCGAGAAGATCACCGCCGCGGTGATCGAAGGCGACAGCATGCATCGGTACGACCGCACCGAAATGAAGAAGGTGGTCGCCGACGCGGAAGCCCGCGGCGAGCGCGCCCCAACCCACTTCGGGCCCGACTCCAACGAGTTGGCCGAACTGGAAGGCATCTTCAAGGGCTACGGCGACACTGGCCACGGCAAGCGTCGCTTCTACCTGCACAATGACGAAGAGGCCGCTCCGTACGGCCAGCAGCCGGGCACTTTCACCCCCTGGGAAGACCTGCCCGAGCACACCGACCTGCTCTTCTACGAAGGCCTGCACGGCGCCTATGTCGGCGATGAGGCCGACGTCGCCCAGCACGTGGATCTCGCCATCGGCGTGGTGCCGGTGGTCAACCTCGAATGGATCCAGAAGATCCATCGCGACACGGCCGGCCGCGGCTATTCCGTCGAAGCGGTCACCCAGACGATCCTGCGTCGCATGCATGACTACGTCCACTACATCTGCCCGCAGTTTTCGCGCACGCACATCAACTTCCAGCGCGTGCCGATCGTCGACACCTCCAACCCGTTCATCGCCCGCGACATCCCGACCCTCGACGAGTCGATGGTGGTGATCCGTTTCCGCGATCCGCATGGCGTCGACTTCCCCTACCTGCTGACCATGATCCACGACTCCTTCATGTCGCGGCCGAACATCATGGTGGTGCCGGGCGGCAAAATGGAGCTGGCGATGCAGCTGGTCCTGTCGCCGATCATGCTGGACCTCATGGAAAAAAAGTGGAAGCGTAGTCACAGCAAGTAAGGGCGCCTGACTCACCCAACTCCCGCTTCCAGCCTTGGTTCCGCTTGGGCCGGCGTCATGCCGGCCCCGGCCAACGACTCTACAACCAACAACACAACGGGCCGGCTTTGGTCGATAATCTTCGGCTCTTCCGGCAGCAACCGACGAGGAAATACGATGTCCACCTTCAGCGATTTCGACCCCCCCGTGTTCAATAACCTGACCAGCGCCATCCGCGCCCTGGCCATGGACTCCGTGCAGAAGGCCAACTCCGGCCACCCTGGCGCGCCCATGGGCATGGCCGAAATTGCCGAAGTGCTGTGGAACCACCACATGCGCCACAACCCCGGCAATCCCAAGTGGCCCAACCGCGACCGTTTCGTGCTCTCCAACGGCCACGGCTCGATGCTGATCTACGCCCTGCTGCACCTGACCGGCTACGACCTGTCCATCGACGACCTGAAGCAGTTCCGCCAACTGCACAGCCGGACACCCGGCCACCCCGAGTACGGCTACACGCCTGGCGTCGAGACCACCACCGGCCCGCTCGGCCAGGGCATCACCAACGCCGTCGGCATGGCCATGGCCGAGAAGCTGCTGGCCGCCGAATTCAACAAGCCAGGCCACGAGATCGTCGATCACCGCACCTGGGTGTTCCTCGGCGACGGCTGCCTGATGGAAGGCATCTCCCACGAAGCCTGTGCGCTGGCCGGCACCTGGGGCCTCGGCAAGCTGACCGCTTTCTGGGACGACAACGGTATCTCCATCGACGGCCACGTCGAAGGTTGGTTCACCGACGACACGCCCAAGCGCTTCGAGGCCTACGGCTGGCACGTGGTGCCGAACGTCAACGGCCACGATCCGGAAGCGCTGCACGCCGCCATCGAGGCGGCCAAGGCCGTCACCGACAAGCCGTCGCTGATCTGCTGCAAGACCGTGATCGGCGCCGGCAGCCCGAACAAGCAAGGCACCCACGACGTGCATGGCGCGCCGCTCGGCGACATCGAGATCGGCCTGACCCGCCCGCATATCGGCTGGAACTTCGGTCCCTTCGAGATTCCGAAGGAAGTCTACGAAGCCTGGGACGCCAAGAAGAAGGGCGCCGAATGGGAAGGCTCGTGGAGCCAGAAGTTCGAGCACTACGCCAAGGCTTTCCCGGCCGAGGCGGCCGAATTCAAGCGCCGCACGGCCAATGAGCTGCCCGCCAACTGGGCCGAGTTCGCCGCCAAGGCCATCGAAACCGCCAACACCAAGGCCGAGACCGTCGCCACCCGCAAGGCCAGCCAGATCGCCATCAACGCCCTGGCCCCGGCCCTGCCCGAGTTCCTCGGCGGCTCCGCCGACCTGACCGGCTCCAACCTGACCAACTGGACAGGCTGCAAGCACGTCAGCGGCAAGTCCACGGGCAACTACATCTCCTACGGCGTGCGCGAGTTCGGCATGTCGCACATCATGAACGGCATGGCGCTGCACGGCGGCCTGCTGCCCTTCGGCGGCACCTTCCTGATGTTCTCGGAATACGCCCGCAACGCCCTGCGCATGTCGGCGCTGATGAAGCAGCGCGTGATCTACGTCTTCACGCACGACTCCATCGGCCTCGGCGAAGACGGCCCGACCCACCAGCCGGTCGAGCAGATCCCGACCCTGCGCATGATCCCGAACATGGACGTCTGGCGTCCGTGCGATACCGTCGAAACCATGGTTTCCTGGGTCTGCGCCGTCGAGAAGACCACCGGTCCAAGCTCGCTGGCCCTGTCGCGCCAGAACCTGCCCTTCGTCGCCCGCGACGCCGCCACCATCGCCAACATCCGCAAGGGCGGCTACGTCATCTCGGAAGCCAAGGGTCAGGCCAAGGCCATCATCATCGCCACCGGCTCAGAAGTCGAACTGGCCCTCAAGGCGCAGACCGCACTGGCGGAAAAGAACGTCGCCGTGCGCGTCGTTTCGATGCCCTCGACCAATGTCTTCGACCGCCAGGACCAGACGTACAAGGACAGCGTGCTGCCCAAGGGCCTGCCGCGCATCGTCGTCGAGGCCAGCGTCACCGACGGCTGGTGGAAGTATGTCGGCGGCGAAGGCAAGGTCATCGGCCTGGACCGCTTTGGCGAGTCGGCCCCCGCCGGCGTGCTGTTCAAGGAATTCGGCTTCACCGTGGACAATGTGGTGAAAGCCGTCGAATCGTTCATCTAACCGTCACCTGGAGATCATTCACATGACAATCAAAGTTGGCATCAACGGTTTCGGCCGTATCGGCCGCATGGCTTTCCGCGCCATCGCCAAGGACTTTCCCGATATCGAAGTGGTCGGCATCAACGACCTGCTCGAGCCCGACTACCTCGCCTACATGCTCAAGTACGACTCCGTGCATGGTCGCTTCAATGGCGACATCTCCGTCGACGGCAACAACCTGGTCGTCAAGGGCAAGAAGATCCGCCTGACCGCCGAGAAGGACCCCGCCAACCTGAAGTGGGGCGAGATCGGTGTCGACATCGTCATCGAGTCCACCGGCTTCTTCCTGACCAAGGAGACGTGCCAGAAGCACATCGACGCGGGCGCCAAGAAGGTCGTGCAGTCGGCCCCCTCGAAGGACGACACGCCAATGTTCGTGTACGGCGTAAACCACACCAAGTACGCCGGCGAGAAGATCGTTTCCGCCGCCTCCTGCACCACCAACTGCCTGGCTCCGGTCGCCAAGGTGCTCCACGACAACTGGGGCATCAAGCGCGGCCTGATGACCACCGTGCATGCCGCCACCGCCACCCAGAAGACCGTCGATGGCCCGTCCAACAAGGACTGGCGCGGTGGCCGCGGTATCCTCGAGAACATCATCCCGTCCTCCACCGGCGCCGCCAAGGCCGTCGGCGTGGTCATCCCCGAGCTGAACAAGAAGCTCACCGGCATGGCCTTCCGCGTGCCGACCTCCGACGTCTCCGTGGTCGACCTGACCGTCGAACTCGTCAAGGAAGCCTCGTACAAGGACATCTGCGCCGCCATGAAGGCCGCCTCCGAAGGCGCGATGAAGGGCGTGCTCGGCTACACCGAGGAGAAGGTGGTCGCCACCGACTTCCGCGGCATGAGCGCCCCGTCCGTGTTCGACGCCGAAGCCGGCATCGCCCTCGACAGCACCTTCGTCAAGGTCGTGTCCTGGTACGACAACGAGTACGGCTACACCTGCAACATGCTGCGCTTCGTCCAGCACGTCGCCAAGTAACCGGAAATTGACGATCCAAGCGTTGCACCCGGTCACACGGGTGCAACGCTTCCGTGGTTAATTTCAGGAATGCTCAGGAGACAGCAATGGCCAAATTCATCCGCATGACCGACCTCGACCTCAAGGGCAAGCGCGTCTTCATTCGCGCCGACCTCAACGTGCCGGTCAAGGACGGCAAGGTCACTTCCGACGCCCGCATCACCGCCTCGATGCCGACCATCGAGCACGCCATGAAGGCCGGCGCCAAGGTGATGGTCACCTCCCACCTCGGTCGCCCCACCGAGGGCGAATGGGCGGAGGAGAACTCGCTCAAGCCGGTCGCGGACGTCATGTCCGCCAAGCTGGGCAAGCCGGTGCGCGTGATCCGCGACTGGGTCAACGGTGGCTTCGATGTCGCCGCCGGTGAAGTCGTGCTGCTCGAAAACTGCCGCATCAACAAGGGCGAGAAGAAGAACGTCGAGGAAACCGCCCGCAAGTACGCCGCGCTGTGCGACGTCTTCGTCATGGATGCCTTCGGCACCGCCCACCGCGCCGAGGCCTCGACCTACGGCATCGCCCAGTACGCCCCGGTCGCCTGCGCCGGCATGCTGGTCTCGGAGGAACTGGAAGCCCTGCACAAGGCGCTGGCAAATCCGGCCCGGCCGATGGTCGCCATCGTCGGCGGCTCCAAGGTATCGACCAAGCTGACCGTGCTGGAAGCGCTGTCCGAGAAGTGCGAGCAACTGGTGGTCGGCGGCGGCATCGCCAACACCTTCCTCAAGGCCACCGGCAAGAACGTCGGCAAGTCGCTGTGCGAGGATGATCTGGTGCCCACCGCCCAGACGCTGATGAAGAAGATGACCGCCCGTGGCGCCACCATCCCGATCGCGGTCGACGTCGTGTGCGGCAAGAAGTTCGACGCGGCCGAGCCCGCCGTCCTGAAGGACGCCGGCGCCGTCGCCGACGACGACATGATTTTCGACATCGGCCCGAAGAGCGCCCAGGAGCTGGTCGACATCATCATGAAGGCCGGCACCGTGGTCTGGAACGGCCCGGTCGGCGTGTTCGAGTTCGACCAGTTCGGCGCCGGCACCAAGGCGATCGCCATGGCCATCGCCAACACCAAGGCCTTCACGCTTGCCGGCGGCGGCGACACCATCGCCGCCATCCAGAAGTACGACATCTACGACAAGGTGTCCTACATCTCCACCGCCGGCGGCGCCTTCCTGGAGTACCTCGAAGGCAAGGTATTGCCCGCCGTCGACATCCTGGAACAACGCGCCAAGGGTTGATTCCAGCATTCGGGCCGCCGCTCCCCGCCCCGGGGGCGGCCCGAATCGCTTCACAGAGACATGTCCATCAGAAAACGTACAACAAAGATAGTCGCGACGCTGGGGCCCGCCTCATCGAGCCCGGAAATCCTCGGACGCCTGGTCGAGGCCGGCATCGACGTGGTGCGCCTGAACTTCTCGCACGGCACCGCCGACGACCACCGGGCGCGCGTCGATACCCTGCGCGAACTGATCGAGCGCAGCGGCCGCACCGTCGGCATCATGGCCGATCTGCAGGGACCGAAGATCCGCATCGGCAAGTTTGCCGGCAGCAAGGTGCTGCTGAAGAACGGCCATCCCTTCGTCCTCGACGCCGAATGCCCGCTCGGTGACAGCGGCTGCGTCGGTCTCGACTACCCCGAACTGGTCGACGACGTCGCCGCCGGAGACGTGCTGCTGCTCGACGACGGCCGCATTGTCATCGATGTCGAGCGTGTCGTCGGCGCGCAAATCCAGTGCGTCGTGCGCCAGGGTGGCGAGCTGTCCAACAACAAGGGCATCAACCGCCAGGGTGGCGGACTGTCCGCGCCCGCGCTGACGCCGAAGGACATGGAGGACATCCGCACCGCCGCCAGCCTCGGCATCGACTATGTCGCCGTCTCGTTTCCGAAGTCCGGCGACGACATGCGCCTGGCCCGGGCGCTGCTGCAGGCCGCCGGTTCCAACGCCCTGCTGGTCGCCAAGATCGAACGCGTCGAGGCCGTTGAAAACCTGGAGCACATTCTCGACGCCACCGACGGCATCATGGTGGCGCGCGGCGACCTCGCCGTGGAAGTCGGCGATGCCGCCGTGCCGGCGCTGCAGAAGCGCATCATCCGGCTGGCCCGCGAGTACAACAAGTTCACCATCACCGCCACGCAGATGATGGAATCCATGATCCACTCGCCAGTACCGACCCGCGCCGAGGTTTCCGACGTGGCCAACGCGGTGCTCGACGGCACGGACGCGGTCATGCTGTCCGCCGAAACCGCCGCCGGCGAGTTCCCCGTCGAAACCGTGGCGGCGATGGCGCGCATCTGCCTCGAGGCGGAAAAGTCCAGCGACACGACGCTCGACACCCATTTCCTCAACCGCGTGTTCACCCGCATCGACCAGTCGATCGCCATGGCGGCGCTGTTCGCCGCCGACCACCTGAAGGTCAAGGCCATCGCCTCCCTCACCGAGTCCGGCTCGACCGCCTTGTGGATGTCGCGCCTGAATGTCGGCGTGCCGATCTATGCCTTGACGCAAGAGGTCAGAACGCGCTACAAGGTAAGCATCTTCAGGGGAGTGTTCCCGGTGATGATGGCCCAGAGCGGGCACGACCGCGACGTGGTGCTGCGCAACGCGGAAGAAGCCTTGATCGCCTCCGGCGCCGTCCAGCCGGGCGACCTGATCGTTCTGACCATCGGCGAGCCGATCGGCAAGCCGGGCGGTACCAACACCCTCAAGATCGTCAAGGTCGGCGAGAATCGAACCACGCACTAACTTCACCACTTAACAGGAGACTACGATGGCCCTCGTATCCATGCGCCAACTGCTCGACCACGCCGCCGAACACGGCTACGGCCTGCCCGCCTTCAACGTGAACAACCTGGAACAGATCCAGGCCATCATGGAGGCCGCCGAAGAGACCAACAGCCCGGTGATCATGCAGGGCTCCGCCGGCGCCCGCAAGTATGCCGGCGAAGCTTACCTGCGCCACCTGATCGAGGCCGCCATCGAGACCCATCCCGACGTGCCGATCGTCATGCACCAGGACCACGGCGCCAGCCCGGCCGTCTGCATCCAGTCGATGCGCTCCGGCTTCTCCAGCGTCATGATGGACGGTTCGCTGATGGAAGACGCCAAGACCCCGTCGACCTTCAAGTACAACGTCGATACGACCAAGCATGTCGTCGACATCGCCCACGCCATCGGCGTGTCGGTCGAAGGCGAACTGGGCTGCCTCGGCTCCCTCGAGTCCGGCATGGGCGAGAAGGAAGACGGCCACGGCGCCGAGGGCGTGCTGTCGCACGACCAGTTGCTCACCGACCCCAACGAAGCCGCCGAGTTCGTCAAGGCGACCCAGGTGGACGCGCTGGCCATCGCCATCGGCACCAGCCACGGCGCCTACAAGTTCACGCGCCCGCCCACCGGCGCCGTGCTGCGCATCGACCGCATCAAGGAAATCCACGCCCGCCTGCCCAACACCCACCTGGTGATGCACGGCTCCTCCAGCGTGCCGCAGGACTGGCTGAAGATCATCAACGAGAATGGCGGCGAAATGGGCGCCACCTACGGCGTGCCGGTCGAAGAGATCGTCGAGGGCATCAAGAACGGCGTGCGCAAGGTCAACATCGACACCGACCTGCGCATGGCCTCCACCGGCGCCATCCGCCAGTTCATGAACAAGGACCGCAAGAACTTCGACCCGCGCAAGTACCTGGCCGAGGCCCGCAAGGCCATGAAGGCCATCTGCAAGGCCCGCTACGAAGCCTTCGGCTGCGCCGGCCAGGCCAGCAAGATCAAGGTCATCAGCCTCGAGAACATGGCCAACCGCTACAAGAAGGGCGAACTGAACGCCGTCATCAAGTAAGGTAACATTCGGTAGCCAGCGAGGGCCGCCCTGGGCGGCCCTTGTCGTTTCTTGATCAGGCGACGCGATGAAGCAGACCCTCTATGACATTCTCGGCGTTCCGCCCGACGCCAGCGACGAGCAGATTGAACTGGCCCACGAAGCCCGGCTGACCGCCGCCGCGACCGATCCCGACGGCAATCGGCGTGGTCTCGTCAAGGAGGCCTACTGGATCCTGTCCAACGCCCAGCAGCGCGCTGCATACGATGCCTCGCTGACTCGTCTGACGCCCTCGGGCGAGACATCCCGATCCGGTGGCGACTTGGCGGCCGGCTCGCGCTCGCTCACCTGGATCGCCTGGCTATCGATCGGCATCTGCGTCGCGCTGGGACTCTACTGGTGGCAGGCGGTGAGGAAGACTCAGGCACCGCGCGTCATGGCCGCGGAAGCCGCCATCGCGCAGTCGGGCCAGCCGGCTGGCGGTACCCCGGAGAGCGCCGCGCCGGTCACTCCGGCCGACCAGTCGCCCGAAGACCTTTACGCAAGATTGTCAGGCAGCGTCGCATTGGTGGTCGTGGCGGACGGCAATGGCAATCCGCTCCGTTCGGGCAGCGGCGTGGTCATCGATGCCGGCGCCCTCATCACCAACTGTCATGTCATCAAGGGCAGTTCCCAGATCAAGGTCAAGGTCGCCGGAAAGGTATATGACGCCTCGCCGTACACCACCGACGAAGTCTTCGACCTGTGCCGCCTGAACGTCACTGGCTTGTCGGCCACTCCGGTCAGCATCGGCAGCGTACGGGCATTGCGGACGGGCCAGAAGGTCTATGCCCTCGGCGCGCCGCATGGCCTGGAGCTGACTATCAGCGACGGCATCGTCTCGTCGCTGCGCGAGACGCCGACGGGCACCTACATCCAGACCACCGCGCCAATTTCACCGGGCTCCAGCGGCGGCGGTCTATTCACCGCCAGTGGCAACCTGGTCGGGGTCGTCACCTTTCAGCACCGCCTGGGCCAGAACCTGAACTTCGCAGTCCCGGCCGACTGGATCGTCGACATGCGCGATCGCTCCGAGCCCCCGGGCACCGACAAGGAACCGCCCGCCGACGGGCCCAAGAAGGTTGTCGCGATCACCAGCAGCGGCGAACTCGTCAAGCGCATCGTCGGCGCCTGGCACTGCTTTCGGCCGGCGCAGGGCCGCCACATGGACCTGACTTTTCAAGCCGATGGCACGCTGGCTGTCAGGTCGAACGGCAAGCAATACCAAGGCAACTTCCGGGTCGTTGGCAAGGTACTCACCCTTTACGGCACCGACACCCTGTCGGCGACGCTCGACGAGATCACCGATCGCCGCATGGTCCTCAGCGTGCAGAGCGAGAAGCGCATGGCCTGCGACCGACAAAGCTAGCGCAGCATCCCCTGCCGCCCGATGAACTCGATGATCTCCGCCAGTCCCTGCCCGGTCTTCATGTTCGAGAAGACGAAGGGCCGCTCGCCGCGCATCTTCTTGGCATCGCGGTCCATCACCTCCAGCGAGGCGCCGACCATGGGTGCCAGATCGATCTTGTTGATCACCAGGAGGTCGGACTTGGTGATGCCCGGGCCGCCCTTGCGCGGAATCTTGTCGCCGGCCGCAACGTCGATCACGTAGAGGGTCAGGTCGGAAAGCTCGGGGCTGAAGGTGGCGGCGAGGTTGTCGCCGCCGCTCTCGATGAAGACGATCTCCAGACCGGGAAAGCGCCTGTTGAGCCGATCGACGGCTTCGAGGTTGATCGAGGCGTCCTCGCGGATCGCGGTGTGCGGGCAGCCGCCGGTCTCGACGCCGATGATGCGCTCGGGAGCCAGCGCCTCGTTCCTGACCAGGAACTGGGCATCCTCTTCCGTGTAAATGTCGTTGGTGACCACGGCGAGGTTGTACTGGTCGCGCAAGGCCCGGCACAGCGCCAGGGTCAGGGCGGTCTTGCCGGAACCGACGGGGCCGCCGATGCCGACACGCAGTGGATTTGAACTCATGATCTGAACAACCTCGAATACTGGGTTTCGTGGCGACTGCTGGCGATGGCCAGACCGGGAAGGAAATTGGCGGCGTCCTCGATGGGCGCGGTGGCCGCCTCGGCCGCCAGGCCGGGCATGAGGTCGCCCAACGCCAGCAGCAGCCGCTGGCCGGCCGTCTGGCCCAGGGGCACGGCCTTGAGGGCGGCCATCACCTGATTCTCCGCCCAGGCCCAGAGGTAGGCCGCCAGCGCGTCCTCCGTCGGAATCGCCCAGGCGGCCGCCGCGCAGCTCCACGCCAGCGGGAAGCTCGGCTGGGCAAAACCGGCCAGCCGACCGGCCGGCGCTCCCGCCAGGTCGTCGAGCAGGCGCCGCAGCGAGTGGCCCATCTGCAAGGTCTCGGCGCGCAGTTCGGCGCTTTCGCGGCTGGCGACGAAGTCCTCGTCGAGCCGGGCCAGGCGCGCGTCGTCGCGCTCCCGCCAGGCCGCCAGCATATGGGCGAGATACACCGCCTCGCCTCGCCCAACGCCGTGGCTCAGCACGTCGCCGATCCAGGCCAGCGCCGTCGCCTCGTCCTTCACCGTGCCCGCCTCCACGGCCCATTCCAGGCCCTGCGAATAGGTGTAGGCGCCCACCGGCAACGTCGGGCTGGCGAGATGCAGCAAGCGGAGCAAGGCTGGATTCATCGCGGGCGGCTCATCTGCCGAAATGGTCGTGGATGCGCGGCCCACGACCTTCGCCGTCCGCGCTGTGGCCTTGGCCGTGAGCGCCGTGCTCGCCATACGCGCCACCCTCGGGTTCGAACGGTGCCGTAACCTCGTGGACCTTGAGACCGAGACCGCGCACCAGTTCGGCCAGTACGTGGTCGAAGGCCAGATAGAGCAGACCGGGCTTGAGCTCCACCGCCACATGCCGGTTGCCCAGGTGATAGGCGGCGCGCGCCAACAGTTGCGCATCGCCGCTCCTTGCCTCGAGCAAAGCCTCGGGCGCCGCCACCACCTCGACGACGCGGCCGTCGTTGGCCAGCAGCTTGTCGCCGCCGCGCAGCACGGTGCCCCGTTCCAGGAACAGGCCCGCCTCCTCGCCGCCCTCCAGGCGGGTACGCAGCCGGCTCTTGCAGCGACTCTCGAACGGCAGTTGCAGGCGCTCGCTGGCCACTGCGCTGGCCGGTGCGCGGCTTTCGATGACGACCATGGTCAGAACAGGAAGTAGCGTTGCGTCATCGGCAGTACCACCGCCGGCTCGCAAACCAGCAACTCGCCGTCGGCGCGCACCGCATAGGTTTCCGGATCGACATCGATGACCGGCGTGGCGCCGTTGTGCACCATGTCTTTCTTCATGACGCGCCGGGTATTCTTCACCGCCAGCAACGGCTTGGCCAGATTCAGGGCACGCACGGCCGGGTTGTCCAGGGCGGCTTGCGAAACGAAGGTCACCGAAGTCTTCAGCGCCTTGCCGAAGCTGCCGAACATTGGCCGGTAGTGCACCGGCTGCGGCGTCGGGATCGACGCGTTGGGATCGCCCATCGCGGCGGCGGCGATCATGCCGCCCTTGAGGATCAGCGACGGCTTGACGCCGAAGAAGGCCGGCTTCCACAGCACCAGGTCGGCCAGCTTGCCCGGCTCCACCGAGCCGACCACATGGCCGATGCCATGGGTGATGGCCGGGTTGATGGTGTACTTGGCGATGTAGCGCTTGATGCGCTGGTTGTCGTGGCGCGCCGTGTCGTCCTTCAGCGCGCCGCGCTGCGTCTTCATCTTGTGCGCCGTCTGCCAGGTGCGGATGATGACTTCACCGACCCGGCCCATCGCCTGCGAATCCGAACTCATCATCGAGAAGGCCCCCAGGTCGTGGAGGATGTCCTCGGCGGCGATGGTCTCGCGGCGGATGCGGCTCTCGGCGAAGGCGATGTCCTCGGCAATGCCCGGATCCAGGTGGTGGCAGACCATCAGCATGTCGAGGTGTTCGTCGATGGTGTTCACCGTGAACGGCATGGTCGGGTTGGTGGAACTGGGCAGCACATTGGGCAGGCCCGCCGCCTTGATGATGTCCGGCGCGTGGCCGCCGCCCGCGCCTTCGGTGTGGAAGGTGTGGATGGTGCGGCCCCTGAAGGCGGCCAGCGTCGCCTCGACGAAGCCCGACTCGTTGAGCGTGTCGGTGTGGATGGCCACCTGGACGTCCATCTCGTCGGCCACCGCGAGGCAACAGTCGATCGCCGCCGGCGTGGTGCCCCAGTCCTCGTGCAGCTTCAGACCCATCGCACCGGCGCGCACCTGCTCTTCCAGCGCTTCGGGCAGCGAGGCGTTGCCCTTGCCGAGGAAGCCGAGGTTCATCGGGAAGGCCTCGGCCGCCGACAGCATCGAATGCAGATGCCAGGGCCCCGGCGTGCAGGTGGTGGCGAAGGTGCCGGTGGCCGGGCCGGTACCGCCGCCCAGCATGGTGGTGACGCCGGACATCAGCGCCTCCTCGATCTGCTGCGGGCAGATGAAATGGATATGGCTGTCGATGCCGCCGGCGGTGACGATCATGCCCTCGCCGGCGATGATCTCGGTGCCGGGGCCGATGGCGATGGTGACATCCGGCTGCACGTCCGGATTGCCGGCCTTGCCGATGGCGGCGATGTGGCCGTTCTTGAGGCCGATGTCGGCCTTGACGATGCCGGTCACCGCATCGACGATCAGCGCGTTGGTGATCACCGTGTCGGCCACGTCGCGGGCACAGCGCTGGCCCTGGCCCATGCCGTCGCGGATCACCTTGCCACCGCCGAACTTCACTTCCTCGCCGTAGGTGGTGAAGTCCTGCTCCACTTCCAGCCACAGTTCGGTATCGGCGAGACGGACGCGATCGCCGACGGTCGGACCGAACATCTCCGCATAGGCTTGTCGGCTGATCTTCATTTCAGTGCCCCCTGAATCTTGCCCTGGAAGCCATAGACCTGCCGGCCGCCGGCATAGGCGACCAGTTCGACGGTGCGCGTCTGCCCCGGCTCGAAGCGCACCGCCGTGCCGGCGGCGATATTCAGCCGCATGCCGAGCGCCTGGCCGCGATCAAAACGCAACGCGTCGTTGGTCTCGAAGAAGTGGTAGTGCGAGCCGACCTGGATCGGCCGGTCACCGCTGTTGGCCACCTCGAGAGTCACGGTGCCACGGCCGGCATTGAGCTCGATGTCGCCGGGTTCGATGTTCATTTCGCCTGGAATCATGGCCACCCCCTAAACGATCGGGTTATGCACGGTGACGAGCTTCGTTCCATCCGGAAACGTCGCCTCGACCTGGATCTCGGGAATCATCTCCGGCACTCCGTCCATCACCTGCTCGCGCTTCAGCAGTGTGGTGCCGTAGCTCATCAGCTCGGCGACGCTCCGGCCGTCGCGGGCGCCTTCGAGGATGCCGGCGGTGATGAAAGCCACCGCCTCGGGATAATTGAGCCGCAAACCCCGGCCCATGCGCCGTTCGGCCAGCAGGGCGGCGGTGAAGATGAGCAGCTTGTCCTTCTCTCTCGGTGTGAGTTCCATGGGTTCTCCTTACGTGTTCCAGATGCGCGGCACGACCATGCCGCGGCCGATGAAAACGGGCCGCAGCGCGCGCCAGAGTTCGACGAACCAGGCGCGGGCGGCTTCGGCCGAGTGGCCGAGGTAGCGGCCGACGAACAGATTGGGCATGGCGGTGACCCCCCATTGCGCGCCGGCTTCGGTGGGCATCGTCCGCCGGCAGGCGGCCAGTGTGACAGCGTCGACATCCGCGCCGGCCGCGATCACCGTCGAGCAGACACTGAACCCGGCCAGGCCGGTGGGCGAGTCGAGCAGTGCCGAACCGCCCTCGATGCGGCCGCGTTCGCGCCACAGTGGAACGCCGTCAATGCGGATGTCGGTGGCGAGTCGCAGTGCGCCGCGCGAAAAGGTCTCGCCGCTGGCCCGGCGGCCGAGGCAGAGCGTTTCCACACCGATGTAACGCGCGCCGTCTTCGAGATCCACAGTCGTCCGCATGCGCGCCTGCGCGCCGGCGAAGACGATGCTCTCCTGCGGCAGCCACTCAGCCGCGCCACCACGACCGACTTTCAGACTCACGACCTGCTCCGCCTGCGCCCCCACCGAGCGGTACCACTTGCCGGCGCCGGGCGTGGTGAGCAGGGCCCGCGCGTCCGGGCCGACCTCGACACCGATCCGCAACCGGTCGCCGCCGGCGATGCCGGCAGGCGGGTGCAGCACGATGGCGTGGCAGATGTCCCGGCCTTCGGGATAAAGCGCCTTCTGGATGCGCAGCGGTCCTTCGTGGCGGCTGGCGGCGAGGATGGTGCCGCCGTCCCGGCGCGCGAAGCGCAGGTCGAGGCTGGCCTGCCAGGGCGTCAATGGGACAGGCGGAGAGTCGGGCAGGCGGGCGGTCATGGCCGCATTATCGGCGCAGGCAGGGAAAGCGCGGAATACGTCGAATTACGAACGGCAGCATCGGCTAACCAATTTGCCAACTTCACCCAATAGGTTAATATCAGGCCATGGAGAAGAGGACGCCACACTGCCCGTTGGGCGTGGTCAAGACCTTGATCGAAGCCGGCAAGGTTCGCACAACTCAATCGGCGCGCGCTGGGGCAGCGGCACTCGACTTGGACTATCGCGGCATGCTGGCGGTAATCGGGGCCTTGACACCGGGCGACTTCTACAAGTCCATGACGACCCACGCCGACCACCGGGTGTGGCAAGACGTGTATCGACCGACGACGACGGTGGGCGACGTCTATTTGAAGCTGACGGTCATCGACGACGTGTTGATCGTTTCGTTCAAGGAGCTATGAACATGAAATGTCCTGTTTGCGGTGCTGCGAAGCTGATTCACGACACCCGAGACATCTCCTACACCTACAAGGGCGAAACCACGGTGCTGGCCAAGGTGACCGGCGACTTTTGCCCGGCGTGCAACGAATCGATTCTGGAGGCCGCCGAGTCGGAGCGCGTCATGGAGTCGATGCGCGCCTTCAACAAGCAGGTGAACGCCGCCATCGTCGATCCGAACTTCATCGCCAGCGTGCGCAAGAAGCTGGCGCTGGATCAGCGCGAAGCCGCCGAGATCTTCGGCGGCGGCGTCAACGCCTTCTCCCGCTACGAGAACGGCAAGACCAAGCCGCCGCTGGCGCTGGTGAAGCTGCTCAAGGTGCTCGATCGCCATCCGGACCTGTTGAACGAAATCCGCGCAGCGTGAGATAGCCCCGCCGGGCTATCATGC
>JBGAQX010000054.1:0-17462 GCA_044220545.1 Rhodocyclaceae bacterium | reverse complement strand
GCGGCGTCGGCATTGATGACCTTCACCTTCGGCGAATTGAGGGCATCGCCATTCAGTCGGCGCAGCAGCGACGCGCTGGAAAACAAACGCGTCATGGCCGGGTCGAGATCAACCAGGGTGACCGATTCGACATTCGGATACTTGAGAATTTCCCGCACCGCCAAGCCGTCGCCGCCGCCCAGCACCAGCACCCGCTTGGCGCCAGGCAGCGTTGCCAGTACCGGATGCACCAGCGCCTCGTGGTAGCGGTATTCGTCCTTCGACGAGAACTGGAGATTCTGGTTGAGAAACAGGCGGATATCATCGTGCCAGCGGGTCACCACCAGGCGCTGATAAGGAGTGGTCTCGGCGTGGATGATGTCGTCGGCGTAGATCCAGCCCTCGGCCAACGTGGTGATCTGGCCCGCCGCCAGGAGGCCCGCTGTCAGCAGGCCAACGCTGCCGACCCCGACGATGGTCAGCCCGCGCCGCCGCGCCAGTTGCGCGCGAAACAGCCACAGCGCCCAGAGCGCCACCAGCGCGTTGACCAGGCCGAACAGCAGGCCGGTGCGCACCAGGCCGAGATGCGGCGCCAGCAACAACGGGAAGATCAGCGACACGGCCAGCGCGCCCAGGTAGTCGAAGGAAAGCACCCGCGCCACCAGCTCGTTGAAGGCCACCTCGCGCTTGAGGATGCGCATCACCAGCGGAATTTCCAGCCCGACCAGGATGCCCACCGCCAGCACAACGCCATAGAGCAGCACCCGGAACGGTCCCGCACTCGCCGCAAAGGCCAGGAACAGCCCGGCCGCCGCGAAGCCGCCCAGCAGACCGACGGCGATTTCGATCTTGACGAAAGTGCCGACCAGGTCGCGTACCACGTACTTCGACAACCAAGAGCCGATGCCCATGGCAAACAGGTAGGTGCCGATAACGGTGGAAAACTGGGTGACCGAGTCGCCGAGCAGGTAGGAGGCCAGCGACCCGGCGATCAGCTCATAGGCCAGCCCGCAGGCGGCGACGAGGAAGACGGAGGCAAGGAGGGGAAGCTGGAGCGGCGCCCGCTGCTCGGTCATTCGGTGAACGGATCGAGCACCGGAATCCCGCAGCCGGCGAAATCGGCAACGTTGCGGGTCACCAGGGTCGCGGCGTGCACCTGCGCGGTGGCGGCGATCAGCATGTCGGGTTGGCTGCGGACGATGCCCCGAGCGGCGAACGCGCCGCGCAACTGGCCGGCGCGGCGGGCAACCTCGACCGTTACCGGTAAGACAGGATGCCGCTGCAGGAAGCCTTCAAACCACGACTCGATGCGGCTATTGGGACGATGCGCGAGACCGTAGGTGATTTCATCGACGGTTACCGCTGAAATGGCCTGACCGGAAGTCGTTGCGGCCCAGGCGAGCACGCCGGCATCCGGCTGGCGGCGGCACAGTTCGCTGACCACGTTGGTATCAAGCAGCACGGTCTTCCTGTTCCAACATCTCCAGGAAAGCGTTCGGTCGGTCGGGGCCTCGGGGTGGTACCTCGAATTCGTAGTTCTCCTCGGCGGCAATCCGGCGCAGTTCGGCAAACTCTTCCCCGAGAGTCCTTGGCACGGACTGTTGGCGCCATGCCTCGAAGGCGGCGTATTCCTTGGCATCCACCAGCACGGCGACCGCTTGATCGCGGTTGTAGATGACCTGCGGTTCCTCGGCGGTCAGGCGCACCACTTCGGAAAACTTCTGTTTGGCTTGGGCGATGTTCCAGCTCATGGCGCACCTCCATTCATATCTATCTTGATGGTCATTATAGACACAATATGTAGGCACTACTAACCATGTATCGCCGCCGCAACGATGATGGCGATGCCCAGGCACATGGCGGCGACGACGATGGCCAGCGGCTGATTCTTGCGTTCGACGATTTCCCGCCACAGTTCGTAGGGCGTCAGCTTGTCCACGATCACGAAGGACACCCAGAAGACGACCACGCCGAGTATGGAATAGACGAGGGAGTTGAACAGGATCTTGGGGTCGAAGAAGTTCATCTGGGCGCTCCTTTACTTGTGGAAGGTGCTACGGCCCGCGAGGCCGCGCGAGTGGCTGGTGCCGGTGTCATCGAACAGACCGGTGCCACGGTACTGGTGGTAGCTGAAGAAACTGAGCGCCAGCGCGGCGATGACGAAATAGAGGCGGGGAAACATCAATCGTCATCTCCGTCACTGTCGGTGGTGACAATCGGGTGATCACTCTCGGCCCACCGCCTGACCTCGAAGCCGCCCTTGCGGATGCGGGTGTAAATCGGGAAGGCCACCAGAAACAGGATGACCAGAACCAGCGACGACCAGCGCGGCCCGGCGCGGGCGATGGTCAGCCGGTCGTTGACCGGCGGGCTGCCGTCGTCCATGTCCGACTCGATGGCCAGCAGGTAGTGGCCCGGGGGCAGGTCGGCGAATACCACTTCGTGACTATGCGACCCCTCGGACCACGACTCGCCACCGTCGACACCGCTGTAGTGGCTTACCTCGCGGGCGGCCTGCCAGTTTTCGCCGGTGTCCTTGTTTACCAGCGTGGCGTTCAGCCCCACCCAGTTGTTATCCACCGACGTGTCGTGAATCAGCTCCAGTCGATTGGTCTTGCCGTCGAGGACAAACTCCGAGGTCAGGCGCGGTTCGTCGTCATCGGGCGTGAAGGTCATCGGCTGGGTCAGCACCTTGCCGCCGGGGCCGAAGATCAGCAGCAGGAAATGGACGGCCAGGGCGAGGCCGGCGAACTGCCAGAAACGCCGGCAGACGCCCCGGTGGCGCTCCTCGTAGGGATTCGGCTGGTTGGCGTAGACGCCCGAGGGCCGGCGCAGCGGCACCGTGGGTTTGAAGGCTTCCTGCACTTCGTCGGTATCGATGTATTCGCCCAGCGTCCAGGTGACTTCCTTGGCGCTACGCTCCTTGGAAAGCATGAAGGGCGGCGCCACATAGTCTTCCACCTGGGCCACCTCGTCGAAGGTCACCCGCCACGGAAACTCGCCGATGACGTAATCCACGTGAGCGGGGTAGCTCTGGAAGTGCTTGTATTGGCGGCCGTCCTCGTAAATCATGCCTCCGACGGCCTTTACCGCGCGGGGCAGCACCCGCGCCAGGTTCCAATGACCGTCGGATTCGGTGAGCCAGCGCTGCCGGTTCTCCGGCCCCAGCAACAGGTATTCGCTCCAGAAGTAGTCAATACCATCGGCCTGCATGCGCCGGCGCATGAAGCCGATCACTTCCAGCAGCTCGCCGCGCAGGCTGCCCTTGCTGCCCAACTCCAGTAGTGGCGCCACTTTTTGCTTGCGCTTGGCGGTGGCGAGTATCTTGATCCGCTCGTCAGCGGGATCGAGCAACGCGCCGCAACTGCCGCAACCGACCGTCTCGATGTTCTCGTGCGCCACCTTCAGCGGTGCGCCGCAGGACGGGCAGTTGAAGGCCCGCGTCTTGACCGTTACCATCGGCAGCGGCACCCCCTGGCGCAGGTTGGCCCAGGCCAGGCTCTTGAAGTCCACGCTTTCGCCGACGAACAGCAGCGGCTTGGTCGGGTCGTCGCTGTAATCCAGCGTGGCGAAGCGGCCCTGCTCGTCGCGCAGGTCGGCCACCGGCGCCGGGTAGCCGGCACCCACCTTGAAGGGCAACTCGCCCTCGCCGGCCACACACTCGGCGGTCTCGACGTTGCTTACCGTGTAGGCACGGCCGTCGATCAAATGACGCGTGTCGGGTTGCAGCTCCTCGAAGCGGGGCAGACTCTCTGCCAGCCATTGCGGCTCGGAGATCACATACTCGCCACCGGCTTCCGACAGCCAGCCGCTCTTGCCGTCGTCGAAAAGCAGGTGCCACTCGTTCCACAGGCCCTGCTCGTACTTGAGCTGGATGCGGCCGATCAAGCCAAAATGCCGGCCGCGCCAGCGCCCCTCGGCGCCGCGTTGCAAGGGGCTTCGGTCCTCGATCAGGGCCGCCATCTTGCCGAGGTTTTCCAGATCCTCGCCGTGGCGGATCAGGGTGCTCTGGCAATAGTCGCAGACCGCCAGAATCGAGGCGGCCGACTTGAACTCGACCGGCGCGCCGCAGGACGGGCAACGGGCGGTCTGCGCCATGTTCGCCGCCAGCCCCGTTTAGACCAGCTTCTTGAGCAGCTCGGCCTTCTTGGCCTCGAATTCGGCCTGGCTCAGGATGCCCTTGCCGACCAGGCCATGCAGCTTCTCGATGGTCGCCACCACCTCGTCGGGCGAAACCGGCGCGGCGGGCGTTGCCGCCGGCATACCGGCTGGCTGAGCCGGCTGGCCGAGCGACTGCGCCATGCTGCCGGCGATCTGCTGGCCAATGCCGAAGCCGACACCGACGCCGGCACCGATGCCGGCCAGACCACCCTCGTTCTGCGCCGCCAGCGGAATCGCCTCGGCGGTCTGGAACTGCGTGTAGGCCTGCATGCCGCCCATCATGTTCACACCGATGCGCTTGTCGAGCATCGCCTGCAATTCCTCTGGCAGCGAGATGTTCTGCACCACCAGACTATCCAGCGCCAGACCGTATTCGCGGAAGAACGGGTCCATCAGCTTCTTCAGCTCGTTGCCGAATTCGAGCTGGTTGCCGGCCATGTCGATGAAGGGCGTGCCCGACTCGCCAAAGATGTCCGAGATGTGGCCGATGATCAGATTGCGCAGCTGGCTTTCGAGCTGCTCGGTGGTGTAGCGCTCGAAGGTGCCGGAGACCGCCATGTGGAAGAGCTTGGGATCGACCAGATGGTAGGCATAAATGCCGAAGGCACGCAGCCGGACGATGCCGAAGTCAGTATCGCGGATGGTGATCGGGTTCGACGTGCCCCACTTGCGATCAAGACGTTGCCGGGTACTGAAGAAATAGACATCGGACTTGAAGGGCGACTCGAACAGCTTGTCCCAGTTCTTCAGGTAGGTGAGTACCGGCAGGGTCTGGGTGGTGAGCTTGTACATTCCCGGCGCGAACACGTCGGCCACCTTGCCTTCGTTGATGAACAGCGCCATCTGTGATTCGCGCACGGTGAGCGAGGCGCCATACTGGATTTCGAAGTCCGCCATCGGGAAGCGCCAGGCCATGGTCTCGCCCTCGGCCGCGTCTTCCGTCCAAGTGATGATGTCGATGAACTGCTTCTTGATGAAATCCATCAGGGCCATGACGATCTCCCGGCAGGTTTAGGGTGGCGTCATGATAGCAGTGGCCCATAGTGACGACTAGGACACCAGCCAGCATGGCTTTCAGGGCCGCAATTCCAGACACGCGAACCCTGGAAACAAAAATCCCCGGCGCTTGGCCGGGGATTTTTGTTATTGATGGTTGTCGAGAAAGTCTTGCTTAGCTCCGCTTGCGCCGACCCATGAAGCCAAGACCGCCAAGGGCAAGACCAAGCAGGGCAAAAGAACCCGGTTCCGGGACGGCACTGGTGTTGAACGAAAAATCGCCCCAGCCGATACCAGCGGCAGTGCTGTTGTCAATGAAGGACAACCGGTCGATAGCGCCAAAAGCCGAGAAGTCGATCGAAGTATCGGTTGTCACGACGAGGCTACCCAAAAGGGTGGCGCCCGAGAAAGCCGAGACCGTTACGCTGTCACCCGATGATGCGCCGAAACTCTCGAACATCAGATTCATGACGGATGAAACAAAACTGATCTGCAAGTCCTCTTCGCAGCCATTGTTGCCCGCTGGCGATGCACAGACGATGCCCAGACCATTGGTTTCGCCGTAGGCCCCGGGAGCACCAATGTACATGTCGTCGCCAAAAGAAGTCAGCGTCGCGTTCGAGAGATTGATCACAGTGGCGGGAACGATCCCCGACGCACCGACCTCTGTGAAGTTGAGTGTTGCGGCTTGGGTACCAGACGCTGCCGCAACAAGGACGGCTGCCAGAATTGCGCTCTTGTTAAGTTTCTTAATCGACATTTTGATCTCCTTGGCGGGCGGACGCGGTTTGTTGTTGAGGTTTTAGAGAAGCAACCGCCTTGAAGCAACTTTCAAGCCCATACAGAAAAGTGTTGATAGTCAATTTCTTAGCAATTTCTTGCGTATTGTTCGCCAAGACATGTAAGAAGTTCCGACACCATGGCGACAAGTTATTCAAGGCGGCCGTGAAGAGATATTCATGCACGGCATGGTGTGAAGAAGGTCTCGATGCTGGCGACCAAGCCAGATCTCGCAGTATCCATTGTCGGCTACGCATCGTAGTCACCCGGAATGGCCATCTCGGCCACTGGCATTGCTTATAGTGTAGTATTTTTCTCGGAAATAATGACTTAGTATTGCCTTTCCCTGCCACGTGGCTCTTGCCGTTGCCGCGCGATTCGATCCCCTGCCGACAGAAGAAGGAGACATCATGGACCGCAGAGACTTTCTCGCTTTGACGGCCGGCGCCACGGCCACGACCTTGTTGCCGTGGCGCACCGCGCTGGCGGCCGCGCCGTGGCGCAGCTTCGAAGTGACTACCCGCGTCGAGATTCTGAATCCGAAGGCGGTTTCGCGCGCCTGGGTGCCCTTGCCGCTGGCCTTCGAGACCGACTGGTTCCGCCCGCTCGGTAGTACCTGGTCGGGTAATACCAAGACCTCGCTGGCGCTGGCCGATAGCCTCTACGGTGCGACCATGCTTTATGCCGATTGGCGCGAGGGCGAGGCCGCACCCATGGTGGAAGTCACCAGCCGCTTCATGACGCGCGACCGGGCCACCGATTTCTCGGCGCCGAACCCCGGAGCCACGAAACTCGGTACCGCCGAGCGCGCGCTCTACACATCGGCCACCGAACTGATCCCGACCGACGGAATCGTCAGGACGACTGCCCTGGAAGTAACCCGGGGGGCGCGGACGGACGTCGACAAGGCACGGGCGATTTACGAGTGGGTGGTCGCCAACACCTTCCGCGATCCGAAAACACGCGGCTGTGGCTGGGGGGACATCAAGAGCATGCTCGAAACGGGCAACCTGGGCGGCAAGTGCGGCGATCTGAACGCCATCTTCGTCGGCCTGGCGCGCTCCGTCGGGGTCCCGGCCCGCGACGTGTATGGCGTGCGCGTGGCGCCCTCCCAGCTCGGCTACAAGAGCCTCGGTGCCGGCACGGCCAACGTCAGCAAGGCGCAGCACTGTCGGGCCGAGTTCTTTGCCGATGGCTTTGGCTGGGTGCCGGTCGATCCGGCCGACGTGCGCAAGGTCGTGCTGGAAGAGCCACCGGGCAAGCTGGCGCTCGACGACGCCAAGGTGGAAGCCGCGCGCAAGCGACTGTTCGGCGGCTGGGAGATGAACTGGCTGGCCTACAACGTCGGTCACGACATCAAGCTGCCGCATGCCAGCGGGCCGAAGCTGCCCTACCTCATGTACATCAACGCTGAATCGGGGGGCGAAATGCGCGATCAGCTCGATCCCGACAGTATTCGCTACACCATCATGGCGCGGGAACTGACGGCCTGATGCCAAAGGCGGCACCAGGATTCAGGCGGGCGGTGGCGATGGCGGCGCTGACATGGGCGGCCACCGTCTGCGCCGCCGATTTCAGACCCTGGTCCGGCGACCCGACCCCGGCACTCGAGCTGCAGGACTTGCAAGGTCGCACGCACCGTCTGGCGGACTATCGCGGCCGGGTGGTGCTGGTCAACTTCTGGGCAACCTGGTGCGAACCCTGTCGCGAGGAGATGCCGTCGATGGATCGGTTGCGGGCCTCGCTGGCCGGGCAGCCTTTCGAGATCCTCGCGGTGAACCTCGCCGAGCCGCTCTCGCGCGTGGAGAGGTTTCTCGACAAGGTGCCGCTCGGCTTTCCCGTGCTGCGCGACCGTGACGAAGCCACCGCCAAGGCCTGGCGGGCGCGGGTACTGCCGGCCAGCTATCTGGTCGACAAGGATGGCAAGGTTCGCTGGGTGGTGGTCGGCGAACTGGACTGGATGAGCGCCACGGCACGCGCCCGGATCACCGAACTGCTCGACTGAAGGCCGGCGTGCCGGTTTCCCCCACCGTGGTCGGCACGAAAATGTGGAAAAAGTCGCACGACGGGAGCCGAACGGGCCATAGGCGGCGCGGCCGCCGACCCGTATCTTGGACACCAACGGCAACGGCGACCGCAATACCCGATACCGCGCTGTCCGTACCCGAAATGTTTTCAGGAGTCGACCATGGTACTTACCGGACTGATCGTTCATTTCACGGCGGCCGTGTTCCTTTCCCTGCACGTCCTGCATAGCCGCCGCAGCCTCTACTGGCTGCCGGCGCTGTTCCTGCTCCCCCTGCTCGCCAATCTCTACTACCTGCTGGCCGTCTATCTGCCGGAAGCGCGCTTCGAGGAGCGCGTGCGTCGGCTGGCCGCGGCCACCCGGCGCCCGCCGCCCAAGTCGGTTCGCCAGGAACAAGCATCACTCGACTACGCCGAGGTACCCAGCCTGCACAACCGCCTGCGGCTCGCCGAGACGCTCCTTGCCGACGGCGCCACCAGCGAGGCGCTGCGGCATTTCGACGACTGCCTGGCCGGACCTTTCGGCGACGATGCGACCGTCCGGGCCGCCGCGGCCCGCGCCTCGGCGATCATCGGCCGGCCGCTGCGCGTGCGCGACAGGCGGGTGGCCGGCAACCGGCCGGCCGGTTGCCTCGCCCAGGCGTAACACGCGGCCTTGCTCCGGCGACGGGTGGCGGGAGATAATCGCCGCCCTCCGCGCTTGTCGCCTCAGAGCATCGCCATGTCCCAGCCCGTCACCATCACCGACGAAGTCGCCCGCCGGCGCACCTTCGCCATCATTTCCCACCCTGACGCGGGCAAGACCACGCTGACGGAAAAGCTGCTGCTGTTCGCCGGCGCGATCCAGATCGCCGGCAGCGTCAAGGCGCGCAAGGCTTCGCGCCACGCCACTTCGGACTGGATGGAAATCGAGAAGCAGCGCGGCATTTCGGTGGCCAGCTCGGTAATGCAGATGGAGTACCGCGACTGCGTCATCAACCTGCTCGACACCCCCGGCCACCAGGACTTTTCCGAGGACACCTATCGGGTGCTGACGGCCGTGGACGCCGCGCTGATGGTCATCGACGCGGCCAACGGCGTCGAGGCGCAGACCCTGCGGCTGATCGAGGTCTGCCGCGCGCGCAACACACCCATCCTCACCTTCATCAACAAGCTGGACCGCGAAGTGCGCGATCCGCTGGACCTCCTGGACGAGATCGAGCGCACCCTGGGCATGCCCTGCGCGCCGCTGACCTGGCCGATCGGCCAGGGCAAGAACTTCCACGGCATCTACGATCTGCGCACCGACCGCATGCGCGTATTCCGACCCGGCGCCGACCGGATCGGCGAAGAAGACGAGGTCGTCACCGATCCGCGGGTGCTGGCCTCGCGCTTCGGCGCCGAATACGAGACGGCCCACCACGAGATCGATCTGGTGCGGCACGCCGCTCACCCCTTCGAGCGCGCCGCCTTCCTCGCCGCCCATCAGACGCCGGTGTTCTTCGGCTCGGCCATCAACAACTTCGGCGTACAGGAAGTGCTCGACGCGCTGGTCGACCTGGCCCCTTCGCCGTCGCCACGCCAGGCGGTGTCGCGCGAGGTGCATCCGGAGGAAGAACAATTCTCCGGTGTCGTGTTCAAGATCCAGGCCAACATGGACCCATCGCACCGCGACCGCATCGCCTTCCTGCGCGTCTGCTCCGGCAAGTTCGAGCGCGGCATGCGCCTCAAGGTGCGCCGTACCGCCAAGGAGCTTCGCCCGACCGGCGTGGTGACCTTCCTGTCGCAGCGGCGCGACCGGGTCGAGGAAGCCTATGCGGGAGACATCATCGGCATCATCACTCACGGCGGCTTGCAGCTTGGCGACACAGTCACCGGCGGCGAAGCGCTGCAATACACCGGCCTGCCTTTCTTCGCCCCGGAGATGTTCCGCACCGTCGAGCTGGCCGACCCGATGCGCGGCAAGCAGCTCGCCAAGGGCTTGCAGGAGCTGGGCGAAGAGGGCGCCATCCAGGTGTTCCGGCCTGTGGCCGGCAGCCTGATGCTGCTCGGCGCGGTCGGCCAACTGCAATTCGAAGTAGTGGCGCACCGCCTGAAGACGGAATACGGCGTCGACGTGCGCATGGCGCCCGCCAACTACGCCGGCGCCCGCTGGGTCAGCTGCGACGATGAAACCGAGCTGCGCCGCTTCCTGGCCGCCAACGGTTCCCGGCTGGCCCTCGACGCCGCCGACACCAGCGCCTATCTGATGTCCTCCCGTTACGATCTGGAACTGACCCAGGAGCGCTGGCCGAAGATCGAGTTCCACCCGATGCGCGAACACGCCGGGCTGGTACTGCAAGGCGGCTGACCGTCCACTCGTCGTGACCACGCCCCCGAGCCCAACGACGACCCACGCCACGCCGCAAGGCCCCGTGGCCAACGCCGGCGCCACGGCCAGCAATGCCTTGCGTTGGTCCCTGACGGCACAAGCGCTGGCGGGCGGCGGCGCCCTGCTGCTACTGTTACTGGCCGCTGCGTGGCTGCTGTGCCGGGCGCTGGGGTGGGCCGGCGGCGCCTGGGCCGACGGCCCGGCCTGGCTGGCGCTGCGCACGGCGCTTGCACTGGCTGCGGCGGCGGCCGGCGGCAAGATCGCACGTTGGCTTTGGGTGCCTCTACCTGTCCCCCAGGGTATTCCCCTGGCACGGCAGGACGCTCCGGCGCTGCATGCCTTGCTCGACAGCCTGCGGGCGCATTTGGGCATCCGGCAGGCGCTGGCGGTCAACGTCACCGGCGAGATGAACGCTTCGATCGCCCCGCGACCGCGCGGCCTGACGCTACAGATCGGCCTGCCGCTGCTGCTGGGCGTCACGCCACGACAATGCGACGCGATCCTGTCCCACGAGATCGGTCATCTGGTGCTGCAACGGACCGGCCCCGGCGCCTGGGCCAGCCACCTGCGCGCCTGGTGGTACCGGGTTCTCGACCGCATCGACCTGGACCACACCCCCATGGGGCGAGCCATGGCCTGGGCGCTGAGCGCCGCCGACCGCCGCTACCTGACCGATGGCCTGCGCCTGTCGCGAGCCGAGGAGTTCGAAGCCGACGCCCTGGCCGCCGGCGCCGTGGGAGGCAAGCCGCTCGCCGAGGCGTTGTCCGCGATGGCCCTGAAGGAACACTTCCTGGCCCGGGACTTCCTGCCGAAGATTCACGCCCAGGTCTATCACCGGCAGCGGCCCAGCATGTTGCCCTATCGGCACATGGCATCCGCCTTCCTGGTCGGCTATGACTCCGGCAAGTCTCTGGCGGCCCTCGCCGAGGCCGCCACCGACGAGGATGCGCCGACCCATCCATCCATCCGCGCCCGGATGGCCAGGCTCACCACCGAGCACTGGCCCGAGCCTGGCGACAACACATCCGCCGCCGAGGCCTACCTGGAGAGCGCCGTGCCCAGTCTCGCCGCCGCCCTTGACCAAGCCTGGTGGAACGAGCATGGCCACGACTGGCAGCGCCACCACCGGGAAGTTCAGTGGGCACGGCGCCGCATCGCCAAACTGGCCGAGCGGGGCCGGGATCAACACCCGCTGCGCCGGCTGGAACTGGCCAGCCTGGTGGAAGCCTACTGCCCGGACTGGAATCCGCTCGATCTCTATCTGGATCTATTGGCCGAGGAGACGGTCTATCCCCCGGCGATGCTGGCGCTCGGACGCCTGCTGATGGAACAGGGCAGTATCGAAGGCGCCGGCTACCTGTTGGCAATCCTCGACCAGGACAACGAGGTTGGCCTGGCGGCGGCCTCACTTCTGCTGGATTTCGCCACCGAAACAGGCCAGGACGAAATCGCGCACCGCGCGACGGCGCGCGCCACCAGCCTGCGGCAAGCGGCCCGGGCTATCGAGCAGGAAGCCGAACGCGATCCGGAGGGCGATGGCTGGACCAGCCCGGGACTGGATCCCATCGCCAGGTACAAGCTGGCCAAGCTGGTCGCCAAGCACACCGGCGTGCGGCGTGCCTACCTGGTCCGGCGGGTCTCGGCCCGGTCGCCCGGCTGGCAATCCTTTCTGCTGCTGATCCGCACCGACTCGACCGATCCGGCGCTGCGCCTCGACCTCGCCCAGGACGCGCGCGGGCTGCTGCAAGACCGCGGGCTGCTCAGCGTCCTGGCACTGCCAGCCGGTTCCGCGCGGGAGCGCGCAGCTACCGCCATCGGCCGGGCCCGCCTCCACTTGCGCCGCGGGCGGTCGCCCGCTTAGTGTCGCATCCGCCCCGCCCAGCGAGGCCAGGGTGGCGCGAAACCTTGCCTTGCAAGAACATTTCGTTTGCAATTCATGTCGATACCGTGCATAGTCGTGGGCTGCGATCTTCAAGAAGTGCTGTTGTTGTCTGGTTCGGTACCCGCGGTTCCGCGGTATTTCTCCCTTCATCACCCCGCCGTCTTGACCTTCGCCCCACCGGGGGCTATCCCCTTTTTTGGTTATTTCAGGATATTCAAGACATGGCAACAGGTACTGTGAAGTGGTTCAACGATTCCAAGGGTTTTGGCTTCATCACGCCGGAAAACGGCGGCGATGATCTCTTCGCCCATTTCTCCGCGATTCAAGGCCAGGGTTTCAAGACCCTCAAGGAAGGTCAACGCGTCAGCTTCGACATCACCGCCGGCCCCAAGGGCCAGCAGGCGTCGAACATTCGCGGCGCCGACTGACCGGTCTCGGCTCTGCCGGAACAGCCCGGTGCTTGCCGGGCTTTTTCTTTCCGACTTTCCCCAGGAGACGTGGCCATGGCCAAGGAAGCACTACTCGAAATGAACGGCGTGGTCATGGAGGTCTTGCCTGACTCGCGCTTTCGCGTCACCCTCGAAAACGGTCATGACCTGATCGCCTACACGGCGGGCAAGATGCGCAAGCACCATATCCGCATCCTCGCCGGCGACAAAGTATCCCTCGAACTGTCCCCCTACGACTTGAGCAAGGGCCGCATCACCTTCCGTCATATCGAAGGCCGCGCACCCACCACGCCGACACAGCGTCGCAAGCACTAACCGGCCCAGACGCTGGAACGGACCTTGCCAGGCTATGAGGTGAAGTTCCAGCAGGTCGCCGTCGCCAAGGGTGACGACCTGGAAGTTCGTTCCCTGCTCGACCGCCAGCAATACGCCGACCCACTCGGCGAGGCGGAAGCCGCCGGCATATCCCCGGCCTGCTGGCCGCTGTTCGGCCAGGTTTGGCCCTCGGCGCAAAAACTCGCCGACCTGATGCAAACCTGGGAACTGGGCGACCGCCGCGTGCTGGAGATCGGCTGCGGTCTGGCCCTCGCCAGCATGGTGATCCATCGCCGGCTCGGCGACATCACGGCCAGCGACTGCCACCCGCTCGCCGAATCCTTCCTGCGCGCCAACCTGCTGCTCAACGGGCTGGCCGACCTGAAATATCGCTGCGGCAACTGGGGACGCGACAATCCGCTGCTCGGCGAATTCGACCTGATCGTCGGCAGCGACGTGCTCTACGAACGCGGCCAACCCGCCCAACTGGCGGCGTTTCTCGAACTGCATGCCGCACCCCGCGCCGAAGTGCTCATCATCGATCCGAACCGCGGCAACCGCGGCGCCTTCCATCGCCAGATGGCGCTGCGGGGTTTCGCGCTCACCGAAACCACGATCGACGCGCCGCTCCACGACGGCAGCCCCTACCGGGGACGCCTGCTGCACTACCGAAGGGCAAACCGGACCGTGCAGTAAGCGGCATCCTGTCGGCGGCCATGCCACGGCGGACCTTCGATTAGAATCCATCGGTCCTATTCTTGCGACCGCGATCATGAGCGGCCCCACCGCTGCCACCTTTGGACTGGATGCCGGCCTCCTCGTTGCCTATGAAGCGATGCGGGCGGCGGCCGCCATTGCCGAGGGCTATGCCGCCGAGGATGCCCGCCAGGCGGAATTGCGCGATCAGCGCACAGCCGAAGGTCAGCAACGGCGCGCGGCCATGTTGGCGGCGCGGCATGCCCTGGACGACGAAGTCACCCGCGAAGAAGCCCGGCTGCGGCGCCTGACGGTCGCCCGCCAAGCCCTGGCCGACCAGCTCGGCGAGGTCATCCCGGCTGATTCGACACTGGCTGCGCGTCCGGCCGGGGCGGATGGCGCGGCGCTGGTCGCCTATCTCGAAGCACTGCGTAGCGAAACCAGCGTACTGGCCGGAATGGTGAGCGCGTTGTCATCGCGGGTGGCCTCCTTGCCCGCCGCGGATCTCGCCGCAATCGTGGCAATTGTCGCCACGGCGCCGAGCATCGCCGAACAACTGACGGCCTTCGCCGCGCAGGCCCGGCTGGCTCGCCACGTGCCGCCGGCCGTGGTGGCCGCGCGACAGGCCGATGTGGAACGCATCCTGGCTCGCGCGGCGCTGGCGGAAACCACCGCGCTGCCCGAAGAGATCGAAGTCCTGGTCGCCGAGCTGATGCGCACCTTGTCCGACGAGCGGGCGGCGGCCCTGGCCACGGAACTGCGCCTGCGCGTCGCCCGCCACGTCGAAGCCACCGCCGCCGAGGCGGCCGCCCGCGTACTGGAGGAGTCGTTGCGCGATCTCGGCTACGAGGTGGACGGCATCGGTGAGACGCTGTTCGTCGAGGGCGGACTCGTTCATTTCCAGAAGGCCGGCTGGAACGACTACTTCGTCCGCCTGCGGGTCGATGCCGCACGTGGCGCGCTCAATTTCAATGTCGTGCGCGCCGGCACGGCCGGCGAGGATCGCGGACACGAGGACATGCTCGCCGAGGAACGCTGGTGCGCGGAATTCCCGCGCCTCAAGGAAACCCTGGCGACACGCGGCATCGCCGTCGATGTGACGCGCATGCTCGGCGCCGGCCAAGTGCCGGTGCAGGTGGTCGATGCCGATGGCCTGCCGCGCTTCGCCGACGACCAACAGGAGCGGGAGCGCCCCGCCACCGCGCCGAGGACAATGCACAGATCATGACCGACACCGCGCCGCGCTGGCTGAAAGACCTGGATCGGCTGCTGCCGATCCGTTCGCAGTACATCGTCGCCGGCAATATTCGCGACAGCGTCCTGCTGCCACTGGCCGACGGTGGCGCCACCTTGGTGCCCCTGCTGCGCGGCCTGTGGGAATACCTCAGGCGCCAGGGCTATCGCTTCCTGCTGGTCCACGACCCGGCCGACGGCCTGCGCGTCTATCCCAACGAGCCGGCCGCCGTCGAACTGGCGACGCGCCTGTTCGAACTCAAGCTCCAGGATGGCGTCATGCCAGTCGGGCTGGAATCGCTGGCCACGCTGATGAAGCGCCTGACCGGCTGCCGCGACGCGCGCTGCGCGCTGCTGCTCGATTTCGCCTCGCGCCTCGCCCGCGCCGCCGACCACCTGGATGGCGGCGAGCACCGCTTCTTCGTCGCCGCCGAGAAGCTCTCCCTGGCCGCCAACCCGGTGGTGCCGAAGGAGGAAGGCGCCGGCTCGAATTCGGCGAACCCCGCGCCGCTGTTCAATCCCATCCTCTGGCTGGTCAATCGGCCGCAAGACCTACCCTCGTGGTTCGCCCTCGATTCCGAACGCATCGCCACGCTGACCATCGGCCGGCCGGACTACGAAATGCGCGCCGAGGCCGCCCGACAACTGGCGCTGCTCTTTCCCGGCCACGCCGAGGCCGCCGAGGCGGCCCGCGCGGAATTCGCCCGCCGATTCGCCGACAGCACCGACGGCCTGACCTTGGCGGGCATGGCCGACGTGGCGCAACTGGCCCGCCGACAGAACATCACGCTCGCCGCGGTCGAAGACGCGGTGCGTTGCTACAAGGTCGGCGCGCTCGACAACCCCTGGCGGCGCGACTACCTGCGCGACAAGATCCGCCAGGCGCGCGCCGCTCTGGAAGAGCGCGTCAAGGGCCAGCACCAGGCCACCACCAAGGCGGTCGACATCCTGATGCGCTCGGTGATGGGCCTCACCGGCGCCCAGGCCCGGGCCGGCGGTGGCCGACCGCGCGGCGTGCTGTTCTTTGCCGGCCCCACTGGTGTCGGCAAGACCGAACTGGCCAAGACGCTGACCCAACTGATCTTCGGCGACGAGCGCGCCTACATCCGCTTCGACATGAGCGAGTTCGCCGAGGAACACACGGGGGCAAGGCTGCTCGGCGCACCGCCCGGCTACATCGGCTTCGACGCCGGCGGCGAACTGACCGGCGCGGTGCGAGAAAAGCCCTTCTCGCTGATCCTGTTCGACGAAGTCGAGAAGGCCCACCCGCGTATCCTCGACAAGTTCCTGCAGATCCTCGAAGACGGCCGACTCACCGACGGCCGCGGCGACACCGCCTATTTCTCCGAAGCCATCATCGTCTTCACCTCCAACCTGGGCATCTATGTCGAGGACGCTTCGGGCCAGCGCGTCCAGAACGTACGGCCGGGCGATCCCTACGAGGTTGTCGAGTCACGGGTGCGCGGCGCCATCGGCGACCATTTCAAGTACCGCCTGTCGCGGCCGGAGATCCTCAACCGCATCGGCGACAACATCGTCGTCTTCAACTTCATCGGCCCGGAAGTCGCCGGGCAAATCTTCACTGGCATGCTCAACAACGTGATGCGGCGCGTGCGGGAAGAACATCGCCTGACACTGGAAATCCCCGCCACCGTGCGCGAACGCCTGCTCGCCCTCTGCACACGCGACCTTTCAAACGGCGGTCGCGGCATCGGCAACGCCCTCGAATCGGTGTTCATCAACCCGCTGGCGCGGGCGCTGTTCGAGACCGAACTGGAGGGCCGCGGCAGCATCGTCGTGACCGATATCGTCGAGCAGGACAAGGTGTTCAGCATCGCTCTGGCATGAAGATCGCCATCAACAAGGCCCACTACCCGGTCACCGTGCTGGGACCCGGCCAGCGCATCGGCATCTGGTTGCAAGGCTGTTCCATCCGTTGTCCGGCCTGCGTTTCGCAGGACACCTGGGCCAGCGACGCCAGTCGTGAAATGGATGTGGCCACGCTGCTCGCCTGGTGCCGGCGGGTCGCACCGGAGGGCGTGGACGGCATCACCCTCAGCGGTGGCGAACCCTTCGATCAGGCCAGGGCGTTGACCGCGCTGCTCAAGGCGCTGCACGGCTGGCGCCAGCGGTCGGGCCGGGACTTCGACATCCTCTGCTACAGCGGCTATCCGCTGGACAGGCTGCGCCGGAAGCACGCCGGCATTCTGGCGCTGCTCGACGCGCTGATCCCGGAACCCTATGTCGATGGCCTGCCGCTGGCCCATGTCTGGCGCGGCTCGGCCAACCAGCCGCTGGTACCGCTCTCGCCCCGGGGCGCGGCGCGCTATGCCGCGTATCTGGCGGCGCCGGCCGAAGAAGGGCGGCGCATGCAGATGGCGGCGGACGGCGGGCGGCTCTGGTTCATCGGCATCCCGCAACGGGGCGACATGGCGGCGCTCGAAGACCTCTGCCGCCAGCGTGGCCTGACCATGGACGCCGTGTCCTGGCGATGAGCGAAGCCGACGAGTACGTCCGCGTCTGCCCGGTTTGCGGCGCCGAACATTCGCCCGCCGCCAGCCAGTGCGGCTGCGGCACGCTGCTGATCGGAGTCGAC
>JBGAQX010000001.1:0-176536 GCA_044220545.1 Rhodocyclaceae bacterium | reverse complement strand
ATCCACCACGTGGCGTAGGTCGAGAACTTGTAGCCGCGACGGTATTCGAATTTGTCCACCGCCTTCATCAGGCCGATGTTGCCTTCCTGGATCAGGTCGAGGAACTGCAGGCCGCGGTTGGTGTATTTCTTGGCGATGGAAATCACCAGGCGCAGGTTGGCCTCGGTCATTTCGCGTTTGGCGCGGCGGGCCTTGGCTTCTCCGGTGGACATCTGTTTGTTGATGTCCTTGAGTTCCTTGAGCGGAATGCCGATGCGATCCTGAAGGTCGATCAGCTTCTGCTGCTCTTCCAGAATTGCCGGCGCGGCACGCATCAGTTGGGCGGTGTACGGCTTGTTCGACTGCACCTCGTGCTTCAACCACTCGAGGTTGGTCTCGTTGCCCGGGAACACCTTGATGAAATGCGGCCGCGGCATATGCGCCTTTTCGACGCACAGATGCTGGATCTTGCGCTCGTGGTTACGGGCGGCCTCGACCATGCCGCGCACCGAGTCGCAAAGGCGTTCAATGGAGCGGGCCGTGAAGCGGATATTCATCAGTTCGTCGGAGATCTGCTTCTGAATGCGCAGATAGCCTTTGTCCTGCGATCCCTTCTTGGCCAGGGCCGTCATCATCTTGGCGCACAGGTGATGGATCGTGGAAAAACGCTCCAACGCGTCCTGCTTGAGCAACAACAGCGATGCGGAAATCTGGCCGCCGCCTTCTTCGTCCTCGTCCTCGGCTTCATCCGCTTCGATGGCCGCTTCTTCGTCTTCCGCCAGTGCCTCGATATCGTCACCGATCGCGTTGGGATCGATCAGGCCATCGACCAGCTCGTCGATACGCATTTCGTCGCGAGCCACCTTGCCGGCGATCTCGAGTATCTCGGCAATGGTCGTCGGGCAGGCCGAAATGGCCATCACCATGTGCTTGAGGCCATCTTCGATGCGCTTGGCGATCTCGATTTCCCCTTCGCGGGTGAGCAGCTCCACCGAACCCATCTCGCGCATGTACATCCGAACGGGATCGGTGGTGCGGCCGAACTCGGAGTCGACCGTGGACAGCGCCTGCTCAGCCTCTTCCTCGACTTCCTGCTCGTCCACCTGGGCCGGCGCGGCTTCGGCGAGCAACATGTCATCGGCGGCCGGTGCTTCGTCGAACACCTGGATGCCCATGTCGTTGAAGGTCGAGATGATCGATTCGATCTGCTCGGCGTCCACCAGATCGTCGGGCAGGTGATCGTTGATCTCGGCATACGTGAGGAAGCCGCGCTCCTTGCCGAGCGCGATCAGATTCTTCAGGCGCGTGCGCTTGGTTTCGAGATCGACCGGCGCCTGCGCACGGGGCATCTCCGGCGGCGGTGTTCTGCCTTTCTTGCCCTTGGGCTCGGCCTTCTTCGCCGCGACCGGCTTGGCCTCGGGGTGTGCCACGGGGGGCGGTGTCGGTGCGGCTGGCTTCATTGGTTCCTTGGGCTGGACGGCGGCTTTTTCCGGAACCTTGGCCACCGGCGCCTTGGCCTTGGCATGCTCGACGGCCTTTGCCTTCACCGACGCGGCATGCTTCGCCTCTTGCGGCTTGGCAACCTCCTTCTTGGCGGCAGCCTTGGCCGGCGCTTTCACGGGCGCCTTGGCCTTGGTGGCCGGTTTGGAGGACTTCGCGGTTTCCTTGGGCATGGTATCGATATTCCTCGGAATCTGGCCCCGGGCACCAGTCGCGACCGACGGAGCGGACGATGGCGATGCCAAGTGTAGGGGGAAACCGGGCAGTATAGCAGAGATTAGCGGCTCGCCTGGGCTCCGCTCTTGGCTTTGCTGGCCAGGAGGGCCGCTAGCTGGCGCTGTTCGTCGGTCGAGAGAGGGGTTGTTTTCGCGCGCGCGTTGAGGGCTTCGATCCGGGCAACCAGTTCCGCCCGCCGCAAGCGATCGAGCGTGTCCTCGAAGACCATCTCCTCCTCGCCTTCATCGACTTCTTCCATGGTCGTCGCCGACGCCAGCGCGCCGATCAAGGCTTCATGCGGGCTGCCGCGGAAATACTCGATGACCTGTCCCATGTTGCCGGTGGGCAGTTCGCCGTGCTCGACGGCATTGGCGATGGCGTGCAAGACCGCGCCTTCCGCCGACTCGGCGGTGATTTGTTCGAGCGGCAGTCGCGCGGCGCGTTCAGGACGGCGCAGCACGGCCTTCAGCAGCGTCTTGAGCTGCGAAATCTCGATGGCGCGGCTGCGCCGTGGTGGCGCCGGCCGGCCCCTTGACAGTGGCTGGAGGCCGCATTGGCCTTCGACTTCGGCCTGGGTGAGTGCCGCCGCCTCGGCCACGGCCTTGGTCAACTGCACGCGCAACACCGGCGCCGCCAGTTTCTGCAACAGCGGCTTCGCTTCATGGACAAGCCGGGCACGGCCCTCGGCCGTGGCCAGATCGAGGCCGGATTTGATCGCACGCAGCAGAAATTCGGTCAGTGTCGTCGGCTGCCGGACCAGTTGACGGTAGGCCTCGGCGCCTTCAGCGCGCACGAAACTGTCCGGATCGTGCTCGGGCGGCAGAAACAGGAAGCCGGCGGACTTGTCGTCGCCCAACTGCTCGAGGCTGGCTTCCAGCGCCCGCCAGGCCGCCTTGCGCCCGGCGGCATCGCCATCGAAGCAGAACACCACCTTGGACGCCTGGCGCAGCAGCTTGTGTACATGGTTGGGTGTCGTCGCCGTGCCGAGGGTCGCCACGGCGTTGCCGACGCCGCTCTGGGCCAGCGCCACGACGTCCATGTAGCCCTCGACGACGATCACCGTATCCTCGTCGCGAATCGCCTGTCGGGCCTGGGTCAGGCCATACAGCTCGCGCCCTTTTTCGAACAGCGGTGTCTCCGGTGAGTTGAGATACTTGGGCTCGCCTTGACCGAGGACCCGGCCGCCGAAGCCGATGACATTGCCGCGCTGGTCGAGGATGGGAAACATGATGCGATCGCGGAAGCGGTCATAGCGACGACCCTGGTCGTTCTCGATCACCAGCCCGCATTCCACCAACGCCGCATCCTGGTAGTCGGGGAAGACCCGCTCCAGAGCCTGCCATTCGTCGGGCGCGTAGCCGAGGCCGAAGCGGGCGGCGATTTCGCCGGTCAGACCCCGGCCCTTGAGGTAATCGATGGCCTTGGGCGAGGACTTCAATTGGTCCTTGTAGAAACGCGCCGCCCGCGCCATGAGCTCGGTCAGCGGCGCCTTCTTGGCGCGCTCGGCCTGACGGTGCTCGGCAACTTGCGGCACCTGCATGCCAACCGAGTGGGCGAGATCCTCGACCGCCTCGATGAAGCCGAGGCCGGAATACTGCATGAGGAAACCCAGCGCGCTGCCGTGGGCACCGCAACCGAAGCAGTGGTAGAACTGCTTGCTTGGGCTGACGGTGAAGGATGGCGTCTTTTCTGAGTGGAATGGGCAGCAGGCCTGGAAGTTGGCGCCGCCCTTCTTAAGGGGCACGTAACGCTCGATCACGTCGACGATGTCGACGCGGGCAAGCAGTTCCTGAATGAAGCTCTCGGGTATCACCCCGCGATTATGCGCCGAGCTTCGCCCTGATCAGTTTCGACACCTCGGCCATGTCGGCGCGCCCGGCGACCTTTGGCTTGACGAGGGCCATCACCTTGCCCATGTCGGCCATGGCCTGGGCGCCGGACTCGGCAACGGCGGCGACGACGATGGCGGCGACTTCGGCGGCCGACAGTCCGGCCGGCATGTAGGCCGTCAGCACCTCGACCTCGTACTTCTCCGCATCGGCCAGATCCTGGCGTTTGGCCGCCTCGTACTGGGCGATGGAGTCCTTGCGCTGCTTGAGCATCTTCTCGATCACGCCGACGATGGCGGTATCGTCGAGTTCGATCCGTTCGTCAACTTCCTTTTGCTTCATCGCCGCCAGCAATAGGCGTATCGCTCCAAGGCGTGCCGTTTCCCTGGCCTTCATGGCCGTCTTCATGTCTTCGGTGATGCGAGCTTTCAGGCTCATGACGTGCCTCTCTCAGGGGTGATCCGGAAACACAAAAACCGCCCAGGAGGCGGTTCTTGCTGGTAATCGGCAAGCGGTTACTTACTAGTAGAGCTTGGGCGGCAACTGCTGGCTGCGGATGCGCTTGTGATGGCGCTTGACCGCCGCGGCGAGCTTGCGCTTGCGCTCGGAAGTGGGCTTCTCGTAGAACTCGCGGGAGCGGAGTTCGGTCAGCGTACCGGCCTTCTCGATGGTGCGCTTGAAACGACGAATGGCGACCTCGAAAGGTTCGTTTTCCTTGAGTCGGATACCGGGCATTGCGATGTGTCCTGGTTAGGGCGGAAAAGGCCGGCATTCTAATGCTTTTCCGAACGATGTCAAAGACAATTGCCGGCGGACGCTAGAATGCCCGCCATGTTGATCCTGGGCATCGAATCCTCCTGCGACGAAACCGGCGTCGCGCTATATGACACCGATCGCGGTCTGCTCGGCCACGCCGTCCATACCCAGGTGGCGATGCACGAGGCCTACGGCGGCGTGGTGCCGGAACTCGCCTCGCGCGACCATATTCGGCGCCTCATCCCCCTGTTGCGCGCCGTGCTCGCCGAGGCCGGCGCGGACAAGCGGGATATCGAGGGCATCGCCTATACAGCCGGGCCCGGGCTGGCCGGCGCCCTGCTGGTGGGCGCTGGTTTCGCCGCCTCGCTCGCGCTCGCGCTCGATGTGCCGGCGCTGGCGGTGCATCACCTCGAGGGACACCTATTGTCGCCCCTGCTGGCCGCCGACCCGCCGGCCTTCCCCTTCGTTGCCCTGCTGGTTTCCGGCGGCCACACGCAGTTGATGCGCGTGGCGGGAGTGGGTACTTACGAATTGCTCGGCGAATCGGTCGACGACGCCGCTGGGGAGGCCTTCGACAAGACCGCCAAACTGCTCGGCCTGGGCTATCCGGGTGGACCGCAACTGGCGGCATTGGCGTCGTCGGGTGGGCCCAGCGGCCTGCGTCTGCCCCGGCCCATGCTCCGGAGCGGCGACTTCCAGTTCAGTTTTTCCGGCCTGAAGACCGCTGTTCTGACCCAGGTGCATGGTCGGACTCTGGCGTCGCGAGAACGGGCCGATCTGGCCTGGGAGTTTCAGGAAGCGGTCGCCGAGGTGCTTGCCACCAAGGCCTTGGCGGCGGCAAGACATTGTCGGCTCGAACGGCTGGTGGTGGCGGGCGGCGTCGGCGCCAATCAGCGACTGCGACAAAGGCTGAATGGCGACGCGGCGGCCCGCGGCATCCGCGTCTACTACCCGGAACTGGCGCTGTGTACCGACAATGGCGCCATGATCGCCTACTGCGGAGCGCAGCGCCTGCTGGCCGGTCAGCGCGGCGCCGCGGACGGCGCCTTTGGTGTGCGCCCGCGCTGGCCGCTGGAAACGCTGGTGGCGAACTGAATTTCCGCCTATTCGAGGCCGCCGAGATAGGCGGAGACGGCGTTGACCTCGAGTTCCGTCAGCTTGGCCGCGATGGTATGCATCACCGCGTTGTCGTTGTTGCGTACCCGCTTGTTGAATTCCCTGAGCTGGGTCTCGACATAGGCGGGGTGCTGGCCGGCCAGGCGCGGCAACTGCACCGTGCCGTGGGCCTCCGGGCCGTGACAGGAGGCACAGGCGGGCACGCCGGAGAACGCATTGCCCTTGATGTAGATGTACTTGCCCACCGCCACCAGGTCGGCGTCGCCCGGTCGGCGCGCCTTGGCGGGCTTGCCGGCGAAGAACCCCGCCAGGGCGGCAATTTCGCCGTCGGTCAGATCCCGGGCCATTTCGCTCATGGTGTCGCTCTTGCGTCGGCCGTCGCGGAAGTCCCGGAGCTGTTTGGCCATGTACTCCGGATGCTGGGCGGCCAGGCGCGGATAGACCGCGCTGGCGCTTTCACCCTCCGGGCCGTGGCAGAGCGCACAGCGGCCATCGACGATGCCGCCGATGGGGCGATCCGTCGCCTGCGCTGGCACGATCGACAGGAGACAGGACAAGGCCGCGACGGCGGCGGGAAATAGTATCTTCATGAAGTGGTCTCCTTCTTCCTGCCGCCAATGCGGCCTTCCGTACCGTTGAGCAGCCGCTGGATGTTGCCGCGATGCCGCCAGATAAGCAGCGCCGACATCAGCGTGACGGCGGTGGTGATCTCGATCCGGCCGATCAATACGCCAGCGGCAAAGGGCGCCACCAACGCGGCCAGCAAGGCCGCCAGCGACGAATAGCGCGTCAGCAGGGCGGTGAGTAGCCAAGTGGCCGCGGCGGCTACCACCAGAGCCCCCGACAGGCCGGCGAGCACGCCCATCGCCGTGGCCACGCCCTTGCCGCCCCGGAACTTCAGGAACACCGGGAAGACATGGCCGAGAAACGCGGCGACGCCCGCCACGGCAATACCGAGGATGTCCGCCCCCAGTCGGCCAGCCAGCCAGACGGCCAGCCATCCCTTCGCCGCGTCGCCGAGCAGCGTCAGCACGGCGGCCAGCTTGTTGCCGGTGCGCAGGACGTTGGTGGCGCCGGGGTTGCCGGAGCCGTGGCTGCGAGGATCGTCGAGTCCGAAGGCCTTCGAGACGATGATGGCGAAAGGCAGCGAACCAAGCAGGTAGCCGAGCAGGGCGAAGGGGAGCGCGTTCATGCGGGTTGGCCTAGAATTCGCCCAATTTTAACCGAGGGCCGCATGGACTTCATCTTCATCGAGGAAATGCGCGTCGATGCGCATGTCGGCATCTACGCGCGGGAAAAGGCCGCGCCGCAGACGCTGGACATCAGCCTGACCTTCGGCGTTCCCGACGAGGCGGCGCGCGACGACGACATCGCCAAGACCATCGACTACGCCGTGGTGATCTCGCGCATCCGGTCGGAGCTCGCCGAGCGGCATTTCAACCTGCTGGAAACCCTCGGCGAATACGTGATCGGGCTGATGCTCGAGGAATTCCGCGCCCCCTGGGTGAAGATCTCCATCGCCAAGATGGGCGTGGCCAAGGGCGTCAAGCGCGTCGGCGTGCAGATCGAGCGGTCGCGCGGCGGCTAGGCTGCAAGCCCCGCCTCGACGACCTTCGGGGCGAGCACACGCAGGATGTCGTGCGGATGCACGCCCACCAAATAGCCGCGCTGGCCGCCATTGATGTAGATGAGCGGCAGGTCGAGGATGCTTTTCTCCAGGCAGACCGGCAGCGTCTTGCGGGTCCCGAATGGCGAGCAGCCGCCGACCAGGTAGCCGGTATGCCGGTGGGCGTCTTCCGGCGTGCAGGGGGATATCTTCTTGCAGCCGTACTGCCGCGCCAGCTCCTTGGTCGATACCTTGCGGTCGCCATGCATCAGCACGATCAACGGCTTCTTGTTCTCGTCTTCCATCACCAGCGTCTTTACCACCGCGTGCTCCGGGACGTTGAGCTCGCGCGACGACACTTTCGTGCCGCCATGCTCCTCATACTGGTAAAGGTGGTTCGAGTGGGCGATGCGGTGTTTCTGCAAGAACTTGGTGGCCGGCGTTTCCGGCGCTTGACTATCGGGTCTCATGGCCTGCGTCTCGGGAAATTAGGCACGCGGATGGTGGATCTCATGTAGCTGCTTGAGTCGCTCGCGTGCCACATGAGTATAGACCTGGGTGGTCGAGATGTCCGCGTGACCGAGCAGCATCTGCACCACCCGCAGGTCGGCGCCATGATTGAGCAGATGGGTGGCGAAGGCGTGACGCAGCACATGCGGCGAAATGCGTTCGCGCGGGATGCCGGCATGCAGCGCGTACTTCTTGATCAGTGTCCAGGCCATCTGCCGCGTCATGCCGCCTTGGCCAATGCGCCCGGCACGGCCGGTGACGAAGACATGATCGGAGTCGCCGCCCTTGAGCAGGGCGGGGCGACCCTCCCGCAGATATTGCTTCAGCCAGTCCACGGCCAGTTCGCCGAGCGGCACCAGCCGCTCCTTGGCGCCCTTGCCGAATACCCGCACCAGCCCATCGGCCAGGCTCAACTCGTACAGCTTCAGCCCGACCAGTTCCGAGACGCGCAAGCCGGTGGCGTAGAGCACCTCCAGCAGGGCGCGATCGCGCAGGCCGCGCGGCGTGGCGACATCCGGCGCCGCCAGCAGGTCCTCGACGTTCTTTTCCGACAGCGTCTTGGGAAAACGGGCGACGACGCCGGGACGCTGGATGTTGAGCAGGGGATCGACGCGGATGCGGCCCTGATCGAGCAGCCAGCGATAGAAGCGGCGCAGCGTCGAATGCAGCCGGCGTTGCGAGGCCGGTTTGAAGCCATCGGCGCGTCCGTGCAAATGGGCGAGGTACAGATTGACGGCAACATCGTCGACCGACATCAGGCCGCGCCCGCTCTCCGCCAGCCAGGCGGCGAACAGGGCGAGGTCGCTGCGATAGGCCGAAAGCGTGTTGTTCGCCAGGCCGTCGGCGAGCCAGAGGGCGTCGCCGAACTCGTCGATCAATGCGGCGTCGGCCGGCGCCGCGTCAGCTTCCCTCATGGGCGAGCAGCCAGCGTTTGACATCGAGCAGGAAACCGCCCCGATGGCGGGCAAAACCACCCAGGCCGCCGCTGGCGGCAACGACGCGATGGCAGGGGACCACCACGGGATAAGGGTTGGCGCCGCAGGCGTTGCCCACGGCCCGCGGGCCGCTGCCGATGGCGGTCGCCAGTTCGCCGTAGCCGCGCGTCTGGCTGGTTGGGATGGCCGCGATGGCCTGCCAGACACGCCGCTGGAAGGGCGTCCCGGCCGCCGCCAGGGGCAGGCCGAAGGCGAAGCCCGGCTCGGCCAGATAGGCGCGCAACTGGCGCACCGCTTCCCGGGCCAGCGGCGTTCTCGGCGCCGATGCGGCGCACGGCTCGAGAAAATCGATGCCGGTGATTTCGTCGTCGTTGCAGCGGACACCCAGGCTGAAGCCGGGCGCGGTGATGACGGCTTGATGGACTGTGGCGCTCATCGCGAATCTCCCGATCTAGAACGAAGGAATACCGGTCTGGGCTCGGCCGAGGATCAGGGCGTGAATGTCGTGGGTGCCCTCGTAGGTGTTCACGACTTCCAGGTTGAGCAGGTGGCGGATCACCCCGTACTCGTCGGAAATACCGTTGCCGCCGTGCATGTCGCGGGCCAGGCGGGCGATTTCCAGCGCCTTGCCGCAGGAATTGCGCTTCAGCATCGAGGTGATCTCGGGCGCGTCCTTGCCCTGCTCCTTCAGACGCCCGAGTCGCAGGCAGGCTTGCAGGCCGAGGGCGATCTCCGTCTGCATGTCGGCGAGCTTCTTCTGCACGAGCTGGTTGGCGGCCAGCGGCCTGCCGAACTGCTGGCGGTCGAGGGTGTATTGGCGCGCCCGATGCCAGCAGTCCTCGGCGGCGCCCAGGGCGCCCCAGGCGATGCCGTAGCGGGCGGAGTTCAGGCAGGTGAAGGGCCCCTTCAGGCCGCTCACGCCGGGGAAGGCGTTTTCCTCCGGGACGAAGACGTCGTCCATGACGATCTCGCCGGTGATGGAGGCGCGCAGTCCCATCTTGCCGTGGATGGCCGGGGCGGACAGGCCCCGCATGCCCTTCTCGAGCACGAAGCCGCGAATCTTGCCGGCATCGTCCTTGGCCCAGACAATGAAGACGTCGGCGATCGGCGAATTGGTGATCCAGGTCTTGGCGCCCGAGAGGCGATAACCGCCATCGGCCTGGCGGGCGCGGCTGACCATGCCGCCCGGATCGGAGCCGTGGTCGGGCTCGGTGAGCCCGAAGCAGCCGATCAGTTCCCCATTCGCCAGGGGGGGCAGGAGCCGCCGCTTGAGGGCATCGTGGGCGAACTCGAAGATCGGCACCATCACCAGCGACGACTGCACGCTCATCATCGAGCGGAAGCCCGAATCCACGCGTTCCACCTCCCGGGCGATCAGGCCATAACAGACGTGGCCGAGGCCGCCGCCGCCGTATTCGACCGGGATGGTGGCGCCGAGCAGACCCATCTCGCCCATTTCGCGGAAGATCGCCGGGTCGGTCCGCTCCTGGCGGAAGGCGTCGAGGATGCGCGGCGCGAGCCGGCCCTGGCAGTAGTCGCGAGCGGCGTTCCGGATCAGGCGCTCGTCCTCGCTCAACTGCTCGTCGAGCAGCAGCGGGTCGTCCCAGCGGAACGCGGCCGCGGTCATGGCCTCAGCCGCGTACTTCGCCGTCGCCGAGGACGATCCACTTCTGGCTGGTCAGTCCTTCCAGACCCACCGGGCCGCGCGCATGAAACTTGTCGGTGGAAATGCCGATCTCGGCGCCCAGACCATACTCGAAGCCGTCGGCGAAACGCGTCGAGGCATTGACCATCACGGAGCTGGAATCCACCTCGCGCAGGAAGCGCATGGCGTGGGTGTAGTTCTCGGTGACGATGGCCTCGGTATGCGCGGACGAATATCTGTTGATGTGGTCGATGGCCTCGCCGACATCGGCGACCACCTTGACCGAGATGATCGGCGCCAGATACTCGGCGTAGTAGTCCTCTTCGGTTGCCGCCTTGGCCGTCGGTGCCAGCACCCGCGTTTCGGCGCAGCCGCGAATCTCGACCCCCTTGGCGGTCAGCATCCGGGCCAGCGCGGGTAGTTGCGCGGCGGCGACGGAACGCGCCACCAAGAGCGATTCGGCGGTGTTGCAGGTGCCGTAGCGCTGTGTCTTGGCATTCTCGACGATCCGCATCGCCTTGGCCGGATCGGCGCTGTCATCGACATAGACGTGGCAGTTGCCGTCGAGATGCTTGATCACCGGCACCCGCGCTTCCTTGCTGACGCGCTCGATGAGGCCCTTGCCGCCGCGCGGCACGATCACGTCCACGTACTCGGGCATGGCGACCAGATGGCCGACCGCCGCCCGGTCGGTGGTTTCGATGACCTGTACCGCTGTTTCCGGCAGGCCGGCGGATTGCAGCCCGGTGCGCACGCAGGCGGCGATGGCCTGGTTGCAGCGGATGGCCTCCTTGCCGCCGCGCAGGATCGCCGCGTTGCCCGACTTGAGGCATAGCGCCGCCGCGTCGGCCGTCACGTTGGGCCGCGCCTCGTAGATGATGCCCACCACGCCGAGCGGCACGCGCATCTTGCCGACCTGGATGCCGGTTGGCCGGCGCTTCATGTCGGTGATCTCGCCGATCGGATCGGCCAGCGCGGCGACCTGCTCCAGGCCCTGGGCCATGGTGTCGACCCCCTTGGCGGTCAGGGTCAGCCGGTCCAGCAGCGCGGCATCGAGGCCGTTGGCCTTTGCCTCGGCCAAGTCGGCCGCATTGGCCGCCAGCAAGACATCGGTCTGCTCGCGAATGTTCCGGGCCATCGCCAGCAGGGCCGCGTTCTTGGCGGCGGTCGAGGCCTTGGCCATTTCCCGGGAAGCGGCGCGGGCGGCCTTGCCAACGCCTTCCATGTATTGCTTCACGTCCATCACGCGGTCCTTGTCAGTCGCAACGCCAGTTGCAGCATTTCATCCCAGATGTCGCCCTTGGCGACACCCTTGATCATGCGGTCGATTCGGGCCGCGTGCAAGAGGGCCGCACGGGCGGCCCGGCCGCGTGCTTCGTTGGCCAGCGCCCACAGCACCAGCGGCAGGGCGGCGCCTTCGGCGCGCAGGCCGTCCAGTGTGCGGGCGCAACGGGCCGTGTCCCGGGTGCGCAGGGCGTCGCGCAGGGCATTGATGTCGTAGCGGGCGACATTGAGCACCGCGCTTTCGACATTGGCCAGCGAGATCTCCCCTTCGGGATAGAGCAGGCCGAGCTTCTGAATCTCCTGGTGGGCCGCCAGGAGATTGCCCTCGACGTGGGCGGCGATGAAGGCCAGCGCCTCGCGCGGCGCCTTCTGCTTCTGGCGGGCCAGGCGCTGGGCGATCCAGTCCGGCAATTGTGGCAGCGGTGGGGCGGCACATTCGACGGCCACACCGGCATCGGCGAGCTTGACGAACCAGGCCGCCTTCTTCGCCTGCCAGTCCATTTCCGGCAGCGAGATCAGGGTGACGATGCCGGCCGGCGGCTGCGCGCAATAGCGCGCCAGCGCCTCGCCGCCCTCGCGGCCGGGCTTGCCCGAGGGGATGCGCAGGTCGATCAACTTGTCGCCGCCGAACAGCGAGAGGTTGCCGGCGGCGAGGAACAGTTCTTCCCAGCGGAAGGATTGCGTCACCATCAGGACCTCGCGCTCGCCATAGCCCTGCCGCCGGGCGGCGGCGCGGATGGCGTCGGACGCCTCGATGGCCAGCAGGCCGTCGCCGTGTACGACATATAGCGGCGCCAGCGGCTTTTCGAGCGAGGCGACCAGCTGCTCCGGGCGCAATTGCATGGGCTTACTGCTGCGCGGTCTTCCGCTTGGCGGCGGCCAGTCGGCGCATCAATTGCTGGACCAGGTCGTTCTGGATGTCGCGCCACAGGAGGATTTCTTCGCCTTCCTTGGAGAGCAGCGCCGCGTCGTCGAAGGTCATTTCGCGGGCGATGCGGATGGTGCTGGTGGGCAGGAACTCCTGGCCCTTGGCATCGACAACCCGGAAGGTGAAGTTGCGTTCCAACTGGTATTCGCGCACCCGGCCCGCCGAGTTGAGCGACATGATCTTCTTCACCGGCGCGTCGACCAGCACCGACAGAGTGGCTTGCGCGGCCTTGGCGTCATCGACGACGCGCGTCTGGGTCGAGGCCTCGACGTTGCGCTTGATGACGGCGCGCAGTTCACTGACTTCCGGCTGAGCGATGTAGAGCGTGTCGAAGGGCAGCGTGTAGGCGCCGCGCAACTGGAAGCCGCAGGCGGAGAGCAACAACGTGGCGAGGACGAGTAGAGGGCGCATGGGCTTACACCACGATGTTCACGAGTCGACCGGGCACCACCACCACCTTCTTCGCCGGCCTGCCTTCCATCTGCTTCACGGCCGATTCACAGGCGAGCGCCGCTGCTTCGATGGCGGCCCGGTCGGCGCCGGCCGGTACCCGGAGGCTGCCGCGCAGCTTGCCGTTGATTTGCAGGACCAGTTCGATTTCGTCCTGAACCAGCGCTTCGGCGAGCGGCTCGGGCCAGGGCGCGGCCAGAATGTCGGCGCCGAAACCCAGTTCCCGCCACAGCGCGTGGCAGATGTGCGGCGTAATCGGCGACAGCAGGCGCAGCAGGACGGAGAAGCCTTCGCGCGCGTGAGGGTCGGCGGGTGCCTTCTCCAGCGCGTTGAGCATCTTCATGGCCGCCGAGGCGACAGTGTTGAACTGCATCTTGCCGAGGTCGTAATTGGCCTGCTTGAGCAGAAGATGAATCTCGCGGCGCAGCGCCGAGGCATCCTGGCCGGGCACCCGAGACTGGAGGGCATGGCCGAATGCCCACAGTCGCTTCAGGAAGCGGTAAGCACCCTCGACACCGGAATCCGACCATTCGAGCGTCTGCTCGGGGGGGCTGGCGAACATCATGAAGAATCGGGCCGTGTCGGCGCCGTATTCCTCGATCAGCGCCTGCGGATCGACGCCGTTGCGCTTCGACTTGGACATCGTGCCGATGCCGCCGTAGTCGACCGGCTCGCCGTCGGCCTTCGAGGTGGCGCCGGTAATGTGGCCGCCCTCGTCTCGGACCAGATCGACTTCCTCGGGCGCGAAGTATCCGATGCCGCCCTTGTCGGTGCGGCGCGAGAAGATGTGGTTGAGCACCATGCCCTGCGTCAGCAGGTTGGCGAAGGGCTCGTCGTGGCTGACCAGACCCAGCGTGCGCATCACCTTGGTCCAGAAGCGCGAATAGAGCAGGTGCAGGATGGCGTGCTCGATGCCGCCGATGTACTGGTCGACCGGCATCCAGTAGGCGGCGCGTTCGTCGACCATGGTGCCGGCGCCGGCGCTGGCGAAGCGCGCGTAGTACCAGGACGAATCGACGAAGGTGTCCATCGTGTCCGTTTCGCGACGGGCCGGCTGGCCGCATTTCGGGCAGGCGCAGTTCAGGAAGTCCGGGCGCTTGAGCAGCGGGTTGCCGGAGCCGTCCGGTACGCAGTCCTCGGGCAGCACCACGGGCAACTGGTCATCCGGCACCGGGACCGTGCCGCAGGTGTCGCAGTGGATCAGCGGAATCGGGCAACCCCAGTAGCGCTGGCGCGAGATGCCCCAGTCGCGCAGGCGGTATTGCACCTGTGTGTCGCCCAGATGCCTCGCCTTGAGGTCGGCGGCGATGAGATCGACGGCCTGCTGGTAGTCCAGGCCGTCATACTTGCCGGAACCGACGCAGACGCCGTTCAATTTGTCCGCGTACCACTCCTGCCACGTGTCCAGCGAATACGTCTTGCCGGGCACATCGATGACTTGCCTGATGGCCAGGCCGTACTTCTTGGCGAAGGCGAAGTCGCGCTCGTCGTGCGCCGGCACGGCCATCACGGCGCCCTCGCCGTAGCCCATCAGCACATAGTTGCCGACCCAGACTTCGACTTGCTCGCCGCTCAGCGGGTGGCTGACGAAAATGCCGGTTGGCATGCCCTTCTTTTCCATGGTGGCGATATCCGCCTCCATCACCGAGCCGCGCTTGCATTCTTCGATGAAGGCGGCCAGCGGGGCATTGCCCCGCGCGGCGCGCGTGGCGAGCGGATGCTCGGCGGCGACGGCGACGAAGGTGACGCCCATGATCGTGTCGGCGCGGGTCGTATAGACCCAGAGCTTGTCCTGCTTGCCATCCAGTTCATAGGGGAAGGCGAAGCGCACGCCATGGCTCTTGCCGATCCAGTTGGCCTGCATGGTCTTCACCCGCTCGGGCCAGCCGGGCAGGGTGTCGAGCGCGGCGAGCAGCGCGTCGGCGTACTGCGTGATGGCCAGGTAGTAGCCCGGGATCTCGCGCTTTTCGACCAGGGCGCCGGTGCGCCAGCCGCGCCCGTCGATCACCTGTTCGTTGGCCAGCACGGTCTGGTCGACCGGGTCCCAGTTCACCACCTGGGTCTTCTTGTAGGCGATGCCCTTTTCCAGCATGCGCAGGAACAGCCACTGGTTCCAGCGGTAGTACTCGGGCCGGCAGGTGGCCAGCTCACGGCTCCAGTCGATGGCGAAACCGAGCGACTGGAGCTGCTTCTTCATGTAGGCGATGTTGTCGTAGGTCCACTTCGCTGGCGGTACCTTGTTTTGCATGGCGGCGTTCTCGGCCGGCAGGCCGAAGGCGTCCCAGCCCATCGGCTGCAAGACGTTGAATCCACGCATCTTGTGCTGCCGGGTGAGCACGTCGCCGATGGTATAGTTGCGCACATGCCCCATGTGCAGCTTGCCGGACGGATAGGGGAACATCGACAGGCAGTAGTACTTCGGGCGGCCAGAGTCCTCGATGGCCCGGAAAGCCTCGGTTGACTGCCAGTGGGCCTGGGCGGCCTGTTCGATTTCGCCGGGGTTGTATTTTTCCTGCATGGCCAGCCAAGTATTTGCAAAGACAAGAATTATACGCTTGCGAGAGGACTCCCCGATGCGCGCCGCACCCCTGTTGTTCCTGCTTGCCACCTGGTTTGCCGCACCCGCCTGGGCGGTTCCCCAGGCCGTCGTGTCGGCGGTACAAATGCCGGGCTGGCTGACTCGCGGCGAGCAGACGATGCCCCTCGCACCGGGCATGGAGGTGAGGAACGGCGATGTCCTGAAGACCGGCGAGGGCGCGCGCGCCCATCTGAAGCTTGCCGATGGCAGCACCGTCAAGCTCGGCGAATCGGCGCGGTTGACCTTCTACGCCCGCGGCCTGAATCCGGCCCGCTTGTTTCGTGGCGCGCTGGATGTGGCCACCGGCGCATTCCGCTTCACCAGCGACCTGCTGCGCCGTGTGCAGGGGCGTGACGTCACGATCCGCGTCGGCACGGCCACCATCGGCGTGCGCGGCACCGATGTCTGGGGTCGTTCCAACGACCAGGACGACATCGTCTGCCTGATTGAAGGCAAGGTCGAAGTCAGCCATGCCGGCGACACGGTGGCGCTGGATCAGCCGCTGAGTTTCTTCGTGGCGCCCAAAGGGCAGCCGGCCAAGCCGGTGGCGGCGGTCGATCCGGCTCAGTTGGCGATCTGGGCGCGGCAAACCGACATCCAGCCGGGCGGCGGGGCCGCGCGGGCCGACGGTCGCTGGAGTCTGCTGCTTGGCCGCTACGCCGGCCAGGCCGAGGCCCTGGCGGTATACGACCGGGTGCGCGACGCCGGTTATCCGGCGCGAATCAGACTCACCCCCGGCGAGTCGGGCGACTGGAACTATGAGGTGCGTCTGGCTGGTTTTCCGACTGCCGACGAGGCAAGCGCCGCAGCGCGCTGGCTCAAGGCCGGTACGGGCATCGACGGCACACCGCTGAGGTAGGTGCCCGTTTAGTGGTGGTGCGCGGGGTTCCGTGTCGCGGGCCCCGGCTGGCCGAGAATGCGCCAGGTGCGAATCGGCGCCAGGGCGATTTCGTCCAGCACCTCGATGCGAGCCAGCCACACCTGCGCCAGATTGCGAGACCAGGGCCGCCAGCCGAAAGATGCGGCATCCTCGCGCCGCGATTCGGCGGCGATCAGTTCGTGCAGATGCTCCATGGCGGCCTGCCAATAGGCCGACGATGGCGCCTTGCCGGCGACGTGACCGGCATGCCTGAGGGCCACCTGCCAGAGCACTTCGGCACGACGTTCGCTGATGCCGGCCTTGTGGGCCAGCCAAGGCAGGATCTTCGGGCCATGAGGGTAGTGGCGATGATCTGATTTGTGCATGCTGTTCTCCTTGGTGCGGTGCAGCAATTTGTATTCTATGGGCGTTGGCGTTCCTTATCAAGACCAGACTGGCAGAGATTGTTAAGGATTGTTGCATCGCACCAATCCGGTGCGCGGCTGGCGGGAATCGCCCGGGTCCTATAATTGCCGCCATGAACCTCCTCAATGGCCTCAATCCGGAACAGTTGGCCGCCGTCACTCTGCCGCACCAGCACGCGTTGATCCTGGCCGGCGCGGGTTCGGGCAAGACCCGGGTGCTGACCACACGCATTGCCTGGCTGATTGCCACCAATCAGGCGTCCCCGCCGCAGATTCTGGCCGTCACCTTCACCAACAAGGCGGCGAAGGAAATGCTCACCCGCCTGGCGGCGATGCTGCCGATCAACGTGCGCGGCATGTGGATCGGCACCTTCCATGGCCTCTGCAACCGGCTGTTGCGCGCCCACTATCGCGAAGCGGGGCTGCCGCAACTGTTCCAGATCCTCGATTCGGCCGACCAGCTTTCCGCCATCAAACGCCTGTTGAAAAGCCTGAATGTCGATGACGAAAAGTACCCGCCGCGCGAACTTCAGCACTTCATCAACGGCCAGAAGGAAGCCGGGCTGCGACCGGCGGCCGTCGAGGCCTGGGACGACTACACGAGAAAACGCATCAGCCTCTACGAGGCCTACGACGCCCAGTGCCAGAAGGAGGGCGTCGTTGATTTCGCCGAGTTGCTGCTGCGCTGCCACGAGCTGCTGGCGCGCAACGAGGCGCTGCGCCGCCACTACCAGGAGCGCTTCCGCCACGTGCTGGTGGATGAGTTCCAGGACACCAATGTGCTCCAGTACCGCTGGCTGAAGCTGCTGGCGGGCCATGGTCAAACAAGCGCCGCCGCCATGTTTGCCGTTGGCGACGACGACCAGTCGATCTACGCCTTCCGTGGCGCCGAGGTCGGCAACATGCGCGACTTCGAACGGGAATTCAAGGTCGCCAACGTCATTCGCCTGGAGCAGAACTACCGTTCGCACGGCAACATCCTCGACGCCGCCAACGCCATCATCAAGAACAACGACAACCGCCTGGGCAAGAACCTGTGGACCGATGCCGGCGCCGGCGAGCCGATCCGCGTCTTTGAAGCCTATTCCGACCTCGACGAGGCGCGCTGGATCGTCGAGGAGATCAAGGCCCTGGTGCGCGACGGCCACGCGCGCGCCGAGATCGCCTTGCTCTACCGTTCCAACGCCCAGTCGCGGGTGCTCGAACATGCCCTGTTCTCGGCCGGGCTGCCCTATCGCGTCTATGGCGGCCTGCGCTTCTTCGAGCGCCAGGAGATCAAGCACGCGCTCGCCTACCTGCGCCTGATCGCCAATCACGACGACGACACCTCGTTCGCCCGGGTGGTGAACTTTCCGACCCGCGGCATCGGCGCGCGCAGCCTCGAAACCTTGCAGGACGCCGCCAAGGCGGCCGGCTCCAGCCTGTTCGCCGCCATTCCGGCCCTGTCCGGCAAGGCCGGCGCGTCGCTCGCCGCTTTCGCCGCGCTGGTCGGCCGCCTGAAGGAAATGGCCCATCTGCCGCTGCCGGAGCTGGTTGACCACGTGGTCGAACTGTCCGGCTTGCGCAGCCACTACCAGGTTGAGAAGGAGGGCCAGGACCGGCTCGCCAACCTCGACGAACTGGTCAACGCGGCGACCAGCTTCATTGCCGAGGAAGGCCGAGTCGGCGCGGAAGGCGAGTTGAGCGCCGACCTGACCGCCTTTCTGGCCCATGCCGCGCTGGAGGCCGGCGAACACCAGGCCGGCGAGGGCGACGACGCCCTGCAACTGATGACCACCCATTCGGCCAAGGGGCTGGAGTTCAACGTCGTCTTCCTCAGCGGACTCGAAGAAGGCCTGTTCCCGCACGAGAACGCCGTGGCGGAGCGTGACGGCCTCGAGGAAGAGCGCCGGCTGATGTATGTCGCCGTTACCCGTGCCCGCCGCCGGCTCTATCTCTCCCATGCCCAGACGCGCATGCTGCACGGCCAGACGCGCTACAACCTGCCGTCGCGCTTCATCGAGGAAATTCCGCACAGCCTGATCAAGTGGCTGACGCCCAAGGCCGGCAAGACCGGCTTCGTCAGCGAATCCTTCACGCCGGCCTACGCCGCCTCCCCGTCGCCGCGCCGCCCGCCGGCATCCGGCGGCCTGCGCGTCGGCCAGAGTGTTCGCCACGCGAAGTTCGGCACCGGCGTCATCGTCAATGCCGAAGGTTCCGGCCAGGATGCTCGCGTGCAGATCAACTTCGGCGCCGCCGGCATGAAATGGCTGGCGCTTTCCGTGGCCAAACTGGAGCCCGCCTGATGAACAGTATTCACGCCAACGGCATCGACATCCGCTACGACATCGCCGGCGAAGGGCCCTGGCTGCTGCTGTCCCACTCGCTGGCCACCGACCTGAGCCTCTGGGACGACCAGATGGCGTCGCTGACGGCGCGCTTTCGCGTGCTGCGTTACGACACGCGTGGCCACGGCGGCAGTTCCGCGCCGGATCGGCCCTACGATTTCCCGCTGCTGGCGGCCGACGTCATCGGTCTGATGGATGTGCTCGATGTCCGCAAGGCGCATTTCGTCGGCATCTCCATGGGCGGCATGATCACCCAGCACGTGGCCCTCACTGCGCCCGAACGCATCGACCGGTTGGTGCTGGTCAGCACCACCAGCGGCTATCCGCCCGAGGCGCGGGCGATGTGGGGCGACCGAATCGCCGCGGTGCGCGCAAACGGCATGGAGCCCCTGGTGGCGCCGACCCTGGAGCGCTGGTTTACCCCGGCCTGGCGGCAGGCGCATCCGGACGTCATGACGCGCATCGGCGCCCTGATTCGCGCCACCCCGGCCGCTGGTTACATCGGCAGTGGCCAGGCGATCGCGACCCTGGATACGACGTCGCGGTTGTCCGGATTGCGTTGTCCGACCCTGGTGATCGCCGGCGCGGAAGATGCCGGCACGCCACCGGCCATGGGCCGCAAAATTGCCGAGCAGATACCCGGCGCACGCTTCGAGTCGATCGACTCGGCCTCGCATCTGTGCAATGTCGAGCAGGCCGAGAAGTTCAATCGGTTGCTGCTGGATTTTCTCGGCTGAAGCATTTTCCGGTCCGCCCCCCGCCCAGGGCACGGCGGATCACTGCGTCTTTGGCGCCCGGCCGCCCCGATCAGCCTGACCGATGTACTGGTTGTACTTGCCGCTTTCCTTGAGGCGTTGCAGGCCGCGATTGAAGAGCGGCAACAAGCCGGCGGATCTGGTCGATTGGCGCGACAGCGCCAGACAGATCGGAGCCTGGGTGAGCAGTCTGGGATGCCGGACGATGGACGCGGCTTCTTCCGGGGTCAGGAGCGTCTGGATCAGGTATTCGGCCACGTCGACATCCATGGCGACGACGTCGATCCGCCGCAGCAGTAATTTCCTGATGCTCTGTTCGTCGGTCGTCACCTCGTCGACTTTCAGGCGACCCGTCTTGGCGGCTCGATCCCATTCGCCGCCGTAGGAATAGCCCGCCGTGCCGCCCACGCGCCACCGGTGCAGATCCGCGATCGCCTTCCAGTCGAACGCGGTGCCCTTCAGGTGGTACAGACCCTTGCCGACGAAGATCACCGGCTCGCTCATGAGGAAATCCCGCAGGTGTTCGGCACTTGGCGCCCAGCCAACGGAGCCATCCCAACGGCCGCTCTTGGCCAGTTCATAGGAACGTTTCCACGGGAAATATCCGTACTCGACGGTTACGCCCTCCAGGGCAAAGGCCTCCGCAACGATGCGGGATAACAAGCCACCGTTGGGCAATTGCTCCGAGGTGAAGGGTGGCCACTCGCCGTTGGTGATGCGCACCGACTCGGCCGCCGCCGTGCCGCCGAGCGCCAGCAAGATGGCAAAGATACCGATCCAGGAGCGTTGTCCGCGCATAGCCTCCACCTACCCATCGCCAATCGAAACTCCCGGTGCCGGGGGGCGCCGTATCGGCGCGACTTGTGCCACCGGCGGAGCCATGAGTCGCCCCTGAATACATCCAGCTCATCACCAAGGGTAGCAAAATCCACGGGCTCGGGGACTGCTCCGGGCAGTTGGCCTTGCTATGATGAAACATGGTGATCGCCGGTGTTCCTGGTCAGACCGGTCAGGGCGCCGCACAGGCGAGGGCCAATATGAAATCATGAGAGCGCCCAAGGTTTCCATTGCCACGATGATGATCGTCATCATCGTCGTCACGGTTTCCGTCGTGCTCGGGGTGGTTGGTGCCGTTGCCTACCACTACTACAGCCAGCAGAAATGGGCGGAGTTCGATGACTTCCTGACTCTCGAGGCGGACCAGATCGCCATTGGTCTGGCGCCGGCAGCCTGGAACCTCGAGTATTCCCAGATCGGCAAACTGATGGAAGGCCAGATGCGCGACAGGCGCTATGTCGCCATCGCGGTCGAACTCGACACCAAGCGTCTGGCCCTGGTCCGTGACGAACAGGGGGCCGTGCAAAGCCGGGATGAGGAAATTCCCGTCGATGGACTAAGGCTTGGCGAGCGTCAGATCACCTTTTCCGACCAGACGGTGGGCAACGTGAAGATGTATGCGACGCCGCGTTACCTGGAGGAGGAACTCAGCCAGGCCTTCGCCTTCCTTGCCGTTTCCATCGTCCTGCTCGATCTTGTCCTCACTCTGGGGCTTTATCTGTCCCTGCAGCGCCTGGTCCTGCATCCCCTGCGCCAGGTCGAACGCTATGCGGACGAGGTGGCCCACGGCGGCGCGGCGATGGCGTCGCTGGGCAACATAGGCTTCCTCGGCGAACTGGAGCGCCTGACCCGCTCCATCGACGCCATGGTCCGCCAACTGGCCATGCGCAACACTCAGCGGCTGGAGGAAACCCAGTTTGCCATGGACCACGCGGGCATCGGCATTGCCTGGGTCGATGCCAGCAGCGGCCGCATTCTCTACGTCAACGACCAGGCCTGCGACATGGTTGGACACTCACCCGACGAACTACGCGCCCTGGATGTCGTCGACCTGGCCACGGAATTCACCCCCGATCGCTTGCGGCAGCTGGGGGCGGCGCTTCTGGAGAAAGGCTTCGCCCGGCTCGAGACCGCGTTGCTGTGTGCCAATGGCAGTCTGCTGCCGGTCGAGGCCTCCCTTTACTTCAAGGCGCCCGCCAACGACCGCCCCGGGCACTACATCGCCTTCCTCACCGACATCACCCAGCGCAAGGCCGCCGAAACGGCCCTCATCGAAGCCAAGATGGCCGCGGAGACGGCCGCCCAGGCGCGCAGCGAATTCCTGGCCAACATGAGCCACGAGATCCGCACGCCGATGAACGCCATCATCGGCATGTCGCAACTCGCCCTGCGGACGGATCTTGACAAGAAGCAGCGCAACTTCATCGAGAAAGTGCATCTGTCGGCGGTTTCGCTCCTCGGCATCCTCAACGACATTCTTGACTTCTCCAAGGTCGAGGCGGGCCGGCTGGATATCGAGCACGTCGAGTTTCCCGTCGAGCGCGTCTTTGACAGTCTGGCCAACCTGATGGCGCTCAAGGCCGAGGAGAAGGGCCTCGAACTCCTCTTCGACATCGCGCCCGACGTACCCCGGCACCTCGCCGGCGATCCGATGCGCCTGGGACAGATCCTCATCAACCTCGCCGGCAACGCGATCAAATTCACCGAAGCGGGAACAGTCCTCGTGTCCTGCCGGGTCGCGGAGCGGACCGGCGATCAGGCCCGCCTCGAATTCGCCGTTCGCGACAGCGGCATCGGCATGGGTGAAGATCAGGTGGCCGCGCTGTTCACCCCCTTCCATCAGGGTGACAGTTCCATCTCGCGCCGCTACGGCGGCACAGGTCTCGGACTGGCCATCTGCAAGCGACTGGCCGCCCTGATGAGCGGCACCATCGATGTCGTCAGCCACCTCGGCCGGGGTAGCGCCTTCACCTTCACCGCACCCTTCGATCTCCCGGCCGTTGGCGACGAGGCGAACCGCGCGCCGCCCGATTCGCTGCGCGGCGAACGTGTTCTCGTGGTGGATGACAACCCGGATGCCCGGGAGCTTCTTGGCCGCCTGATGACCCGTCTCGGCATGACCGTCGATGGTGCCGCGTCGGCGCGGGAGGCGCTGGCCCTCGTGCAACGGCCGGCGCGCTACCGGCTGCTGCTCGGCGATTGGAAAATGCCGACGATGGATGGCGTCGAAATGGTGCGCGCCATGGCCGCCACGCCCGGGGCACGGGTGCCGCCGGTCGTCTTGATGGCCAACGCCTATCGTATTGACGAGCTGCGGCGCAAGGCTGCCGATCTGCCCCTGGCGGGCGTCCTGGCCAAGCCCGTGATGCCCTCGTCAGTCCTCGACATTGTCCTCGCCGCCACCGGCAACACGCCCTTGATGGCCGGCGAGCCACGGGCCGTCGATCAACCGGCCGACATGGGCGGGGCCTTGGCGGGCGCCACTGTGTTGCTCGTCGAAGACAACGCCATCAACCAGGAACTGGCGCAGGAACTGCTGCAGGGCGCCGGTGCCTTGGTGACGGTGGCCGGCAATGGCCGGGAAGCGCTCGATCGGCTGGCCGCCGGTACTTTCGATTGCGTACTCATGGATGTCCAGATGCCGGTCATGGACGGCCTCGAAGCCACCCGAGCCATCCGCGCCCAGCAACGCTTCCGGGACCTGCCCGTCATCGCGATGACGGCCGGCGCCCTGCCCAGCGAACGGGAGCAGACCTCGCGGGCCGGCATGAACGACCATGTCACCAAGCCCATCGACGTGGAAGAGCTGTTTTCAGTGATGCGGAGCTGCATGAATTGGCCGCCACTGCCCGCGCCCTGGCGGAACACTGCTCCCCCTTCGGCGCCACGACAAGGCGAATCGCCGTATCTGGATGCGGCAGGGGGGGTGGCCCGGCTGGGCGGCAATCGCCAGGCCTACCAGCGCGTCCTGAGGATCTTTCTGGCCACCGGTGACGATGCCGTGGCCAGCCTGCGGGAGGCGGCCGCCATGGGTGACTTCGCCACAGTTGCCGTCCTGGCCCACGGTCTCAAGGGAAGTGCCGGCAGTGTGGGAGCGCTCGCGATGCATGACCTCGCCCGGCAACTCGACGAGGCCGGTCGCCACGGCGCTCCGGCAGCCACCCTGTTGCCCTTGGCCGGGGACTTGGCACAGGTCTGGCACCCGACCCGGGAAGCGGTGAATCGACTGGTCGCCTCCATGGCGAGCGATCCATGGTCCGGCGGCGCGGCGGGGCCCGAGCAGAAGGCGCTGACAACGGCCCTTGAGCGACTGCGCAGCCAGTTGCTGGTCGACGACACCGACGCCCTCGAGAGCCTTGATGCCGTCCTCGACGGGCCGCTTCCGGAACCCCTGCGCGCGGAGCTGAACGACCTGGCGCGCTACGTGACCAAGTACCAGTTCGTAGCCGCCCTGCGCGGCCTGGAGCGTATCCTGGCCAGCCGGCAGCGGCAATCGCAAGAGATCTTGGAACGGGGGGGGAAGTCATGACGACAGCGCGGCGTGACACGGACGTGCCTCTGGTGTTGGTGGTGGACGATGTCCCGGAGAACATCGAAGTCCTGCGCGGCATCCTGCGCGGCAACTACCGGGTGATGGCCGCCCTCGACGGCGAGCGCGCCCTGGAAATCGCCACCCGTGAGCCGCGACCCGACATCATCCTGCTCGACGTCATGATGCCGGGCCTGGACGGCTACGAGGTCTGCCGCCGCCTGAAGGCCGACCCCGGGTGCAAGAACATCCCGGTCATCTTCGTCACCGCCAGGGACGAGGACGTGGACCAGGAAATGGGCTTCGACGCCGGAGCCGTCGACTACATCCCCAAGCCCGTCCGCCACCGGGTGGTACTGTCCCGGGTGCGCGCCCACCTTGCGGTCGCCGAGCGCGGCCGCAGCCTGGAATCCCTGGTGCGGGAGCGCACCCGCCAACTCGAGGATACCCGCCGCAAACTCATCCAGGATCTCGGTCACGCCGCCGAGTTCAAGGACAACGAAACCGGTATGCATGTCATCCGCATGAGCTACTACGCCCAACTGCTGGCCCGGGCCCTGGGCCGGGATGCCGAGTGGATCGAGTTGCTGTTCAACGCCTCGCCGATGCACGACGTCGGCAAGATCGGCATTCCCGACCGCATCCTTTGCAAGCCGGGCAAACTCGATGCCGAAGAGTGGCTCGTCATGCGGACCCATACCACCATCGGTGCCCGCATCATCGGCGATGCCGATGGGTCAGACCTCCTGGCCATGGCGGTGACCGTGGCGCTCACCCATCACGAACGCTGGGACGGTGGCGGCTACCCCCTCGGCCTGGCCGGCGAGGCCATTCCCCTGGAAGGCCGCATCGTCGCGGTGGCTGATGTCTTCGATGCCCTAACCTCGGTGCGCCCCTACAAGCAGGCGTGGCCCGTGGATGATGCCCTCGGGTTCCTGCGTCAGGCGGCGGGCCAGCATTTCGATCCGGCGATCGTGGCTTGCTTTCTTGGTGTCGTGCCCGAGGTGCTCGCCATCAAGGTTCGCTACGCCGACTGAAAGGGCCGGGGCGGCCTGACGGCCGCCTGGTTACGCGCGCTTTTTCACCGCCGCCTTCTGGCGCGTCCTGGCGGCGGAATCCAACTCGTCGTACAGCGCGGAAAACTCCTGCGCCAGCTTGTGGCCGTGATCGAGGTGGATCATCGGCCTGGCCTGCTGGTGGGATTCCTTGATCTTCACGGACGCGGACAGGAAGCTGTTCAGCACCGGCAGCCCCTCGGCGCGCAATTCGCCGACGATCCTTTGCGGCAGGCTGGCGCGCGGCTGGAACTGGTTGACGACAATGCCTTCCACCACCAGGTTGGGGTTGTGGTCGGCGCGAATCTCGGCGACGTTGTCCATCAGCGCGTAGAGCGCCTGGCGGGCGAATTCGTCGCAGTCGAAGGGGATCAGGCAGGCGTCGGCGGCGATCAGTGCGGAGCGGGTGTAGAAGTGCAGCGCCGGCGGCGTGTCGATCCATATCTGGTCGAAGCCGTCCAGGGCGTCGAGCGCCTCGCGCAGCTTGTAGATCTTGTAACGCGATTCGAGCTTGGCCTGTAGCTCCTCCAGCGCGGCATCGGCCGGCAGCACGAACAGGTTGTCGAAGGGTGTGGCGTGGAAGAATTCCTCGGTCGCCTTCGGGCGCAGCTTGAAATTCAGCATCTGGTCGAAGAACACCGTGGCCGTGTTCTCCAGGCCGTCGGCGCTGGCACCGAGCAGGTAATGGCTGGAGTTGGCCTGGGGGTCGAGGTCGATGACCAGGGTGCGCTGACCGCGCGCGGCCGCTACGGCCGCCAGATTGCAGGCGATGGTGCTCTTGCCGACCCCGCCCTTCTGATTGAAGACAACGCGTTTCATGGCTGTTCCAGCGCTCAAGGAGAAGGCCACGATTCTGCCACAGTCGGGCGCTGTTGCTGCGGTGCCGCATCGCGGCACCCGGCGTCGGTCAGGCCGGCGGGAATGGTCGGAACAGTCGCTGGATCATTCAAACTTCCTGAACACGCCCTGTAGCCACTTGGGGACCTTGAACAGGAAGCAATCCGTGCAGATGCCCTCGTTGAATCGGTAGGCGGTGTTGTTTTCCAGATCGTATTCCTTCCACCCGTTGTAGTGCGCCAGGACCAGGACGAACCAGACCGTCAGTCCGGATCCGATGACAATCAAAGCCAACATTTGCTTGCTCCCGATTAACAGAATGCTTGAGGCGCGCCGGGCATCAGCCGCCCGGCCTACCGATTGCCCCGACTATAACTAGCGGCGATCGGCCAAACAATTGCCGCCGCCGGAACAACATTGATGAATATTTGTCCATACCGGCGCTGTACACTGGCGCACTCGTCCAGTCACCGCCGCGCTTCCCCGCCATGGAAAAAGACCAGAACACCGACCTCGCCGCCGCCGCCCTCGAATACCACGCCTCCTATCCGCCCGGAAAGATCGCCGTCGTTCCGACCAAGGGGCTGACCAACCAGCGCGACCTCGCGCTGGCCTATTCGCCGGGCGTGGCCGCCGCCTGCGACGCCATCGTCGCCGATCCTGGCCAGGCCTCGCGGCTGACGGCGCGGGCGAATCTGGTCGGCGTGGTCACCAACGGCACCGCCGTACTGGGCCTGGGCAACATCGGCCCATTGGCCGCCAAGCCGGTGATGGAAGGCAAGGGCGTGCTGTTCAAGAAGTTCGCCGGCATCGATGTCTTCGACATCGAACTCGACGAGCCGGACGCGGACAAGCTGATCGACCACATCGCCGCCATGGAACCGACTTTCGGCGGGATCAACCTGGAAGACATCAAGGCGCCGGAGTGCTTCTACATCGAGGCCAGGCTGCGCGAGCGCATGAAGATCCCGGTCTTCCACGACGACCAGCACGGCACGGCCATCGTCGTCGGCGCGGCGGTGCTGAACGGCCTGCATCTGGTCGGCAAACACATCGGCGAAGTGAAGCTGGTCACGTCCGGCGCCGGCGCCGCCGCCCTGGCCTGCCTCGACCTGCTGGTCAATCTGGGCGTCAAGGTGGAAAACGTCTGGGTCACCGACATCGAGGGCCTTGTGTATGAGGGCCGCACCGTCTTGATGGACCCGATCAAGGCGCGCTACGCCAAGAAGACCGAACAGCGGACGCTCGCCGAGGCCATCGCCGACGCCGATGTCTTCCTTGGCCTGTCCGCCGGTGGTGTGCTGAAGCCCGACATGGTGGCGAAGATGGCCGCCGAACCATTGATTCTGGCGTTGGCCAATCCAACCCCGGAAATCCTGCCCGAGGAAGTGAAGAAGGTCCGCTCCGACGCCATCATGGCCACCGGCCGTTCGGATTACCCGAACCAGGTGAACAACGTGCTGTGCTTTCCCTTCATTTTCCGGGGCGCGCTCGACGCCGGCGCCACCACCATCACCGAGGACATGAAGCTGGCCGCCGTGCGCGCCCTGGCCTCGCTGGCCCAGGCCGAGGCGTCGGACGTGGTGGCCATGGCCTACGGCGGCGACTCGTTGCGTTTCGGCCCCGAGTACCTGATTCCGCGGCCCTTCGATCCGCGCCTGATCGTCAAGATCGCGCCGGCGGTGGCCGAGGCCGCCGCCGCCTCGGGCGTCGCGACGCGGCCGATCGCCGACATCGCGGCCTATCGCCAGAAGCTGAACGAGTTCGTCTATCACTCCGGCTTCATCATGAAGCCGGTGTTCGCCGCCGCCAAACAGGAACCGCGCCGGGTCGTCTACTGCGAGGGCGAGGATGAGCGCGTGCTGCGCGCCGTGCAGGCGGTGCTCGACGAGGGTCTCGCCCAGCCGGTGCTGATCGGTCGGCCCGAGGTGATCCAGAGCCGCGTCGAGCGAGCCGGCCTGCGGCTGGCGCCGGGGCGCGACTTCGAGATCGTCAATCCCGATTCGGATCGCCGCTACAAGGACCTATGGCAGGAGTACCACGGCCTGCGCGGCCGCCAGGGCATCACGCCGGAAGTCGCCAAGCAGCGCCTGCGTTCCGACAACACGCTGATCGGCTGCATGCTGCTGCGCCGGGGCGAAGTGGATGCGGTGCTGTGCGGCACGGTCGGCAAGCACATCAAGCATCTCAACCAGGTGCGCGACGCCATCGGCCTCGAGCCGGGCGCGCATTGCTTCGCCGCCATGAACCTGCTGCTGCTGCCCAGCCACACGCTGTTCATCTGCGATACCTACATCAACGAAAATCCCAGCGCCGAACAACTGGCCGAGATCACGCTGATGGCCGCCGAGGAAGTGCGCCGCTTCGGCCTGACGCCGAAGGTGGCCCTGCTCTCACATTCCAACTTCGGCAGCCAGCGCTCCGAGTCGGCCCTGAAAATGAGCCGCACCCGCGAGCTGATCGTCGCCCGCGCGCCGGACCTGGAAGTGGATGGCGAAATGCACGGCGACGCCGCGCTGTCGGAAGAAATCCGCAGCCGCATCTACCCCGACTGCAAACTGCGCGGCGAAGCAAACCTGCTGGTCATGCCCAATCTCGACGCGGCCAACATCGCCTTCAACCTCATCAAGGCCGTGAATGGCGACGGCGTCACCGTCGGCCCCATCCTGCTCGGCGCCGCCAAGCCGGTGCACATCCTGACCCCGACCGCCACCGTGCGCCGGCTGGTGAACATGACGGCGCTGGCGGTGGTCGACGCCAATCACCTGAGGGTGTGAGCGGGTCGAAAGGCAGCGGCCGGGCCGATACATGAGCGCTGAACGCAGGCGGCTGACGCTCGCATTCCTGCTCTCCCTGCTTTTTCACGGGCTGCTCTTGAGCTTGACCTTCGGTGGCCAGGGACTTGGCCTGCCGGGCCTTGGCTTCCCCTGGGGAGAGCGACGGATCGAGGCGCCCGATCTGCATGTCTTGCTCGTGCCCGCGCCGGTTACCGCCGCGGAGCCGGCGGCCACCTCGGTCAACGGTCCGCCGCGGGTATCGATCAGGCGGGCCGTTGCCGGTGGGACGGCCCCAACACCCTCCGCATCCCATGCGCCGACCCCGGTCCGGACAGCAAGAACGGTGGCGTCCAAGGCCAAGGTCAAGGCGATCACACCGGCCGAGCCAGCGCCGGAAGTCCCGCCCGCCGTGGTTGCCGACGAAACACCTTCACCCGCCGAAGGGTCCGGTGACCCGGTGCCCACCCCGATCCCCGGGCCGGCGGTGATCGCCATGGAGCGGTCGGACGAGCCCGCGTGGGTCGTGCCGCCCCGGCCACCGGAGCCTGCATCCGGCATCGCGGATGCGCCAGACGCTTCCAGGCAGGAGACCGTAACGCCGGCGCCGCGCGACGCCGGCGAGGTGGCCCAGGAGCGCGCCGAACCGGAGGTGCGGGAGCGCGCCGTTGAAGTCGCCAGGCCGGATTCAGCGGAGCGCGAGGCGCAGCGACAGGCCGATCAGTTGGCGGCGGCACGGATCGAGGCAGCGCAACTGGAAGCGCAACGTCAGGAGGCCGCCCGCCAGGCAGCCGCTCGCGCCGAGGCCGCACGACTGGAGGCGCAGCGCCGCGAGGCCGCTCGTCAGGAAGCTGCTCGTATCGAGGCCGCTAAACTTGAGGCCCAACGCCGGGAAGCTGCGCGTCAAGAAGCGGCCCGCGTCGAGGCTGCACGATTGGAGGCACAACGCCAGGAGGCCGCTCGTCAGGACGAGGCCGCAAGACTGGAGACGCAGCGTCAGGAGGCCGCTCGAATCGAGGCCGCGAGACTCGAGGCCCAGCGCCAGGAAGCGGCGCGGCAGGAAGCCGCTCGCATCGAGGCGGCACGAGCAGATGCTCTGCGGCAGGAAGCGGCTCGCGCCGACGCCGCACGATTGGCGGCCGAACGCCAGGAAGCCGCGCGACAGGAGGCTGCGCGACAGGCAGCGGCACGGCAAGAGGCCGCTCGTCAGGAAGCCGCTCGTCAGGAAGCGGCACAGCAGGAAGCGGCTCGTCGGGAGGCCGCCCGCGCCGAGGCGGCAGGCGCGGAGGCCGAACGCCAGGAAGCCATGCGCCAGGCGGCGGCAAAGCAAGAGGCGCAGCGCCAGGAAACCGCTCGTCAGGAAGCGGCCCGCGTCCAGGCGGAACAGGAGGAGGACGCGAGACGGGAAGCGCGGCGTCGGGCCATGGGGCGTGAACTCGAAGAGGCGGCCGCTCGCCGCCAGGCCCAGGCGGCCGCGAATGCCGCCCGCCCGCCCTCCACGCTGCCCCTCTCGTTGAGCACCGCGCGCCGGGTCCGGCTATGGGGGCGCAGCGACCCCAACGGCGAACTCGTCCAGTACGCGGAGGCGTGGGCCAGGAAGATCCAGTTCAACACCCCCGTCGACACGGTCCGCGAAGTGGCGAATCGGCCTCACACCCATCCCATGGTGACGGTGGCCATCCGCAGCGACGGCTCCGTGGAGTCGGTGACCTTCGTTCTCTCCAGTGGCGTGGCGGAAGTCGATGAAGCGATCCGGCGCATCGTGCAAAGCCACGCGCCCTACCAAGCCTTCCCGCCGGGACTGGTCCGCGAGTTCGACGTGGTCGAAGTCCGCCGAACCTGGCACTTCGACATGGCCATCCGGTTGTATTGATATGTGGCGTCTGGATGGGGAAGTGCCATCTAGGGCTGAACGAGGCCCGGCCCCTGTGGTTGTTAGACTACGAGTGCCACTACGCTGTTTGCGGCGCCGGCTATGCAAAGCATTCGGATGTGTATGCGCAGTACAGACACGCGGTTGAACATACCAAGCCGATCTCTTATAGTCCGGCCATGACACCGAAAGCACTGATCCAGCAAAATCCTTACTTGCGCAACGCGCAGCACTACCAGCGGGCCTTACGCGCCAACGTGCTCTCCTCGACGGGAATCGAGGGCGTAAAGAAAGCGGCTGAACGCGCGCTCGCCGCCGCTCCCGGCAAGCTGCCGGCAAAGCAACGCTAATCGCTGGCGGCGACCACCTTCCTGAAGATTTCCGTCATCGGCGCGTAGTCGCGGCTCATTCCGGCGCGCACGGCGGCGAAATAGGCTGCCCGCTGTTTGCCCCTGATGCCGGAGAAGTTCAGCAGCGGCAAACCGGCCTGCAAGGCCATCAGCGTCGACAGCAAACGCGACACGCGCCCGTTGCCTTCGCGGAAGGGATGGATCAGCACCAGCTCGCAATGCGTGATCGCCAGTGCCAGTAGTACCTCGTCCGGATCACTGGAAGTGCAAGGCGTGTAACGCCCCAGCACATCCCCTTCGAACTCCCGCATCAGGCGCGGCACCTGCGCCGCCATGGCGAACACGAAGCTGCCCTTGCTGATATTCACCTGCCGATATTCGCCCGCCCAAGGATACAGCTCGCCCATCCATTGCTTGTGCCACCGGCAGATATCGGCGGCGGTGAGGTGCTGGTCGGCGGTAACGTGGCGGATGGCCCAATCGGTCGCCGCCTCAAGACGCACGGCTTCCAGCGCGTCCATCTGCCGCTTGCCGCGAATGCCGATGAGATTCCTCAGCACCCGTCCGCGCGAGCCCGGCTCGAACTGTGCCTCGACAAGATGATCGGTGTCGTAGCGAGTGGTCATGTCACGAGGCCTGGCTGAACGTCTGGTGCCGCAGGGTCTGGGACAGGTGGCCGGCGCAACGCAGCGCCTCGCGTTGTGTGGCGCAGACTTTCATGGCCTTCGACGAATGCGGCAATTTTCTCTTGCATCGGAAGAGGACGAACTGGAATCGTGAACTCTCTTAACTTCGTCAGGATGATACATCAGGCGAAAAGGCCGCCCGGAGCTGGCGTGCAAGGTGCGGCACGGCGGAAGATTGCGACGACTCGCAGCCATGACCCCATGTCGCCAAGGGTCTGTTTCGAGATCGGTCCCCCGATTGACTGTCTCCGCCCGGCCCGGGATACTCTCCGCACCCTCATTCAACTCGTCATTCCTTGTCCAGAGACTTCGAGCAACAGGTGGACGGACCCGATGGTCCGGTCCGCGCGCGGTCGATTGCGAAGTATCGCAAGCGCGCGGCCGGCTACGATGCGACGCGCGGGCCCACCTGGTCGATCCGCGAGCGCGCCATCGCCGCATTGCGCTTGCAGCCCGGCCAGCGGGTGCTGGACGTGGGTTGCGGCACCGGGTTGAGTGTGCCGTTGCTGCGCGCCGGGGTGGGCGAGACGGGCAGGGTCTACGGTTTCGACCAGAGCCCCGACATGCTCGCCATCGCCCGGCGGCGCACGGTCGAGGCCGGCTGGGCGAATGTGAGCTTGCTGCACGCCGCCGCGCAGGATCTGAGCCTGCCGGAACCGGTCGATGCCTTGCTGTTCCACTACACGCACGACGTGCTGCGCTCACGGGTGGCGCTGGCGCGATTGCTGACCTGCGCCCGTCCGCGGGCGATGGTGGCCGTGGCCGGCATCAAGTACTTCTCCGGCTGGCTGATGCCGCTGAATCCGTGGGTCTACCTGAAGAACCATGGCTACAACGGCGCCCCCGGCGAACTGCGCGCGCCGTGGGATCGCATCGAGCCCTTGCTGGAAGGCTGGCGGATGACGTCCACCCAGTTCGGCATGGGCTACATCGGCGTCGGCCGGGTCGCGTCGGCCGCCGGGGCGCCGGGTTGAGCGCGGCATGAAGATGCCCGAATCGTCCGCCGCCACCGCCGACGGCGGCCTGTCGCCCCCCTGGCGCCGCATCGGACTCGCCCTGCTGGCGCTGCTGTTGCTGAACGGCATGCTCAGCTTCAGCACCTGGTGGCCGACGCCGGGCATCGTGCCGGACCGGCGCCTGGCGCCCGAGTTCGTCTGGCTGTGGCTGACTTTGCTGGCGGTGGTGCGCCTGCGCGGCGCGCTGTCGCGGCGGGCGCTGACGGCTCTGGCGCTGGGCTACCTGCTGCTGGTGCTGGGCCGCTATCTGGATGTCACCGCCCCGAGCCTGTTCGGCCGCGAGGTGAACCTGTACTGGGACGGCGCCCAGGTGCCGCGCTTCCTGTGGGTGACCGCGCGCGACCTCCCCGCGTGGCTCAGCGCGGCCGCCGTCGCCGGCGTGCTGCTGCTGTTGTGGACGATCCATCGCCTGCTGTGCTGGGCGATCCTGGTCGCGGCGCGCGAGGCGGTGCCCTATGCGCTGCGCACGCGCTGGGTGTGGCTGGCGACCGCCGCCATCGTCCTGCTGGTCGCCGCCAACTACGCCGGTGCGCGCGCCACCTGGCCGGTCGTGTCCAAGCCGGTGATCCCGACCTACTGGCGGCAGGCCAAGCTGCTGCTCACAGCCCTGTCGCCGCAACGACTCGAGGAGGTGCTGCCGCCGTCGACCGCGCTGCGGACGGCGCTGGCGGCGCCGGCCGGCACGGCGCTGGGGGCCTTGCGCGGGCGCGACGTGTATCTGATCTTCATGGAATCCTACGGCGCGGTGGCCTACGACAACCCGCGGGCGGTCGCCGGGTTGGCCGAGGCGCGGCGGCGCTTTGCCGACGACCTTGCCGCCGGCGGCCGGCAGGTGGTTTCCGCCTTCCTGCGCTCGCCGACCTACGGCGGCGCCTCCGATCTGGCGCATCTGAGCGTGCTGTCGGGAATCGACCTCGCCGATCCGATGCGGCACGACCTGCTGTTGACCACCGACCGGCCGACGCTGACCACGCTGTTCCGGGCCAACGGCTACCGGGTGTTTGGCTTCTATCCGGCCTTGCGCTGGGAATGGCCGGAACGGGCCTTCTACGGCTTCGACGAGTTCATCGACAGCGGCGCGCTGGGTTACCGCGGACCGCCCCTTGGCTACTGGAACATTCCCGACCAGTATTCGCTGGCGCGCTTCGAGCAGTTGCATCCGCGCCGGGACGACGCGCCGCCGCGGTTCGTGTTCTTCCCGACCATCACCTGCCACTTCCCGTTCAGCCCGGTGCCGCCCTATCAGCCCGACTGGCAACAGGTGCTGACCGACCAGCCCTTCGCGCCGGCCGACGTGGAACGCGCGCTGGCCGAGCGGGTCGACTGGCTGAACATGTTCCCGGACTATCTGCGCATGGTCGAGTACACCTACCGCTGGCTGGGCGGCTTCCTGCGCCAGCCGGAGCCGCGCGAGGCGGTGTTCGTGCTGCTCGGCGACCACCAGCCGACCGCCAACATCAGCGGCGAAGGGGCCTCTTGGGATGTGCCGGTGCACATCGTCTCACGCGACGCGACGCTGCTCCAGCGCTTTGCCGAACAGGGCTTCCACGCCGGGCTCGACCCGCCGCGCCAGCCGCTCGGCGGCATGTCCGAACTGACCGGCATGCTGCTGCGCGCCTTTGCGCAGCCGGTGGCTGTCGCCGGGGCGCGATGATGAGCCGGGCGATGCCGTTGGCGCCGCACTGGCTGGCGCCGATCCTTGTGGTTGTCGGCGCCCTGCTGCTGGCCGGCCTGGCGCGCCACCGGTTGGTCGAGCCGGCCGATCTCACGGCCCTGTGCGCTGACGCGCCCTGGGACGGCCCGGCCTGCGTGCTGCGCAGCCTGACCGTGCAGGCCTTTGCCGGCCAGCGGATCGGGCTGGCCGCGCTCGCCTGCGCGCTGCCGGCCCTGCTGACCCGCTGGCGGGCCGCCGCGTTGCTGGCCTTGGCCATCGCCAGCGCCGGCCTGATTCTCTATTCGACGCGCTGGTCGGCGCCTGCCGCGCTGCTGGCCGGGTTGGCGCTGCTGCGGCCGGTTGGCGCGGAGGTCGCGCGGTGAGGCCACCCGGTGGCGGCGGCCAGCGCCAGCAGCAGCGCCGCGTAGAGCAGGGCCTGGTCGTTGGACGGGCCCTCGAGCACCGCCACGAGAACGGCGCCGACGGCGCAAACGGCGGCCAGCAGGCGCTCCTGCCGCGCCTCGGCGGGCAGTCGGTCGCCCAGCCAGGCCAGCGCCAGCAGCAACAGCGCCGGAGCCGCGATGCCGGGCCAGGGCAGGGGCCGATAGCGCGCATCGAACACCAGTCCCAGCACATCGACCGCGGCGAAGAAGAGCAGGGCCGCCTGTGCCAGTGCCAGCAAGCGCGGGCCGCCGGCCTCGCGCTTGCCCAGCGCGGCGGCGATGCCGAGTCGCGGCCCGTTCGCGCCGCCGTGCAGTACCCCGGCCAGCCGCCAGGCGGCGGCCAACCCGCACAGCACCGACAAGGCCAGCGCGCCTATGCCGGCCGCCCACTCCCAGCCACCCCGGCTCCACAGCGGCAATGCCTGCGCCTGCCACAGGGCGAACGCGCCGATCAGGGCGCCGCCCAGCGCCAGGACGGTCGGCGGCAGGCCCGTAGCGCGCCGGGCGCGCCGCCACCACGCCGCCAGCAAGACGACCGTGGCGCCGAGGGCGGCGGCCGGCGGCCAGAACCAGTTCGGATCCGGCACCACCGCCCCGGCGAGCGGTACGCGCCGGACTCCGTCGGCGTCGAACAGGCCCCAGGCGCCGCCCATCGCACCTTCCAGGTCGCGCTTCCAGGGCTGGTCGAAGGCTTCGATCAGGTTGAAGGCCAGCGGCTCGTCCGCCTGCCGCGCCAGCAGCTCGCGCATGAAGCGCGCCTGCTCCAGGCGGCCGGGGATGGCCGGGCCGCGCTGGCGGCCCGCCGCCGGCCAGCCGGTCTCGGCGACATACACCGGCGTGGCGCCGAAGGCCTGCCGCAGGCGCGCGGCCACGGCGTAAACATGGTCGACCGCCCGGCCGTTGCCGACCGGCTCGTCCTCCCAATACGGCAGGATATGGGCTGCGACCACGTCGACATGCTCGCGCAGCGCCGGCGCGTGGCGCAACCAGAATTCCCAGACATCCGCATAGGCCACCGGCACCGGCGACTCGCGCCTGGCCCGCTCCAGCAGGGCGGCCAGCGCCGCCGGCGCCAGTTCGCGCCGCAGCAGCACCTCGTTGCCGACCACCAGCAGTTGTACGACGTCGCGATACTCGCGCGCCAGGTCCAGCGCCCGCCGCAACTGGGTTTCGTTGGCGGTGGCATCGCGGCCGATCCAGGCGCCCAGCACGACGCGCAGGCCGACCCGCCGCGCCACCGCCGGCACGGCATCCAGGCCGTGGTCCAGGCCATAGGTGCGCACGCAGCCGGTCACCGCCGCCAGCAGCCGCAGGTCGGCCTCGATCGCGGCGGGCGCGATGCGCACGGTCGGGTCGAAGGGGGTGTCGCCCGCCCGCCGGAACGGCGCGTACGAAACGCAAGGCAGGCGCGCGCCATTCGCTTCGGGCAGCGGCGCCGGCCGTCCGCTCAGCACCGCCCAGGCCAGGGTCGCGGCCAGAGCCGCCGCCAGCACCAGCGGGACGGCGAAACGTCGAGCCGCGCTGGGCTGTTGGGCTGTCGGGGTGGCGTCTCGGAACATGGGCGGGCCAATCGGAGGTGGGCGTGAAAAGAGGGGCGGATGCCGTGGATGCCGCGGATTTCGCCGGCGGCGCGCGGCAGGCCACGGCTTTTCCCGTGGCCCAGCGGCGATCCAGTCCAGACGAGGCCGATCCGGCGCATTATGCCGGTCCCTCGACTGGCGCGGGCGGCGCGGGCGGCGGCACGCCGCCGCCGGTGAAGCGCGCTGGCTCGGCCACCTCGCGCTGGCTCGGCGCCCTGGCGATCGCCGCGCTGGTGGTGCTGGTCAACCTGGCCGTCTGGCGGGCCTTCAATCCGCCGCTGGCGGCACCGGAGCCACCGGCGCGGGTGGCCGGGCTGGCCTACAACGCCTTCCAGCGCTGGGAAAGCCCGCTCGCCGAGCGCTTTCCCGACCCGCGAGAGTTGGCGGACGACCTGCGGCTGCTGGCGACCCGGACCGCGCGCCTGCGCACCTACAGCGCCGCCGAACTGCCCGAACTGCCGGCGCTGGCCGGGCAATTCGGCCTGCGGCTGGCCCTGGGAGTCTGGCTCGACCGCCGATTCGACAACAACGAACGTGAAATCGCGGCGGTGCTGGCGGCGGCGCGGCAATACGGAAGCATCGAACGCGTGATCGCCGGCAACGAGACGCAACTGCACCGCAAGCTCGGCCCGGCCGATCTCTACGCCTATCTTGACCGGCTGCGCGCCGGGCTGCCGGTACGCGTGCCGGTGTCCACGGCCGAGCCCTGGCACATCTGGCTGAGCCAGCCGGAACTGGCCGAGCATGTCGATTTCATCACCGTGCATCTGTTGCCCTACTGGGAGGGCGTGCCGGCCGAGGCCGCGCTGGACGAGGCGCTGCGCCGCTACGACGAGCTGCGGGCGCGATTCCCGCACAAGCCGGTGGTGGTGGGTGAGATCGGCTGGCCCAGCGGCGGCGACGCGGTGGGCGTGGCGCGGCCCGCGCCGGCGGCGCAGGCGGTCTTCGTGCGTTCGTTGCTGGCGCGCGCGCCGGCGCTGAACCTCGACTACTACCTGATGGAGGCGATCGATCAGCCCTGGAAGCGGGCGACCGAAGGCACCGTCGGCGCGCACTGGGGACTGCTGGACGCGGCGCGGCGGCCGAAGTTCGCTTTCGACGGCCCCGTGTACGCCGAGCCGCACTGGCGCACCAAGGCGGCGCTCTCCGCCGTGCTGGGGCTGGCCGCCGTGCTGCCTTTTCTGCTGGCCTTCGCCCGCATGCGTTTGGCCGGGCGCGTGGCGTTCGCCGTCATCGCGCAGGGGACCGCGTCGTTCGCGGTGTTGCTGGCGACGTTGTCGCTGGAACACTACCTGCGCCCCCTGGATGCCGTCGTGCTGGCGGTGCTGGTGCCGGCGCTGGTCGTCATGGCCGCGATCCTGCTGGCGCAGACCTTCGAGTTCGTCGAGCTGTTCTGGGACGGCAGCCTGTGCCGCCGGGCGCCGCCGCGGCCTCTGGCGCCCGGGGCCCGGCCACCGTTCGTGAGCATTCATCTGGCCTGTTGCAGTGAACCGCCCGAGGTGGTGATCGCCACCATCGACAGCCTTCTGGCGCTGGACTGGCCGGCCTTCGAGATCCTGGTGGTCGACAACAACACCACCGATCCAGCCTTGTGGCTGCCGGTGCGCCGGCATGTGCGCCGCGTGCTGCGCGAGCGCGAGGCTAACGGAACTGGCGGTGCGGGTGGGGAGGGCGGTGCGGAAGGCCCCGCGCTGCGCTTCTTCCATCTGCCGACGTGGCCGGGTTTCAAGGCCGGCGCGCTGAACTTCGCGCTCGAGCGGACCGACCCGCGCGCCGAGTGGGTCGCGGTGGTCGATGCCGACTACGTGGTGCGCCCCGAGTGGCTACGCTCCGTGGCCGGCTACTTCGACGATCCGACCGTGGGCATCGTGCAGGCTCCGCAGGCTCACCGCGACTGGAGTGGCCAGGCACTGCGGCGCATGATGAACTGGGAATACGAGGGCTTCTTTCGCATCGGCATGCACCATCGACACGAGCGCGATGCCATCGTGCAGCACGGCACCATGACGCTGATCCGCGCCCCGGCCTTGCGCGATGTGGGCGGCTGGGACGGCGGCTGCGTCTGCGAGGACACCGAACTGGGCCTGCGCCTGCTCGCGCATGGCCTGCGGGCCGTCTATGTCGATCGCGTGCTGGGCGCCGGGCTGGTGCCGGCCGACTTCGGCGCCTATCGCCGCCAGCGGCGCCGCTGGGCTCAGGGCGCCATGCAGATCCTGCGCCGGCACGCCGGCGCGCTGTTCGGTCGCTCGTCGCTCCGGCCGGGGCAACGCTACCATTTCGCGGCCGGCTGGTTGCCGTGGCTGGGCGACGCGCTGCACTTGGTCTTCAGCCTCGCCGCGATGGCGTGGACGGTCGGATTCCTGGCGGCGCCCGATCTGTTCGGGCTGCCGATCGGCCTGTTCGTAGTGCCGCTGGCGGTGTTCTTCCTCGCCCGGCTGATCCTCGGGCCGCTGCTCTACTGGCGGCGCGTGCCCTGCCCGAAGGCGGACATCGCCGGCGCGGCGCTGGCCGGCATGGGGCTGTCGCACAGCATTGCCCGTGGCGTCATTGCCGGCCTGACCGGCCAGCGGGCCGTGTTCCAGGTCACCCGCCGCGGCGGCCCGTCGGCCGTCGCGGCCGCGCCGCGCGGCCGTGGGTACGCCTGGCTCGCCGACGTGCGGGAGGAGGCGGCGCTGCTGCTCGGCCTGCTCGGCTGCATTGGCGCGCTGGCCGCGCAGCCGTCGGGCGATGGCGCGCGGACGGTCTGGATGATCGTGCTCGCCATGCAGTCCCTGCCTTATGCGGCCGCGCTGGTCTGCGGGCTGTTCGACTCCGGCCGAATAGGCTCAGACGCAAAAGCCAGGTGCCCGCAGTGCGTCGGCGGGTGACAGGATGCTCAGTCCGGGCAGGGGGGGCACGTCCAGCAGATCGTGGTCCCCCGTGACCAACCAGGCCGCCGGAGCCGCCAGGGCGGCATGAATGAACTTGTCGTCGTCGGCGTCCCGGCAGTGGCGCTGTGCGGCGATCCGTGGTGACGGTTCGATCCAGAACCCGGCGGCGTTCAGGTCATGCAGGATCCGTTGCCGTACTTCCATGCCGAGATAGCGGTCGAACTTGGGGCGCCAAAGGCGTGTTTCGAGTTCGGTGAAGGTGCTGGTCGAAAACACCGGCAAGCCGTGTTCGAGTACGTGACGCACCAGTCGGGCGGGAGTGCCATCGCGGACCAGGGCGGCACTGATCCAGATATTGGTGTCGATGACCACGCGGAGCCCGACGGCGCTCCTGGCCGCTTCAGCTTTCATCGGCCAGCAGGTTGTCCAGTAGCTCGGGCGTCAGCCCGGCGTGCGCGGCCGCCTCGGCGGATTCGTCGAGGGTGTGCCGCAGGCGATCGGCGTAAAAGCTGCGCATCGCCTCGTAGTCCTGCGCGCTCACCATGACGCCGACGACCCGGTCATGGCGCATCACGCGCACGGGTTCGCGTTGCGCCTGGTCCAGGAACTCGCCGAAACGGGTCTTGGCTTCGTTGGCGGTAAAGGTTTGCATGGCCTCGGTCTCCTTACTGCTTGGCAATATGCGTTCAATTTAGTCGAATCGTTCGATTAGATCAATTCGCTTGACCATGGTTCGCGCTTCGACCCGGAAAAGACCGGCTTCCGCCGGTGGTTGAATTTCCGCGCGCCGCGGGGTAGTTTCCGTCGGATGACTTTTCGAACGATGGAGTCCATGCCATGAGCCACGCGATCCGCATTCACGAAACCGGCGGGCCCGAAGTGCTGCGCTGGGAGGAGGTCTCCGTGCCGGCGCCAGCCGCCAACGAGGCGACGGTGCGCCACCACGCCGTCGGTCTCAACTTCATCGATATCTACCATCGCACCGGGCTATACGCCTTGCCCTTGCCATCGGGGATCGGGATGGAGGGGGCCGGCGTCGTCGAGGTGGTGGGTACCGGTGTGACCGACCTCAAGCCGGGCGACCGCGTCGCCTACGCCGGGGGGCCGGTCGGCGCCTATGCCGAAGTGCGCAACATTCCGGCCGACCGGCTGGTGCCCCTGCCCGATGCCATCGACTTCAAGACCGGCGCCGCCATGATGTTGCAGGGGCTGACGGCCCAATACCTGCTGCGCCGGACCTACCGGGTGCGACCGGGTGACACCATCCTCATCCATGCCGCCGCCGGCGGCGTCGGCCTGATCGTCTGCCAATGGGCGAAAGCGCTCGGTGCGACGGTGATCGGTACCGTCAGTTCCGACCAGAAGGCCGCCCTGGCGCGCGCCCATGGCTGCGACCACGCCATCGTCTATACCCGGGAGGACTTCACCGGGCGGGTGCGGGAAATCACCGCCGGTGAGGGCGTGCCGGTCGTCTACGACTCGATCGGCAAGGACACGTTCACCGGCTCGCTGGACTGCCTGCGTCCGCTGGGCATGATGGTGACTTTCGGCAACGCCTCCGGCCCGGTACCCCCGCTCGACCTGCTGGAACTGTCGAAGCGCGGCTCCCTGTTCATCACCCGGCCGACGCTGTTCAGCTACAGCGCCAAGCGTGCCGACCTGCTGGCCATGGCCGGGGAATTGTTCGACGTCGTGGTTTCCGGCCAGGTGAGGATCGAGGTCAACCAGACCTGCCCGCTCAAGGACGCCGCCCAGGCGCAGATCGATCTCGCCGCGCGCAAGACCACCGGCTCGACCGTCCTGCTGCCGTGAGCCGGCCCTAGGCGGGCGGCGCGTACATCGGGTAGAGCGTCTGTTCCTCGCGGTGGATGCGTGCCGCCAACGCTTCGCCAATGGCGGCGAGATCGGTTGCGAACGCGGCGGCCAGTTCCGGATGCAGGCCGATTTCCTTGTAGCGGGTCAGGAAGCCGACCACGGCGCGGCCGATGCCGTCCATTTCGTGGCGGAACCCGTGCATCAGCTCATGGCTGGCCGGATCGTCGACCAGCAGGTGTTCGAGAAAGACGTAGAGGCGGACATTCTCTTTCAGCAGATGATCCTGGATCACGATGCGAAACTGGTTGAGGCGGGTTTGTACCGCGATGAGGTCGCCGTGCTGGCGCGCGTTGTCGATGGCCGCGAAAATTTCCAACAGCAGGCGGTGATCCTGCTTCAGGGCCTCGATCAGATGTGGATCATGGTGAATTTGCGTGCCGGGCGCACTGACCACGGGGGCCGACTGGGCCACGGCCACGTTTCCGGCGGCGGACGATGGGCCGCTTTTCTTTTTGCCGAACAGCAAGTCAAACAGGAACATGATCTCGGTCCCTCATGGTTCGCCAGCCAATCGAATCGATGGAACGACACTCGACGTTCCCATTGTGCATTGGCAACCGGGCATTGCCAACAGTCCCCACAATCGGTCCCCACAAGCAGACCCGTGTCGCCACGCTCGGGGAGGTCACCCTCCGAGGTGGCGCGATGCGGCTAGCCAAACGAGCCCCGCCGCGGCGGCAGAACGTCGGCGCGCTCGACCCGGTCGCGCCCGCTGCGTTTCGCTTCGAGCAGCGCCATGTCGGCCATGTGCGTGAGCTCGGTGGGTGTTCGATACTCGGGGAAGGCCGCGATGCCGGCGCTGAACGAGGCGCGCATCGTGCCGTCCACGTGGGTATGGGGCAGTTTGGCGAAATCGCGGCGGATGCGATCGAGGACGACCCATGCCTCGTCGGGGCCCACGTCGGCCAGTGCGACGATGAATTCCTCGCCGCCATAGCGGCCAATGAGGTCGGTGCTGCGCAGGCGGCCCTTGAGCAGCCACGCGAGGCTGCGAATCACCTGGTCGCCCACCGGATGGCCGTAGGTGTCGTTCACCGACTTGAAGTGGTCGATGTCCAGCATGGCGACGCTCAACTGGCCGTCGGCCGGCAGGGTGGCCACCATGGCGTCGAGGCGGGTCTTTGCCGCCGTGTGGTTGAGCAGCCCGGTGAGGCCGTCGTTGTGGCTGCTGCGCAGCATCTCGCGGTGCCGCTCGATCTTGGTTTTCACCGTGGCGGCGAGCACCACCGGATTGAACGGCTTGGTCAGAAACTGGTCGCCGCCCAGCCGCAGGGCCTCGATCTGTAGTCCGATGTCTGTTTCGCTGGAAAGGTACACGATGGGAACGGCCTGGTAGGCCGGCAACTGGCGCAGCGCCCGGGTCGCCTCGACACCGTTGCAGTGGGGCATGTACATGTCCATCAGCACCAGGTCGGGCCGGTAGGCATCCAGGGCGGCGATGATTTCCGAGGGGTCGGCAAGGCCCTGGCTGTCGATGCTGTGCTGTGTCAGCGCACGCTCGATTTGCGTCGCCGCGACCCGGGAGTCCTCGACGATCAGAACCCGGAAACGCACCTGCTCGCGGGTCTGAACCAAGTCGAGGATGCGCGATAGCAGCGTCGCCGCCCGCTCCTCGCGCTGGACGGTGATGTCGATACCGGCGCGCATCAGCGCGACCATGACGCCGATCTCGCGGGGTACGCCGACGTAGAACAACTGGCTGGTCGGACACAGGGCGCGCACTCGGGCGACAAGGCCCAACCGGGTGTCGTCCAGCGTGTCGTCGCTGGGCGCAAAGATGACCGCGAAGGGTTGCTCGGCGTCGGGCAGCGGTTCCTGCCAGTCGGATTGCGCCACCCGGAAGCCGTAGAACGACAGTTGTTCGCGCAAGCCCTTGCCCCAGCCGTTGGTCGGGTCCACCACCATCCACACCGAGCGCGGCTTGATCCATTCCGGCGTGCCGATCGCGGAGCTTGTCTCGGTCTGTCGCTTGTGTCTGCCGATGTTGGCGTCACGCGCGGTGCGGATGGAACCCAACAGGGATTCGACCTGGCGGCTCAGCACCGTCACGCTCTGGGTGGCGATGGGATGAGTGGACGGGTCGCCGAACATTGCCAGCGCCGTGTTCTCGAGGCTCTCGCACTGGCGCACCAGACCGGGCAACCGTAGCCGGCTCAGTTGTTCGGCCAGGCTGTTGAGCACCAGAGTGAACTCCACGAAACCGTCGAAAGTACCCTGGATGCGGTACGCATCCCAGCGCTGTTGCACCGCCTCGATATGGTTGTCGACATGATGCGGCATTGACCTTACTCCCCCCTTGAGCAGGGGCCGATTATGCTGGATCGATCGTCCTTTGCACAATCGCCGCCACAGTGGTGGCGACGCATCGTCCCGCCAAGCCGGGGTCGCGGCGGTAGAATTCCCCGCCTATGATCGCCCCTCGGCATTCGCCTAGATTCGTTCACCTCCGCCTCCACAGCGAGTACTCGATCGCCGACGGTATAACCCGTCTGGACGAGGCCATCGCCCGGGCGCGGGAAGACGGCATGCCGGCCCTGGCGCTCACCGACCTGGCCAACCTGTTCGGCATGGTCAAGTTCTACACCGGCGGGCGCGGCGCGGGCATCAAGCCGATCGTCGGCGTCGACCTCTGGGTCGCCGACGAGGACGTCCGCGACGCGGCGCGCGATCCCGGTCGCGATGGCGCTGCGCGCCTGCTGTTGCTGGCGACGAACCCGGCGGGCTACCTCCGGCTGTGCGAGTTGCTGACTTCCGCCTACCTGCTGCCGCGCCGCCATGGCCGCGCGGAGGTCAGTCGCGCGGCCATCGCCAATGGCGACAACACCGGGCTGATTGCCCTTTCCGGCGCGCAGGCGGGCGACGTGGGCCAGTGGCTGCTGGCCGGCAAGACCGACAAGGCCCTCGAGCGCGCCCGGGAGTGGGCGCAATTGTTTCCGGACAGCTTCTACCTGGAAGTGCAACGATACGGCCAGGCGCAGCAGGAGATGCTGATCGGCGCCACCGTGGCGCTGGCCGGCGCGGCCGATCTGCCGGTGGTGGCCACCCATCCGGTGCAGTTCCTGGCGCGCGGTGACTTCAAGGCCCACGAGGCGCGCGTCTGCATCGCCGAGGGCTATGTGCTGGCCGACGCGCGCCGGCCCAGGCAGTTCACCGAAGAACAGTACTTCAAGACCCAGGCGGAGATGGCGGAGTTGTTCGCCGACCTTCCCGAGGCGCTGGAAAACTCGGTGGAGATCGCCCGGCGCTGCAACCTGACGGTGCAACTGGGCAAGAGCCGGCTGCCGATCTTTCCGACCCCGGAGGGCGTGTCGCTCGACGATTACCTGGCCAGCCAGTCGCGCGAAGGACTGGAGCAGCGCCTGCTACGCCTGTTCCCCGATCCGGCGGAGCGCGACGCGCGGCGACCCGGCTACGCCGAGCGGCTGGAATTCGAGATCAAGACCATCCAGCAGATGGGCTTCCCCGGCTACTTCCTGATCGTCGCCGACTTCATCCAGTGGGCAAAGAACAACGGTGTGCCGGTGGGGCCCGGGCGCGGCTCCGGCGCTGGTTCCCTGGTCGCCTATTCGCTGCTGATCACCGACCTCGACCCGATCCGCTACGAACTGCTGTTCGAGCGTTTCCTCAATCCCGAGCGCGTGTCGATGCCCGACTTCGACATCGACTTCTGCCAGGAGGGCCGCGACCGGGTCATCCAGTACGTGAAGGAGAAGTACGGCGCCCACGCCGTGTCGCAGATCGCCACCTTCGGCACCATGGCGGCGAAGGCGGTGATCCGCGACGTCGGCCGCGTGCTCGATCTGGGCTTCAACTTCGTCGACCAGTTCGCCAAGCTGATCCCCAACGAACTCGGCATCACGCTCGAAAAGGCGATGGAAGTCGAGCCGGCCATCATCCAGCGCCTCGACGAGGAGGAGGGACTGAAGACGCTCTGGGAGCTGGCGCTCAAGCTCGAGGGCCTGACCCGCAACGTCGGCATGCACGCCGGCGGCGTGCTGATCGCGCCCGGCAAGCTCACCGATTTCTGCCCGCTCTATTCGGCCGATGGCGGCGCCACCACCGTCAGCCAGTTCGACAAGGACGACGTCGAAAAGGCCGGCCTGGTGAAGTTCGACTTCCTCGGCCTGCGCACCCTGACCATCCTGGCCGAGGCCGTCGAGTTCGCGCGCACGGTCGAAGGCGCCGACGTGAATCTGGAGACGCTGCCGCTCGACGACAAGGCCACCTACGACCACGTGTTCAAGAACGCGAACACCACGGCGGTGTTCCAGTTCGAATCCGGCGGCATGAAAGACACGCTGGTGCAGGCGAAACCCGACTGTCTGGAAGACCTGATCGCGCTGAACGCGCTCTATCGGCCGGGCCCGATGGAGAACATTCCCAGCTTCATCGCCCGAAAGCACAAGCGCGAGCGCGTCGCCTATCCGCATCCGAACATGGAAAAGGTGCTGACGAATACCTACGGCATCATGATCTACCAGGAGCAGGTGATGCAGACGGCGCAGGTGATCGCCGGCTACAGCCTCGGCGGCGCCGACCTCCTGCGTCGCGCCATGGGCAAGAAGAAGGCGGAGGAGATGGCCAAGGAGCGTACTAAGTTCGTCGCCGGCGCGGGAGCGAACGGTATCGACGAACGCCTGGCCAACGAAATATTCGACACCATGGAGAAGTTCGCCGGCTACGGCTTCAACAAGTCGCACGCCGCCGCCTACTCGCTGGTCGCCTACCAGACCGCCTGGCTAAAGCAGCACCATCCGTCGGCCTTCGTCGCCGCGACGCTGTCGTCGGAAATGGCCAACACCGACAAGGTGCAGTTTTTCTACAACGACGCCAAAGAGAACGGCATCGTCTTCCTGCCGCCCGACATCAACCTTGGTGGCGTGCGTTTCCAGCCGACCGACCGCAACACCATCCGCTACGGTCTGGGCGCCATCAAGGGCACGGGCGAATCCGCGCTCGGCGCGATCCTGAAGGCGCGCGCCGAGGGCGGCCCCTTCGCCGACCTGTTCGAGTTTTGCCGTCGCGTCGACAAACGCGTGGTGAACCGTCGCGTCGTCGAAGCGCTGATCCGCGCCGGCGCCTTCGATAGCCTCGACGACCATCGCCACAAACTGCTCGCCTCGGTGGGCGTCGCCCTCGAAGCGGCCGAGCAGGCCGAGCGCAACGCCCTGCAGGGCGGCCTGTTCGATATGGGCGACGCGGGTGGCGGCGCGCAAACCCACTACGTCGACGTGCCGCGTTGGGGGGAACGCGAGCGATTGCTCAACGAAAAGCAGGCACTCGGTTTCTTCCTCTCGGGGCACCCGTACAACGGATATGCCAGCGAACTGGCGGCTTTCGTCAAGCGCCGCCTCGGCCAGTTGCAAGCGCAGCGCGATCCGGTGCTGATGGCCGGCGTCGTCATCAGTACGCGCACGCAGATGACCCGGCGCGGCAAGATGGCCATCGTCCTGCTCGACGACGCCACCAAGCAGCTCGAGGTCTCGGTGTTCAACGAGCTTTGGGAAGCCGAGCGCGGCAAGATCAAGGAGGACGAGTTGCTGCTGGTCGAAGGCAAGGTGCAGAACGACGACTACACCGGCGGCCTGCGCATCACCGCCGACCGCCTGCTGACGCTGGGCGAGGCGCGCGGCCGCTACGCCAAGCTGCTGCGCCTGGCGATGAACGGCGAAACCAAGGCCGGCGACGCGCGCAAGCTCCAGACCATCCTCGCCCCCTATCGCAGCGGCGCCTGTCCAGTGCGGCTCAGTTACCGCAATGGCGCCGCCGAAGCGGAAATCCCGCTGCCCGACGGTTGGCGCGTCAACCTCGACGACGCCCTGCTGGCGCTCCTCGGCGAATGGCTGTCGCCGGCCAACGTCAAGGTAGTCTATTCATGATGCGCCTGATCGACACTGCGCTGCTGGACGAGGTGACCGGCGAGGCGCGCAACAGCCCGCGCGGCCGCCGGAACCGCAACTTCCACCGCGACGACGGGCAACCGGCCAACCGTCTGCTCAATGCCATCGAGCCGGGGTCCTATGTCATGCCGCACCGGCATCTCGATCCGAACAAGGACGAGACCATGGTGGTGTTGCGCGGCCGGCTCGGGCTGGTCGAGTTCGACGATGACGGCCGTGTCGCCGCAACGCGGGTGCTGGGCCCCGGGCTCGATGCGCTCGGCGTCGACATCGCCCATGGCACCTGGCACACCGTGTTCGCGCTCGAGCCCGGCACGGTCTTTTTCGAAGCCAAAGCCGGCCCCTATCTGCCGCTGACCGACGACGAGAAAGCCCCCTGGGCGCCGGCGGAGGGTGCGCCGGAAGCGGCCGAGTACCAGGCGCGGCTGGTGGCGCCGTTGTCCTGAAAGGCCGCCTCGGCCGGGCCGAGCAAGAAGTCGCGGGTTGCGAAGACACGGTGGCGAGGCGCTGGCCATCGGCCACTCGATCGGCTCCCGCCGCGGCGGCCAGCAGCCACGGTCTTCGCTTCGCATTCATGGCTGCTATCATCACCGAACAGTGCGCTGGCCTTGTGCGGGTGCGCGGAACGAACGGAGGAGGCCATGGGCCAGACGGTGGTGGTGCCGCTGTGGCTGTTCGTCGTGCTGGTCGCCCTGGCGGGATGGGCGGTGCTGGTCCTGCTGCTCGTGCCGGGCATGCGCTGGTATCTCCGGGGCCGAATCAACCGCGTCATCACCCACCTGAATCGGCGCCTGCCGATCGGCCTGCCCTCGTTCAAGCTGACTCGGCGCCAGGTGCTGATCGATCGCTTGTTCCACGATCCCAAGGTGCAGGCGGCCGCCGCCGCGCGTGCCGCCGAAACCCGGGAGCCCCTGCCCGAGGTCTGGCGGCGGGTGGACCGCTACGCGCGCGAGATCGTGCCGTCCTTCAACGCCTACCTGTACTTTCGCGTCGGCTACGCGGTGGCGCGCCGCGTCGCCAAGCTGCTCTACCGGGTGCGCATCGGCTACGTCGACGAGGCGTCCCTGGCCCGTGTCGAGCCTGACGCGGCCATCGTCTTCGTCATGAACCACCGCAGCAACATGGACTACGTGCTGGTGGCCTTCCTGGCCGCCGAGCGCGTCGCGCTTTCCTATGCCGTGGGCGAGTGGGCGCGGATCTGGCCGTTGCGCCAGTTGATCCACGCCATGGGCGCCTTTTTCGTGCGGCGCAATTCCGGCGACGCGCTCTATCGCACCGTGCTGGCCCGCTACGTGCGGATGGCGACCGCCGCCGGCGTCACCCAGGCCGTGTTCCCCGAGGGCGGTTTGACGGTGGACGGCAAGTTGCGCCCGCCCAAGTTCGGTTTGCTCGACTACATGCTGAAAGGCTTCGACGAACGAGAGGGCGAAGGGCGACGGGACATCGTCTTCATTCCGGTTGGCCTCAATTACGACCGCGTGCTGGAGGACCGCGGCCAGTTGCTGAAGTTGCACCCGGACCAGCCACGACCCGGCCGGCTGCGGGCCGCGCGCAACACACTGGCCTTCGTCGGTGCCAACCTGTGGTTGGTGCTGACCCGCCAGTGGCACCGCTTCGGCTATGCCTGCGTCAATTTCGGGCCGCCGATCTCCATGCGCGCCCATGCCCGGGAGCGCGCCCTGCACTTCCCCACCCTGGACGACGCGGCGCGCCGCGCGGCGGTGGCCGGGGTGGCGGACCGGCTGATGACGGCGATCGGCGGCATCGTGCCGGTGTTGCCGGTATCGCTGGTGGCCAGCTTGATGATCGAGGATCCCGCCCGGCGCTGGTCCGAATTCGAGCTCAAGGCGGCCGCGCACCAGCGCATGCGCGAGCTGGAAGCCGCCGGGGCCCATCTCTACATACCGCGCCAGGACCAGGACTATGCCTTCGGTGTCGGCCTGCGCATGTTGACGCTGCGGCGGCTGGTGTTGGACGAGGACGGACTATTCGCGCCGGCGCCACGGGAGGAGGAAACGCTGCGCTACTACGCCAATGCCATCGCCCACCTGGCCGGCCGGGCCCCTGCCTGCCGCTGACCGCGGAGGAGAAGGCGCCCTCTTGGGCGCCTGTCGAGGGCGATCCCGGTGCCGCGCCATAGCGCGCCGGCCTGCGGGAGTTGCCGGGGCATGGCGGTAGATTCGAAGTTTGGCTCGGTCACAACCTCGACCAGTCACCACTCCAGCCGCCTGCCACTTCCTGGACCGTGCCGAGATCGCCGTGAATGACCGAGAGCCGAAAGATCTCTTTGGCCACCAGCGCCGGGAACCCCTGGCGATTCTGTCGATCGGCAACCAACAGGCGCTGGAAGTAGGCATCCATGTTCTTGGAGCCCCATAGATCGACAATCCGCGCCAGAACGTGGGGGAAGCCCAGCGCCAATTCGCTCGGATAGGCGTCGGCATCATTTGCCAGATGCTGGAGCATTTGTTCCCTCAGGGTGGCGGTGTCCCATTTCCGCGCCGGAGCCTTGGCAGTCATCCGGTCCGCGGACCATGAGGACAGACCCTGGTAGGGATCGTCCGTTGCTCTTGTCGGATTGGACTTCACCTGGATTCTCCCTCTTGATGTCGTGTTGAGAGCTGTCGTTCGATCATGTGTTGCGCGCTGGTTCGCCTCGCATGACGCGGTCGATGCTGATCCTGTCAATGTCATCTAGCCAACCCCTCCCCGGTAGCAAAGCACGTACGAGTCCCCCGGCGAATCCCGGTAGCTGTCTGCCGGCGCGGTTGGCGTCAACGCCATGGTTGGCATCGTTTCCAGGAGAGCGCGATCTCGACGATGGTCTGCCCGGATTGTCGGCTTCGTGGCGGCATGGCGCGTGATTTGGTCTTGGCGACGCTGTGTTCTTGTCGTTATGCGGCGAGCGAGTGCTCGTCGATTTCGCGTTCAAGGCGATCAATTTCGGCGCGCAAAGCCACTTGCAGTCCGGCGGTGATCATGCGTTGCCCCGTCCCCCATTCGTACCGAACATCGGTGGCCGGCACATGGGCGCGAAAAAGCGCATCAGCCATTGCGCGGAAGTCGCCCCGATCCAGTTGCCGACCATCACTCAATGCGGCGACAAGCCTGTTCTCTACGAGCGTTACGTTTGCATGGATTGACATGGTGATACCTTCCCAGAACATTGACGAAGTTGGAGAATTCAGTCGCTGTCCCGCCACTTCCCGGGTCGAAGCAGGGTGCAACGTGTCGCCGTTTTCGCTCAAGCTGCGGCTAGAATTGGGACTGAAAATGCTTACTTCAATTTCCGGCCATTCTGATCACCTTGCCTCATCCAAACCAGATGATTTTTAGCGGCTTCGTTGTCGAATATTCGACAAAATGGTCATGAACGGCCTCGAGCTTGTGCCGCCCGAGGTTCCAGACGCGCTCACCGCGTTGATCAAGGATGGCGTGCTGCGGCGATACAAGAAGCTCGCGCTGATCATTTCCGAGGGTGACGTCGGTGCGTCGCTGTTCATCTTGCTGGAGGGCGCGGTCCGTATCTATTCTCAGGATGAGCACGGGCGCGAGCTCGATTTCGGCTTGTTGGAACCGAGGACGATTTTTGGCGAAATGGCGCTCGAAGGGGGGACGCGCACAGCTTCCGTCCAGGCGGCAACCCAGTGTCTGTGTGCCGAGGTTTCCTACGCGATGTTGAAGAAGCGCTTGGCCGAGAATTCGGATTTCGCGTTCTTCCTCATCTCGACACTTATCGGTCGAAGCCGTAGCGCCACCGAATCGGCAAAAAACATGGCGCTAAAGACGGTGTATCAGCGGGTCATCGAACTGCTGGAAAGGGAGTCGATTCAGGAAGCCGAGGTTCGCTTGTTGCCAAGGAAAATGAGCCAGCAGGAGTTGGCCAATATGGTCGGGGCTTCCCGCGATATGATTTCCAAGATCCTCAAGGATCTCACCATCGGCAAGTACATCGAAATGGACGAGAAGCGGATCGTAATCCTCAAGAGCCTGCCGAACCGGTGGTGAGGCATGGCGCCTCTTCTCTCTACGGCTGCAACGAGGCGTGATCGGCCAGTCCGGGATGTTTGCCAAATGAAAAGCCGCCCTCGTGAGGCGGCTTTCCGTTGGGGTCGGGGGATAACCCGTTTTTATTAGAGTTCCTTGGCGTGCTCGGCCAGATACTTGGCGACACCCTCCGGTGAGGCGCCCATGCCGGCCTTGCCCTTTTGCCAGCCGGCGGGACAGACTTCGCCATGTTCCTCGGTGAATTGCAGCGCGTCGATCATGCGCAGCATTTCGTCGATGTTGCGGCCCAGCGGCAGGTCGTTCACGACCTGGTGGCGCACCACGCCGGCCTTGTCGATCAGGAACGAGCCACGGAAGGCCACGCCGGCGGCCGGAAATTCCACGTCATAGGCCTGGCAGATGCTGTGCTTGACGTCGGCGACCAGCGGGTACTGGACCTGGCCGATGCCGCCGTTATTGACCGGGGTGTTCTTCCAGGCCAGGTGGGTGAACTGGGAATCAATGGAGCAGCCGATGACTTCGACGTTGCGCTTCTTGAACTCGGCCAGCCGGTGGTCGAAGGCAATCAGTTCGGACGGGCAGACGAAGGTGAAGTCGAGCGGATAGAAGAACAGGACGACATACTTGCCCTTGTAGTCGGACATCTTCAGGTCCTTGATTTCATTGTCACCGAAGACGGCGGTGGCGGTGAAATCGGGTGCGGCTCTGCCGACGAGTACGGCCATGTGATGCTCCTTCTTGAATGGAGTGGGAATCTTGTGCGTGGGGCCAGCCAGGCCAAATCTGGGAAAAAATTCTACTTCAGCGCAAGGCTATTTATTGCGCTGCGGCAATTGTATTTTCCAATGGGCGTGATTGCCTCAGGCTATCAGGTCGTCGGCAACTGCGCGAAGTCGTCGAAGTCACCCTGCCCGAGTTCCACGGCCACGTGGGCCACTTCGGCCCCGCCCGGGCCGTGTCGCGCCCAGGCGATCATGGCCGCCACAGCCTCCGGGCTGCCCGCCACCATCGCCTCGACGGCGCCATCGCGACGGTTGCGTACCCAGCCCGTGACATCCAGCCGCCGGGCGGCCATGACCATGCTGTAGCGGTAACCGACGCCCTGCACCAGGCCGGTGATCACCAGGTGGCGGACTTCGAGGCTCACTTGACCTTCATGCCCGGGGTGGCGCCCGAGTCGGGCGAGAGCAGGAACAGTCCGGAGTTCTTGTCGTCGGTATCGGACGCGGCGAGCACCATGCCCTCCGACAGACCGAACTTCATCTTGCGCGGCGCCAGGTTGGCGACCATGACCGTCAGGCGGCCGACCAGGGCAGCCGGGTCGTAGGCGGACTTGATGCCGGCGAAGACCTGGCGCGGCTGTTGCTCGCCAATGTCGAGCGAGAGGCGGATCAGCTTTTCGGCGCCCTCCACATGGCCGGCGTCGACGATACGGGCGATGCGCAGATCCACCTTGGCGAAGTCGTCGATCGTGATGTGGGGCGTGGCTTCCGCTTGCCCCTTGTTCTCGGTGTGCTGTTGGTGCTCGGCGTGGCGCTGCTGCGACTGCTGCTCCGGCGCGGGTGCCAGGCTCTCGCGGTTGGCGGCGATCAGGGCATCGACCTGCTTCTGCTCGACGCGGGTCATCAAGTGCTGGTACGGCTGAATGGCGGAGGGGGTGGCGGCAAGATCCCGCCACTCGAAATCGCGCGCCATGCCGAACAGTTCCCGCGCCACGCGGCCGGTGAGCGCCGGCAGCACGGGGCGGAGCAGGATGGAGAGCACGTAGAAGCCGTGCAGCGCGCGGGAACAAATGTCGTGCAGCGGCGCGCGCCGCGCTTCGTCCTTGGCCAGCTTCCACGGTTCGGCGACGGCAATTTCACCGTTGATGCGGTCGGCGAGGGACATGATGTCGCGCAAGGCGCGGCTGGTGTCGCGGTTTTCGAACGACTCGGCAACCGCCTGACCCACGGCGATGGCGGCTTCGGTGAGCTGTTGGGCATCTCCAAAGACCAATTGTCCGTCGAAGAATCTGGTCAGGAAGCCGGCGCAGCGGCTGGCGATGTTGATGTACTTGCCGACCAGGTCGCTGTTCACGCGGGCCACGAAGTCGGCCAGGTTGAGGTCGATGTCCTCCATGCTGCCGTTCAGCTTGGCGGCGAAGTAGTAGCGCAGCCAATCGGGGTTGAGTCCCTCGTTGAGGTAGCTCTGGGCGGTGATGAAGGTGCCGCGCGACTTGCTCATCTTGGCGCCGTCGACGGTGAGGAAGCCGTGCGGCAGCACCTTGGTCGGTGTGCGGTAGCCGGCGTGCTCGAGTTCGGCGGGCCAGAACAGGGCATGGAAATAGAGGATGTCCTTGCCGACAAAGTGATACAGCTCGGCTGTCGAGCCCCTGGCCCAGTAGTCGTCGAAGTTCAGGCCGCCGCGGGCGCAGAGGTTGCGGAACGAACCCATGTAGCCGATCGGCGCGTCGAGCCAGACGTAGAAGTACTTTCCCGGCGCACCGGGAATCTCGAAGCCGAAGTAGGGCGCGTCGCGGGAGATGTCCCAGTCGGTGAGCTTGTTCTCGCCCGGGGCGCCGAGCCATTCCTGGAGCTTGTTGGCGGCTTCCGGCGGCACGTGGTTGCCCTCTTGCGTCCAGCGGCGCAGGAAGTCCTGGCAGCGCGGGTCGGAGAGCTTGAAGAAGTAGTGGTCGGAAGCGCGCAGTTCCGGCACGGCGCCGGACACGGCGGAGTAGGGATTCTTCAGTTCGGTCGGCGCGTAAGCGGCGCCGCAGGCCTCGCAGGAATCACCGTACTGGTCCTTGGCCCCGCACTTCGGGCATTCGCCCTTGATGAAACGGTCGGGCAGGAACATCTGCTTGACCGGGTCGTAGTGCTGCTGGATCGAGCGCACCTCGATCAGGCCGGCGGCCTGGAGCTTCTTGTAGATATCCTCCGAGTAGAACCGCGTCTCGTCGGAGTGCGTCGAGTAGTAGTTGTCGAATTGGACATGGAAGCCGGCAAAGTCACGGCTGTGCTCGCCATGGACCCGCTCGATCAGGGCCTCGGGGGTGATGCCCTCCTTCTCGGCGCGCAGCATGATCGGCGTACCGTGGGTGTCGTCGGCGCAGACATAGTGGCACTGGTGGCCGCGCATCTTCTGGAAGCGCACCCAGATGTCGGTCTGGATGTATTCGACGAGATGACCCAGGTGGATGGCGCCGTTGGCATAGGGCAGGGCGGACGTGACGAGAATCTTGCGCGAGGTCATGACGGCGTACGGATCGTTTGGGACTGGAAATTCTAGCAAACGGCCCCATGTGACCTGACGCTAGTTTATACTTTACAAAATTAGTCAGTCTTTTTCGGAGCCGTCATGAGTCTTTCAGAACAGCAAATCCAGGCCGCCCTCAAGGGTGTGGTCGATCCCAACACGGGCAAGGACTTGATTGCCGCCCGCTGCGCCAAGAACATCAAGATCGACGGCGCCAATGTCGCCCTCGACATCGAACTGGGCTATCCCGCCAAGAGCCAGATCGAGCCCATTCGCAAGTTGGTTATCGACAAGCTGACGACCCTCCCCGGCATCGGCAATGTCAGTGCCAACGTTCATAGCAAGATCGTTCCCCATACCGTCCAGAAGGGCGTCAAGCTCGTCTCCGGCGTCAAGAACATCATTGCCATCGCCTCGGGCAAGGGCGGTGTCGGCAAGTCGACGACGGCCGTGAACCTGGCCCTGGCGCTCGCCGCCGAAGGGGCCAATGTCGGCATCCTCGACGCCGACATCTATGGGCCGTCGCAGCCGCAGATGCTGGGTATCGACGGCCGCCCCGAATCGCTGGACGGCAAGAAGCTGGAGCCCATGACCGCCCACGGCCTGCAAGCCATGTCGGTCGGTTTCCTGATCGATCCGGAAACGCCCATGGTCTGGCGCGGCCCGATGGTGACTCAGGCACTGACGCAGTTGCTGGGCGACACCAACTGGCACGACCTCGATTACCTGGTGGTCGATCTGCCGCCGGGCACCGGCGACATCCAGTTGACCCTGGCCCAGCAAGTGCCGGTCACCGGCGCGGTCATCGTCACGACTCCGCAGGACATCGCCCTGCTGGATGCGCGCAAGGGCCTGAAGATGTTCGAAAAGGTGGGCATTCCGATCCTCGGCATCGTCGAGAACATGAGCATCCACATCTGCTCCAAGTGCGGCAACGAGGAGCACATCTTCGGCAGCGGTGGCGCCGAGCGCATGGGCAAGGACTACGAGGTCGAAGTGCTGGGCCATCTGCCCCTGGACATCAACATCCGCATGCAGGTGGATGGCGGTAAGCCGACCGTGGTCGCCGACCCGGACGGCCGTGTGGCCGAAATCTACAAGGGCATCGCGCGCCGCGTGGCGATCAAGATCGCCGACAGCGCCAAGGACATGAGCTCGAAGTTTCCCAATATCGTCATACAGAACACGTAAGCTCCGGGCGGCTGGTGAACATCGCCCCGCCAGCCGCGATTCCGGTGGCTGGTGTCAATGTCTTAGGATAGCGCCATGAGTTACGTGAGCGACAACCTGATCAAGGACGAGACAGTCCGCTACGAAGGCCATCTGCACTGGATGACCTTCATTTCGCTGCGCGGTTTGCTGAGCCTGTTCCTGTTGCCGCTGGTCGACTACCTGACCAGCGAGTTCGCCATCACCAACAAGCGCATCATCGTCAAGCAGGGCTTTGTATCCCGGCGCACCATGGAACTGAACCTGAACAAGGTCGAGTCGGTCAGCGTCGACCAGTCCATTCTCGGCCGGCTGCTGGACTACGGCTCCATTACCGTGCTGGGTACCGGCGGCACCCGCGAGCAGTTTGCCAACCTGGCCGCGCCGCTCGAATTCCGCAAGCGTTTTCAAGAGTTGTCCAGCTAGAGGCAATTGGCGGATAATCGCCCACTTTTCATTCTTCCCGCCCTCCCGCCATGAGCATCAAATCGGACAAGTGGATTCGCCGCATGGCGGAGCAATACCGGATGATCGAGCCGTTTTCGCCGCAACTGGTGCGCGAAGCGAACGGCGAAAAGATTGTCTCCTACGGTACGTCGAGCTACGGCTACGACATTCGCTGCGCCGACGAATTCCGTGTGTTCACGAACATCAATTCGACCATTGTCGATCCCAAGAACTTCGATCCCAATTCCTTCGTCGAGGTCTCGGGCAAGGGCTACTGCGTCATACCGCCCAACTCCTTCGCCCTGGCGCGCACGGTCGAATATTTCCGCATTCCGCGCAACGTGCTGACGGTCTGCCTGGGCAAGAGCACCTACGCCCGTTGCGGCATCATCGTTAATGTGACGCCTTTCGAGCCGGAATGGGAGGGCTATGTCACCCTGGAGTTCTCCAACACCACGCCATTGCCAGCCAAGATCTATGCCGGCGAGGGGTGTGCCCAGGTGATCTTCTTCGAGTCCGACGAGGTGTGCGAGACGTCCTATCGCGATCGCGGCGGCAAGTACCAGGGGCAGGTGGGCGTGACCCTGCCCAAGATCTAGTTTCCTAGCGTTTACCCCGACCCCATTTCCCCCGACCCGCCCCGCGCGGGTCTTTGCTTTTCAGGAGCACCCGATGCGCTTCCACTTCCCGGTCATCATCATCGACGAGGACTTCCGTTCCGAAAATGCTTCCGGCCTGGGCATCCGCGCCCTCGCCAAGGCCATTGAGGAAGAGGGCATGGAGGTCCTGGGCGTCACCAGCTACGGCGACATGAGTTCCTTCGCCCAGCAACAGTCGCGCGCCTCGGTGTTCATCCTGTCGGTGGATGACGAGGAACTGGCCAACGAGGCGGAGCAGACCATCGCCGAGTTGCGTGCCTTCGTCCAGGAGGTGCGCATCCGCAACTCCGAGATCCCGATCTTCCTGCATGGCGAAACGCGTACCTCGCGGCACATTCCCAACGACGTATTGCGCGAACTGCACGGCTTCATCCACATGTTCGAGGACACGCCGGAGTTCATCGCCCGCAATGTGGTGCGCGAGGCCAAGGCTTACCTGGACTCGCTGCCGCCACCCTTCTTCCGCGCCTTGACCCACTACGCCGCCGATGGCTCCTACTCCTGGCATTGCCCCGGCCACTCGGGCGGAGTGGCTTTTCTCAAGTCGCCGGTCGGCCAGATGTTCCACCAGTTCTTCGGCGAGAACATGTTGCGCGCCGATGTCTGCAACGCCGTCGAAGAGCTCGGTCAGTTGCTCGATCATACCGGCCCGGTGGCGGCCTCCGAGCGCAATGCCGCGCGCATCTTCAACGCCGACCATCTGTTTTTCGTCACCAACGGCACGTCGACCTCGAACAAGATCGTCTGGCACTCGACGGTGGCGCCCGGCGACATCGTCGTCGTCGATCGCAACTGCCACAAGTCGGTCCTGCATTCAATCATCATGACCGGCGCGATCCCGGTCTTCCTGATGCCGACCCGCAACAACTTCGGCATCATCGGCCCGATTCCGAAGAAGGAGTTCCTCTGGGAGAGCATCCAGCAGAAGATCGCCGCCCACCCCTTCGCAGCCGACAAGAACGCCAAGCCGCGCGTGCTGACCATCACCCAATCGACCTACGACGGCGTGCTCTACAACGTCGAGGAGGTCAAGGAGATGCTCGACGGCAAGATCGACACGCTCCACTTCGACGAGGCCTGGTTGCCGCACGCGGCGTTTCACGACTTTTACGGCGACTACCACGCCATTGGCGCCGACCGCCCGCGCTGCAAGGAGTCGATGGTCTTCTCGACGCAATCGACGCACAAGCTGCTCGCCGGTCTTTCGCAGGCTTCGCAGATCCTGGTGCAGGAATCCGAGACGCGCAAACTGGATCGCGACGTCTTCAACGAGGCCTACCTGATGCACACCTCGACCTCGCCGCAGTACGCCATCATCGCCTCCTGCGACGTGGCGGCGGCAATGATGGAGGAGCCGGCAGGCACGGCGCTGGTGGAGGAGTCGATAGCCGAGGCGCTGGATTTTCGCCGCGCCATGCGCAAAGTCGACGAGGAATGGGGCGCGGACTGGTGGTTCAAGGTCTGGGGCCCCGACGATCTATCCGAAGAGGGCATCGAGGAACGCGAAGCCTGGATGCTCAAGCCCGGCGAGCGCTGGCACGGCTTCGGCCAGTTGGTCGACGGCTTCAACATGCTCGACCCGATCAAGGCGACGGTAATCACGCCAGGGCTGGATGTCGATGGCGACTTCGCCGACTGGGGCATACCCGCCGCCATCGTCACCAAGTACCTGGCCGAACACGGTGTCATTGTCGAGAAGTGCGGTCTCTATTCCTTCTTCATCATGTTCACCATCGGCATCACCAAGGGCCGCTGGAACACCATGGTGACCGAGCTCCAGCAGTTCAAGGACGACTACGACAAGAATCATCCGCTGTGGAAGGTCATGCCCGATTTCGTGGCCAAGCAGCCGCGTTACGAGCGCGTCGGCCTCAAGGACCTGTGTCAGCAGATCCACGGTGTTTACAAGGCCAACGATGTGGCGCGGCTGACCACCGAGATGTATCTCTCCGACATGGTGCCCGCCATGCGCCCGGCCGATGCCTTCGCCAAGATGGCGCACCGCGAAATCGAGCGCGTACCCATCGACGAGCTGGAAGGCCGCGTCACCAGCGTGCTGCTGACGCCCTACCCGCCGGGCATTCCGCTGCTGATTCCGGGTGAGCGTTTCAACCGCACCATCGTCCGCTATCTTCAGTTCGCCCGCGAGTTCAACGCCCGCTTCCCCGGTTTCGAAACCGATATTCACGGTCTGGTGAAGGAGAACGGTAGCGGTTACTACGTGGATTGCGTCAGATGAGCATCGGTACCCGTAGTGGCGACCAGAGCCACATTCTTCTTGTTTTACGCGAGGTTATCGCTGCAATCCATTGACTTGGCGTATTAGTTTGTTTAGCTTGTCGGTGAATTGGATCGCGCCGACATGCCCAAACCTCGTTCCCTCGCCCTTGTCCTTGCGTTGTTTGCCTTGCTTGGCAACTCGTCCGTCCATGCCGGCGCCGACCTGGTCCAGGCCGAGTCCCTGATCCGCGCTGGCAAGGCCGAAGAGGCCTGGACACTGCTGTTCCCGCTGGAGTTCGATCTGGCCGGCGAAGTGGATTTCGACTACCTGCTGGGCGTCGCCGCGCTCGATTCCGGTCGCCCCGGCCAGGCGACACTGGCCTTCGAGCGTGTTCTGGCGGTCAATCCCAATCACGCGGCGGCCCGGCTGGACATGGCGCGCGCGCATTTCGCGATGGGCGACCATGCTCGCGCCAGACTCGAGTTCAACGCTGTCTTGAACTTCGACCCGCCGCCGCCGGCGCGCGCCACCATCGAACGCTATCTCGCGGCCATGGCCGCCGGCGGCACCGCCCCGAGCTCCCGCCTCGCTGGCTATTTGGAAACTGGCGTCGGCTACGACAGCAACCTCAATGCCGGAGCCAGCGGCGGTTCCTTCTATTTCCCGTTGTTCTCCGCAACCATCGCATCGACCAGCAAAGGCGCCGCCTATGCCACGCTGGCGGCGGGTGCGGACATGACGCGCACGGTTGGCGAGAATGTCGATGTTCTGGCCGGTGTCGACTTCAGGCAGCGCAACAACAGCCAGGATTGGGTCGATGCGCGGCGGGTGCGTCGTACCGACTACTATGACAGCCGAAGCATTGAGGGGCGTCTGGGGCTGGAGTTTCGTCCGGGACCACGCGATGCGCTCCGGCTTACCCTGAGCCGGGGGCAATACGATCTCAACCTCAACGAGCACTATCGTCGCAGCGGTGGCGCCCTGGCCGAGTGGCGGCGGTCGGTCGATGGCGGTCACCAGTGGTCCGCTTACCTTGCCGAGCAGCGTCTGCGCTATGGCAGTGTGGGTGGCGCTTCCTACCGCATGTACGGCGGCGACCAGTTGCTGGCGGGCCTGGGCGGCGTCGTGGCCATCGAGCCCGAGCGGGCCGCCGCTGTCTTTGCCGGCCTGTATGGCGGGACCGAGCGGGCGACCGACAAGAGCTACGGCAATCTCGATGGCGACAAGCGGCTGGCCGGCGTCAAACTCGGTGGCCAGTTGGGCCTCTGGCCCGCCCTGCTGCTACAGGCCTCCGTGAACGTTCTGGACACCAGCTACGAGATGGCGAACCCCTTGTTCGGCGAGCAGCGCCGCGACTTGCAGTCCGATCTGGCGCTGGCCGCGCAGTGGCGCTTCGCCAAGGACTGGCAGCTGAAGCCTCAGTACCAATACACCCGGGTGGATTCCAACTTCGGCGTCTATGATTACCGCCGCCACGACATCTCGCTCACTGTTCGTCACGACTGGCGCTGACCATGAAAACTCCATTGATCTGGTTGTCCGGTTTCGTCCTTTCGTTGGCCATGGCTTGCGCCTGGGCGGATGCCGGCCGGTTTCAGTTCGTGGTCGGCCAGGTGACTGTGTCGCCACCCGGCGGGCCCACTCGCGTTGCCATCAAGGGCGGGCCGGTGCAAGAAGGCGACCTGATCGTCACCGCCGCCGATGCCTCGGCGCAACTGCGGATGGTCGACGAGGGCACGATCGCGATTCGTCCCGACACCAGTCTCCGTATCGACGCCTATCGCTACGCCGTGGGTGGTGGCGAGCGCGGCATCCTGGATCTGATCAAGGGAGGCCTGCGCACGCTGACCGGGCTGATCGGCAAGGCGCGCAAGGATGCCTATCTGGTACGCACCCCGACGGCCACCATAGGCGTGCGTGGCACCGATCACGAACCGGTGTACGTTCCGGAAGGAGGCTGGTCGGGCGCACCGGGCGCCGAGTCGGGAACCTATGACAAAGTCAATTCCGGTGCCACCTACATCCAGACCCGCGCCGGGCTTGTCGAACTGGCGGCCAACGAAGTCGGGTTCGTGCCGCCACGCGCGGATGCGCTACCGGTGCGGCTCGATCGCATGCCCGATTTCATGCGTGGCGTCCCGGCCGCCCAGGGCAAGGCGGACGCCCGGAGCGTGCGCGGCGAGACGGCCAGGGAACGCGGCCAAGGCGATCATCGCCCCGCGCCCGGTCAGCGGCCGGACCGCAATCCGCCGCCCGGGCTGCTGGCACCGCGCGGAGGATTGAACATTCAACTGCCCGGCGCCCCGGTCGTGGCGGCTGGCGGTGACTTGACCGCGGCTCCCCTGAAGCTGGCGGTGGCGGCCGCCGACCAGTACCCGGATCATGCCGGCAGTGGCGCCGGCGTCAACCAGCCTGGCGACCTGGTCGTGCTGCGCGACGAGAGCGGATTGATCGGGGTGATCGGGTCGTCGAACGGATTTCGCTACACCCGCGGCGACGCCCGGCTGGTAGAGGCCGGCGCGACCAAGCTGGTCGATGGCGGCGGCGATATCCCCGTGCGCTGGGGTATCTATGCCGGCGGCGATGTCGTCGATCAGTTCGGTGCGCGACAGCCACGCCTCGTCTCGGTCATCGGCGCCCTGCCGGCAACCAGCGATGCGCAACTGACCGCCTTGTCGAATCTCGGCAGCCAGACATTTTCCCTGACCGGCGCCAGTCGCCCCGCCAACGAAGAGGGTCTGGTGGGTGGCGCGGTCAATTCGGCAAAGGTTGTTGTCGACTTTTCGCAGCTTAGCGTTACCGCCGCCACCTTGCGCGTCACCGATGCGCGGGGCGCCGTGTTCGACGGGGCTTCGGCGGCGCCTCTGCCGCTCGAGAAGTTTGCCCATGCCGGCATGCCACTCGCGGTGCGCCTGACGCCGCCACAGGGCTCTCCCCTCGCGATCAAGCCGGACTCCGGACACCTGAACGGCGTGCTGATTGGCTCCGGAGGGGTCGGGCTGGTGGGGTCCTACGATATGGGCTACCCCGTGGCGGGGAGCTCGCCTTCGGTATCCGGCGTCGTTGTCCTGAGTCGCCCATAGGTCACGAAGGCAAAGTCGAAGCCGGCCGCGGCTCGATGTTTCTGCCGTGCCGTTTCCCGCCATAGCGAGCGATCGTAGGCCGGGAAGCGGGTGTCGCCCGCGAAGTCGGCGGCGATTTCCGTCAGTTGCAGTTGATCGGCAATGCCCAGCGCCTGGGCGTAGAGCTCGGCACCGCCGATCACGAAGACCTCGTCCGCGTCGCCCGCGGCCGCAATGGCCGCCGGTAGCGAGTCGACTACCGTCGTTCCCTCGGCCCGATAACCCGGATTGCGCGTCACGACGATGTGCGGGCGGCCGGGCAGGCGGCCGGGCAGGGACTCCCAGGTCTTGCGGCCCATGATCATCGGGTAGCCCATGGTCAGGGCCTTGAAGTGCTTCAGGTCCTCCGGCAGGCGCCAAGGCAGGGCGTTGTCGCGGCCGATCACGCCGTTGGCGGCGACGGCGGCGATCACGGTAATGCGCGGCTTCACTTCTTCACGCCTTCACAGCGTGGTGCTCAGGTGCTCATAGAGCGCGGCGTACCGGCGCGCCGGGCCGGACCAGCCGACATCGCGGCTCATGCCATCCTCTTGCAGTCGACGCCAGTCGGCCTTGTTGTGCCAGGTCTTCACGGCCCGTTCTATCGTCGCCAGCAAGGTTTCGGCGGTGGGGTTGAGGAAGCTGAAGCCATTGACGCCGTCGATCACCGTGTCCGCCAGGCCCCCGGTGGCGCGGACGATGGGCGGCGTGCCGTAACGCAGGCTGTACATCTGGTTGAGGCCGCAGGGCTCGAAGCGCGACGGCATTAGAAATATGTCGGCGCCCGCCTCGATGCGGTGTGCGAGGCCCTCGTCGAAGCCGATCCTGACCCCAAGGTTGGCCGGATCGAGGCTCGCCAGTTCGCGAAACAACTCCTCCAGGCCGCGCTCGCCGCTGCCGAGCACCACCAACTGCGCCGGCAGCTTGGCAATGGCTTGCTGGATCATGGGCACCAGGTCCAGCCCCTTCTGATGGGTGAGACGGCTGACGATCCCCAGCAGCGGGATGTCGTCGCGCACAGCCAGCCCCATTTCCTGCTGCAACGCCGCCTTGATCTTCTGCTTCTGGGGCAGTCGCTTCGCGTCGTAGGCGAATGGCAGGTGCGCATCGCGCGCCGGATCCCAGGCCGCCGTATCGATGCCGTTCAGGATGCCGATCAAGTCGGTGGCGCGGTCGCGCAGCAGACCGGCCAGGCCCATGCCTTCGGCGTCGGTCTGGATTTCGGCGGCATAGCTGGGGCTGACGGTGGTGATGGCGTCGGCATAGTAGAGCCCCGCCTTGAGAAAGGATAGATAGCCATAGTATTCGACGCCATTCATCGCCCAGGCCGACGTCGGCAGGCCGACTTCGTGCAGGGTGTTCTGGCCGAACAGGCCCTGGAAGGCCAGGTTGTGCACCGTCACGATCGAACGGGCCCGGCCGCCCGGCAACAGGCGCAGGTAGGCGGGTGCGAGCCCGCTCTGCCAGTCGTTGCAGTGAAGCACGTCCGGATGCCAGGGCAGGAAATTGTCTTCCGAGCCCAGCCAGGCGGCGATGCGCGACAGCAGACCGAAGCGCAAATGGTTGTCCAGCCAGTCGTGGCCTTCCGGGCCGAGGTAGGGATTGCCGGGACGGTCGAAGTAGGCAAGGCTGTCGAGCAGCAGCAGCGGCGTACCGTCCGGCGCCATCGCTTCGCGCAGCGCGGAGCCGGCGAAGTGGGCACCGAAGCCGCCAAAGGTCGCGACAATCGGTGCCGCGGCGTCGGGAAAGGTGCGGCGCAGGGCCGGGTAGTAGGGCACCAGCACGCGCACGTCGATACCTGCCTGGCGCAGGGCGGGCGGCAGCGCCGCCGCGACGTCGCCCAGACCGCCCGTTTTGACCCAAGGGGCGATCTCTGACGTAACGAACAGGACTTTCATGATTTTCGACAGTAGGCGATCAGGCCGGCGGTGGAACTGTCCAGGCCCTCGGTGGCGGCGCGGCCTTCGACGATCGGCAGCAGTCGGTTGGCGAGTTGCTTGCCATACTCGACGCCCCACTGATCGTAGGCATTCAAGTTCCAGATCGCGCCGAGGGCGAAGACCTTGTGTTCGTACAAGGCAATCAACTGACCGAGGTTGTAGGGGTCGAGGCGGGGCAGCAGCAGCGTCGTCGAGGGTTGGTTGCCCGGGAACACCTTGTAGGGCAACAGACGGTCGATCACCGATTCGGGCATGTGGGCCGCGGCCATCTCGGCGCTTGCCTCGTCGGCGGTCTTGCCGCGCATCAACGCCTCGGCCTGGGCGAAGCAGTTGGCCAACAGCTTGTCGTGATGGCCGGCCAGCGGAAAATCGGGTTCGCGGCAGACGATGAACTCGCAGGGGATCAGCCGGCCACCCTGGTGGATCAATTGGTAAAAGGCATGCTGGCCGTTGGTGCCCGCCTCGCCCCAGACTATGGGTGAGGTGGCGCAACCGGTGTCGTGGCCGGCGCGCCCGGCGCGCTTGCCGTTCGATTCCATTTCCAGTTGCTGCAGGAAGCGCGGCAACAACTCCAGCGACTGGCTGTAGGGCAGGCAGGCACGGGTCTCGGCACCGAGGAAATCACTGTTCCAGACATCGAGCGCCGCCAGGACGAAAGGCAGATTGCGTTCCGCCGGGGCCTCGAAGAAGTGGGTATCCATCGCGGCCGCACCGGCCAGGAAACGCTGGAAGTTCTCGAAGCCGACGGAGAGCGCCACGGGCAGGCCGATGGCCGACCAGACCGAAAATCGGCCGCCGACCCAGTCCCAAAAGGCGAAGGCATTGTCGGGATCGATGCCGAACTTGGTGACTTCGGACAGATTGGTGGATACGGCGACGAAGTGGCGGCGCACCGCCGGTTCGCCCAGCGCCTCCACCAGCCAGCGGCGTGCCGAGGCCGCGTTCTGCATGGTTTCCTGGGTGGTGAAGGTCTTGCTGGCGATGATGAACAGCGTCGTGCGCGGGCTGAGCCCGGTCAACACGGTGGCGAGGTGGGCGCCATCGAGATTCGAGACGTAATGCACCTTGAGATGCGGCACGCGGTGCGCGCCCAGTGCCTGGGTGGCCATCTTCGGCCCCAGATCGGAGCCGCCGATGCCGATGTTGACCACGTCGAGGATCCGCTCGCCGGTGGCGCCGCGCCATTCGCCGTCGTGAATGGCGGCGCAGAAGCGGCGCATCTGTTCCAGAACACCGCGCACCAGCGGCATGACGTCGTGGCCCCCTTGCAGGATCGCCCGTCCGCCCTGGTAGCGCAGGGCATGATGGAGGACCGCCCGGCCTTCGGTATGGTTTATCGCATCGCCGGCCTGCAGGCGAGCCAGCCAGCCCGGCAGATCGGCGGCCCACCACAGGCCGTACAAGGCGTTCAAGGCTTCGGGTGTCAAACGCTGTTTGGAAAAATCGGCCAGCAGGCCGCCCTGTTCGAGCGAAAAGCGCTGGAAGCGTTGCGGATCGGCGGCGAACAATTCGCGCAGGTGCAGCGCGCGGGCACGTTCGCCATGTGCCGCCAGGGTTTGCCAGGTCTTCGTGGCGGTGACGGGCGTGTTCATAACCAGACCATCATTCCCATCTCAAAGGGGTGAGTCAGCAATTCGTGGTGAGGGTAGGCGCGCAGGCGATAGTCGATCTTGCCGCACACCTCCGGTTTCAGGTCCAGGGAGAAGACGCTTTCGCCATCGGTTCCCGGTCCCTGATATTGCAGCCGGTAAGGCCGCGGTGGGCGCGATTGGGCGTTGGAATTCGGTCGGCTGAAGAGCAGTTCCACCATCACGTCGGTCGGTGCCAGGCCTTGCAGGCGCACCGCCACCTCGAAATGAACGCTGCCGCCGAAGGCGATACGACGCTCCACGCTCTTGACTTGCCTCAGGCTGACTCCCGGCCAGGCGGCGCGGACCCGTCCCTTCCAGTCGGCGATCAAGCGCGCGCTGGCAAAGTCCTTGTCGCTGTAGCGGCGCCACTGCTTGGTGGCCGGTTGATAGAACTTGGTGACGTATTCGCCGACCATGCGCGCCGAATTGAAGCGGGGGGTGATGGTGGCGATGGAGCGTTTCGACATGGCCACCCAGCCCGGCGAGTAGCCCATCGGTCCGCGGTCGTAGTAGAGGGGCGCCACCTTGTCCTGGAGGATCTCATAGAGAGTGCGCGCCTCTTCGTAGTCGCGGCGGCCTTCGTCCACGCCGTGATCGTAGGCGCTTGAGGTCGGTTTGATCGCCCAGCCGTTTTCCCGCTCGTGGCCTTCCTCGTAGCCCTCGTCCCACCAGCCGTCCAGTACGGACAGGTTGATGACGCCGTTCAATGCCGCCTTCATGCCCGAGGTTCCCGACGCCTCCAGCGGATACACCGGGTTGTTCAGCCAGACGTCGACGCCGGACACCAGTCGGCGGGCGAGACGCAGATCGTAGCCTTCCACCAGCAGGATATGTCCCATGAACTCGGGCATGGCCGCCACTTCGGCGATGCGCCGGATCATCGCCTGCCCCGGCTCGTCCGCCGGGTGGGCCTTGCCGGCGAAGATGAACACCACCGGCCGCTGGGGATCGCTGACGATCTGCTTCAGCCACGAGAGATTCTGGAACAGCAGGGTGGCGCGCTTGTAGGTGGCGAATCGGCGGGCGAAGCCGATGGTCAGCACATTTGGATTCTCGGGGTCCGCCACGCGCATCAGGCGGTCGACGTGGGCTTCGGAACCGTGGCTGCGCTGGTGCTGCTGGCTGATGCGGTGCCTGACCAGATGGAGCATCTGCGACTTCATGGACTGGCGCACGCTCCAGTACAGATGATCGGGGATCTGGTGGATCTCCTGCCAGACCTGGGCGTCGGTCAGCCGCTGCGACCAGGCGGGACCAAGGATCCGATCGAAGGTTTCGTGCCACATGTCGGAGAGAAAGGTCGGCACGTGCACACCGTTGGTGACGTGGCCGATCGGGTTCTCCGGCGGGTCGATCTGCGGCCACATCTCGGCGCAGATCTGCGACGACACCTCGCCGTGGACCAGTGACACGCCGTTCTGATGCCGGGAGCCGCGAATGGCCAGGGCCGTCATGTTGAAGTCGCCGCGTCCGGCTGTCTGGCCAAGGGCGATCAGGGTGCCGATGTCGCAACCCATTTCGGCACAGCAGCCATGGAAATATTGGCGGATCATGTCCTCGCCAAAATGGTCGTGACCCGCGGGCACGGCTGTGTGGGTGGTGAAGACGGTGTTGCAGGCAACGGCTTCCAGCGCCGACGGCATGTCCATGCCGCCCTTGACCAGTAGCCGCATCCGCTCCAGGATCAGAAAGGCGGCGTGGCCTTCGTTGATGTGCCAGACCGTTGGCTTGAGGCCGATCTCGCTCAAGGCCAGTACACCGCCCATGCCGAGAATGATCTCCTGCTCGAGACGCGTCACCCGGTCGCCGCCATAAAGCTGGTGGGCGATATCCCGGTCGTGGGGAGAATTCTCCGCGACGTTGGTATCCAGCAGGTAGAGCGTGATGTGGCCGACCAAGGCCTTCCAGACCTTGACCCGCACTTCGCGGCCGGGAAACTTGACGATCACATGCAACTCGCTACCGTCGGCGCGCAGCACCGGCTGGATCGGCAGGTCGTCGAAGTCGGTGTCGTTGTAGGTGGCGTGCTGGCGACCGTCGGCGTCGATCGTTTGCAGGAAGTAGCCTTGTCGATAGAGCAGGCCGACGCCGACAAACGGCAGATTGAGGTCGGAAGCGGTCTTGCAGTGGTCGCCGGCCAGGATACCCAGGCCGCCCGAGTAGATCGGCAGACTTTCGTGAAAGCCGAACTCGGCGCAGAAGTAGGCGATCAGGTCGCCCTCACCCATGTGCGGCATGTGCTCGCGCGCAGGCGCCGTGAGGTAGCTGTCATAGGCCGACAGCACCCGAGCCATGACGCCCAGGAATACCGGATCGGCGGTCGCCTCGTCGAGACGGTGCTGGTCGACCCGCTTCAGGAAAGCCTTCGGACTGTGCCCGACGGCGCCCCACAGCTTGTTGCCCAGGCGGGCGAACAGCGTCCGGGTGGGCCGGTCCCAGCTATACCAGAGGTTGTTGGCGATCTCGTCGAGACGGCCCAACCGCTCGGGGAGTTTAGGATTGACTTCGAGCTGGAATCGGGTGCCTGACATTGTTGTTCTCGCTATGGGATGTCGTTGGTGGTTGGCAAAAACATTTTACGCCCGGTGTTGGCCCGCTTCGAGCGAAATGGTCAGCTCGCGCGGCTTGCCGTCGAGCGGCCAGGACAGCACCAGTTCCACGGCCTGCATGATCTTTTCGAAGCCCGCCTCCGATTGCGACACGGTACGGTGTGGCCGGGCCGTCATGGCGAGCGCCTGATCCAGACTGATGGCGATGCCGCCGCCGAGGACGCCGTCATCGAGGGTCAGACGCCGCGCGGCGGCAAGCTTCAACGGGTCGCCGAAGCCGCAGGGCACGTCGCCGTTTTCCAGCAGGTAGCGGCCGAGATAGCCATCGCAACTGGGCATGGCGATGTTGAGCCGGATTTCGACGCGGCCTACCGCGCCGGTGCTCTGGTAGCGCACCGTCAGCCGTCCGTCCGCCATGGCGTAGGACTTGCCGATACCGCCGGCGTCCAGGCCCGCGGCGAAGGATGCCGGCGCGGTTTCGCGATAGTCGTGAACCGGCCGGATGGCGCCATCGGCGGAATACCAGCAGTCGCCGAACATGCCACGCGGCCGGGTATCCGGCTCGGCGTCCTCGGGTGAGATTTCGTGGCGGAAGGCGATGCGGTCGTGGGCGGAGGCGATGCCGTCCTGCTGGGCCTGCTCGCCCCGGGCGGCGCGCAGCTTGTCGTGATAGCCCTCGTCATGCCGGCGCAGGGTGTCACCGAAGTTATGCGCCAGCAGGTGACTGGAAAACTCCGCCAGCATGGCGTCGCCGTCGACGCGGATCACCGCCAGCAGGCCGCCGCCGCGCAGGAATATTTCGTCGTGGCCATCGTGGTCGAGGTCGCGGCGTTCCTGCGCCGGAGGCGGCGCCAGCGTGTCCAAGTCCTTTTCCAGCGCCAGCAGGTTGTTCCAGATCGCGCGGCGCAGGTGCGGCAGGTAGAGGCCACCGAACAGGCCATGCCAGTAGGCGTCGTTCGCCTGGGCGCGATGCAGTTGCTCTTGCATGGCCGGCGTGCGCTGCCTGGCGGGCAGCGTGGCGAGGCGCGCCGAAACGTCGAGCATGCGCTTGTGCATCCAGTTCGATTCGGGGAAGCGCATGAAGAAGTTGCGCCACATGCCGCCGCGCAGGAAGGCCTTGCGCTCCTCGAAACGGCCGCTCTGCTTTTCCTGTTCGACCAGCGCGTGATAAGTGCGCGCAGCTTTTGCCGGCAGCGTCCATTCGTTCATCTCGATGTAGGACGTGGTGGGCAGATAGACGATACCGCGCGTCGGCTGGCTGGCGTGGAACTCGGCGTACGTGGCGGTCTTGATCAGCGGCGAGGCCAGCACGCCCTCGATGAAGCGAGTCAGCCAACCCTGTTCGTAGACCCAGTGAAAGGTCTCCGGCCAGATGCCGAACTTCTCGATGTCGTCGAAATAGACGGCGGCGCGGTGGCCTTCCCGCGCCAGGTGCTCCAACCACATGACGGTCGCCTCGGCGGGCGAAAACGGCATGCGATAGCGGGCTTGCTCGGAGATGGGGAAAAGGTCGAGCCGGCGACCATCCTCTTCGGTGGTGAAGTAGCTGTCGAGCCGCCCGGCCGGCTCGCCGGCGCAAAGGAAATGGTAGTCGTCCACCGCCACATATTCGATGCCGGTGTCGGCCAGCGACGGCACCACCGCCGACTCCCAGACGCGTTCGGTCAGCCAGGCCCCCTTCGGCCGCTGACCGAACAGACGCTCGATCTTGTCGGACAGCACCTGAATCTGGCTGACCCGGTCCCGGTGCGGAATCGAGGCCAGCACCGGTTCGCAATCGCCCGAACCGAACCATTCGACCTGGCCACGCCGCGTCATCATGGCCAGTCGCTCCATGTCTTCGGGGTAATGCTCGAGCAGCCAGTCGAGCAGCCAGCCGGAGAAATGGACGCTGAAACGAAAATCCGGGTAGCGCTCGAGCGTTTGCAGGAACATCCGGTAGCAGCGGATGTGGGCCTCCTCCATGACGAAGGGGAAATTGCCGACGGGCTGGTGGGCATGTACGCCGAAGAGCAGGGAGATGGGGCGGTTGGTCATGAATTATGGCTCGGTAGGGATGGTGGCCGCCGCCCAGCGGAGGACGACGTCGACGATGGCGGTGGCTTCATTCTTGGTCATTGTGCGAATTTCGGTATCGTCGTAGCGAATGGCGACAGCATACGGATTCAAGCGATTGAGGTCCGCCAGCGCGACCGGCAGCAGTACGCCAGTGCCGTCCAGCAGCTTTGCCAAGTGCAGTAGATTATGGCTTGGAGGGAAGGCAATCGCCGTCGCCGATAGCACCGCCTTGATGGCCTTTTCGACCGCCTGTTGCGCTTGGAACATGGTGTTGCCGACGGGTGCCTCGGGGTGATCGACAAGAATCCGGAATGCCGTATTGTCCCGGTGGGCCAGGCGCAGAAGCATGCGCGCCTCTTCGTAACGGTCAGCCATAAAGCACCTTGCCTTCGCGCACGGCCCAATAGACCGGACTTGAACACCAACTGGCACGCTTTTCAAACTCTGGCTCCGAATAGACCAGTACGTCGACGCCAATTCCGATGCTGCCAACAGCGTCGCGCAGGCGGACCATCTCCGCGCCGATATCGGCAACCTCCCTTTCCACCACCATAAGATCGAGATCGGAATCCTCGGTCGCTTCGCCACGGGCGTAGGAGCCGAACAGGATAACCTTGCTCGGCTGTGTCGCGGCGACGATGCGGGCGACGGCTTCCTGGATGGTTTGGGGTTGAAGCATGGTTCTTAACTCAAGTTGGTCGGCGTTCGAAGCCATATCGACCAATCCATTGCCCTCTCCATCATCACGTCGTCGCCCTCCGCATGGTGCCGTCTCCTTCCGCGGCGTGGGTGCCGCGCGAAATGGGGATATCGAGTTGGGCCGGAGCCGGCAGTTTCAGCAGCTCGTAGAGGTTGGCGAGGTTGCGGCGGAACAATTGGTCGAAACTGGCAACGGCGGGAGCGGGGTTGTAGTCGCCAAACCACCAGAACCAGTCGGAGCTTTCGCAGATGGCCAGTTGGCGCTCGGCGGCTTCCTCGTCCTTCACCGACAGCCGGCCGCTGGCCAGGACCAGGTCGTAGCTCTGCTTGGCCGCGCAGAGCAGATCCCAGGCGTGGTTCTTCTCCGCGTCGCCGATCCAGGTGGATAGGGTGCCATAGACCCAGCTACCCGCCACCAAACCGGCCAGCGGGGCCGCCGCGGGCGCGTTGGCGGCTGGCCGCGACAGCAGTTCGGCGTAGGTGGTGGTGCGAATGCGCGGATGATCTTCCAGCAGCAGGTAAAGATCCTCGAAGAAGAAGAATCCGTTGTACGGGTAGTGTTCCCAGGCGTTCTCGCCGTCGAGGATGACGCTGACGATCGGTGCTTCGCCGGTCGGGCTTTCGGCGAGAATCGTCTCGAGTTGGGCGACGAAATGCCCGGCGGCGTCGCGGCCGTGCCAGCGGGCATATTCGAAGCCGATCATGTCCGAAAGGCGCTCGTCGCGGAAGAACGCCGTGATCCCCGGCGCTTCGGGCAACACCCAGGCGCGGTAGGCGGCGCGCTGATCGCCACCGCCATGGGCGTGCAGGCTGTTGCGTAGAACGCCTTCGCCACTGGCGAACCACCGGCAGCCATGCGCCGCCAATTGCTGCACGACACCGGTGGACACCGCGCCCTCGGCCGGCCACGCGCCGACCGGAGCGCTGCCGAAACGGTGGGCGTGGGATCTTCTGGCGGCCTCGATATGGGCGACCAGCCGCTGGCGCCCGCCCGGATAGGATGTCGTTAACGGCAGCGGCGCGTCCGGCACGGTCTCGCGGGCGCAGCCGAAATCGAGCAGCAGCGGCGCCAGCGGATGGGTATCGGGCGTGGTGGAAAGCTCGATCTGGCCGCGCTCCAACAGCGTCCGGTAGCGGGGCAACAGGCCGCGCAGGGTCGCGCCAACCAGCTTGAGCAGCGCCAGCCGGTCGGCATGGCTGTAGGCTTCGCCCTTGCTCATCAGTTCGGCGATCAGCGGCTCCCGGCGACGCTCGGTTTCGCCGGTCCAGGCGAGGTGATACCAGGTGACCAGATCGGCGAAGTAAGCGCCGGAGAGATAGGCCAGGGCATTCTCGCCTTCGCGCGCCAGACTCTCGTAGAGATCGTGCAGCCGCTGATAGTGCGGGAAGGGCGCCAGCATGGTGTGGTGGTTGCTGCGAAAGCAGGCCTCGAGCAGCAATCGCCGGTCGTCGGGCGAGATGGTGTGCAGGTCCGCGGCCGCCAGGAAGCGCAGCAGTGGATTGCGAAACTCGCCGGTGTCGAACTGGCGGCAATAGTCCTCGATCTGGTCCAGCAGCACCGGCACGAAGTTGACGACGGCGTGGATGCGCGGGTGGCGCTCCAGATGGTCCGCCATGTCGGTGTAGTCCTTGATGGCGTGGAGATACACCCAGGGTAATACATGCTCGCCGCTGGTATGGTCGCGGTAGTCCGGCTGATGCATGTGCCAGAGGAAGACGAGGTCGAGACGCTTCTCGGACATCGCCGTCGCGCCTAGCGAATCTGGTGGATGCACTGCCCGAGCATTTCCGGTGTCACCAGGGTAATGCCCTTGCCGCTGACGTGAAAGCGCCTGGCGTCCTCGACCGGATCGTAGCCGATGGTCATGCCGGGCGGGATATGGCAGTGCTTGTCCACGACCACCCGACGCAGGCGGGCGCCTTCACCGATGTCCACCTTGGGAAGTATCACCGAGTCCTCCACCACCGCCTGGCTATGGACATGGACGCTGGAGAACAACAGGGAACGGCGCACGGTGGCGCCGCTGATGACGTTGCCGCCGGAAACCAGCGAATCGACGGCCATGCCGCGCCGATCGTCGTCGTCGAAGACGAACTTGGCGGGCGGCAATTGCTCCTGGTGCGTCCAGATCGGCCACTCCTCGTCGTACATGTTCAATTCGGGCGTCACCTTGGTCAGCTCGATATTGGCTTCCCAATAGGCGTCGATGGTGCCGACGTCGCGCCAGTACGGAACCTTCGTGTCCGTCATGCCGACGCAACTGTCGGCGAAATTGTGGGCGACGGTGCGATAGCGGGCGACGCAGTGGGGAATCAGGTCCTTGCCAAAGTCGTGCGACGACTTGGGGTCGTCGGCGTCGCGGATCAGTTGTTCGAAGAGGAACTGGGCGTTGAAAACGTAAATGCCCATGCTGGCCAGGGCACGATCCGGCCGTCCGGGTATGGCCGGTGGATCCTTCGGCTTTTCCAGGAAGCTGGTCACCCGGTTGGTTTCGTCGACGCCCATGACGCCGAAGGCCGATGCTTCCTCGATGGGCACGTCCATGCAGGCGACCGTCATGTCCGCCCCGGATTGGGCGTGCTGGGCCAGGACGCGGCCATAGTCCATCTTGTAGATGTGATCGCCGGAGAGAATCAACACGTAGTTCGGTTTGCGCCGGCGGATCAGGTCGAGGTTCTGGAACACCGCGTCGGCGGTGCCCTGGTACCAGTTCTCGGCGATCTGCTGCTGGGCCGGGAGCAGGTCGATGAATTCGTCGAAGCGACCATCGAGAAAGCTCCAGCCGCGCTGCAGGTGCATGATCAGGCTCTGCGCCTTGTATTGCGTGGCGACGCCGATGCGGCGGATGCCGGAATTGACGCAGTTCGACAACGTGAAATCGAGGATGCGAAACTTGCCGCCGAAGGGCACCGCCGGCTTGGCGCGCCAGTCGGTAAGCTGCATCAGCCGGCTGCCGCGACCGCCAGCAAGGATCATGGCGAAGGTGCTGCGCGTCAAGTGGCTGACAAAGCGACCGTAGGCCGCATGGGGATCATTGAGTGTCATCTCTTGCTGCATGGGGTATCCTCCTGTCCAATCTCTAATTATGGCCAATAGCGGAAAAAATGCCCGACAAATCGTTAAATGCGCTCATTGAAGCACGAGAACACGACCCCTTCCGCCGGCTTGGCGCGCATCCGGATGGCGACGGCTGGTCTCTGACGGTATTCCGCCCCAGCGCCACGGGGGTGTCCGTGGAAACCGCCGACGGCTGGCAGCCTTTGGCGCGCGTGGGCAATACGGATGTGTTCCGGCTCCGTTCAGGCGCGACGCTGCCGACGCCCTATCGGCTGCGGATCGTCGCGGGGACGACGGAGACCATCTGTCACGATCCCTACGCCTTCCCGCCCGGCGACTCCAGCCACGATGTGTATCTCTTCAGCCAGGGAGTCAACTTCCAGGCGTATCGTCTGCTCGGCGCGGTTGCCGAATCCCGCCAGGGCGTGGCGGGTTGCTGTTTCCGGGTCTGGGCACCCAACGCCGAACGGGTGTCCGTCGTCGGCGACTTCAATCGCTGGGACGGCCGGGTTTTTCCCATGTGCTCGCTGGGCGCGTCCGGCATTTGGGAACTGTTCATCCCCGGCCTGCCGGCCGGCAGCCTCTACAAGTTTGAAATCCGCAATCGGCATAGCGGTGCCGTGGTGGCCAAGGCCGACCCGTATGCCCGGTCGTTCGAGAATCGGCCGGCGACCGCCGCCAAGGTGACGACCGCATCTTCCTATGCATGGAATGATTCCGCCTGGCTGGAGCGGCGTACCGGCTGGGACTGGCAGCACGCGCCGATGTCGGTATATGAGATGCACATCGGCTCCTGGATGCGCCATCCGGACAACACTTTCTACAGCTATCTGGAGTTGGCGGAGCGGCTGCCCGCCTATCTCAAGGACCTGGGCTATACCCACGTCGAGTTTCTGCCCTTGATGGAACATCCGCTGGATGAATCCTGGGGCTATCAATGCACCGGCTTTTTCGCGCCGACGGCCCGCCACGGCACCCCGGACGAACTGAAGGTCCTCATCGACGCCCTGCATCAGGCGGGCATCGGTGTTCTCCTTGATTGGGTGCCAGGACACTTTCCGGCCGATGCCTGGGCGCTTGCCCACTTCGATGGCACCGCCCTCTACGAACATGAAGATCCGCGCCTCGGCAAGCACCAGGACTGGGGTACCCACATCTTCAACTACGGCCGCAACGAGGTCCGATCCTTCCTGCTCTCATCCGCCCACTGGTGGCTGTCCGAGTTTCATGCCGACGGACTGCGGGTCGACGCCGTCGCCTCCATGCTCTACCTGGACTACTCGCGCAAGGCCGGCGAATGGCTGCCCAACAAGTATGGCGGTCGCGAGAATATCGAGGCCATCGAATTCCTGCGCTCGCTCAACGAAATGGTGCACCGGGAATTCCCGGGCGCGTTGACCGTCGCCGAGGAATCGACGGCCTGGCCGATGGTCTCGCGGCCGGTCTACGTCGGCGGCCTCGGCTTCTCGATGAAGTGGAACATGGGCTGGATGAACGACACCCTCGACTACTTCGCCAACGACCCCATCCACCGCCGCTATCACCACGACCGGCTCACCTTTGGCCAGCTCTACGCCTATTCGGAAAACTTCGTGCTGCCGATCTCCCACGACGAAGTGGTGCACGGCAAGGGTTCCCTGCTGGGCAAGATGCCCGGCGACGAATGGCAGCGCTTCGCCAACCTGCGCTTGCTGCTGACCTACCAGATGACCGCGCCGGGCAAGAAGCTCCTGTTCATGGGCTGCGAACTCGCGCAGGGTCACGAGTGGCGCGATCGCGAGGAATTGCCGTGGCACCTGCTGCAATGGCCGCAACACCAGGGCATGAAGGATCTGGTGCGCGACCTAAACCGCCTCTATACCGAGCTACCCGCCTTGCACGATCAGGATTTCTCCGGCGATGGATTCTCCTGGATCGATTGCCATGACGCCGATCAGTCGGTGATCAGTTGGTTGCGCCAAGCCCGCGACGGCAGCTTTGTGGTCGTCGTGCTCAACCTGACACCGGTGCCGCGAAAGGGCTACCGTATCGGCGTGCCCGCCACCGGCAACTACCGGGAATTGCTGAACAGCGATTCCCGCTACTACGGCGGCAGCGACCTCGGCAACGACAGCGTACTGGCTGCGACCGGCCAATCCTGGATGGGCCGGCCGGCGTCGCTGGTGCTGACGTTGCCCCCCCTGTCCGGCATGGTGTTGGCCCGCGCGTCGGACTAGGACCAAGCGGGGCGGCGGGCCCTGCTTGGCATATGGGCCCAGGCGGGCTCAGGCGTTCAGCTTGCCTTCGTGAAACAGCCGGTCGATCTCGGCTTCGGCGGCCAGCCAGTCTTCGCTCTCGCAGCCGGTCATGAAGCCGCGGCGCTCGGCCATGAAGTAGGCGGCAACCTCGACGTAATGACGGCGCTGATTGGCATCGAGGGGCGTCTTGGCAATCTTCGGCGCCTTCGTCACCTTGGCGGCGGGAGTCGCGGCGACCGCGGTCTGCTCGGTTTTCACAGCGGGCTTGGCCGCCGCCTTGGGGGCGGCTTTGGCCGTCGTTGCCTTGGCGGTCGTCTTGGTCGCCGTGGCTTTGGCGGCGGCTGCCGGCGCGGCCTTGGTCGTCTTCTTGGTTGCGGTCGCAGTCGCTGTCTTGGTGGCGGCTGCCTTCGCGCCGGTCTTCTCGGTTGTGGCCATCGCTGATCTCCTTGATATTTAGCTAATAATTGTTTGTTCGGCCGCGCATTATACGGCGCCATTGTTGCCAAACCATTGCCAAATGCTTGTTACGTCAATAGAAAAGCTTATTCCCTCAATGGGTGCCCAAGGCCTGGAGGGCCAGGCGGGCGGCGCCGCGCAGGCCCAGGGCCGGATCGATCGCCACGGTAACCGGCATGCGCCTGGCGATGTCGGCGTGCTCCGCCTTGGCATTGAACGTCGGCAGGAACGGGCTGTCCGGCAATATCGAAATGAGCTTGCCGGCGATGCCGCCAGCCAGAAAAACACCGCCCCGCGCCATGGCGACCATGGCCATGTCGCCCGCGAAAGCGCCATAGGCCGACAGGAAGACATCCAGTGACTCGTGGGCGCCCGGGTCGTTGTCGATCAGCGCCTGCTCGGTGATGGCGGCGGGACTTTTGTCCTCGCCCGTCAGAATGCGGTGGATGGCGGCGAGCCCCGGGCCGGAAACGACGCGTTCCGCCGTCACCCGGCCGTGCGCGGCGCGCAGCGCCCGCCAGACCTTCTCCTGCGCATCGTCCAATGGCGCAAACCCGACATGACCGCCTTCGCCGGGCAGCACCCGCCAGTGGTCGTCGTGCCAGACCAGGATGGCCATGCCCAACCCGGTGCCGGCGCCGACCACCAGCCGTGGCGCCCTGGGCAAGGGTTCGCCGAGCTGGAGCGGGACGAGCGTCTCGGCCGGCGCAACCGTGACACCCATGGCGGCGGCCGCGAAATCGTTGGCGAGGGTCAGCGGGCCGATGCCGAACCGCGCCGCCAGCGCATCCGCGTCGATCGTCCACGGCAGGTTGGTCAGCCGCGCCCGGCGGCCGTCGTCGCCTAACGGCCCGGCGACCGCCAGACAGCCGGCCTCGATCCTGGCGCCCGTGCCGGCCAGAAAATCCGCCAGCAGCGGCTCGAAACCGGGGTAGTCGCCGCAGAGCAAATAGCGCTCGCCGACGGGGTTGGTCGTACCCGGTTCGGCCAGTGCCAGCCGCGCATGAGTGCCACCGATATCGCCGCAGAGGATCATGCCGCTACGGGCGCCAGGATGTACGGCTGCGGGTGGATGGAGAGGCCTGTCTTCATCGCTGCGCGTTGTTTCTCGGGGTGGCTCTTCATGCGCCATAGTGTAGAGGCGTTTTGCGGTGCGCGCAGCCACTGGACATTCGGTCGCCGCGCGGGGCCGGGCCTGCGGGCTTCTTTGACGGCGATCAAACGGGTGCGCTCGGTTTGTCGCCGGCCTGCACAAGTGGCGGCATAATGGCTGCGCTCTGCCCCGCGAACAACCCTGGAAGGCATGTCCGACGGCGATGGCGTTGCTCAATCTCTCTCTCGGCGGTCGTTTGTGGTTGGTGCTGCTTATCGCCATCATGCCGCTGGTTGGCCTGACGGTCAGCGACTACCGCCAGGAACGACGCGATGCGATTTCCCGCGTCGAACGGGATGCCCGGTTGATGTTGCAGAGCCTGCGGATCGAGGAAGCGGCCGCCGAGCGCCAGGTAAGGCAGTTGCTCGGCACCATGGCCAACGCCAACGACATGCGTGATCTCGATGCCGAGGCGTGCAACGGGTTGGTGCGGCGCCTGGCCAGGACCTACGACAATTTCAGCTATATCGGCGCGGCGTTACCCGATGGCCGGGTTTTCTGCGGTTCACTGGCCCAGACCGCACCCGTCAGCGTCGCGGACAGGCAATGGTTTCAAGAGGCGCTGACCGCCAAGGGCATGACCCATGGTCAGTTCGTCGTCGGCAAGATTTCGGGCCAACCCGGCATCGTGTTCGGTCTTTCTGTGCGCGACCAGGCGGGACGCTTGCGAGCGGTGCTTTTCGCCGCCGCCAACGTCAAGTGGTTCGATCGCCTGACCAGCAATTTCCAGTTGCCGGAGAAATGGGTGTCGGCGCTATCTACCGCCGACGGTGAGGTGCTGTCGCGCTATCCGAATCCCGACCAATGGCGCGGCGCGCAACTTGCCGGGGAGAGCCGAGAGCGCCTGCGGGCCGCCCTGCGCTCGGGTGCGGACACCGTGCTGATGAACGGCCTGGATGGCGTCGAACGGCTCTTCATGCTCGCGCCGGTCGAAATTGCCAGTGGTGGGCTGGTCGTTGGCATCGGCGCGCCAATCGCGGATATCCTCAGAGCGGTCGATCGAGACTTCTGGTTGCGCCTGGGCCTGCTCGCCGGCGTGGTGGTTCTGTCGCTGGTCGTGTCTCGCTACTACCTGTACCGACTGGTGGAAAGCTGGGTGGCGGACATGGATCGGGCCGCCGATCGGGTGGCGCGCGGCGATCTGGCGGCCAGGTTGCCCGTGGACGGCATGCCGACTGAATTGCTGACCCTCAATCGGGGTTTCAACGAAATGGCGGGCGCGCTACAACTGCGCGATACGCGGGCGGAGACGGATCGGCAGACACTTGAAGCGCTCAACAGAAAACTGGCCGAGCAGGTCGCGGCGCAGGAAGCGGCCGAGGAAAACCTGCGCCGCTTGTCCGCCGCCGTCGAACAAAGCCCGAGCAGCATCGTCATTACGGATCTGGAAGCCCGGCTCATCTACGTCAATCAGGCGTTCACGGAAATCAGCGGCTATTCGGCGGCGGAAGCGCTAGGACGAAATCCGCGCCTGCTCCACTCAGGTGACACGCCTCAGGCCACGTACGATGAGCTTTGGGCCACCCTCGCCGCCGGCGGAACCTGGCGCGGCGAATTCCACAATCGGCGCAAGGACGGCTCGGTCTACCTCGAGCGGGCGATCATCTCGCCGGTTCGTCGCGCGGATGGCCAAGTGAGCCACTACGTGGCCGTCAAGGAGGACATTACCGACGCCCGGCGCGCGGAAGCCGAACTGGCGAGCTACCGGGAACACCTGGAGCAGCTCGTCGACCTGCGTACGACCGAACTCGTTCAAGCCCGGGAACGCGCCGACGCGGCCAACCGCGCCAAGTCGACCTTCCTGGCCAATATGAGTCATGAAATTCGCACGCCGATGAACGCCATCATTGGCCTCAACTACCTGCTGGCGAAAGGCTCGCTCCAGCCGGAACAACGGGAAATGCTGACCAAGTCCGCCACGGCCGCCGAACACCTGCTGCAATTGATCAACGACATTCTCGATTTCTCGAAGATAGAGGCCGGCAAGCTGACTCTGGAACGCCGAGTCTTCTCGCCGGGCGACGTCGTACTTGCCGTCGCCGGCCTGATCCGCGATCAGGCTCGTGGCAAGGGACTGGACGTGATCGTCGACATTGACTCCCTGCCGCGCCAGGCCGTGGGAGACTCGACCCGTTTGCGTCAGACGCTGCTCAATTTCGCCAGCAACGCGGTGAAGTTCACCGAGCGAGGCACCGTCACCATTTCCGGCGCGCTGGATGTCGCGGGCGACGCCGACCTGCTCTGCCGCTTCAGTGTCACCGATACCGGTATCGGCATACCGCCGGAAGACCTGTCGCGCCTCTTCAACCCCTTCGAACAGGTCGACGGCTCGACCACCCGCCGTTTCGGCGGCACCGGCCTCGGGCTGGCCATCGCCCGTCATCTGGCCGAGCTGATGGGGGGTGGGGTTGGCGCGGAAAGCACGCCGGGCGTCGGCAGCCGGTTCTGGATGACCACGCGGCTGGGCAGGCCAGAGCCGGATACTGGCGTCCCCGACGCGCTGGCGACGACGCAAAGTCCGGCCATCCAGGGTCTGGTGGGCAGGGTGTTGGTCGCCGAAGACGATCCGGTTGGTCGCGACGTGGCGGAGGAACTGCTTCGGTCGATCGGTTTGCAAGTCGAGACCGCCGAGAACGGTCTCGATGCCATCCGTCGATTCGACGCCGGACGGTTCGATCTGGTTATGCTGGACATCCAGATGCCCGAGCTGGATGGCATAGACGCCGCGCGCCGGATTCGTGCCCTGCCCGGCGGCGCCGAGATTCCCATCGTCGCCTTGACGGCCGATGTCGTCGCCGAGCGGCGAGACGCCTGTTTTGCCGCCGGCATCAACGAGGTGCTGTGCAAACCGTTGGCGCCGGAAGACCTGCTGGAGAAACTCCATCGGTGGTTGCCCGCCGCGCCGCCGAGTCAGCCTCCGTCCGGCCAGCCGCCGATGGAGGCGCGGCCGGATCAGTCGGCCGATCTGGCGGACCTGGTGCCGGGCCTGGAGCGTCTTGCCCGCCTGCTGGCATCTGGCGACATCGACAGCGTCGCCGCCGTCGATAGGCTGCGCCCGGCGCTGCTCGGCCATTGCCGGGACGAGTATTACTCGCTAAAAAGGGAAATGGCCCGTTACGATTTCGAGCGGGCCTTGGCGGTGGTCAAACGCATCCAGATTTCCGTCCAGGCCGCATCGGCCCGACGAATTGGCGATGGCGATGGCGATGGCAATGGCGATGGCTGAAACAAGAACCGGGGAGCGCATCAGGTGACCGATCAGATGTCCGATAAGCGGGAGGGCGCGCGCCCCATCGTGCTGGTGGTCGACGATATTCCGGAGAATCTGGCCACCATCGCCGGACTGATTCGCGCCCTGGACATGGATGTGCGTGTTGCCAATTCGGGCATGGTGGCGTTGAAGTACGCGCACTTGCCCCCGCGGCCGGATCTGATTCTGCTCGATATCATGATGCCGGAAATGGATGGCTATGCCGTGCTGACCGCGCTGCGCGCCGCGCCGGAAACCCGGGATATTCCGGTCATTTTCGTGACCGCGCTGGACGACGCGAGCAACGAGGAAGTCGGGCTCACGGCCGGGGCGGTCGACTACATCACCAAGCCAGTCAAGCCGGCGGTGCTCAAGGCGCGGGTGTTGGCTCAGATCGAGCTCAAGCGCAGCCGCGATCTGCTGGCCGGGCAAAAGGCCTGGCTCGAGCAGGAGGTCGAGCGCCGGGTGGCCGAAAACGCCCGGCTGGAGGCCCGCCTGCAATTGGCGCTCAAAGCCGCCGGAATCGGCATTTGGGAGTATGACCACCCGACGGCAAGAGGCGACTGGAGCGGCGTGCTCAACCAGTTGCTCGGCATCGACAGCGGACCGACGACGATTGCCGAGTTTCTCGCCTTGTGTCATCCGGAAGACCGCCCGGCGCTCGAGTCCGGGCTGACGGAGTCGCTTCTGGCCGGCGGAGATGTTGCCGTAGACGGCTTCCGGGCGCGGCATCAGGATGGTCGCTGGCTATGGCTGGAGGCGCGCGGCAGGGTGATCCACAGCGATGGCGAAGGCAAGCCATTGCTCACCGTCGGCACCATGAACGACATCAGCCGCCGCAAGGCGGTCGAGGCCGAATTGCGTCTCGCCTCGGTCGTTTTCACGGGCATCAGCGACGGCATCTGCATCACCGATGTCGACAACCGGATACTGCTGACCAACGAGTCGTTTACCAAGGTCACCGGCTATGCGGCCAGTGAAGCCCTGGGCCGCAATCCAAGTCTGCTCAAGTCCGGTGCGCACAGCCCGGCGTTCTACAAGGACATGTGGGACGTGCTGCTTCGTCTGGGCAACTGGCAGGGCGAAATCACCAATCGGCGCAAGGACGGCGAACTGGTGACCGAATGGCTGAATATTTCGGTGGTGCGCGACGCCGCCGGCAGGCTGACCCACTACGTTGGTCTCTTCAGCGATCTTTCCGAACGCCGGGCGGCCGCCGAGCGCATTCAATACCTGTCCAGCTTCGATCCGCTGACCGATCTGCCCAATCGCAACCTGTTCGCCGACCGCCTTGGCCAGGCCCTGCTGAACGCACGCCGCTACGAGCGCCAGACGGCCGTCATACTGCTCGACCTTGACCGCTTCCGTGTCGTGAATGACACGCTTGGTCCGCCGGTTGGCGACGCCGTGCTGGTCGAGGTGGCGCGCCGGCTGAGCCTCCAGGTGCGCGAAGGCGACACGGTCGGACGCCGCGCCGGCAACGAGTTCGGCTGCGTGATGGCCAACCTCGGCCATGAGCACGACGTCATCGCCCTGGCCCAGCATATGCTCGACGCCGTCGTGTCGCCCTTCGATATCGCCGGCCAGCCGCTGGTCATCACCGCCAGTATCGGCATCAGCATGGCGCCGCGCGACGGCGATACGGTCGACATGCTGCTCAAGAGCGCCGACGCCGCGCTGCTGCGGGCCAAGAAGGCCGGCCGCAATGGGTTCTGCTTCTATTCGCCGGAAATGGATGCCGACGCGGCGCGCCGGCTCGGGCTCGAAACCGCCTTGCGCGAGGCGCTGGCGCGGGATGAGCTGAGTGTCGTCTATCAGCCGCAAATCAGTCTCGACAGCGGCCACATGATCGGCATGGAAGCGCTGCTGCGCTGGAGCAATCCGCAGTTCGGCGCGATATCGCCCGCCGAGTTCATTCCCATCGCCGAGGAAACCGGACTCATCCTGCCGATTGGCGAATGGGTGTTGCGCACCGCCTGCCTGCACACGCGGCAATGGCTGGACCTGGGCCTGGCCCGCCTGCGCATCGCGGTGAATCTGTCGGCGCGCCAGTTCCACCAGTCCAACCTGGCGGCGCTGGTCGGCCAGACGCTCGCCGAAACCGGCCTTGCCCCCGGCGACCTGGAGCTGGAAATCACCGAAAGCTCATTTATCGATGATGTCGATGGTGCCATTGCCCAGTGCCAGGCCCTCAAGGCGCTGGGTGTGAAGCTGTCTTTGGACGACTTTGGTACCGGCTACTCTTCGCTCGCCTATATTTCACGGTTCCCCTTCGACAAGCTGAAGATCGACCAGGGCTTCGTGCGCGACATCATCGAAAACCCGGTCAATGCCGCCATCGCCACCGCCGCCATCGTCATGGCGCGCAGCCTCAATCTGATGGTGCTGGCCGAAGGTGTGGAAACCGAGGCGCAGGCGAGCTTCCTGCGCGGTCGTCGTTGCGACGCCATGCAGGGCTACCTGTTCAGCCGGCCGCTGACGCCGGTCGATTTCGGGCAGTTGCTGGTCGGCAACAAGCGCCTGACCCTCGCCGACAGCCCGCGCGACAGCGGCCAGACGCTGCTGCTGGTCGACGACGAGCCGAACATTCTCTCGTCGCTGACCCGTCTCCTGCGCCGCGAGGGCTACCGGATACTCACGGCGACCTCGCCCCTGGAGGCCTTCGAACTGCTGGCCAAGCAACCGGTTCAGGTCATTGTTTCCGATCAACGCATGCCGGAAATGTCCGGCACCGAATTCCTCGCCCGGGTCCGCCAGCTCTACCCCGACACCATTCGCCTGGTATTGACCGGCTATACGGATATCGACTCGATCACCGGCGCGATCAACCTTGGCGCGATCTACAAGTTCCTGACCAAACCCTGGGACGACGATCTGCTGCGCGAGCAGATTCGCGAGGCCTTCCGGCTGGTCAAGGAGAACAGCTACCGCACCTATTCGCCAGCCAGTTCCGGCCATGAGTAGCAATCTCGGCACCTTCCTGAGCCTCTTTGCCTCCGCCGCGGCGCTGATTCTGGGCGCCACCGGTTTATACGCCATAGCGGAGGGGACGCGGCCGTCGGCGGCATGGGGGATTGCGGCGCTGTTGTTGGTCGTCTTTGGCCTGGGCGCCTGGCGCGCGGCACGCAGTGCCGCCCGGGAGCGGGCGGCGTTGTTGCGCTTTCGCGCCATCTTCGACTACGCCATGGTCGGTATGGCGCGCACCTCGGTCGACAAACGCTGGATCGAGGTTAACCCAGCCTTGTCCCGCATGCTCGGTTACTCCGCAGACGAACTATTGCGCAAGACATGGGCCGAGCTTACCCATCCGGACGATCTGGCCGGCAACGAAGAACTGTTTGACGCGGTCTTGCGCGGCACATCGAATGGTTATTCGATGGAGAAGCGCTTTGTTTGCAAAGATGGCGCCATCGTCTACGGCGCGATGACGACGCGAGCGATTCGCAAGCGCAACGGGGAAGTCGATTTCTTCTCGGTGATCATCGAGGACATCACCGACCGCCGCCGGGCGGAGCTCGAGCTGGCCAAGCAGGTGGCGCGGTCCGCTGTGCTGCTGGAATTGCCGGGACGGGCCGAAGACTTGTCCGAGCGTGAGTTCATGCAGTACGCGTTGGAACAGGCCGAGTGGCTGACCGGTAGTCGCATCGGTTTCATGCACTTCGTGAATGACGACGGCGAGAGCATCGAGCTGGTTGCCTGGTCCCGGAAGACGCTCGAGAAGTACTGCCAAGCCGCCTACGACTGCCACTATCCACTCGCGCAAGCCGGCATCTGGGCCGACGCGGCGCGGCAAATGGCGCCGATCGTCGTCAACGACTACGCCACGGCGACCGGCAAACGCGGCTTGCCGGAGGGACATTCCGTGCTGGCGCGCCTGATCAGTGTGCCGGTCATCGAGGGGGAGATGGTGCGCATGATGACCGGTGTTGGCAACAAGGCGACGCCTTACGCGCCCATCGACGTCGAGACCGTGCAACTGATCGGCAACGAAACCTGGCGCATCGTGCGTCGCCGGCGCGCCGAGGGTGCTCTGCGCCTCGCCACCCAGGTGGTCAATGCCAGCCCGGTGGTCTGCTTTCGCTGGGCGGCAACCGAGAATTGGCCCGTCGTGTTTGTCTCCGAGAATGTCAGTCAATGGGGCTATGTGGCGGAGCGGCTGCAGGCCGGTGTGCCGGCTTTTACCACGCTCATCGTGCCGGAAGACCTGGCCCGTGTCGCCGATGAGGTGGCGCGCCACACGGCCACTGGCGTGAAGGAGTATGAGCAGGAGTACCGTCTGCTGACCGCCGACCAGCGTGTCATTTGGGTGCTCGATCGCACGGTGGTGCTGCGTGACGCCGAGGGCAAGGCGACCTTCTACGACGGCGTGTTGACGGACATCACCGAGCGCAAGACCCAGCAATTGATGCTGGGCGAGAACCTCGATCGGCAACGACAGCTCAACAAGCGACTGGAGGAGGCCCACAATCAATTGTTGCAGTCCGAGAAGATGGCGTCGATCGGCCAGTTGGCGGCCGGCGTTGCCCACGAGCTGAACAATCCCATTGGCTTCGTGCATTCCAATCTCGGCACCCTCGATCGCTATCTGCACGATCTGATGGCCGTCGTCGACGCCTACGACAAGACGATCGGCACGGTCGGCGACTGCGCGCCGCAAATGGTCTCGGTGTCACAGATCAAGGAGGAGCGGGATTTTGGCTTCTTGAAGGAAGATATCTTCAAGCTGGTGTCCGAATCCAAGGATGGGCTGGGTCGGGTGCGCAGGATCGTCGAGGATCTCAAGAATTTCTCCCGGGTCGGCGAGCTGGAGTGGAAGGAGGCCGACCTGCGGCAGGGGATCGAATCCACGCTCAACATCGTCTGGAACGAGCTCAAGTACAAGTGCCAGGTGGTCAAGGACTATGGCGACATCCCGCCGGTCCATTGCCTGATCTCGCAGCTCAATCAGGTATTCATGAACCTGCTGGTCAATGCCGGTCAGGCCATCGAGAAGGAGGGGATCATCACCATCCGAACTTGTCGCGTTGGCGAAGACCGGGTGTGTGTCGAGATCAGCGATACCGGCAAGGGCATCGCGCCGGAACACATCAACCGCATCTTCGAACCCTTCTTCACCACCAAACCGGTCGGCAAGGGTACGGGGCTGGGGTTGTCGCTGTCCTATGGCATCGTCGAGCGGCATGGTGGCCGCATCGATGTGGAGAGCCGCCTTGAGCGCGGCACCACCTTCCGCGTCCTGCTGCCGATCCAGCCGTCGCTCGCCGGGACGGGAACAATTCCATCGGAGTCCACATCATGAGCGAGACCATCAGGGCGCCCACCGTGCTTTTCGTCGACGACGAGCCGGGCATTCTCTCTTCCCTGCGGCGACTGTTTCGCCCGCACGGCTATACCATTCTTACCGCCGGCGGCGGCGCCGAGGGGCTGGCTGTTCTCGAAAACGAGCCGGTCGATCTGGTGATCTCCGACATGCGCATGCCGGAGATGGACGGCGCCCGGTTCCTTGAACAGGTGCGGCAGCGCTGGCCGCAAGTGGTGCGCATCCTGCTCACCGGCTATGCCGACGTGTCGTCGACCATCGCCGCCATCAACCGGGGCGAAATCTATCGATACATCGCCAAACCCTGGGATGACCAGGAGATTGTCCTGACCGTGCGGGAGGCGCTGGAGCGCAAGCGCCTGGAAATCGAGAACGGCCGGCTCGATGCCCTGATCCAGCGGCAGAACGAAGAACTGAAGTTGCTCAACGCCAGTCTCGAGCAGAAAGTGGCCGAGCGCACGGCGGAACTGCGCCAGACGGTGAGTTTCCTCGACCAGGCGCACCGGGAGTCGAAGAAGAGCTTCCTGGGCATCGTCCACGTCTTCTCCGGCCTTATCGAATTGCGCGGCGGCAAGGTGGCCGGCCACTCGCGGCGGGTGGCGGAGCATGCCCGCGCCCTGGCGCGGCGCCTTGGCCTCGACGAGATGGCCGGCCAGGAGATCCTGCTGGCGGCCCTCCTTCATGACATCGGCAAGATCGGCCTGCCCGACGCCCTAATCGACAAGCCCTTTAATCTCTTGTCGGCCGAGAACCGCGCCGAGGTGGCGAAGCACCCGGTGAAGGGGGCGATGGTGCTGATGGGCGTCGAGCAGATGAAGAACGTGGCGCTGCTGGTGCGGCATCACCACGAATGCTTCGACGGCAGCGGCTACCCCGACAAGCTGGTCGGGCTTGCCATTCCCATGGGCGCGCGCATTCTCGCCGTGGCCAATGACTACGACGCCTTGCAGATCGGGACGCTGGTGGCTCGCCCGCTCAAGGGAGGCGAAGCCTTGGCCTTCATCGTGGACAATCGGGGCAAGCGCTACGATCCGACGGTCGTGGACGCCTTCGCGACCATCGCCGCCGAGAGTCTCAAGGACGAGGTGGTCGAAATGCCAACGCGGCCGGCCAACCTGAGGCCGGGCATGGTGTTGACCCGCGATCTGATGCACAAGGACGGCTACCTGTTGCTGGCCAAGGGCCACACCATCGACCCGACGCTGATTGACCAGTTGGCCAGGGCCGAAGTGGCCGATGGCCAGCCCCTCACGCTTTACATCCGACAGGAAAGACAACCATGAGCCGTATTCTGATCGTCGATGATGAGCAGGCCATCCTGAATTCCATCAGGCGCCTGCTGCGTCTGGTGCCCTGTTCCTGCGGCGGCACCACCTACGAACTGACGGTGGAGGCATTCACGTCGCCGAAGGCGGCGCTGGAGCGCGCCGCGCATGCCGCCTTCGACCTGGCGTTGGTCGACTACCGCATGCCGGAGATGGATGGCATCGAGTTGCTGCGCCGGTTGCGCGAGATCCAGCCCGATGCCGCGCGCTTGATTCTCTCCGGCTACGCCGATCTGAACGCCTTGGTGCGGGCGATCAACGAGGTGGAAATCTATCGCTTCATGGCCAAGCCCTGGAACGACTACGAACTGGTGGCGACCATCGGCCAGGCGCTGCACAATCGCGCATTGATGCTGGAAAACCGCGATCTGGCCGATCAGGTGCGCGTCGATAGCGGCAAGCTGAGCCGCGAGGCGATCGAGGCGCGGCGCCTGGAGGCGATCGAGCCCGGCATCACCCGGGTCAATTGGGGGCCGGATGGTTCGGTGCTGCTCGATGCGGAATTCCAGGATCTCGACTGAGCGGGTCTGCTTTCGATCGCCATCCCCATGTCCGCGAACCCAGACATGAACGAGCCCTCCGACCGGCAACCGAGCGACCGGGAAGAGTCGCTGCGGATGCTCTGTCAGGCGGAGAAGCTGGCCGCGGTGGGCCAGTTGGCGGCCGGCATGGCCCACGAGATCAACAATCCGCTGGGTTTCGTGAGCAGCAATCTGTCCACCTTCGAGCGGTATCTCGCCAGGTTTGCCGAGCTGCGCAAGCAACTGCCCCTCAACGAAGCGGACTGGCGGCGCCTCGATCTCGATTTCGTGATCGCGGACGGTGCCGACTTGCTGCGCGAAAGCAGGAAGGGCCTGGAACGCATCGCCCGTATCGTGGCCGACTTGAAGGACTTTTCCGGGGTCGCCCATTCCGAGACTGAATTCGCCGATCTGAACGATTGTTTGCGGCAGGCGGCGAAAGTGGCCGAACAGACATATTCTTCCAATACCGCCATTCGCCTTGAGCTGTCACCGTTGCCGGGCTTGATCTGTCTGCCCGCCAGTCTCAATCAGATCTTCTTCAATGTCATTCGCAATGGCTTGCAGGCAATTGCCGACAAGGGCGACCTGGGCGAACGGGGCGAGGTAACAATTTCATCGCTGGCCAGTGAGCACGCCATCGTCATTCGCATTCGTGACAATGGCGTCGGCATGAGCGCCGAACAACTTGAGCACGCGTTCGAACCCTTCTACACCACACGGCCGGTGGGTGGCGGGGTGGGCCTGGGCCTGGCCACGGCGCGCAATGTGGTGCTGGCGCACGGTGGCGAGATCACCCTGGACAGCCGGCTCGGCGCCGGCACCACGGTGACGATGACCTTCCCGGCGCAAGGCTGACCGAAGATGGCGAGGAGTTGACCATGGACATCTTTGTTTGGGACGAAAAGTACCTGACCGGCGAGCCGGTCGTCGATGCCGAGCACAAGGAATTGGTGCGCATCATCAACCTGGTTTCGGAAAAGACTTCCCAGCACATGCCGGCGGAGCAGATCGACAAGGTTCTGATGGCGCTCGTGCAGTACGCCGCCGTGCATTTCCGGCATGAGGAGGAATTGATGACGGCGGTCGGTTGCGCCCCCGGGTTCATCGCCGATCATGTCCGGGTGCACCGCGAGTTCGCGGAACAGGTGACCAAGATGCGCGATTATTCGGGCGTCGGGTTCGGTACCGACGATCTGTTGCATTTTCTGACCAGTTGGCTGGCCTATCACATTCTGGGCATGGACCAGGCGATGGCGCGGCAGGTGAAGAAGATCCGTGCCGGCGGCACGGCCGAGGCCGTGTACCTCGACGAGCGACAGCGCGTCACCGACCCGACTCTGTCCAGCCTGCTTACGGCGATGAGTTCGCTGTACCGACTGGTCGCCGCCCGCAACGATAGCCTGATGCAGCTGACCCGATCGCTGGAAGATCGGGTCACCGAACGCACCGAGGAGCTGACGCGGACCAATGCGGCCTTGGTCGCCGAGCAGGCGCGGCTCAAGTTGGCGGTGAACGAGGTGGCGGCAACGCAGCAAAAGCTGCTTGAATCCGAACACGCTCGCTCGGAGGCGGAGCGGCGGCATCTGGAGCTGTTTCTGGCTCAGATCATCGATGGCGATCCGGTACCGACTCTGGTCATCGACGCCAACCACCGGATTACGCACTGGAACCGCGCCATCGCCTCCATGAGCGGCTTGCCGGCCGGCGAGATGATCGGGACCATACGGCAATGGCAGCCCTTCTATCCCGACGCGCGTCCGATCATGGCCGACCTGATCGTCGATGGCAGCCTCGAGGCTCAATTCAACACTTTCTACAAGAGCGGGTTCCGCCGGTCGACTCTGGTCGCGGACGCCTTTGAATCGGATGGCTTCTTTCAGAATTTTGGTGACGGCGGGCGCTGGCTGGCATTCACGGCCGCGCCGCTTCGGGATGCCTCGGGAACGCTGATCGGCGCCATCGAGACGCTACAGGATGTCACTGAACGCCGGCTTGCCGAGGAGCGCTTGCGGCAGCAGCAGAATCATCTGGAAGAGCTGGTGGCGGTGCGCACCGCCGAGCTGGAGTCGGCCAACTCGGTCCTGCAATCGGATCGCCAGGAGTTGGAACAACTGCTGGCCAAGGTGGAGGAGGCCCAGCAGCAACTCCTGCAATCGGAAAAGATGGCCGCCATCGGCCAACTGGCGGCCGGTGTGGCGCACGAGATCAACAATCCGGTTGGGTTTGTCGCCTCCAACTTGAGCACGCTGAAGACCTACGTCGGCAACCTGATGGCCGTGGTCGAAGCCTACGAAAGCAACGAGCCGTCCGCCATTGAAGCCGCGCGCCAGGCGGCCGATCTGGCGTTCCTGCGCGAGGACCTGCCGACACTGCTGGCTGAGTCGCAGGAAGGGCTCGGTCGGGTGACCAAGATCGTCCAGAACCTCAAGGACTTTTCGCACGTCGACGAGACCGAGCAGCAGCGAGCGAACCTCAACGTGGCGATGGAAAGCACGCTCAACGTGGTGTGGAACGAGCTGAAGTACAAGGCCGAGGTGATTCGGGAACTGGGCGATATTCCCGAAGTCGACTGTGTGCCGGCGCAGATCAACCAGGTATTCATGAACCTGCTGGTCAACGCGGCGCAGGCCATCCCGCAACAGGGGAAGATCACGGTGCGTTCCGGCCTCGAAAATGGCCATGTCTGGTTCGAGGTCGAGGATACCGGGACCGGCATGCCGGACGAGGTGCGGCGGCGGATCTTCGAACCCTTCTTCACCACCAAGCCGGTCGGCAAAGGCACCGGGCTGGGCCTGTCGATTTCCTACGACATCATCGTCAAGAAACACGGCGGCCGCATCGATGTCGCCAGCGAGCCGGGCAAGGGCACCCGCTTCCGCCTATGGCTACCCTTACGAAAGGCCGACCATGAATAGCGCCATCGCCACGCGGAGCGCCCCGCTCTTTTCCCTGCAACCGGTCGCCGACGCGCAACACGGCTGGGTTGCCATGCTGCTGGCCACGCCCACACCGCTGGACCGCGTCGACCTTGCCCGGCTACTCGGCGCGCCCGGCCTCGCCGAAGCCCTTGACGACCTGCCTCTGGTCGTCACTGGCGCCAGTCCCGGTGATTGCGTCGAGCTTGGCGCGCCGCCAGCGCCAGTGAAGCTCATCTTGCGCTTCGTCGCCTCGGCGTGTGCCGGTGGGGACAATTGCGTCCATCTGCATCGACTGCATGGCGACGGGTTCGACCTGCTGGCGGATGGCCTGCCCACCACGGCGGATCTTTGCCCCGATGTGGCCGGTATTGCGCTCGACTGCGCCAATGTCGACTGGCCAGCCGCCGCCGCTTTCCTGGTGAAGCATCCTGGTCGGCACCTGGCAACGCGGGTCGATACATTTCAGTTGCTGGACCAATGTCGGCAGGCCGGCTTCGTCTGGTTCGCCGGCAACTATGCGCTGCGTCACCAACCGGGTCAGGCGCCGCGCAACGCGACGCGCCAGGCCCTGTTGTTGCAGTTGCTGAGCCTGCTCACCCACGACGGCGATTCGCATGCCATCGAGAGCCTGATCAAGAAGGATGCCCAGCTTTCCTATCAACTGCTTCGGCTGGTCAATTCGGTGGCGTTCTCGCCCGGCCACAGCATCGCGAGCTTCAGTCAAGCCATCACCCTGCTGGGCCGGCGGCAGCTACAGCGCTGGCTGCAGTTGTTGCTGTATGCGCACCCGGACACGGGCGGCAAGAGCCCGCTGCTGCCGCGCGCCGCACTGCGCGCGGCGCTCATGGAGGCGCTCGCCGGCCCGACTGCCGAAGTTCAGGAGCAGGCGTTCATGGTGGGTATGTTCTCTCTGCTTGAAGCGATGCTCGGTACCGGTCTGGCCGAGATCCTGGCGCCATTGCATCTGGCCGGCGACGTCGCCGGAGCCCTCCTGGAGCGCGGCGGGCCATTCGGCGCATTGCTGCGCGTTGTCGAAGCGTCCGAACAGGGGGGCGTGGAAGCGCTGGCGGACGCCCTGGCCCAAGCAAAGATCGACCATCTTGTCTGGGCCGGCGCCTTGCTGCGGGCCAGCCAATGGGCGATCCGCGTCAGTCGCGAGGCTTAGACGGCCATGGGCGCCGTCAGCGGCGCGTGGTGTCGATACCCGTCGAGCTGAAAATCATTGGGCTCCACTTTTTCGAGCCACTCGGGTTCGTACCGGCCGGTCACCGCGTAGTCCGGAACGCGGTCGGACAGCACCAGCCGGGGGGCGGCGTAAGGCTCCCGCCTGAGCTGCTCCTGAAGCATGTCGACGTGGTTCTCGTAGATATGCGCGTCGCCGATGAAATAGGTGAACCAGCGCGGGACATATCCGGTCAGTCGCCCCGCCAAGTGCAGCAGGGCGGCGCCTTCGGTCAGATTGAACGGCGTGCCGAGCCCCACGTCGTTCGAGCGGATATAGAGGCAAAGCGAGATTTCCCGTTTCTCCTGGCTGACCAGGAACTGGTACAGCAGGTGGCAAGGCGGGAGCGCCATTTCCTCCAGTTGCGCCCAGTTCCAGCCATGGAACAGGATGCGTCGGTTGCCGGGATCCTTGATGATCGTGTCGAGGCACAGGCGTAGCTGGTCGATCGCCTTGTAGAGCAGGACGGCCGTGGTCTTTCCTTGCGCATTGACGTCGTCAATCGTGCCTAGCCGCCGGTAGCCGCGCGCCAGCGCATCGGCGATCCGCGCGGCGCCTTGCGGATCAGCGAGGTCCACGAGTTTGTAGGCCGGCCAATTGCGCCACTGGACGCCGTATACGGGGCCGAGGTCATCCATTCGCAGTCGGTAGGGGTTGGCCAGCCACTGGGCGTTCTCGTTGGCGTTTTGGTCCCAGACCTTGCAGCCCAGGGCCCGGAACTCCGCCGCGCTACGGTAACCGCGGAGAAAACCGATCAACTCGCCGATGGCGGACTTGAAGGCCAGTTTCTTGGTGGTCACCGCGGGAAAGCCCCGCTGCAAGTCGAACCTCATCATTGCGCCGGGAATGCTGCGGGTGCGGATGCCGGTACGGTTTTCCTGCCACGAGCCGTTGTCGAAGATGTCTTGGACGAGATTCAGGTACTGTTTCATGGCGGTTGCCCGGGGGCTGTCGGAGGGCGGGGCGGTTGTCGGGCGATGTCTATGGTCGGCTCGGTATTCTAGAGGAAACGTTCAGCGCCTTCGCCATCCGATCCGCCATGACGGCCCGGCGGTATTCCAGTATGCTGATCGACTAGCTCAACACCGGAACCGCGCAATGCTGGGTCTGTTTTCCCCGAAAGTTGACCACCCCTTGGCCGATGCCAGGGAGGTCCGCCGCCTGCTCGTCGAGTTGCCGGCACTGGATGCGTCGGCGGCGCTGGAAAGCGCCACCGCGTGGCTGGAATCGCTGGTCGCCACGCCGGAGTTTCCACCCGGGCGCCGTCTGGAACTGGTGCTCCAGATCGACGAGGCGGTCCGGCCGCAGTCGGGCAAGCTGGCCCGCGACTACCTCGCGCCGACCCAGAGCCGGGCTCGGGCGTTTCGACTCTGGCAGATCGGCCACGCCTACTGGGTGGCGCTGGCGGCCGCCTACCGGCAGACGCTGCTGCTTCATCGCGACGACCCGGCGAATATCGATATCCCTCGGCCGCAACTCGCGCTGCTTTGCGCGCGGCTGCTCCACGCCTACGGCGGCGAACTCAAGTGGGAGCAGTTCTGCTACGGGCCGCTCGATGGTGGCTTGTGGCAATTGGCCGGCGATGCCTATCTCGAGGCCGGTCGGGGCAAGGTCGCCAGCGCGACCGCCAGCCTGTATGCCAATGCCGGTGCAACGACCCCCGAGGCTGAATACCTGCGGATACTGATTCTCCAGTCGTCGTCCATGGACAAGCTGCTGCCGATCGAGATCGAGATCGCCGAGCGGCTGATCACCCATTTGCTGCCGTCGTTTTCGCTGACCGATCAGGCGCGGCCCGACAACGTCTATTGGGTCGATCTCGCCAAGCCGCTGCCGCCGACGCGGCTGGCCGTGATCCCCGCGATCACGCCGACGCTGCGTTTCTTCGCCACGGGTTCCGCGCTGGCCGCCCTGGCCCGGTTGCGGGCGGGAATAGCGGCGCGCGGGGAGCTCCCCGCCGACGTCAATTTCGGCGGCCGATATTCACCGCGGGTGGTGCTGCCGGTACTGGATCATCTGAACACCTGCTGGTCGCCGGTGCCGCCGATGCGCGGCCACGAACGGCGCCAGGTCAAGTCGCGCATGAGCATCGCGCACGGTCTGGCGGAAATTCGACGCCACTTGCTCGGCCTGCCCATGGAGGCCGACGACGGGGATTCGTGGCTGGTCGAGAATGTCAGCCAGGGGGGCATCGGCGCGCAGGTTGCGCTGACCGGCAAGGAATGGCTCAAGGTCGGCGTCCTGGTCGGCATGCGGCCGGAGGGTGGCGATAACTGGCTGGTCGGGGTGGTGCGCCGTTTCAGCAGACTCTCCGACTCGACCGGCGGCGTCGGCATCGAAACCCTGTCGAAGACGCCACACGGACTGGTCGCGGACAGCCGGGGCTTGTCGACCGAGCTGATCGCCCTCGACCCGCTGGGCGAGGGGGAATATGTGCGGCTGGCGCTGTCACCGGCGGCCTGGGAGGAACAGATTCCCCTCAAGGTCGAGGTGGAGGGCCGCCGGTTCTGGCTGTTTCCCAACGCCCTGGTCGAAGACGGCGCCCGGCACGTCATCGGCCAGTACCGCGCCGAACTCGCCGTCTAGCGCGTCGGCGGGGCCGGTCGCCGCGCCGACTTCGGCCGGAAGGCCTTGACCACGGCCTCGTCGGTTTCGATGTACGGCCCGCCGATCAGATCGACGCAGTAGGGCACGGCGGCGAAGACGCCGTCGAGCGTCTCCTTGATCGCCTTGGGCTGGCCGGGCAGGTTGATGATCAGGGTCTTGCCGCGGATCACGCCGACCTGGCGGGACAGAATGGCCGTCGGCACGTACTTCAGGCTCACCTGGCGCATCTGTTCGCCAAAGCCCGGCAACACCTTGTCGGCGACCGCCAGCGTTGCTTCCGGAGTCACGTCGCGCGGCGCCGGGCCGGTGCCGCCGGTGGTGAGCACCAGATGGCAGCCTTCCCGGTCGCACAACTCGATCAAGGTCGCCTCGATGGTCGCCTGTTCGTCGGCGATCAGCCGGCTTTCCAGGCGCCACGGGCTGGTCAGGGCGGTGGAGAACCACTCGCGCAGGGCGGGGATGCCCATGTCTTCGTAGACACCGCTCGATGCCCGGTCGGAGATCGACACCAGCCCGATCAGCAGGTCGTCAGTCGTCGGCAGTTCCAGGCTCATCTGGCTCATGGGATGTTTCCTCCAACGCGCGCAGGACGCGGAACAGTTCGCGGAAAGCGCGCGGCGGTTTGTTCGCCGCCGCTTCCTTGAGGGCGTTGCGCCGCAACTGGCGCAGGTGCTGAAGGTCGGCGCCGGGATGTTCGCCGGCGATTTCGCCCAGCACCGCCTCGTCTTCGAGGAGGCGGGCGCGCAGGCGCTCCAGGGCGTGCTGGCGGGCATTGGCCGCCGCCGAAACACCGTTGATCTCGTCCAGCGCGGCCTGGATGGGCGCGGGGTCCACGTCGCGCATCAGGCGGCCGATGTATTGCAATTGCCGCCGCTTTGCCTCGTGCTTGTTGATGAAGCGCTGGGCGTCGCGCACCGCGTCGCGCAGCTTGTCGGGCATGTCGATCTTCGCCAGACGATCCGGCTTGACGGCCACCAGTTGCTCGCCGAGCGACTGGAGCGCATCCATTTCGCGCTTCAGGCGCGACTTGCTGGGGCGGCCGGGGCCGGTGTCTTCGGCGTGGCCGGCGTCGTCATGGTCGTCCAAATGGGCTGAGGGTTCCACGGGTATGATTGTATCTTTAACTTGGTGTCCGCCTTTTCATGTCCGAACAGGAATTCAGCTACAGCCGCGCGCGTCTGGTCTCGTTGGCGCAACAGGTGCTCGACGACGCGCGCCGCCTCGGTGCCAGCGCCTGCGAAACCGATGTTTCCGAGGCCTTCGGTCAGTCGGTGACGGTGCGCCGGCAGGAAGTCGAGACCATCGAGTACAACCGCGACAAGGGTATCGGCGTCACCGTCTATCTCGGTCAGCGCCGCGGCCATGCCTCCACTTCGGACTTCTCCGCCGATGCCGTGCGCGCCACCGTCGAGGCGGCGCTGTCGATCGCCCGCTTCACGGCCGAAGACCCTTGCGCCGGTCTGCCGGAGGCGAGCCTGCTGGCGACGCCGGCACAGGGCGGCATCGACCTCGATCTCTTTTATCCCTGGCACTTGCCGGTGGAAGAAGCGATCGGCATCGCCCAACGCTGCGAACAGGCCGCGTTCGACGTCAGCCCGCTGATCACCAATACCGAAGGCGCCAGCGTCTCGGTGCAGCAGTCCCATTTCATCTCGGCCAACAGCCTCGGCTTCATAGGCGGCTATGCGACTTCGCGCCACTACCTGTCGTGCTCGGCGATTGCCGGCGAAGGCGACGCCATGCAGCGCGACGACTGGTATTCCGGCCAGCGCGATCCGCGCGACCTGGCCGCGCCCGAGGCCATCGGCGACTACGCCGCGCGGCGCACGCTGGCCCGTCTGGGCGCGCGCAAGCTGAAGACGCGCCAGGTGCCCGTGCTGCTGGAGGCGCCGCTGGCCGCCGGCCTGATCGGCAGCTTCGTCCATGCCGCCAGCGGCGGCTCGCTCTACCGCAAGGCGTCCTTCCTGCTCGATGCGCTGGGCAAGCGCATCTTCCCCGAGTTCGTGCGCATCGCCGAGCTGCCGCATCTGAAGAAGGGCCTGGCCTCCAGCCCCTTCGACGACGACGGCGTGGTGACGCGCGATCGCGACGTGGTCGAAGGCGGTGTCCTGCGCGGCTATTTCCTCTCCACCTATTCGGCGCGCAAGCTCGGCATGGCCACCACCGGCAACGCCGGCGGCAGCCACAATCTGCTGGTCGAGCCCGGCCCGCTGGATTTCGCCGGCCTGCTGCGACAAATGGGCACCGGGTTGCTGGTCACGGAACTGCTCGGTCACGGCATCAACTATGTTAACGGCGACTACTCGCGCGGCGCGGCCGGCTACTGGGTGGAGGGCGGCGAGATCGCCTATCCCGTCCATGAAATTACCGTCGCCGGCAATCTGAAGGACATGTTCGCCGGCATCGTCGCCATCGGCAACGACACGGTGGTGCGCGGCTCGAAGCAGGTCGGTTCGATCCTCATCGACCGGATGACGGTGGCCGGGAATTGATCGGGGACTTGAGTCCAGTCTTGCCGATCAATCCGGCGCTAGTGTGGCCAATCCCTTGCTGGCACCGGCCGGAATAGTGTCTTGGGTGGTGGGATGGTCCAGCCATGAAGCGGATTCGAATCGTACTGATGGCATCGCTGGTAGTGGCTTCCGCCCGTACCGAGGCCTTGTTCGCCCTGCCGCCGCGTACGGTCGACGACGTCGTATTGCAACTGCGCACGGCACGGCTGGATGACTCCGAACTGAAAGAGGCGCGCCGGCTTCTCGATGCGGCCATCCCGGCCAATCTCAACCAGAAGGAACTGGCGCTCGCCCACCGGGAGCGGGGTCGTGCCGCCGAGATACTCGGCCTGACCGACCGCTACCTGAAGGAGTATCGCGACGCCTGGGCGTCGGCCAATGCCTGGGGGGGCGAGATCGACGGCCAGTTGGTGGTCGAGGTGACGGCGGCGGAGATTCACTCCGGCAACTTGCTGACCGCCATGAAGATACAGGAGCAGAATGCCCGGGCGGCGCCCCTGGGTGGACAGCGCCTGGCCAGTCATTCGTTTCTCGCCGAAAACGCGGCTCGTCACGGTGACCTCGCCGCCGCGCAACGGCATCTGAAACAGGCGGAAAGCGCGTTCTTCGAATTGCGCAACTCGCCGGTGCGAAACATGTGGAGCTTGACCTGGGAGGCCAGTCTAGAGCGGACGCGTGGCGGCGTTGCCTGGGGCGGCGGCAAGTATGCGGAAGCGGAAAACCATTTCCGAAAGGCCGCCGATCTTCGTGAGCAAGACTTGCCTGTCAACCTGGCCCGACTGGAGCGGGGCATGGAGACCCAGACGCAAAGGCTGATGGTCGGTGTCATGCTGGTTGCCCGCAAGGCACAAGCCGACATGATCGCGGCGCAAGGGCGACTGGTGGAGGCCGAGGTTCTGTACCGAGACATCCTCCGTCGGGCTTTGGCCGAGTATGGCGCCGGGTCGCCGTTCCCGTTCATTCATGCCGAAGGTCTGATACACGTCCTCGTGGAGCAGAACCGGCTCACCGATGCCGAGAAGCTATCCAGAACCGTGGTCGAGATACTCGAGAAGCAAGGTGTCGCCCCCGCATCGCGAATGTTGACAGGCGTCCGACGCGGCCTCGCCGCGGTGTATGTCATGCAACGGCGCTGGGAAGCGGCGTTGCGGCAATACGGTGCCATCGAAGCCGCGCTTGCCGGCGATAGTGAGCTACAGCGTCGCCTCGGTCAGGGGAACGAAGATTGGGCACTGACTCTGGTTCGCCTGGATCGTGCTCCGGAGGCCGTGACCATGCTGGAAGGTCTGGTCGCCGATCGCGTGGCGCGCCTGGCCCCCGAGGATCGCGGCCTCGCCGAAGCGCGTGCGTTTCTCGGCCTGGCCCTGGCGGCCACCGGTCGGGCCCAGGAGGCCCTGACCCAGTTTCGCGTCGCCTTGCCACGCCTCATGAGTGGATTGGCCGACGGCGGCGACGAAGGCGCTACCGCCGGCAACCGGCGTCTCGTCGTCGTGCTCGAGGCCTACCTCGATCTCCTGCACGACCTGTACCGAAGCAACGCCGCCCCGGCCGGCTTCGACCTGGTTGCCGAAGCCTTCCGCGCCGCCGATGTCGCGCGTGGCTCCTCGGTACAGAAAGCCCTTGCCGCCAGTGCCGCGCGCACAGCGATCCGCGACCCGCAACTGGCAGCGCTGGCCCGCGAGGAGCAGGATCTCGGGCACCGCGTCGCCACCCTCAAGGAAACGCTCTCCCGCCTGCAATCGGTGCCCGCCGAGCAGCGCCTCAACCAGATCGTCGCGGACCTCCGGCGCGACATCCCGCTATTCCGCCAGCAGCGCGCGGATCTGCGGCAACGGATTGCCCGCGACCACCCCGACTACGCCCAACTGGTCGATCCCCAACCCGTAACGCCGACCGAGGCGCAGCGGCTGCTGAAAGCCGACGAAGCCCTGGTGGCTCTCTACGTCGGTGAACGGCGCACCTATCTGTGGGCGATGAAGCCCGGCGGCCAACCGCTCTTTGCCGTCGCCGAACTGGGGTGCGACCAGATGGCCGAAAGGGTGGCCCAGTTGCGCAAGACCCTGGACCTGGGCAACGCGACCACCCTGTCGGATGCCGACTTCGACGTCGCCGCCGCCCACGATCTATACGCCCGGCTCATGCAACCTGTCGCAGCCGGCTTTGCCGGGGCCGGTAGCCTGCTGGTCGTCTCCCACGGCCCGCTCGGCCAGCTACCCTTCGCCCTCTTGCCGACCCGACCCGCCAAGCTGGGCTTGAGCAAGGTGGCCTTCGACGCCTACCGCCAAGTGCCTTGGCTCGTGCGGGAGATGGCCATCACCCAATTGCCCTCGGTGAGCACCCTGGTTGCCCTGCGGCGCGCCAGCCCGGGCGCATCCACCGGTCGGGCCGCCTTCCTGGGGTTCGGCGACCCCCTCTTCAATGCCCGCCACGCGGCTGATGACGTTGGCAACAAGACGCGTCTGGCCAGCCGCGCCATCGGTGTGCGCAACGGTCCCGGCCGGCGCAGCGCCGAATCGGCGACCATTGCCGACTTGGCCCGGCTCCCCGATACCGCCGCCGAGGTGCGTGAAATCGCCACCGTGCTTGGGGCCGACCCCGAACAGGACGTCCGCCTGGGCAAGGCGGCCAGCGAAAGCGCGGTAAGGCAGGCCGACCTGACCCGCTATCGGGTGGTCGTATTCGCCACCCACGGCCTGATTCCCGGCGACCTCAATGGCCTGACCCAGCCGGCGCTGGCGCTCTCGAACCCCGAACTGACCGGCGAGGCGGGAGTCGATGGGCTGCTGACCATGGAGGAAGTGCTCGGCCTCAAGCTCGGCGCCGACTGGGTCGTGCTGTCGGCCTGCAATACGGCGGCCGGGGAGGGCGCGGCGGCCGAGGCGGTGTCCGGACTTGGACGCGCCTTCTTCTATGCGGGCACTCGGGCCTTGCTGGTCACCAACTGGCCGGTGGAGACAGTCTCGGCGCGGCTGCTGACCACCGAACTGTTTCGCCGCCAGGCGGAGCAGCCGCAACTGACCCGCGCGGAAGCTTTTCGCCAGGCGATGCTGGCGGTGATGGACAAGACGGCGCTGGACGAGAAGACCGGCCAACCCGACTATGCCTACGCCCATCCCCTGTTCTGGGCGCCATATTCGCTGATCGGCGATGGAGCGGGGGCAAGATAGCTCGTCGGCCCGGGTCGGACGGCCGTTGCGGTTTACCGCAACATTGTGCTTGCTTCGGAGGTGTAGTATCTCCGCCACGCAGCGGCGCGCCTGCCGTTCGCCAACGAAAATCAACAAGGAGACGAGAATGGAACGACGCAAGTTTCTGCAACACGCCGGCCTGACCGGTATTCTGGCCGCCGGCGCGGCGCCAGCCATCGCCCAGAGCGCGCCGAACATCAAATGGCGTTGTACTTCAAGCTTCCCGAAGAGCCTCGACACCATCTATGGCGGCGCCGAGGTGTTGTCGAATCGTCTCAAGGCGATGACGGGGGGGAAGTTCGAGGTGCAGGTTTTTGCCGCCGGCGAGGTCGCTCCCGGCTTGCAGGCGCTGGATGTGACGCAGAACGGCACGGTCGAGTGCTGTCATACCTGTTCCTATTACTACGTTGGCAAGGACAAGACCTTCGGCTTCGGCACTTCCGTGCCTTTCGGCATGAACTTCCGGCAATTGAATGCCTGGATCTACTACGGTGGCGGCCAGAAAGTGCTCGATGAGTTCTACAGCAACTACAACATCATTTCCATTCTCGGCGGCAACACCGGTGTGCAGATGGGCGGCTGGTTCCGCAAGGAACTCAAGACGCTCAAGGATGTCAAGGGCACCAAGATGCGCATCGCCGGGCTGGGCGGCGCGGTCTTCTCGGCTCTGGGCATGGTGACGCAACAGATCGCCGGGTCGGACATCTACCCGGCGCTTGAGAAAGGCACCATCGATGGCGCCGAGTGGGTCGGCCCCTACGACGACGAGAAGCTTGGCTTCTACAAGGTGGCGAAGAACTATTACTTCCCGGGTTGGTGGGAGCCGGGTCCGGGCATTCACTTCTTCGTGAACAAGGATGCCTGGGCCAAGCTGCCCAGGGAATACCAGGCCGCGTTCGAGGCGGCCGCCTACGAGGCCAACGTGACCATGATGGCCGAATACGACCACAAGAACCCGGCCGCTCTGCGCCGCCTGGTCGCCAACGGTGTCAAGCTGCGCAGCTATTCGGCGGAGATTCTCAAGGCCGCCCATCAGGCGGCGATGGACCTGTACTCCGACGAAGCCGGCAAGAACCCGGCGTTCAAGAAGGTCTCCACCGAGTATTTCAAGTATCAGAAGGAGCAGAACCAGTGGTTCGGCGTGGCGGAGGCCAGCCTCGATCGCTTCCTGCAAACACTGAAGACGCCACCGGCGAAGAAATAGCGGCACGAGGACATCAGGCGCCGGCAGCGGCGCAACAACAAACCCCCGGCAAGGTCTTGTGCCGGGGGTTTTTACGTCTACTTGCCGGGGGACTTTCCGTCGCCGCCCTTGTCGGCGTCCTTGTTGGTGTCCTCAAGTTCCTTGGTCAGCGCCTCGTCGTCCTTGTCGGCCTGATCCTCGGGGTTTTCTTCGCCATCTTTCTTCTCGGCGGTCGTGTCGGCATCGGCGTCGTCCTGAAGCATCTGGCCGATATCGACATCCTGCTCCTGGCGCTGCATCTCGGCGTCGCTCATCGGCTTGTCGTAGCTGACCAATTGCGGGAAGGCGATGATCAGGGCGACCATGATCACCTGGATAACCACGAAGGGAATCGCGCCCCAATAGATCTGTCCGGTGGTCACCGGCTGGGTCAGCGCGCCGGTATGGGCGTCCTTGAAGGGGGAGGTGGGCGCCACGGAGCGCAGATAGAACAGGGCGAAGCCGAAGGGCGGGTGCATGAACGAGGTCTGCATGTTGACCGCCAGAAGTACGCCGAACCAGATCAGGTCGATGCCCAGTTTCTCCGCCACCGGGCCGAGCAGGGGCACGATGATGAACGACAGCTCGAAAAAGTCGAGGAAGAAGGCGAGCACGAACACCAGGATGTTCACCACGATCAGGAAGCCAACCTGGCCACCGGGCAGGTCGGTGAGCAGATGCTCGACCCAGCGGTGGCCATCGACGCCATAGAAAGTCAGGCTGAACACGCGCGCGCCGACCAGGATGAACACCACGAAGGTGGTGAGCTTGGCGGTGCTGTCCATGGCTTGTCGCACCAGCGACCAGGAGAGTCGCCTTCTCGCCAGCGCCATCAGGATGGCGCCCGCCGCGCCCATGGCGCCGCCTTCCGTGGGTGTGGCGATACCGAGGAATATGGTGCCCAGCACCAGGAAGATCAGCGCCAGCGGCGGGATCAGTACGAAGGTCACCTTCTCGGCCATGGCCGAGAGCAGACCGAGTTTGGTCACGCGGTTGGCCACCGCCAGAGCGAACGCGACACCAATGCCCACCAGCATGCTGATGACAATGGTTTCGTCGACCGGGTTGTCCACCGGCAGGCGCAGCTTGGCATAGGCGATCGCGGCGGTGCATGACACAGCGGTCAGGATCAGCAAGGAAATGTTGCCGGTCTTGCCACTGGGCTCACGGAATGTTCGGGCCGACAAGGGCAGGGCCGGCGCCCATTGCGGCTTGATCAGGGTGACCAGCAGCACGTAGCCGATGTAGAGCCCGGAGAGCACGAAACCAGGTACGAAGGCGCCCTTGTACATGTCGCCGACCGACTTGCCGAGCTGGTCGGCCATGATGATCAGCACCAGCGAGGGCGGGATGATCTGCGCCAGGGTGCCGGAGGCGGCGATCACGCCGGACGCCAGTCGCCGGTCGTAACCGTAGCGCAGCATGATGGGCAGCGAGATCAGCCCCATCGAGATTACCGAGGCGGCGACGACGCCGGTGGTGGCCGCCAGCATGGCGCCAACGAGCACGACGGCGTAGGCGAGGCCGCCGCGGACGGGGCCGAACAGTTGGCCGATGGTGTCGAGCAGATCCTCGGCCATGCCCGAGCGTTCCAGGATCAGCCCCATGAAGGTGAAGAAGGGGATCGCCAGCAGCGTGTCGTTGTTCATGATGCCGCCGAAGATGCGCTCCGGCAGCGCCTGGAAAAAAGTAGGCTGGAACAGGCCCAGTTCGATCCCCAGCCAGCCGAAGATGATGCCGTTGGCGGCCAGTGCGAAGGCGACGGGGAAGCCCAGCAGCAGGAAGAACACCAGCGAGGCGAAGATGATCGGCGCCATGTTGGCAATCAGGAAGGCGCTCATTTCCGGCCCCCTTTGTTGCCATCGACCATGGCCTGATTCATGCCGACGATGTCCGCCATGTCCGGGGGCGCCTGGTGCTTCCTGATTGCTTCGGCCAGTTCCTCCTCGGCGCTCGGCCCCTTGATCTTCTCGAGCGGATTGGGGCCCTTGCCGGTCAGGAAGGCGATGCGCTTGATGAGTTCGGAAAAGCCTTGCAGCGTCAGCAGAAGAAAGCCGATGGGCATCAGCAGCCGTACCGGCCAGCGCACCAGGCCACCCGGGTTTGGCGACCCTTCGCCGGTGGTCCAGGCGTTCATGAAGACCGGCCACGAGAGGTAGAGGGTCAGCAGCGCCATGGGTAACAGAAACACCAGAATGCCGAAAACGTCGATCCAGTTCTGGGTTCGCGCCGAGAAGCGGCCGGTGACGACGTCGATGCGGATGTGTTCGTTCTTCAGCAGAACGTAGGCCGAACAGAAGAGGAATATCGCCGAAAACAAGTACCACTGGATCTCCAGCAGGGCATTGGAACTCCAGTTGACGCTGTAGCGCATTACCGCGTTGCCGGCGCTGATGACCACCACCAAGAGCACCAGCCAGGTTGCCGCCTTGCCGATACCCTGATTGATGCTGTCGATCAGGCTCGACAGCTTGAGTAGTCCTTGCATGGACGTTATCCCTCCTCTAGTACCCGGCCGGACGGTAAAATCCGGCGTGTTTGCCACATCTTATTTGCTGTCGCGTAGCTTAATCGCTAACTTCGTTGATTGGCTAGGCGAATGTGGAAATCCACACCACTTGCCGCTCCGCTCCATGACTGCCACCCGAATCTGCATCATCCGCCACGGCGAAACCGACTGGAACGTCGAACGGCGCATCCAGGGCCACGTCGACATTCCGCTCAACGCCAATGGCCAGGCGCAGGCCGCCGCCGCCGCCGGCGGGCTGGCCGGCCACGCCTTTACCGCCGCTTACAGCAGCGATCTGGAGCGGGCCTGGCGGACCGCGGACACGGCCACCCGGGCGCTCGACCTGGAGGTGCGGGCCGAGCGCGGCTTGCGCGAGCGCCACTATGGAATCCTCCAGGGCCTGAGGGCGGCGGAGATTCTGGAACGCTGGCCGCGGGTACATGCCCGCTATGTGGCGCGCGACCTCGACTACGACTTCGAGACCGGTGAGGCACTGGCGAGCTTTGCCGACCGCGTCGTGGCCACCATCGAACAACTGGCCGGCCGTCATCCGGGCGGAAGCCTCCTGCTGGTGTCGCATGGCGGCGCGCTCGATATCTGCTATCGCCGGGCCACCGGTCGCGACTTGTCGGCGCCCCGGGATTTTGCCATTCCCAACGCGGCCCTCAACTGGTTCGAGGTCGGCCCGGCCGGTTGGCGCCTGCTGGACTGGGCGGATCGGCGCCATCTGGAGCGGGCGTTGGAAGAATCGGCCGAATGATAAAATCACTTTCTTACTCCCTCTGAAACGAAAGCCGCCGCCATGTTTGCCAAGCAGAACACCCTTGCCAAGGCCGATGCCGAGATCTGGGCCGCCGTCCAGGCCGAGAATCGTCGTCAGGAAGACCATATCGAACTGATTGCCTCGGAGAACTACGTTTCCTGGGCGGTGATGGAAGCCCAGGGTTCGCAGTTGACCAACAAGTACGCCGAGGGCTACCCGGGCAAGCGCTACTACGGTGGCTGCGAGCATGTCGATGTGGTCGAGCAACTGGCGATCGACCGCGCCAAGAAGCTGTTCGGCGCCGATTGCGCCAACGTGCAGCCCAATTCCGGCTCCCAGGCCAACCAGGCCGTGTTCATGGCCTTCCTGAAGCCCGGCGACACCATCCTCGGCATGAACCTGGCGATGGGCGGCCACCTGACCCACGGCTCGTCGGTGAACATGTCCGGCAAGTGGTTCAATGTCGTTCCTTACGGCCTCGATGCGGATGAAAACATCGACTACGCCGCGCTGGAAAACCTGGCGGTCGAGCACAAGCCCAAGCTGATCATCGCCGGCGCCTCGGCCTTCGCGTTGCGGATCGACTTCGAGCGTTTCGCCAAGATCGCCAAGGCGGTCGGCGCCATCTTCATGGTCGACATGGCTCACTATGCGGGGCTGGTCGCCGCCGGCTTCTATCCCAACCCGGTACCGCACGCCGACGTGGTGACCTCGACCACGCACAAGACGCTGCGCGGCCCGCGCGGCGGCCTGATCCTGATGAAGGCGGAGCACGAGAAGGTCATCAATTCGGCCATCTTCCCGGGCCTGCAAGGGGGGCCGCTGATGCACGTGATCGCCGCCAAGGCGGTGGCGTTGAAGGAGGCGATGACCAAGGAGTTCAAGGCCTACCAGGAACAGGTGATGGAGAACGCCGTGGTAATGGCCAAGGTGCTCAAGAATCGCGGCTTGCGCATCGTTTCCGGGCGCACCGAGAGCCACGTCTTTCTCGTTGACCTGCGGGCCAAGAACATCACCGGCAAGGACGCCGAGGCCGCGCTGGGGCGCGCCCACATCACCACCAACAAGAACTCGATCCCCAACGACCCGCAAAAGCCCTTCGTCACCTCCGGCATTCGACTCGGCACACCGGCCATGACGACACGCGGCTTCACCGAGATCGAGGCCGAGGCGGTCGCCAACCTGATCGCCGACGTCCTGGATGCGCCGGCCGACGAGGCGGTGCTGGCGCGGGTGCGCGGCGAGGTGGCGACACTGTGCGCGAAGTTCCCCGTATACGGCAACTGAGCGGTGCCTGAGCGGTGAAGTGCCCTTACTGCGCCGATCCGAACACCCAGGTGGTCGATACCCGGGAGAACGAGGACGGCGACACGGTGCGCCGCCGCCGCCGTTGCCTGTCCTGCGACAAGCGTTTCACCACCTACGAGCGGGTCGAGCTGCAACTGCCGCTGGTCGTCAAGAAGAACGGCAGCCGGGTTGACTACGACCGCGACAAGGTCAAGGCCAGCATGACGCTGGCCTTGCGCAAACGCTCGGTGCCGACCGAAAGCGTCGATGCGGCCATCGACCGCATCGAGGAGCGCCTCGTGACGCTGGGGGAGCGCGAGGTTGCCTCCGACCGGGTCGGCGAACTGGTGATGCGCGAGTTGAAGAAACTCGACAAGGTGGCGTACATCCGCTTTGCTTCCGTGTATCGCAACTTCGAGGATCTCGACGAGTTTTCCGACGCGATCCGCGAAGTGAAAAAGCCCCGCCAGTCGCGTCGCCCTCGCGCGACATGAACTTCTCCGCCGCCGACCATGCCCACATGGCCCGGGCCTTGCGGCTGGCGGAGCGGGGCCTCGACACGACGACGCCCAACCCCCGCGTTGGCTGCGTGCTGGTCAAGGATGATCTGGTCGTCGGCGAAGGTTGGCACCAGCGCGCCGGCGAAGCGCATGCCGAGGTGCATGCCCTGCGGCAGGCCGGCGCGGCCGCGCGCGGGGCAACCGCATATGTGACTCTGGAACCTTGCAGTCACTATGGCCGCACGCCGCCCTGCGCCGATGCCCTGATCGACGCCGGTATCACGCGCGTCGTGGTGGCCATGCGCGACCCGAACCCATTGGTGGCGGGCGAAGGCCTGGCGCGGCTGATGCTGGCGGGGGTCCAGGTGAGTGGCGGCTTGCTGGAAAGCGAAGCGCTGTCGCTCAATGTCGGTTTCATTTCGCGCATGACGCGCCGGTCACCGTGGGTGCGCCTGAAGGTGGCGGCCAGTCTCGACGGCAAGACGGCGCTCAACAATGGCAAGTCGCAGTGGATCACCGGCCCCGAGGCACGGCGCGATGCCCACGCGTGGCGCGCGCGCTCCTGCGCCATCCTGACCGGCTATGGCACGGTGCGCGACGACGATCCGAGCCTCACCGTGCGCGATGTGCCGTGCACGCGCCAGCCGCTGCGGGTGGTCGTGGACAGCCGGCTGGAAACGCCGCCAACCGCCAAGGTGCTGGCTGGCGGCAACACACTGATCTTTGCCGCGAGCGCCGGTTCACTTCCCGGCGCGGAAGTCGTCGTGCTGCCCAACCGGGCCGGCAAGGTGGACCTGGCCGCCATGCTGCGCGAACTTGGCCGGCGCGGCATCAACGAGCTTCTGGTCGAAGCCGGCATGCGGTTGAACGGCTCGCTCCTGGCCGAAGGCCTGGTCGACGAGCTGTTGATCTATCAGGCGCCGATTCTGCTCGGCGATTCGGCGCGCGGCATGTTCGGCTTGCCCGAACTTTCCGATCTGGCCGGTGCGAAGCGCTTGAACGTCATTGAGCGACGCTTCGTCGGCAGCGACCAGTTTCTGCGGGCGAGACTTGGGCAATGAACGCCGAGACCGGTCGGCAATCAGGAATGAATCTGACGGAAGCACGCCTTCTGGCGACGCTGGACCACCTGCCGAACGTTGCGGTGCAGTGGTACGACGGCGATGCGCGCGTTCGATTCTGGAACCATGGGTCGGAAGTGCTTTATGGCTGGTCAGCGTCCGAGGCACTGGGCAAGACGCTGGACGAACTATTCCTGAGCCCCGCGGAGGCCGACAAGTTCAAGGCCATGTTGCTCGATGTCTGTCGCAGCGGCAGCACGGTTGGGCCGACTGAATACCTGACGCGAAATCGCCAGGGCGAGAAATGCTGGGTCAAGTCCACCCAATTCGCCATCCCGGGAAATGCGCCGGGTGAAACCCTGTTGGCCTGTGTCGATTTCGACATTACCCAGCGCAAACTACAGGAAACTCAGGATGCTGCGCTACACAGCCAGTTGCAGGCGTCCAGGCTCGCCTTGGAGAGCGACGCCGAACGGCATCGGGTGCTGATCGAGAATTCGACCGACGGGATCGCCATCTTTGACCAGGATCATCGCATCATCGAAGCCAACCGCCGTTTCGGCGAGATGCTGGGCTACTCACCGGACGAACTGTTGCCTTTGCATACCTGGGACTTCGAGGCCAACCTCTCGGAAGCGGATATCCGTGCCGGCTTCGCCAACCTGGACCTGACCCACACCATATTCGAGACCCGCCATCGCCGCCGTGACGGCACCGTCTATGACGCCGAGGTCAGCGCAAGCGGTGCCCGTGTGGGCGGCCGGAATGTCGTGATTACCGTCACCCGGGACATCGGCGCGCGCAAGATCGCGGAAGAGCGCCTGCGCGAAAGCGAGGAGCGGCTTCGGTTGGCCCTCGAAACCGCGCACCAGGGCTGGTACGACCTTGACATCCAGACTGGTGGGGTCGTGGTCAGCCCTGAATACGCCAGACTCTTGGGCTATACCCCGGATGAATTCCATTCAAGCCTGCGGAACTGGCTGGATAACGTGCACCCCGAGGATCTGCCCGCGTTACAGGCGGCATTTCAGGAAGCCTTGGCTTCCGCCCAGACCATCACGTGCAGCTACCGTCGACGGACCAAGTCGGGCGACTGGATCTGGATTGATTCGGTTGGCCGGGTGGTCGAATGGGACAAGGGCGGAAAGCCCTTGCGCATGATTGGCGTGCACATGGATAGCACCGAACAGAAGCGAAGTGCCGACGAATTGCGGCTCTATCGGCAGCATCTGGAGGAACTGGTCGCGGAGCGTACCGCGCAATTGTCCGCCGCAAAGGTGACGGCCGAGACGGCGAACATTGCCAAGAGCGCCTTCCTGGCCAACATGAGCCACGAGATCCGCACGCCACTCAACGCGATCACGGGCATGGCCTACCTGATTCGCCGTTCCGGCGTGACACCCCAGCAGGCCGAGCGACTGGGCAAGATCGAGGTCGCGGGTCAGCACTTGCTCGACATCATCAATGCCATCCTCGATCTATCGAAGATCGAAGCCGGCAAGCTTGCCCTGGAGGAAGCGGATGTCCATGTCGAGACGCTCATGGGCAATGTCTCCTCGATGCTCCAGGAGCGTGCCCAAGCCAAGGGCCTGAAGCTCGTCATCGATAGTCAGGCGCCGGAACATGCCTTGCGGGGCGATCCGACCCGGCTCCAGCAAGCCCTGCTCAACTATGCGACCAACGCCGTCAAGTTTACCGAAACGGGCAGCATCACCCTGCGCACCCGAGTGGAAAGCGAAACGGATCAGAGCGTGCTGCTCCGCTTCGAGGTTCAGGACACCGGTATCGGCATAGCCTCCGACATCGTGCCGAAGCTGTTTTCCGTCTTCGAGCAGGCTGACAACTCGATTACCCGCAAGTACGGCGGCACGGGGCTGGGTCTTGCCATCACCCGCAAGATCGCCCAGGTCATGGGTGGCGACGCCGGGGTGAGCAGCGCGCCGGGGCAAGGCAGCACCTTCTGGTTCACGGCCCGGCTCGGGAAAGGTGCGCCAATGGCGTCACGCGCGACCGGCGTCTCTTCTGATTTCGCCGAAACCCTGCTGCTGGAACGCTATCGTGGTCGACGGGTGCTGCTCGTCGAAGACGAGATGATCAATCGGGAGGTGGCGCTATCGCTGCTAAGCGATGTCGGAATGGTGGTGGAAGTGGCCGAGGATGGCCGACAGGCCGTCGAACTGGCGCGTCGGTTCGGCTACGATCTAATCCTGATGGACATGCAGATGCCGAACATGGATGGCCTGGAGGCAACGCTGCGGATCAGGCAGCTACCCGAACACAAGGGGACTCCCATCCTTGCCATGACGGCCAATGCCTTTGCCGAGGACCGGAAGCGCTGCTTCTCCGTCGGCATGAATGATTTCCTCGCCAAACCGATCGATCCGGACTTGCTGTTCGCCACCGTCCTGAAGTGGCTGGAAACCGGGTCCCCGCGGGGGCCGCATCAACTCGGCAACCACGCCTGAAACCTTGGAGTTGGTACCAGGCGAACCTCAGCCTGGCCGGGACGCCAAACAGATTGGACAGCCCGGGTCGCGCGGCAGGCGAATCTGCCGCCATTCCATGGCCAGGCCGTCGAGCAGCAGCAGGCGGCCAGCCAGCGATTCGCCGCAACCGATGATCAGTTTCAGGGCCTCGGCGGCCTGCACGGTGCCGATGATGCCGGTCAGCGGCGCAAAGACCCCCATGACCGCGCAGCGGACTTCCTCGACGTCCTCGCCCTCGGGGAACAGGCAGTGGTAACAGGGCGAGTCGGCGCGCCGGCTGTCGAACACCGCCACCTGGCCATCGAAACGGATCGCCGCGCCCGAGACGAGTGGCTTGCGGAATTGCACGCAGGCGCGATTGACGGCGTGGCGGGTGGCGAAGTTGTCGGAGCAGTCGAGTACCACGTCGGCGGCGGCCACTTCCTCGTCAAGGCGTTCTCCCGACAGCCTTTCCGGCAGAGCCAGCACCCGGCATTCCGGGTTGATGCGCGCGAGCGTGTCGCGTGCCGAGTCGACCTTGGGGCGGCCGATGCTGGCCGTGGCGTGGAGAATCTGCCGTTGCAGGTTGGTCAGGTCGACGCTGTCGTCATCCGCCAGCGCCAGCGTACCGATGCCCGCCGAGGCGAGATAGTAGGCGGCCGGCGAGCCCAGGCCGCCGGCCCCGAGCACCAGGGCCCGGGCCGCCAATAGCCTCTCCTGCCCCTCGACGCCGATCTGGGGTAGCAGGATGTGGCGGCTGTAGCGGAGCAGTTGCCGGTCGTCCACGGCGGGAACGTGGCGTCAGCGATCCAGCCGAAGCTCGGGCGGCGTTTCGTCGCGGTCGCCGTGCGGGTGGTTTTCCCAGGCCTTGCAATAGACCTCGTGGGACTGCTTGATCAGTCGCTGGGGCCCGTGCATGTTGCGCAACTGGGTGTCCTCGGCGTAGTACACCAGGGCGCGGATCAGCTTGGCGTAGAGCGAGGTCTCCAGGTTGAAGCCTTCATGGCGCAACGCGGCTTCCAGGCCTTCCATGGTGTAGTCCGCGATGTCGTACCAGACCGACAGGCTGTTGGTGAGCAGGCCGGGCGCCAGTTCCAGTTTCTCGAGGCGCGCGAGCAGCATATAAGCTCGCTCGATCTGGTGCGGCGGCAACTTGGCGAAGCGAATTTCGCGGTGCTTGCGAGTTCCGGTCTGGGGCAGCAGGGCATGGGGGCGGTGCAGTCCCCGCTCCTTGTCCCTGATCAGCCGCGCCTGTTCCGGATTCAGTCTCATCGCGCCTGGATGACCTGCCAAGCCTTCAAGAGGTTCATCGCCTGGGAGAGTTGGTAGTCGCTCTTGGCGGCGATTTCCGAGCTCGGCGCCTTGACGGCGTCCTCGTCGTCATCCTTGTGCGGCGACTTGCCCTTGGCGCCGGTCTTGGCTTGCGGCTTGGCCGGAGTCTTGTCCGCATCCTTGGTCGGCGCCTTTTCCTTGTCGTTGTCGAGGTGGCGCTCGAGATCGGCTTCGCGCAGGCGCTCGCGCTTGTCGCCGTTGGCGGTTTCCTCCACCAGCACGTCCGGAACAATGCCCTTGGCCTGGATCGAACGACCGTTCGGCGTGTAGTAGCGCGCCGTGGTCAGCTTGACCGCGGTGTTATTGGAAAGTGGCAGCACCGTCTGCACGGAGCCCTTGCCGAAGGTCTGGGTCCCCATGATCACCGCCCGCTTGTGATCCTGCAATGCGCCGGCGACGATCTCCGACGCCGATGCCGAACCACCGTTCACCAGCACGATCAAGGGAATGTTCTTGGCTCCGGCCGGCACGTCTTTCAGGAAGTCATTCTTCTGCCCGCGCAGATAGTCTTCGCTGCTGGCGATGTACTTCTTCTTGGCATCCTCGGTACGGCCATCCGTCGACGTGACCAGCGCTTTCGCGGGCAGGAAGGCGGCGGCGACGCCGATGGCGCCATGGAGCAGGCCGCCGGGGTCGTTGCGCAGGTCGAGCACCAGGCCCTTGATCGGCTCGGTCTTGCCGTCCTTGTCCTTCTCCTTGAACAGCTTGTCGAGATGGCGGGCGACATCGGCCGCCGTCTCCTCCTGGAACTGGGTGACGCGCAGGTAGCCATAGCCGGGTTCGACGGTCTTCGACTTGACGCTCTGCACCTTGATCTTGTCGCGCACGATGGTGAATTCGAGCGGCTTGGTCTCACCCTTGCGCGCCACGGTCAGCTTGATCGATGTCTTGGGTTTGCCGCGCATCTTCTTCACCGCGTCGGAGAGCGTCAAACCCTTCACCGGCGAGTCGTCGAGCTTGATGATCAGGTCGCCGGCCTTGATGCCGGCGCGATCGGCCGGCGTGTCCTCGATCGGTGAAACCACTTTCACGAAGCCGTCTTCCATGCCAACCTCGATGCCCAGCCCGCCGAATTCGCCCTGGGTACTGACTTGCAGATCCTTGAACGACTCGGCGTCGAGATAGGCGGAGTGCGGGTCAAGGTTGGACAGCATGCCGCTGATCGCGTGGGTGATCAGCTTCTTGTCCTCGATGGGTTCGACATAGCCCTGCTTGATCGCGCCGAAGACGTCGGCGAAGGTGCGCAATTCCTCGATGGGCAGCGGCCCCATGGCGTCTTTCTGGGCGACCGCCGAATAATTGACGCTGATCAGAATGCCGGCGACGAGGCCGACACCGATGAGACCGGCTTGCTGCAACTTGCTGCGCATGAGTGCTCCGTGGTAGAAGGGTATCAGCGCAGGCTGACCCAGCGGAGCGGGTCGAATGCCTGGCCTTGATGCCTGATCTCAAAGTATAAACCCGATTCCAGGTTGCCACCGCTGTTGCCGACCGTGGCCACAACGTCGCCCGGCCTGACCGACTGGCCGGTTTCCTTGAGCAATGACTGGTTGTTGCCATAGACCGACAGGAAGCCGTCGCCGTGGTCGAGCACCAGCAAGTTGCCGAAGCCCCGCAGCCAATCGGCATAGACCACCTGGCCGGCGGCGATGGCTCTGACGTCGCCGCCTTCGGCGGCGCGGATGAACAGCCCTTTCCAGGTGGTGCCGCCTTCCGGTCGTGGCTTGCCAAAACGACCGGCGACTTCGCCGCGCACGGGCAAATGCAGCCGGCCCTTCAAGCTGGCAAAGGCGCCCCCGGCCTGATCCGGATCCGGACTCCGCTCGTTCTGTACGGTCGGCGCGGGCCGTTCGGTGGCGGCCGTCTGACCGGAGCGCGTCGGCACGGGCCTGGCGGTTTCGCGGGGCGGTCGCTGGATGACCCGCGTCAGGCCTTCGAGCAGACGGGCCAGGCGCTTTTCGTCCTTCTGCAAAGTGCCGATTTCCCGGCGCTGGCCGCGTATCCTGTCGGCCATGGTGGCCAGCAGGGTCTGCCGCTGCTTCTGCTGGTCGAGGAGCGCGCCGCGTGCCTGCTGCTGCTTCTGTTCGATGGCGGCCAGCTCGTTGCTCTTGTCGCGCGCGGCGTCGGTCAGACGCTTCTTCGTCCGCGCCTTGTCGCGCAGGTCGGCGATCAGGTCGGCCTTGGCCTGGGACAGGCGGGTGAGAAAGTAGTAGTCGAGCGCCGCCTGATTGGGGTCGCCGCCGGCGAGCAGTTGATGCAGCGCGTCCATCTCAACCCGGGCGCCGTGCGTGAAATGGCGGGCGAGCAGGCGGGACAACTGGTTTTGCTGGAGTTCTGTTTGCTGTGCCAGGCGCTGGGCCTGCGCCGCGAGTTCCTTGACCTCGGCCTCGACGCCGCCGCGCTGATCGGCCAGTTGTCGCAGCTTGCGGTTTGCGTCTGATATTGCCGATTCCGTCAAGCGTAGCTGGTCTGTCGTCTGGGCCTGGGATTCCTCGCTCTTGGCGAGATCGCGACGCATGGCCTCGATGCGCTCGCGCACCTCGCCTTGCTGTTCCTTGAGCTCGGCTTTCCGGGACGTCGGAGCTCGCGCCGGGGAGGCGGCGGGCGAGGCGGCAGCGGACGCGCCAATGACGGCGGCGTAGAGGGCGGCCGCCAGGCAGAGGCCGCCGATGGCGCCCCTACTTGGCCTTGCCTTGATTGGCAACCGCGTCCATCGCCTTCTTGACGGCCTCCGCGTCGCCCAGGTAGTAGCTCCTGATTGGCTTGAGGTCGGCGTCCAGTTCATAGACCAGCGGCTGGCCCGTGGGCACGTTGAGGCCGACGATCTCCTGGTCGGAGATATTGTCGAGGTACTTGATCAGCGCGCGCAGGCTGTTGCCATGGGCGGTCACGATGACGCTCCGGCCCGCCTTGACGGCCGGGGCGATCGTCTCGTGCCAGTAGGGCAGGAAGCGGGCAACGGTATCCTTCAGGCATTCCGTCTTGGGAAATTCGCCCCGTGCCAGGCTGGCGTAGCGGGGATCATCGGCTTCCAGGCGCGGGTCGCCATCGGCCAGGGCCGGCGGCGGCGTGTCGTAGGAACGGCGCCAGATCTTGACCTGGTCCTCGCCGAACTTGGTCGCCGTTTCCGCCTTGTTGAGACCTTGCAGGCCGCCGTAGTGGCGCTCGTTGAGGCGCCAGGAGTGGTGGATCGGGATCCACATCCGGTCCATTTCCTCGAGGGCGAGCCAGAGCGTCTTGATGGCGCGCTTCAATACCGAGGTGTATGCCACGTCGAAGGCGAAGCCACCTTCCTTCAACAGTTGCCCGGCCATCTTGGCCTCGGCGAGGCCCTTGTCCGTCAGGCCGACATCGGTCCAGCCAGTGAAGCGGTTTTCCTTGTTCCAGACGGATTCTCCGTGGCGGAGCAGCACGAGCTTGTACATGGTGGGCATGACCGGCAATTGGGAGGGAGGACTAGCTGCGAATAATAAGGCGAATCGCCGCAGCGCAAAAACAGTATTCTATAATATTCAGAATTCGCGGACGAGCCACACGAGCCACAGGGGATAGACAATGGAAGCCTATGCTATTCAGGATCTGATCGACAAACAGGAGCACATCGAGACCGCGGCGCGCGCGCTGAAGGCGATCTCCCATCCGCTGCGCTTGAAGATTCTCTGCGTGGTTGGCGAACAGGAGGTCTGCGTACAAGACATCGTCGACGCCGTCGGCACCTCGCAAAGCAACATTTCCCAGCACTTGGGCATCCTGCGCGACAAAGGTGTCCTTCAGACGCGCAAGGACGCCAATCGCGTTTATTATCGCGTTGCCGATCAGCGCACCCTGCAACTGATCGTGCTGATGCGTGAAGTGTTTTGTGGTGTGCCAGGGTTCAAAATCTGAGGGAAATCAATGGAGTTCGTGCAACAGAACATCATGTGGGTCATGCTTGCCGCGGTGAGCGGCGCCATGCTCGTCGCTTCCTATGTGCGTGGCGGCGGCAAGGGGGTCTCGGTGAGCGAGGCGACCTTGCTGATCAACCGCGAGGATGCGCTGGTCCTCGACGTGCGCGAAACCCATGAATGGTCGGCCGGCCATATCCCCAATGCCCGCCATGTCGCGCTCGGTCAGCTCAACAAGCACCTGAGCGAGCTGGAAAAATTCAAGGGCCGGCCGGTGATTGTTTGCTGCGCCAGCGGCAATCGTTCGTCTTCCGCCTGTGGTGCCTTGCATCGCGCCGGTTTCGATCGAGTGTTCAATCTGTCGGGTGGCCTGGGCGCCTGGACCGGTGCCGGTCTGCCTGTGACCACCAAAGGCTGAGGGCGGGATATGGCACGGGTTCTCATGTACTGCACGGAGGTTTGTCCCTACTGTGTTCGCGCCGAGCAGTTGCTGAAGCGCAAGGGCGTCGCGGAGATCGACAAGGTCCGCATCGACCTCGATCCGGACCGCGCCGTGGAAATGACCGCCCGAACCGGCCGTCGCACCGTGCCGCAGATCTTTATCGGCGATACCCATGTGGGTGGCTGCGACGATCTGCATGACCTCGAGCGGCAAGGCAAGCTCGACCCGCTGCTCGCCCAGTAAGACCGCTGGCGGGTTGTCGTTGTGCGAGGCGACGGCCAAATCCTCCTGCGGTAGAATCCCGCCCTCTTTTCCACTTTTTGGTTTTCATCCGTCATGAGCGAACAGCAACCGGTTTTCAGCATCGAGAAGATCTACGTCAAGGATCTCTCGATTGAACTGCCCAACGCCCCGCAATGCTTCCTGGAACGCGAGTCGGCGCAAATCGCGGTGCAGATGGGCTCTTCGGGAACGCCCGTCGGCGAGGGTACCTTCGAGGTGATCCTGACGATCACGGTTACCGCCAAGATCGGCGAAAAGACCCAGTTCCTGGTTGAAGTCGCCCAGGCCGGCATTTTCGTCATCCAGAACGTGCCCCAGGAAGACATCGAGCCGATCGTCGCCGTGGCCTGCCCGAACATCCTCTTCCCGTACGCGCGCGAAGCGGTTTCCGACGCCGTGGTGCGCGCCGGCTTCCCCCCCGTCCTGCTGGCCCCGGTCAATTTCGAGGCGATCTACCGGCAGCGGCTGGAGTCCGAGCAGCGTCCCCACGAGGTTCCGGTTCAGTAAGGCGATGCGGCGTCTGGTGGCGGTCAGCTTCGGCCTGCTCGCGGCGGGTGCGGCCAACGCGCTCGACTACCGCTCGGTGGTCGAGCCGGCCCTGCTTTACGATGCCCCGTCTCAGCAGGCCAAGCCGCTGTATGCGATTGCCCGCGGCACGCCGGTCGAGTCGGTGGTGACGCTCGACGCCTGGGTCAAGGTGCGCGATGCCAAGGGCGAACTGGCCTGGATAGAAAAGCGCCTGCTCTCCGAGCGGCGCAACCTGATCGTCAAGGGCGACATTGCCCAGGTGCGCGCCAAGGCCGAGGATGGCGCGGGGGTCGTCTTCGAGGCCGCCACCGGCGTCCTGCTGGAATTCGTCGAGCCCGGCCCCGCCGGCTGGGCGCGCGTCCGCCATCGCGACGGTCAGCAGGGGTTCGTCAAGGCCACCCAGGTCTGGGGCTTCTGAGCCCATGAGGATAGCCGTGCTCGGCGCCGGCGCCTGGGGAACCGCGCTGGCCTTGGCCTTCGCCGGGCGCCATGCGGTCAGCCTGTGGACCTGGCAAGGCGAGCATGCCGAGGCGATGAACACCGCCCGGGAAAATACCCAGTTCCTGCCCGGCCATGCCTTCCCCGAAGGCCTGCAAGTTGGCAGCGATGCCGGTTCGCTACTGGCCGACGCCGATCTCGCCATCATCGCCACACCCATGGCCGGTTTACGGAGCACTGTGGCCCGGCTGGGTGACGCGTTGCCCTTCTTGTGGGTCTGCAAGGGTCTCGAAGCGGGCACCGGCCTGTTGCCGCATCAGGTAGTGGCGCAAGCCAAGACCGCCGCCCCCCGCGGCGCGCTCACCGGTCCCAGTTTCGCCGAGGAAGTGGCGAAGGGCCTGCCGACCGCGATTACCCTGGCCTCGAGCGACATCGGCTTCGCCCGCGCCATGGCCGACGCCTTGCACACCTCCCGCCTGCGCATCTACGCCAACGACGACATCGTCGGCGCGGAGGTCGGTGGCGCGGTGAAGAACGTGCTGGCCATCGCCACCGGCATCTGCGACGGCCTGGGTCTGGGCCTCAACGCCCGGGCCGCGCTGATGACGCGCGGCTTGGCCGAAATCACCCGCTTTGGCGTCGCCCTGGGCGCGAAGCGGGAAACCTTCATGGGTCTGGCCGGTCTAGGCGACTTGATCCTCACCTGTACCGGCGACCTGTCGCGCAATCGTCGCGTCGGCCTGGCGCTCGCATCCGGCCGGCCGCTCGAAGCGATTCAGCGCGAACTGGGCCACGTCGCCGAAGGCGTCATGACCACCCACGAGGTTGCCCGCCGGGCGGCGAGCCTGGGCGTGGAAATGCCGATTACGGAAGCGATCTGCGCCGTGCTCGATGGCCGGATCAAGGTCGCGGAAGTGGTCGACCGCCTGATGGGCCGCGACACAAAAGCCGAATAGTCTCGCCGCTACTGGCCGCCGGCGTAGCCCTGTTGCCGCCACGCCTCGAAGACCACCACCGCCACGGCGTTCGACAGATTCAGGCTGCGGTTGCCCGGCACCATGGGCAGGCGCAACCGCCGCTCCGGCGGAAACTCCGCAAGCATGTCGGACGCCAGACCGCGCGTCTCTGGGCCGAAGACGAAGCCATCGCCCGGCCGATAGCTGGGCAGATCGTGGCGCACATCTCCCTTGGTGCTGACGGCGAACAGACGGCTGCCGGCCAGGGCTGCCTGGCAGTCGGCCCAGCACTCGTGTACCCGCAGGGCGGCGAACTCCGCGTAGTCCAGCCCGGCACGGCGCAACGACCTGTCGTCGATGTCGAACCCGAGCGGCTTGACCAGATGCAGCGTGGAACCGGTGTTGGCGGTCAGGCGAATGACGTTGCCGGTGTTGGGCGGGATCTCCGGCTGAAACAGGACGATGTGAAACATGGCTGGACAATTCGATTAGGATTGCCGGCAGTCTATTGGGAAAACGACGGCATGGCGCGCGGCGATCCGGTTGAACAGGCGGCATTGCGCCTCGAGGCGAGGCGCTTCACCTCGCGCTGCGAAATGCAGAGCGCCCTCATCCAGCGCGCCGACGCCCTGCGCGAACTGGCCAGGCTGGCGACCATCCCGCTGCCCTATCGGGTCAGTGAAGACTATGCCTGTCGGGATGCGCAGCGCCGTGTCGCGCAAGCGGCCGAAGAGCGGGCGCGCGAGATCATTCACGAACAGATAGACCATTTCCTGCGTGCCGAGCCGGATCGGCAGGAGTCGTTGCGCAGCAGGATGGCCGACGATTGGGCGAACCTCACCGGCGCGCTGGGTCATCTGCGCACCTGGGCTCAGGGCAAGCTGATGGCGGCGCAACAGTCCCGGCCAGTCTAGGCCGCGCTTTCGGCGAATATTTCTTGCGATCCGGCCTGATTCGGATTATTTTCCGATAAATCATTTAGCTGCATCAAAGATCTCACGTGTTTTCTTGATATAGGACGCAGCGGACATCCGTATGGCTCGGCCACCGCAACGCATACGTCTCGGCGACTTGCTGATCCAGCGCGGGCTACTCACCGAAGAGGAGCTCAAGCAGGCGCTTGAAGAGCAGAAGCGCAGCGGCCGCAAAGTCGGCCGCATCGTCGTCGACTGCGGCTATGTCACCGAGGAAGGCATCGCCCGGGCGCTCGCCGGCCAGTTGCAGGCGGAGTTCGTCGATCTGCGCAGCTTCCAGTCCAAGCCGGAACTCATCAACCTGCTGCCCGAGGCGCAGGCGCGCCGTTTCCGCGCCATTGTTCTTGGCGAGCAGGCCGGCCTGCTGCGCGTCGGCTTTGCCGATCCAACCGACATCACCGCTTACGATGAAGTAGCGCGTATTGTCCGGCGCGACATCGAACTGGTGGTGGTGATCGAAAGCCAGTTGGTGCCGCTGCTGGATCGCGTCTACCGTCGTACCGCCGAGATCACCGGTCTGGCCAGGGAACTGACCCAGGAGATGGGCGACATTCCGGTCGAGTTCGGCTCGGTGCTGGGCCTGACGCCGGGCGCCGAGGATGCGCCGGTGGTCAAGCTGCTCAATACCGTGTTCGACGAGGCGCTGAAGATGCGTGCCTCGGACATCCACGTCGAACCGCAGGAAAAGTCGCTGCTGATCCGCTTCCGCATCGACGGTGTACTCCATGTGCAGACGGAGGCGGACAGCAAGATCGCCACCGCCCTGGTGCTGCGACTGAAGCTCATGTCCGGCCTCGACATCTCGGAAAAGCGTCTGCCGCAGGACGGCCGTTTCGCCCTCCAGTTGCGCGAGACGCCGGTCGATGTGCGTATCTCCACCATGCCGACGCAATTCGGCGAGTCGGTGGTGATGCGCCTGCTGGTACAGAACGCGGCCCTGATGGCCCTGGATCGCCTGAACATGCCACCACGGGTGCTCGATCGCTTCCGCGCCGCCATCCATCGGCCGTCCGGCATCGTCCTCGTCACGGGCCCGACCGGTTCGGGCAAAACCACCACGCTGTATGCCGCGCTGAGCGAGCTGAACACGCCGGAAAAAAAGATCATCACGGTCGAGGACCCGGTCGAGTACCGGCTGCCCGGCCTCAATCAGGTGCAGGTGCACGAGAAGATCGACCTCAGCTTCGCCCGTGTGCTGCGCAGCGCCCTGCGCCAGGACCCCGACATCATCCTGGTCGGCGAGATGCGCGACCAGGAAACGGCCGAGATCGGCATGCGCGCCGCCATGACCGGCCACATGGTGCTGTCCACCCTCCACACCAACGATGCGCTGTCCACGCCGATCCGACTCTTGGACATGGGCGTGCCGCGCTACATGGTGGCCTTGTCGATCCAGATGGTGCTGGCCCAGCGACTGATCCGGGTGGTCTGCGAGTATTGCTCCGAGCCGCACCTACTGGCGCCGCACGAACGCGAGTGGCTGCGCTACGAACTGGGCGATCAAGTCGATCGTGTCCAGTACCGGCATGGCCGGGGTTGCGCCCATTGCGCCAACACCGGCTACCAGGGCCGGCAGGCGGTGTACGAATTTCTGGAGATGACCAACGCGCTGGTCGAAGCCGTCAACCACGGCGACCCCAACGAGTTCATCCAGATCGGCCGGGAGCAGATGGCCGGCAACACCCTGCGCCGCGACGCCGTGCGGCTGGTGACCACCGGGCGGACCTCGGTGGAAGAGGCGATGCGCATTTCCAGCCAGCTCGCAGAGGAATGATGGCCCCCCACGCTCACCAATGCTCTTCGCTGCCCCCCACGGGGGAGCGCCGCCGCCCTTGGGGCGGCCCGTCGGGCGGCTAGCCGATGCCCGCGTTCGCCTATCGGGGTCGCAATTCCACCGGTGAGGCGGTTCAGGGCGTGCTGGAGGGCGCCACCGCCGCCGCCGTGGCCGACATCCTGTTCGGCAGCGGCGTCACGCCGCTGGACATCAAGCCGGCGCCCGCCGGTGCCGCGGAGAAGAAAGTCGCCGCAAGCGCCGGCGGCAGCCTGAGCCTGTTCGCCGAAAAGATCGGCCATGTCGACATCCTGCTATTCACCCGCCAGCTCTATACGCTGCTGAAGGCCGGCGTGCCGATCATGCGGGCCCTGGCCGGCCTGCAAGACTCCAGCCAGAACGGCGCCATGAAAGCCATGCTCGGCCAGGTGCGCGAGAGCCTCGACAGCGGCCGCGAATTCTCCGTGTCCCTGGCCCGGCATCCAAAAGTGTTCTCCAACTTCTACCTGTCGATGGTGCGGGTCGGCGAGATGACCGGGCGTCTGGAGGAAATCTTCCTGCGCCTGTTCGACCACATGGAGTTCGAGCGTTTCATGCGCGAGCAGGTGAAGTCCGCCCTGCGTTACCCGTCGTTCGTCGTCATGGCCATGGCTGTCGCCCTGTTCGTGGTCAACATCTGGGTCATTCCGACCTTCGCCAAGGTGTTCCAGGGCTTCAACGCCGAGTTGCCGATACTGACGCGCGCGCTGATCGGCTTTTCCGATTTCACGGTCGCCTGGTGGCACGTCATCACCGGCGGCGTGGTCGCCGCTGCACTGGGCTTCCGTACCTGGGTCGGCACGACCGCCGGCCGGTACTGGTGGGACAAGCTGAAGATGAACATTCCCATCGCCGGCAAGATCGTCCGCAAGGCGACGCTGGCCCGCTTCGCGCGCAGCTTCGCCCTGGCCATGCGCTCCGGCGTCCCGGTCATCCAGGCGCTGACCACGGTGGCGCAGACGGTCGACAACGCCTTCATCGCCGAGAAGGTCGAACGCATGCGCGACGGCGTCGAGCGCGGCGAGTCGATCCTTCGCTCGGCGCTCAATTCCGGCGCCTTCACGCCCGTGGTCCTGCAGATGATCGCCGTCGGCGAGGAATCCGGCTCGCTGGACGAGATGATGGAAGAGATCGCCGGCATGTACCAGAGCGAGGTCGAGTACGAACTCAAGACCCTTTCCCAGCAGATCGAGCCGATCCTCATCGTCATGCTCGGCATCCTGGTGCTGATCCTGGCCCTGGGCATCTTCCTGCCCATCTGGGACCTGGGCAAGGTGGCGCTGAAGAAATGAACCCGGTCGCGAGCAGAGGTTTGCGCCAGGCTGGCTTTACGCTGATCGAGCTGATCGTCGTCATCGGCATCATCGCCGTGCTGGCCGCCGTGGCGCTGCCGCGCCTCATCGATGCCCAGCACGACGCGCGCGTCGCCAAGGCCAAGGCCATCCACGGTTCGCTGCGCTCGGCCGCCGCCCTGGCGCGCGCCCGCTGCGAACTCGACCTGTCCAGTTCATCGTCCGCCACCACCCCGGACTGCCGGAGCGTGCCGCCGGTGGTAGTCATGGACGGCCATGCGGTCCGCATCGTCAACCACTTCCCGGCCGCCAGCGCCGACGGCATCGACGTCGCCGGCGACTTGAACCTGGCCGCCGATGGCATTCAAGCCGGCGTCGGCACGGCCGTTAATAGTCTGGGCATCACCGTGCCGAGTCGCTATTTCGATATCGACGCCGGCAGCGCGCCGAATTGCCGAATCACCTATCTGGAAGCCGCCCTCAACGGAGCGGTCATCGTGGCACCGGAACTCAGCGTCACCACCGCCGGCTGCTGAATCGGGCTAGCATTACTTTTGTCACATAACGGGAGACAAGCATGAATACCAAGCGGCAAGCAGGTTTTACCCTGATCGAACTGATCGTCGTCATCGTCATTCTCGGCATTCTGGCGGCGGTGGCGTTACCGAGATTTATCGATCTGCGCACCGATGCCGGCACCGCTGGGGCGGCCGGTGTTGCCGGAGGGATCAGTTCGGCGTTTGCTGTCAACTACGCCGGGCGTCTGGTTACCCCGCCCAAGGGAGTTGCTTACAACCACGCGGCGGCGAACGTGTGCACTGTGGCCAATATCAACACGATCCTGCAAACGCCCTTGCCCACGACCGGCTACACCATTGCGGCGGGTACGACGATCGATTGTTCGGTGGTGGCGAACAGCGGATCGACATTCACCTGCACAGTCACACCGACCAACGGGACTGCCGCGACTGCAACGGGTATCTGCGCGCAGTAATTGTGTGAGGCCAAAGGCCTGACGCGGCGCGTGGGCGCCGCGCAGGTCGGAGTGTCGATCCGATGAGATCACGGCGCTGGGCATGGTTTGCGACTTGGCTGACGTGCTTCTCCGGCGCGGCGGGGGCGGCTACCTACGCCAACACGGCCACGACCTTTAGCTGGGTCGACGCCACCGCGCATACCCAGGTCGGCTACAACACCGCGCCCTACAAGTTCAACAGCACGCTGGGGTCGTCGGCCTGCGGCACGGCGCCGCCGACGCTCGACGACACCATCAGCGACGCGATTCCGATCGGATTCAACTTCTTTTTCGGCGACCGCAGCTTCGACAAGCTGCGCATCCTCGCCAACGGCCGGGTGCAGTTCGTCGGCACCTCGCCGGCCTACGACAACACCACCTGCGGCTTTGGCAGCCCGGTGACGCAGATTCCGCTGCCCAACGCCGGCCTGAACTACACCCTGCGCATTTTCGGCAACGACCTCGATCCCTCCCTGCAGTCGGAGGTCGCCGGCTACACCACCAGTTGCACCAGCCGCACCGGCGCCAACGCCTGCTTCGTCAGTTACGGCAGCAGCGGCATGACGCCCAACCGACGCTTCGTCATCACCTGGAACAATGTCCCGGAATGGGCGGCGGCCAGCAAGACCACCGGCAACTACAACATCCAGATCATCCTCCAGGAAGACGGCGACTTCATCTACCAGTATGGCGCCGACACGCCCGGACCGGGCGCGACGACCGGCGAGGTGGGCTGGCAGGTGTCGACCACCGACTACGACAAGCCTTCGGTCGGCTATCCGGCCGCCAACACCGCGATCCGCTATTTCACGCCCCACCCGGTGGTCGAATACCGCATGGAGGAGACGACCTGGAGCGGCGCCGGAGCGATCCTCGACTCCAGCGGCTTCGCCCGCGACGGCGCGCCGGTCGGCGCGGCGCAATCGACGGGGAGCGGCAAGATATGCCGGGGCGCGAGCATTCCCGCCGCCGGCAACAATGCCATCGATACCGGCACCCCGGTCGCCACCATCGGCAACGCCGGCATGATCGCCTTCTGGTACAAGGCCACCACCGCCTGGTCGGGCGCCGGCACGCAGGACGTCCAGCTCTTCGACGCCACCACGGTCAACAACCAATGGTTCTTCCTGACCCGGCGCGGCGGCACCGGCGCCAATGCCGGCAAGCTGCGCTTCGTCGTCACCGACAGCACCAACACCGTGCGGGTGGTCGAAACACCCGCCATCGCCGTGGCGGCCAATACCTGGAAGCACATCGCCGTCACCTGGACCTTCAACAACCTGGTCGGCGGCAACAACGACCGGCTGAGAATCTACGTCGATGGCGTGCAGCAGGCGCAGACCGCGTTTACTTCGACGACCGCCACGCTGTCGCCGCAGACCGACACCCTCTATCTCGGTGGCAGTCGCGCCGGCATCGCCGGGTCCAGCGGCACGGTGAACTCCGCGGATGGCACGCTGGACGAGTTCAGCGCCTACAACTATGAAGCGCCGGCGGCGAAGATCATCCAGGTCCGGGACCAGATCAACTCGATCTGTCTGGCGCACTATGCCATCACCCACGACGGCACGGCGCCCGCCTGCCTGCCGCCCCGGTACACGGTGACCGCGCACAACGTCGGCCACGCGCCGGTGCCGGTCAATACCGTGATCAACCTGAGTACCTCGGACGGTACCGGCACCTGGTCCCTGCTCAGCGGTCGCGGCGCCCTTACCCCCGGCGCCGCCAACAGCGGCACCGCCAGCTATCAGTTCATCAACGAGTCCCAGGCCGTGTTCGCCTTCACCCATCCGGCCGCCGGGGCCATAACGGCCCATGTCACCGACGGCAACTTCGGCGAGCAGGAGAACTCGGCGCAGACCATCACCAGTTGCAGCACCGGCAAGTTCAACGCCTGCGAGGTTCGCTTTCCGAAGTGCGCGCCGGCCGCCGCGTCGAATGCCTATGCCTATCTGTATACCAAACTGGTCAATAGCGCTTTCACCCTGGACTTGGTGGCGCTCAGTGGCGGTGTGCTGGACACGACCTTCGCCAAGCCGGTCACCGTCAGCCTGCTGGCCAACACCAACACGCCCGCGCTCAGCGCCACCACCAATTGTCCGACCACCCAGACAGCGACCATCGCCCTGGGATCGGCCACTTTCGCCTCCGGCCGCGCGTCGGTGGTCGTGCCGGCCATCGCCAGCGCCTATCGCGATGTTCGGGTCCGGTTCGTCTGTAGTGCGGCCAACTGTCCGCCGAGCGGCGTCACCGCCTGCGCGCCGGATGCCTTTGCCGTGCGGCCGCCGAGCCTGGTCGTGGCGTCGACCGCCAACGCCGACAACGCCGGCGCCAATACCACGGCGTTACCGAAGATAGCCGCCGGCACCGCATTCACGCTGACCGCCGACAGCGCAACCGCGGGCTACAACGGCATTCCCAATTTCGACGGCACCAAGGCGGAATGGGCTTCGCCGCCCACCGGCGGCCGCCCGGGCGGCGTCGGCACCGCCTTCGGCTATTTCACGACCCCGGCGACCCTGGCCACCGGCAACGGCGCCTCCGGCAACAACTTCACCTACGATGAGGCCGGTTACTTCCGCCTGCTGGCCGCCGGCATCTATGACCCGTCCTACGCCGCCTACTCCGGCGACGTCGGCAACGGCGATTGCATCGGCAATTCGTACAGCAATTCGGCCGTCGGCGGCAAGATCGGCTGCCTGATCGCCAACACCAGCCCGACCAATCATTTCGGCCGCTTCATGCCGGATCACTTCGACGAGGTGCTGACCCACGGCTGCGCCGGTGGCGCCTTTACCTATTCCGCCCAGCCCTTCACGCTGCAACTGACCGCCCGCAACTCGGCGGGCACCACGACGCAGAACTACAGCCAGACCTTCGCCAAGGCGGTGACGCTGTCCGATGCCAACGCGGTGGCCGGGGGCACCCTGTCGCCGACCGCGGTGGCCGCAACGACTTTTACCACCGGCGTGGCGACGGCCAAGCCGGCCTTTGCCTTCACCCGGACCACACCCGACAAGGCGCCAGCCACCATCAAACTGCATGCCGTCGATACCGACGGCGTGCTGTCGGTCAGCGCCGCCGAAAAGACCACGCCGATCCGCATCGGCCGGCTGATGCTGGTCAACGCCTACGGTTCCGAGAAATCGAGCCTCGCGGTACCGGTGCAGGCCCAGTACTGGACGGGCAAGTCGTGGCTGCTGAACGGTGCCGACATCTGCACGACCATCCCCGCGACGTCCGTGGCGCTGTCCAACTATCTGGACGGCAAGGGTGCCGCCGGGGCCTGGACCACCACCGCCAGCGGCACCACGCTGGCCGGCGGCCTGGGCAGCATCGTGCTGACGGCGCCGAATCCGGCCGGCAGCACCGGCACGGTCGATGTCGCCGTCAATCTCGGTATCGGCACCAGCGATCAATCCTGCCTCGCCACGCACCCGGCGATGGTGGCGCCGGTCAACAGCCTGGTCTGGCTGCGTGGCAAGAACGGCCCTTGCGCGGCGTCCAACACCTACACGGCGGATCCTTCCGCGCGGGCCAGCTTCGGCGTCTTCCCGGCCGAGCAGCGCAAGGCCGTGCATATTCGCGAGCTGTACTAGCGGGTGCCGCCGTCGATGGCTCGCCTTCGTCCGATCAGTGCGGGCCGCCGTTCGGCGGCCGGGTTTACCCTCGTCGAGCTGGTCACCGTGATGGTCATTCTGGGTATTCTCGCCGTGGTCGTCCTGCCGAGAATGACGGGTGTCAGCGCCTTTCGCGGCTTGGCGCTCCACGACGAAGTGGTGGCGGCCTTGCGTTACGCGCAGAAAACGGCCGTCAGCCACCGCCGGCTCGTCTGCGCCAGCTTTACCGCCAGCAGCGTGACCCTCAACATCGCGAGCGCCAATGGCGCCACGACCTGCGGCGCCGCCACGCTCAACGGTCCGGACGGCAACGCCGCCTACGCGCGCAGCCTGGACCCCGCCAATGTCACCGTGAGCATCGCGCCGGCCGGGCCGGTCTATTTCCAGCCGGCGGGGACCGTCACCTCCGATGGCGCCGGAACGGCGATCACCGACTATGTGGTGACCGTGACCGATGCGTCGGCCATTGCGCTGGTGGGGGCGACCGGCTATGTCCACTAGGCGGCAGTCGGGGCTGACCCTGATCGAGCTCATCGTCGCCATCGTCATCATCTCGGTCGGCCTGGCCGGGCTGCTGGTGGCGGTGACGACCACCGTGCGCGGCAGCGCCGACCCGATGCCGCGCAAGCAGATGCTCGCCGTCGCCGAGGAGATGCTCGAGGAGGTCGCGCTCAAGCCCTATACCGCCGCCGCCAATGTCGCGCCGGCGGCCTGCGCACGCGACACCTACAACGACATCTTCGATTACAACGGTTACAACCAGACGGGGCTTTGCGACATCGAAGGCAACGCGATCGCGGCGCTGGCCGGCTATTCCGTCGTCGTCAGCGTGGCGGCCACGCCGCTCGGCGGCGTCGCGGCGGCGGCCAGGATCATCGTCACGGTCAGCCGCGGCGGCGATAGCCTGCAACTGGTCGGCTGGCGGACGGACTGGGCGTCATGAGATCGCGCGGCTTCACGCTGGTCGAGCTGGTCATGGTCATCGCGATCACCGGCATCATCGCCGCCATCGTGACGATATTCCTCAAGCGGACCGTTGACGGCTATTTCGACGCCGGACGGCGCGCCGGCCTGATCGACATGGCCGACACCGCCCTGCGCCGCATGGGCCGCGACGTGCGCTCGGCGGTGCCGAACTCGATCCGCCGGCCGAGCGACCAGTGCTTCGAACTGCTGCCGAGCAGCACCGGCGGGCGCTATCGCATGGGGCCGGATATCGTCAACGACAACGCGCCGGGTTGTGTGCCCTCGGCGACGTGCGCCGCGCCGCTCGACATCACTCAGCCGGTCACCACCTTCGACACGCTGTCGCCGCTGAGCACCACGCCGGCGATCGGTGACTGGGTGGTCATCGACAACCAGAACCCCAACGACGCCTACGGCGCCGGGGTCAATCGGGGTGCCATCGCCGCCGTTGGCGCGTCGCCGCTGGCGGCCTTCGGCACGGCGCGAATCTCGGTGACGGCCGGTACGGTATTTCCGAACGGCTACGATGGCGGTCGTTTCGTGGTGGTGCCGAACAATGGCGGCAATCCGGCCGTCTTCTATGTCTGTGACGGTGCCGGCATCAGCGGCGGCACCGGTACCGGCACGCTCTACCGGGTCGTCCGTCCCTTCGCGGCGGCCTATCCGGCCGCCTGCCCGGGCGTCGCCGGCGCCGCCATCCTGGCCAGCCACGTCAGCAGTTGCACGTTTGTCTATGACCCATCCCACGGCGCCACCCAGCAGAGCGGCTTCGTCTGGCTGCAACTGGAGCTCACCGAGGCCAACGAGACCGTCTCGCTCTCCCATGGCGCCCACGTGGAGAACGTGCCATGAGGCGACAGGCCGGCTTCGGCGTCATCGCCGCCATTGTCATCCTGGTCATTCTGGCCTCGCTGGCGGCGGCGATCGTCAAGTTGGGCTTTGTCGAGCAGATGTCGTCGGCGCAGGACACGCTCACCGCCCGGGCCACCAGCGCCGCGCGGGCCGGCAACGAATGGGGGCTGCATCAGGCGCTCAAGGGGGGCTGGGCGGCTTGCGTCGGCGTCGTCCAGACTCTCGATCTCAGCGCCGACACCGGGTTTCAGGTGACCGTCACCTGCAACAGCACGCTGTACAACGAAGGCGAATCGGCGCCCGGGATAGCCCGAACCGTCCGCGTCTACAGCATCGACGCGGTCGCCTGCAACATGCCCCTGGCGGCCGAGCCAAAATGCCCCAACAACGGCGCCGCCGCTTCGCCGGCCTATGTCGAGCGTCGACGCCAGGTTACGGCGACGAATTGATCGTTTGTCCTTGCACATGGGACGGCCGATAGCCCCGCGTGGGGAAATCCCGAATTCACGGCTGTTTTGTATCGCAATCCGGGAAAATCCTTTTCTAATTTAGGGATTACTCTGTATCCTTAATGCGAATTCTTAGGAAAATCGGGCACATGGCGTGGTTCCGGGCTAAAGCGGCGGCTGGCGACAGTTGGACTTCGGTCCGGATCTCCTCTGGGCGGGTCGACATCGCCGAGGTATCGCCGCCTGCCGCCGGCGCCCGGCCGGCGGTGCGGAGTTGGGAATCGTTCGCCGTCGATCGTCTCGATGCCATGGCGCTCAAACGTCTGCGCGGCAGGATTCGCGGCCGCTGCACCCTGTTGTTGAACCATGGGCAATACCAGATCCTGCAAACCGATGCGCCCGCCGTGCCGCGCGAGGAGATGGCCGACGCGCTGCGTTGGCGGGTCAAGGATATGGTCGATTTCCCCGTGGACCAGGCGGGTATCGACGTGCTGCCGATTCCCGCCGATGGCGCGCCCGGGCGGGCCGCGCAGGTTTTTGTGGTCGCGGCCAGCCACGCCGTGCTGACGCCGGCGGTGCGATTGTTTCAGGATGCCGGCATCGCCCTCGAAGCGATCGACATTCCGGAACTGGCCCAGCGCAACGTGGCGGCCCTGTTCGAAACGGAGCGCCGGGGGCTGGCCATGCTGGCCTTCGACGAGCTGGGCGGCCGGCTGACCTTCACCTATGGCGGCGAACTCTACGTGACTCGTCATATCGAGGCGACCGCCACCGAGCTGGCGCGGGCGGCCGACGCCACCGCCGGCGGCTTGTACGAACGGGTTTTGCTGGACGTGCAGCGATCCATGGACAACTTCGACCGCAACTACAACGCCATTACGCTTTCGAAGTTGCTGGTGGCGCCGATTCCCGGGGCGGCCGGCTTCATCGACTATCTCAAGGCCAACCTCTACCAGCCCGTGGAAGCGCTCGACCTGACCGCCGGCCTGGATATCGCGCAGGTGCCGGCGGTGGCCGCGCCAGCCCGGCAGGCGCAGGCCCTGCTGGCCATAGGCGCGGCCTTGCGCCAGGAGGGCGTGGCGTGAGCCAGCAGATCAACCTCTACGATCCGGCACTGCTCCGCCGCCGCGAGTTGCTGACAGCGACCAGTCTGGCCGCCGCGGCGGCGCTGATCGCGGTCGTGGTGATCGGCTGGGGGATCTGGGAGCGTGCCCGGCTGGGCGCCCTGGAGCAGGAGGCGGATCTACTGGCGGCCGAGAACAAGTCGCTGCAGGACGAGATCGCCGCCGCCGGCGCGCGCCGCACCGGACTCAAGGCGGATGCGGCGGTGGCTGCCGAACTGAGCGGCAGCAAGGAACTGCTGGCATTTCGGCGCGAAGCGATGGAAAAATTGAAGACGATGATGCGCCCGCAGACGCCCAGGCTGGCCGACTACCTGACCGCGCTGGCCCGCCAGACGCCCGCCGGACTGTGGCTGACCGGGTTTTCGGTGGCCAGCGGCGAAGCGGGCATGGAAATCAGCGGCCGGATGACGGACCCGACCCTGCTGCCGGAGTTCATCCGGCGCCTGAATTCCGAGACGGCCTTTTTTGGCCGGTCATTCGCCGCTCTTCAGGTCAACGCCGCCAAGCCGGCCAGCGCGCCGGCGGGCCAGGGCCAGGGCCAGGCGCCAGCGCCGGTACTGGCGACGGTGCCGCCCTTCCACGAATTTTCGCTGGCGCCGGCCAAGGTCAAGCCATGAAGGCCCGCTGGCAAGCCCTGTCCGCCCGCTACGCCGCCCTCAACCGGCGGGAGCAAGCCATGGTTGCCGTTGCCGTCGTCTTGGCGGTGGGCCTGGGTGGTTTTGCCTCGTGGGTAGACCCGCCCGGAACGCGAGCGGCGCTGCTGAAAAAACAGATTGCCCAACAGCGCCAGGATGCCGCCGCGCTGCGGCCGCAACTCGCGGCGCTGAAGTCCGCGGCCACCGATCCCGATGCGGCCGCGAAGAGCGCGCTGGCCGACATCAAGGGCCAGTTGACCACGCTGGAGCGCGACGCGAAGGCCTACGAGGACATTCTGGTGCCGCCGCGGCGGGTGCCGCAATTGCTGCAAGCCCTGCTGTCGCGCCATCGTGGGCTGGATCTCATCGACATGCGCACGCTGGAACCGGCACCGCTGATCGAGCGGCGGCCGGCCAAATCCGGCGGCGCCGAGACGGCCAGCCAACCGCCGCCGCCCCCCGATAGCGGCAACATCTTCCGGCACGGCATCGAGATCAAGGTCGCCGGCGGCTATGCCGATCTGCTCGCCTACGTCGCCGAGCTGGAACGGTCGCCGCAGAAGGTCCTGTGGGAGCGGATGTCGCTGGTCGTCAAGGCCTATCCGCGCAGCGAGCTGACGCTGACCGTCTATACGCTCAGCTTCGACTCGACCTGGCTGGTGGTGTGATGAAGATGAACTCGCCAATCAAAGCGTTGCTGGCGCCGTTGGGCCTGGTGCTGCTGCTGGCGGCGCTATCGGCGCGGGGCCAGGCGGTCGGCGATCCGACGCGGCCGGCGGCCGGATTCGATACCGCGACGCCGTCTGGCGCGGCGGCGCCGGCACGGCCGGCCAAGGCGACGCTGCAAAGCATCATCCGGCGCGCCCAGGATCGACCGGCCGCCATCATCGATGGCGAGTTGGTGGTGCTGGGTGGCCACATCGGCGACGCGCGGCTGGTCAGGGTGGGCGAGGACTCGGTCGACCTGGCCACGGCGACGGGCCGGGAAACGCTGCAATTGACGCCGGGCATCGGCAAGCGGCCGACGGCGACGGCACAGGCGCCGGCCAAGCGGTCCGGACATGGCAAACAGCGCGAGCGCCGCGCGGGGGAAGAGGCGAAACGATGATGACAAGAGCCTTGATGGCGATGACGATCGGGCTGGCGGGGTTGCTGTTGTCGGCCTGCGCGCCACAGCAGTTTCGTCCGGGAGTGGTCCATGACCGCATCGGCGAGGAGATGAAGCAGGCCGCCGCCGAACGGGCTTCCCGCGAGAACGCCGAGAAGGCGCTGATGCCGCCGCTGGCGGTGGAGATGCCCAGGATCGCCGAAGTCGAACCGCGCTTCGACCTGTCCGTCGTCGATGCGCCGGCCCGGCAGGTGTTCATGGCCATCGTCACCGGCACCCGCTACAACATGCTCGTCAATCCGGAAGTGGCCGGCACGATCACGCTCAGCCTGAAGGACGTGACGGTGCGCGAGGCGCTCGATGCCATTCGCGAACTCTACGGTTACGAATACACGATGCGCGGCAACCGCATCGCCATTCAGTCGAACGCCCTGCAAACACGGGTCTTCCAGATCAACTATCTCGCCTCCCGTCGTGTCGGCGCCAGCGAGCTGCGCGTCACCTCCAGCAGCATTGCCGGTAGCGGCGCGGGGACCAGCCCCACCGCCTCGGGCAGCGCGGCGCCGGCGCCGGCCAGCGGGACCACGGGGCAGCCCACTGTGGCGACCGCCTTGACCAGTCGCGTGCAGACCACCACCCACAGCGATTTCTGGGGCGATCTGACCACCGCGCTGACCGCGATCATCGGCGATGCCGACGGGCGCAAGGTGGTCGTCAATCCGCAGTCGGGCATCATCGTCATCAGCGCCATGGCGCGCGAGATCCGCCAGGTCGAGGCGTACTTGCGGGCGACGCAGACCGTGGTCGACCGGCAGGTCATGCTGGAAGCGAAGATTCTCGACGTCACGCTCAGCGAGCAGTTCCAGGCCGGCATCAACTGGGCCGCCTTCCGGAGCGGCTCGAACAGCCGCGCCGCCATGGGCGTGGCCGCGCCGGGCAGCATCCTGGCGCCATCGGCCGCCGGCGCGGCGCAGGCACTGACCACCGATGCCGCGACAGTCACCGCCGGCCGGCTTGGTTCGGTGGCCGCCACGTCGCTCGGCAAGGGCTTCATCGGCCTGGCCCTCCAGACCTCGAATTTCGCCGCGCTGCTCAATTTCCTGGAGGGGCAGGGCACCGTCACCGTTCTGTCCAGCCCGCGCATCGCCACCATCAACAACCAGAAGGCCGTGCTCAAGGTTGGTACCGACGAGCTGTTCGTCACCAATATCACGACTACCACCACCTCCACCACCACCGGCTCGGTGAGCACGCCCAGCCTGACCCTGCAACCTTATTTCTCGGGCATTTCCCTGGATGTCACGCCGCAGGTCGACGAGGACAACAATATTGTCTTGCACATTCATCCGGCGGTCAGCGTGGTCGAGGAAAAAATCAAGCAGATCGATCTGGGCGAATCGCTGGGCCAGTTCAAGTTGCCGCTGGCATCGAGCAGCGTCAACGAAACCGACAGCATCGTCCGGGTTCGCGACGGCAACATCGTCGCCATCGGCGGGCTGATGACGCAAAGCCAGACCCAGGATCGCAATCAGATGCCCGGCCTGGGCAATATCCCCGGCGTGGGCCTGCTGTTCGGTCAGCGCGCCAGCACAGGTACCAAACGGGAGCTGGTCATCTTGTTGAAGCCAACCGTCATCAGCGATGACCGCCCGTGGGTGCGGGACATCGAGCAGACCGGCGAGCGCATGCGCATCCTCGACCCGCGCGACTACCTGCCCGGGGATCGCTGAGCGGCTCGCGGCATGTACCTGGGCCACTTCGGACTGACCGAACTTCCTTTCAGCATCACCCCGGATACCCAGTTCATCTATTCGGCGGCCTCCCATCAGGAGGCCCTGAACACCTTGCTGCTGGCGGTGCGCGGCGGCGAGGGCTTCGTCAAGATCACCGGCGAAGTCGGCACCGGCAAGACGCTGCTCTGCCGGCGGTTTCTGGCGACGCTGGGCGAGGATTGCGTGGCGGCCTACATTCCCAACCCGCAGTTCGATGCCAAGGCCCTGTTGCTGGAGGTGGCCGAGGAACTGGGCGTGGCGGGCGCCGAGGGCGGCAAGGGCAACGATGCCGTGCATATCGTCAAGCGCATCAACAGCCGCCTGTTGGCACTGGCCGAGCAAGGCAAGACGGCGGTGCTGTGCATCGACGAAGCGCAGACCATGCCGCCCCTTACGCTGGAAACCCTGCGGCTGATTTCCAACCTGGAAACGGAAAAGCGCAAGCTGATCCAGATCGTGTTGTTCGGGCAACCGGAACTCGACGAGAAGCTGGCGCTGCCCTCGGTGCGGCAGTTGCGCCAGCGGATCGTCTTCCACTACCGCATGCCGGGCCTGAGGCGCGCGGAGCTTGGTGCTTACCTGGAGCACCGGTTGCGCGTCGCCGGCTATCACGGCGGCCGGCTGTTTACCGGCCCCGCGCGGCGCGCTTTGTTCCGCCATTCCGGCGGCATGCCGCGCCTGGTCAATATCCTGGCCCACAAGGCGCTGCTGGCGGCCTTTGGCGAGGGCGACGATCTGGTCCGGCTGCGCCATGTGCGTGGCGCGGCGCGCGATACCGAAGGCGCGCACAAGGGCGGCTGGCTGATGCTGGGAATTTGAGCGATGAGTCTGATCAACAAGATGCTGCGCGATCTGGACCAGCGCCAGGCCTCGGCCGCCGAGCGGGCGGGACTGACCGCCAGCCAGGTGCGCGCGCTGCCGCCAGAACGGCGTTTTCCCTGGTCGCGCGTGCTGCTGGTACTCGCCGGGGCGGCGGTTGGCGCGGCGGCATTGTGGCTGTTGATCACCGTTCCGGCAACGACACAGGGACCGGCAAATCCGGCTGCTCCGGTATCGTCGGCGCCGGCTCAACCCGTCCTGTCGTCCGTCACCGAGCCGGCACCGCCCGGTGTGGCGATCGCCATGCCCGCGCTGGTGGTGCCGATGCCTGGCGTGGAGCGCGAAGAACCCGCTGCCGCCGCAACCCGGGTGGAATCCTTGCAATTGGACTTGCGGCTGAGTCAGGCGCCCGAACCGGGGCGCGACGAGCCCGCCAGGCCGGAAGCAGTCGCCCGTGCCAAGGCTCCCGTGGCAGCCGTTCCGGCGGCAATCGACAAGCGCCCGCTCGATGCGCCGGGTGGCAATCCGGCCGAGGCCGAGTACCGCAAGGCGATGGCGGCGTTTCGCCAGGGCAGGTCGAGCGAGGCGCTGCCCGCCTTCCAGAACGCCTTGCGCCTGGACGGCCATCATGTGGCGGCGCGCCAGGCCTTGCTGAGCCTGCTCATGGAACAAGGCCGCTGGCCGGAAGCCCAGGTCGTGGCCGGCGAAGGGCTGGCGGTGGACGCGGCACAGCCGGGCTGGGCGATGATTCTGGCCCGCCTGCAAGTCGAACAGGGACAGGTTGCGGCGGCCCAGGAAACCATGTCGCGCCATGCCGCCCACGGGGAGCGGAGCGCCGACTACCAGGCCTTCCATGCGCTGCTGCTGCAAAAGCTCCAGCGGCCGAAGGAGGCGGTGGATCGCTTCCGTGCCGCCACGAGTCTGCGGCCGAACGAAGGTCGCTGGTGGTATGGCCTCGGGCTGGCCCTGGAGGCCGACCAGCGACCCCAGGAAGCACGCGAGGCCTTCCGTCAGGCGCTTGACACAGGCAACCTGCCGGCGGAATTGGCGGTGGCGAGTGAGCACCGTTTGCGCTGAGCAATACATTCCCAGTATGACGGCCCGATCTATTACCATAGTAGTAATTTCGTTCCGACGGTGGCTTGCACAATGAATAGACGGATCGGGCACCCTCATGGCCGGGGGCGGCGAGGCGCCTTGGCGATGGGCCTGCCGCTCTTCTTCACGATGGGCGTTGCGATCGCCAATGAAGATGTCTTCTTCGCCGAGTTGCCGCTCGTGGCTTCGGTGAGTCGGCTGCCGCAACTCCTTTCCGAGGCGCCGGCGGCGGTTACCGTGATCGACCGGGAAATGATCCGGGCCTCCGGGATGCGCAGCGTTGCCGATCTATTGCGCCTGGTACCGGGATTTCAGGTGACCTCGCCCAATCAGGATCCGGCGGTGGTCGCCTATCACGGCCTGAACGGCGGCCTGACCACCGAGGAATACACCCCGCGCGTTCAGGTGTTGATCGACGGGCGCTCGCAGTATTCGCCGCTGTTCAAGTCGGGGGTGAACTGGAACCTGTTGCCGGTCGCCCTGGAGAACATCCAGCGCATCGAAGTGATCCGCGGCGCGAATACGGTTGCGTACGGTTCCAACGCCTTCCTCGGCGTGATCAATATCGTCACCGAGGAAAACTCGCTGACCAGGGGCTGGATGCTGTCGGCCAATATGGGCAACAACGGCATACGTGACGAAACCGTGCGCTGGGGTGGCAAGGCGGGTGACGCGGATGTCCGTCTCACCTATCGCCAATTGGCCGATGGCGGCTTTCAGCGCGCCTACTACAACGCCTGGACCAACCCGCACGACAGTCGAAAGGCCAAGGTCTTCGACCTGCGGGCCGATCAGCGCCTGACCAATCGCGACGAGCTGCAACTGACACTCACCCATGCGGCCGATGTCTCCCAGTACGGCCGGGCCGACCGGCCGACCACCGATCCCTTGCGGGACTTGCATCAGGATTCGACCTCGCTCGGCGTTCAGTGGCGGCGCGTGGTCGCGGCCGACGAGGAATTCAAGCTGCGCTACGCCTATACGGAGGATTGGGCCAACGGGCCATATCTCGAGGATGCGAGCTTCAAGCTGGTGACCAACGGCTATTTCGATCCGAAGGTGCCCATCGTCTACGCCGCCAATCCTGGCGGCAAGTCGTCCGTCCATGAGCTGGAATTCGAGCACTTCCTCCCGGTCGCCGCGGGGACCCGGTTGATGTGGGGAGCAGGGGCCAAATCGATCGCCCTTTTTTCACCGGGCCAGTTCTCGACCACCGACTGGAAGCATCGTTCCTCCTATCGGACTTTCGGCAATGTGGAGTATCGCCCGGCACCGGCATGGTTGTTCAACCTGGGAGCGAGTCTCGAGCATGACAGCGTGAGCGGTTCCATGTTCGATCCGCGGGCGAGCGTCAGCTACCACCTGACCAGCGAGCAGACCCTGCGCCTGACGGGTTCGCGCGCCCACCGCTCGCCCAGCCTGTACGAAGCGCTGGGCCGCGTGGAAAAGAAGAACACGGGCACGACCGCGCCGTTCAATCTGACCTATTTCGCCCAGGGGGTGGAGCCGGAGCGGATCGACTCGATGGAAGTCGGCTATCTCGGCGAGTTCAAGGCTGCTCGGGCCAGTGTCGACGTGCGGGCCTTTCGCGAGCACATTCCCAATCGGATCCAGATCGCGCCGCTGGCCCTGCCGGCGAGCAGTCCGGACTACGATGAAATAGCCTCCGATCGCGTCTACCAGAACCTGAATACGCCCTACATCTACGGCCGTGCCGACGGGGCGATCAATCTTGAGCACGTCGTCATGCGCGGCTACGAATACCAGTTGCGCTGGCAACCCTTGAACGGTACGCGCCTGATCTACAGCAATGCGCTGGTCTGCATCGACGCCGACCTCACCGACCCGTCGGTGATCGCCGACACCTTTGGCGAAAACACCGACAAGATATCGAAGCAGACCCGGGAATCGGCGCCAACGCGTTCCCAGTCGGCGATGCTGATCCAGCAGCTTCCCTACGACTTCCAGTTTTCGGTCATGTACTTTCGTAACGGCCCGATGCGCTGGCGCCGCAACGGCATCAATCCGATCCAGGCGAGCGAACGGTTCGATTGGCGCCTGGCAAAAACCTTCCGGATGGGCGCGAGTCGCGCCGAGGTGGCCCTGACGGTGCAAATGGCCAACGAGCCCCAGGAGGGCCGGATCGCCGGCCTGCGCTACGCGGAGCGGCTTTCCTGGTTGAGCTTCCGCGTCGACTACTGACCGGCGCGAGGGTCAGTCCCGCAAGGCCCGCGCCGCCACCCAGTTGGTGACGCGCAGCGCGCCATGGTTCTTGAGCGTGCGGGCGAGTTCGTCCAGGGTCGCGCCGGTGGTCATGACGTCGTCCACCACGATCACCGACTGGCCGTCGAGGTCGACTCCGCATTCGAAGGCGTGGCGGATATTCTTGCGCCGTTCCTTCCAGGGCAGGGTGGCCTGCGCCACCGTGTCGCGACTCCGGCTACAGCCTTCGAGCAATAGCGGCAGTCCGAGTGCCCGGGCCAGCGGACGGGCGATTTCGGTGGCCTGGTTGAAGCCGCGTTCCCGTAGTCTCGGCCCCGACAGGGGCACCGGTACGATCAGGTCGCCCTCGGGCCGGGCGCCCAGCAGCAAGGTGGTGGCGAGGAACTCGGCCACGGCCAGGCGATGCTGGTACTTGAGTGCCTGCACCAGTTTGTCCATCGGAAACTGGTAGCGGAAGGCGGCCAGCGAGGCATCGAAATGCGGCGGCTGTTTCAGACAGGCGCCGCAAACGGCGCCACCCGGCGAGGCTTCGGCGCACACCGGGCAACTTGCGGCCGAGGGTCTTGGCAAGTCCGCCTGGCAGGCGAGGCAGAGCAGGGCGGTAGCGGGGCCGCCGCCGCAGAGCAGGCAGTCCTGGGGCAGCAGTTTCGCCAGCAGCGGACGCCAAATTGACAAGCCCTGCTCCTTAACGGATGATCCGGCTCCCATTCTGCCAAAGATTCCGCCGATGACTGTCGCCACCGCCCAGCACCCTCAGCCGAGCACGCCGGTGTTTGCTTCCTGGAGTACCGATACCGTCGAGGCCTTGTTCGAACTGCCTTTCGCCGATTTGATCTTCCGCGCCCAGCAAGTACATCGTCGGCACTTCGATGCCAATGCCGTGCAACGCTCGACGCTGCTGTCGATCAAGACCGGTGGTTGCTCGGAGGATTGCGGTTATTGCTCGCAGTCGGCCCGTCGTGATACCGGCATCGGGCGGGAAAAGCTGCTGGACCTGGAGCAGGTCAAGGTCGCCGCCCAGGCCGCCAAGGAGAAGGGCGCCAGCCGCTTTTGCATGGGTGCCGCCTGGCGTGGCCCGAAGGATGGCGATCTCGACAAAGTGCTGGACATGGTGCGCGTCGTCAAGGCGCTGGGCATGGAGTCCTGCCTGACCCTGGGCCTGCTGGGCGAAGGCCAGGCCGAAAAGCTCAAGGCGGCCGGGCTCGACTACTACAACCACAACCTGGATACCGGCGCCGAGTTCTACGGCCAGGTCGTGACCACGCATAGCCAGGAAGCACGTGTCGATACCCTGATGAAGGTGCGTTCCGCCGGCATGAAGATCTGCGCCGGAGGCATCGTCGGCATGGGCGAGACGCGCCGTGTGCGGGCCTCGCTGCTCGCGCAGTTGGCCAATCTGAATCCACCGCCGGAGTCGGTGCCGATCAATCATCTGGTGGCCATTGCCGGCACGCCGATGGAGAACGCGCCGCCGCTCGATCCTTTTGAGTTCGTCCGCACCATCGCGGCGGCGCGCATTGCCATGCCGGAAAGCTGGGTGCGGCTGTCGGCCGGCCGGCAGGAAATGTCCGACGAGCTACAGGCGCTCTGCTTCCTCGCCGGGGCCAATTCCATTTTCTACGGCGACAAGCTGCTGACCACCGGCAACGCCGAGGCCGCGCGCGACGAGGCCCTGTTCGAGCGCCTGGGGCTGACAGCGGTCTGACGCGGCGGCAATGCGACGGGACTTCAGCCGGGCCGCCGCCAGCTACGACGAGGCGGCCGTGCTGGCGCGGGAAACCGGCCGCCGGCTGGCCGAGCGGCTGGACTGGGTGAAGATCGAGCCGGCCCGCGTGGCCGATGTCGGCTGCGCCACCGGTGATGGCGTGCGCGAACTGCAACGGCGCTATCCGCACGCCTTGCCGCTGGCGGTCGACTTTGCCCGACCGATGCTGCTGACGGTGCGCGAACGCGTGCCGCTATTGCGGCGCCTGCGGGGCAACGGGCCCCGCCTGATCAACGCCGACGTACGCGCCCTGCCGCTGGCCGACCATAGCCTGGACCTCGTTTGGTCCAACCTGATGCTGCATTGGCTCGATGATCCGCTGCCCGCCTTCCGGGAACTGCATCGTGTGCTGGCGGTGGGCGGGTTGCTCAGCTTCGCCATGCTCGGCCCGGACACGCTCAAGGAACTACGCACCGCCGGTGCCACGGCGGCGCGGCGCTTCCTCGACATGCACGACGTCGGCGACATGCTGCTGGCCGCCGGCTTCGCCGATCCGGTGATGGATATGGAGATGATTTCCCTGAGCTATCGGCGGCCGCGCCAGTTCCTCGCCGACCAGCGCCGGCTCGGGGTGCGCGACGGCCTGCTCGGTCGACTGCCCTGGCGCGACTGGCGGCGCGTGCTGGCAAACTGGCGTCCGGGCGAGGACGGGCGCTTGCCGGCGACCTTCGAAGTGGTGTTCGGCCATGCCTGGAAGGCGGCGCCCAAGCTGGCCGCCGATGGCCGCGCCATCGTCAGGTTCTCGAAATGAAGCGAGCCAGACAGCGCAAAGTCAGCCAGCGCAACCTTCATGCCGTGGCGCCGATCATGAAGAAGGGCGGGCCGCACCAGCGGCTCGACAAGCGTGCCGCGCGCGCCCGGCAAAAGGCCAGACTGCGCCGGGAATTCAACGACGGGGAATGATGGGGATGACCCGCCCGTTGGCTCGGGGATAGCCGGCGACGGCCCGTTGTTGGCGTTGCCGGTCCAGCCAGTACCACTTGAGGCGCAGGCCGAGCAGTACGGCGAGGATGACGCCATACAAGGCGGGCTGGCGGACATCCACCTTGACCATCCAGGTGTAGTGAAGCACGGCGACCATCGTCAGGGGGTAGATCAGACGATGCAGCTTCTGCCAGCGGCGGCCGCCGAGACGGCGGATCATGGCGTGGCTGGACGTCGCGACCAGCGGTACCAGCAAGACGAAGGCAATCATGCCGGCGGTGATGAAGGGCCGTTTCAGAATGTCCTTGCCGATGGCGGGCCAGTCGAAGAACTGGTCCAGCCAGAGGTAGGCGGTGAGATGCAGGCAAGCGTAGAAGAATACGAACAGGCCGAGCGTCCGGCGCAACTTGAGCAGCCAGGTCCAGCCGGTCAGTCGCCGTAGCGGTGTGACCGCCAGGGTGATCAGCAGCAGCTTGAGTGCCCAGCCCCCCAGTCCGCGCGTGGCGGCCTCGACGGGATTGGCGCCAAGCGTGTCCAGCCACATGCCCTGGCCGTAGTACGCGACCGGCAGCAGGCAGAGAACGAACAGCACTCGTTTCGCCGCTTGATACGCTTGACCGCTGTTGGAACCGAGGAGGCCGGGCATGTTGAAATGAAAACGGGGTGGCAATCGCCACCCCATTTTTCTCGTTGATCGCGGTCCTAGCGCAGCCCGGCGATGTAGTCCGAAACAGCTTTGATTTCCGCGTCGGTCATTTTGATGGCGACCATGCGCATCATCTTGTTCGGGTCGTTGGCGCGGGTGTCGTCGCGGAAGGACTTCAGTTGAGCCTCGAGATACTCGGCGTATTGGCCGCCGATACGCGGATACTGGGCCGGGATGCCGGCACCGGCCGGGCCGTGGCAGGCGGCGCAGGCGGGTAGGCCCTTGGCCATGTTGCCAGCCCGATAGAGCTTCTGGCCGGCCTCGATGGTTTCACGATTCTTGGCCTGCTCGCCCTTCAGGGTCTGTGCCGAGAAATAGGCGGCCAGGTCACGCATCTGCTCTTCGGTGTAGGGCGCAATCATGCCGTTCATGATGGCATTGGCGCGTTCCGGCTGCTTGCCGTCCGCTCCCTTGAAGTTCTTCATCTGCTTGAACAGATAGTCGGCATTCTGACCGGCGAGCTTGGGGTTGGCCGCGGCCGGGCTGTTGCCGTCGGTGCCATGGCAGGCGGCACAGACGGTGGAACCGATCGCTTGGCCCTTGGCGGGGTCGCCCTTGTAGGTGCCCTTGGCGGGCTCATTGGCATTGGCGATGGCGGCGGCCGCGAGCATGGCGGCCATCACCGGGGGCAGCATCAGCGAACGCTTCATTCTTGAGAACTCCTGGGTAGTCCGGGTTGGATTTGTAAACATGCTATTCTAACCCAACTACCCCCTCGCCCGCTTACCCGCAGCCGATCCATGTCCCTGTTCCGCCACGCGGTCTTCGAAATTTCAGTTGCGAAGCCGCAAGATCTGCCGCAAGCCACCGGACCGGAAATCGCCTTTGCCGGCCGCTCGAATGCCGGCAAGTCGTCGGCCATCAATACACTGGTCGGCCATACGCGTCTGGCCTTTGTTTCCAAGACACCCGGCCGCACGCAGCTCATCAATCTGTTTCGGCTGAGAAACGGCGCCGCGTTGGTCGACCTTCCCGGCTATGGCTATGCCGACGTGCCGGAAAAGATTCGCAAGCAGTGGCAGGGCTTGCTGGAGATCTACCTTTCCCGTCGCCAGGAGATTGCCGGGCTGGTGTTGATCATGGACGCGCGCCGGCCGCTGCTGGAACTGGATCGGCAGATGATCAACTGGTTTGGTCCGACCGGCAAACCGATTCATTGTCTGCTGACCAAGGCGGACAAGCTCAACCGCGAAGAGCAGGCCAAGGCACTCCGCTTTGTCCGTGCGGAGGTTGCCGAGGCCGGATCGCCGGTCACGGCTCAACTGTTCTCCAGCCTGAAGAAGACCGGTATGGAAGAGGCTGAGAAGATCGTCGCCGCCTGGCTGGACAACCCGGACAATCTGCTATCCGGACAATCCTCTTCTTTGTGAGCCGCAAGAAAGAAAAAGCCTCCGGCTAAAGGGGAGAAGCCGGAGGCTGAATGCCTTAATGGGGTTAAGGCACCCGCTCAGGGAGGTGAAGCGGGAGATGGCCGAAAGCCATCTGCAACGTAAGATTGGGGTTGCGAAAGAAAGTTCCAGACTAATTTGTGAGAGATTGCCATGAACCAAAAAGGTGCATTTCCGGCCGCCCGCATGCGCCGCATGCGTCGCGACGATTTTTCCCGCCGCCTGATGCGGGAGCACTTGCTGACGGCCAGTGATTTCATCTATCCGCTATTCGTGCTCGAGGGTAGTGGGCGCACTGAAGTCGTGGCCTCGATGCCGGGTGTGGAGCGTGTCAGCCTTGACCGGTTGTTGCCGGTTGCGGAACGGGCGGCGCAGCTGGGCATACCGGCTCTAGCCTTGTTCCCCGTCATCGACTCCGGCAAGAAGTCGGCCGGTGCGGAAGAGGCCTGGAATCCACTTGGGTTAGTACCCACTGTCGTCGCAAGGCTCAAGAAAGAGTTTCCCGATCTTGGCGTGATTACCGATGTGGCGCTCGACCCCTATACCAGCCACGGTCAGGATGGCCTGATCGATCCGGATGACCCGACTGGCTACGTACTGAATGACGAGACAATCGAGGCACTGGTCAAGCAAGCGCTCTGCCACGCCGACGCTGGCGCCGATGTGGTCGCGCCATCGGACATGATGGACGGGCGGATCGGCGCCATTCGTACGGCTCTGGACGCCAGAAAGCTAATCCATACCCGCATCCTGGCCTATTCGGCCAAGTATGCATCCAGCTTCTATGGCCCATTCCGCGACGCGGTCGGTTCGGCGGCCAACCTGGGGAAGGGCAACAAGTATACCTATCAGATGGATCCGGCCAATTCCGACGAGGCGTTGCGCGAGGTGGCCCTCGATCTGGACGAGGGGGCCGACATGGTGATGGTGAAGCCGGGCATGCCCTACCTGGATATTGTCCGCCGGGTGAAGGACGAATTTGGTGTGCCGACCTATGCCTACCAGGTAAGCGGCGAGTACGCGATGCTCAAGGCCGCCGCCGCCAACGGCTGGCTGAATCATGATTCCTCCATGCTCGAGGCGCTCCTTTGCTTCAAGCGCGCCGGCGCCGACGGCATCCTGACCTATTTTGCCCTGGAGGCTGCGGCAGCCCTCAAGGGTTAGGGCATCAGGTCTTTCAGCAGGCTGTCGACCTCGTTCTGCGACAGTTTGCGGTCTTCGGCGACATTGCTGGCTTCGACGACAATGGCGCCGACCAGCGCCTTCATCGCCTTGCGGATCGACTGCCCCGCCAGATCCTGAAATTCCTGGGCGACGATGATATTGGTCAGATGACCGCCAATGCCCTTCAGGGACGTTTCGATCTCCTTGCGGCTCCAGTCCTTGCCGAGCGAGTCCTGGCTGGCGGCGATGATGTGTTTGGCCAGCTCCGCTTCCGCCAACGACTTGTCGGCTGCCTCTGACATCATCCGCTCGACGTTGCCAAGAATGGCGGAAACTTCCCGGGGGTCGCTGGCGGCGCGCTTGGTCAGGCCTTTGGCGGCCTTGTTGAGTTCCCTGGCCAGGGACTTGAGCTCGCTGAGCACCTGTCCGGTGGCGGGCGAACCGGCCGTCCGGATCGCCGCGGTGCCCCGACCACGTGGTTTGGCGGTGGCCTTGGCGACGGGCTTCGTGGCGGCCTGCTTGATACCTCGTTTGGTTGTCGCGGCATTCATGCCCATCCCCTGTTCAGTTGACCAGCAGTTGCCACTGCGCCGGCCAAGCCGCCAGTGGATCTTCCTTGAAACCGCCCTTGACGAATCGGTGCCAGCGGCCAATGGCATGGCAGACCAGCACGTCGGCGTGGGCGCCGAAGTCGTGCCCTTCCGGCAGCGCCCCTTGGGTTGCGGCGATTTTCAGCGATTGCTTCAGCGAGGCCTCGATTCGGTCGAGCAACTGGTTGATGCGCGCCTGCAATCTTGGGTTCTCGTGCACCAGGGCGTCGCCGATGAGTACGCGTGTCAGCCCCTTGTTCTTCTGCGCAAAGGCGAGCAGGGTGACCATGACCAGTTCGACCTGACGCAGACCGCTTTCTTCGTCCCCGTCGATCTGGTTGATGACGGTGAACAGGCTGGATTCGATGAACTCGATGAGCCCCTCGAACATCTGTGCCTTGCTGGCGAAGTGACGATAAAGGGCGGCTTCCGAGACATTCAGCCGGTGGGCCAGCAACGCCGTCGTTACCTTGTCGCCCGCCGGCGATTCAAGCATCTGGGCGATGGTTTGCAGGATGAGCAGCTTTTTTTCGCCGGGCTTGGCGGCTGGTTTCATGGCTTGTCGGAAGCGGGAAAATCGAGCACCGATTGTAGCCGTAGATCGGCATCGGCTGGCACTCCGCCGCCAAGCCGGCCGCGCCACGGGAGACTTACTTCGACTTGATCAGGGTGCCGACGCCTTCGTCGGTAAGAATCTCCAGGAGGAGTGCGTGTTCGACGCGCCCGTCGATGATATGGACGCTTCTTACGCCGCTGCGGGCAGCGTCGAGCGCCGAGCCGATCTTCGGCAGCATGCCGCCCGAGAGGGTGCCATCGGCCACCATGGCGTCGATGTCCTTGGGGGTGACGCCGGTGAGCAGCTTGCCCGCCTTGTCGAGTACGCCGGGTGTGTTGGTGAGCAGCACCAGCTTCTCGGCGCCGAGCACTTCGGCGACCTTGCCGGCGACGACGTCGGCATTGATGTTGAACGTATCGCCGCTCGGGCCGACACCGATTGGCGCGATGACCGGAATGAAATCGCCGGTGTCGAGGAAGGAGATGATCGAAGGATCGATGGAAGTGATTTCGCCAACCTGGCCGATGTCGATCATCTCGGCCGGATTGTCCTTGTTCGGCAGCAGCAGCTTCTTCGCGCGGATGAAGTTGCCGTCCTGGCCGGTCAGGCCGACCGCCTTGCCGCCGTGCTGGTTGATGAGATTGACGATCTCCTTGTTGACCTGGCCGCCGAGCACCATTTCGACAATGTCCATGGTCTCCTCATCGGTGACCCGCATGCCCTGGATGAAAGTGCCCTGCTTGCCGACTCGCTTGAGCAGATCCTCGATCTGCGGCCCACCGCCATGCACCACGACCGGATTCATGCCAACCAGCTTGAGCAGCACCACGTCACGCGCGAAGCAGTCCTTCAGCTTCGGATCGGTCATGGCGTTACCGCCATACTTGATGACGATGGTCTTGTCGAAGAAGCGTTTGATATAGGGCAGCGCCTCGCCCAGAATCCTGGCCTTGACGGTGGCTGGGACAGCGTTGGTGGTGAGGTCGGTCATGATCGGATCTTCCGGGTTGAGGCGGTTGTCCATTCTACCCGCCATGCAATGAACGAAACACGGGGGCCTTGGCCCCCGTTTGTCATAACGACATTGCTCCGGTCAGTCGATGGCCAATCGCTTCGCCTGCGTCGCGGCCTTCTTGGGCAGCGTCAGTTCAAGCACGCCATCGGTGAATTTCGCCGTGGCGTTGGCGTCGTCGATATCTTGGCCGAGCTGGAAACTGCGGGAAACCTTGCCGAAGTAGCGCTCGGTGCGCAACACACGCTCGCCTTCCTTGACCTCCTTTTCCTGCTTCCGCTCGGCACTGATCGACACCGTCGGGCCGTCGATGTTGACGTGGATGTCTTCCTTCTTGATACCAGGCATCTCGGCATGCACGATAAAAGCCTTCTCCTGCTCCTTGACATCGACTTTGACGGCGGGCGCCTCAGGCACGCTACCCATTTCCACCGGGCGGACAAAGAAGCCGCGGAAGAAATCGTCGAGCGGATCGTAACGGGTAAGATTGCTCATGATCATCTCCTTGCGTGGTTGTTGTCGGAAGGCAATACTTCCTTACTCCATAAATAGAATCCCGGCCCGAGAATTCAAGAGATCAAGAGATGCCTGGCGAAGAGAGTGTCTGCCCGCGGTGTGGCCGCCGCTTCACCTGCGGTGCTCGGTCGAACGACGAACGCTGCTGGTGCGCGACCGTGCCGCCCGTTTCCCGGCCGCCGGATCCCGGTCATGGCTGCTATTGCCCGGATTGTCTTGCCGCGGCGCTTAGGGAAACCCGCCCAGGCCCAGCATGAGGATGGCGTCGCGGTTGCTCCAGGAGAAGCAGGCGGCGGCGGCGTCCGGCCACGGCAGCCACCGGTAGCCCAGGTGTTCGGCCGGCGCGATCCTTACGGCTGCTCCTGACGGCACCGCCAGGCTGAACACATGCTCGGTATTGTGCATGACGCCTGGAGCGTAGCGATGGCGCCATTCCGGGAAGATTTCGAATCGATTGCTCAGTCGCCAGTCGAGCAGTCGCCTCGCCCCGGCGTCCAGGCCGGTTTCCTCAAACACTTCCCGAACCGCCGTTTCAACGAGCGACTCTCCCGCTTCCTGGCTGCCGGTGACCGATTGCCAGTAGCCGGGATGGGAGGTGCGCTCGAGCAACAGAACCTCGAACGCGGGATTGTGAATGACCACCAGTACGGAGACTGGTGTCTTGAAGGTCACGGCTCCGTGGGTAGCCAGGCGATGCCGTCGGCCTGCATCTCGACCAGACACCAGAAGGGTATGCCTTCCTCGCGCCATTCATTGGCGGCCTGTTCAAAAACCTGCAAGGTGGTGACGAAATCCGCCTCGGCCTTGCCATGGATGCCATCGCAGTGTTCGAGCAGCACGAGATAGCCGTCGGCGGGTCGCCACGCCATGTCGGCGAGACAGTCGGCCAGAGCGTCGAAGTTATGTCCGAACCAGTCGGGAAACTTCAGCTCTCTGCCAATATCGGCGAGCATCTGGTCCTTGTTGCCGGCTTTGGCCAGATTGACGCGAAAAGTGGCGAAGTCCTTTGCTCTTGCCGCCGCGATGATGATTTGCTTGTCCGTGTGCGGCAGGTGGTAGACGCCCGCTTTGGCGACATCGGCCAATACATGCTGAAGGTGGAGGTCGCTCATTCCCGGATTCGCCAGAAGGTTTGGTAGTGATCTTCGGTGTAGTAATACTCCGCCCGGCGCACATCGCCGGGGGCCCCGCGGCCGGCAACGATCCGTCGGGCTCCACGCGTCTTGACGCCTGGCGTGCGAACCGTGTACTCGAGGTAATAGCCGCGCGGCTTGGCCGGCAAACGCCGCTCGAAGTTGCCGAAGATCAGGCCATCCCGCTTGTGCGGAAAGGGGCCGCCTCGACGGATCAGGCGCAGCGTGTCGTGGGCCTCGGGCGGCAGATTGGCAAGCGCGATATCCTCGATTCCGGCGGCGACCGGGAAGGCGAGTACCGCGATGAACAACGCCAGGACGACGCGTAGCATGGTCAGGCCTTGCCCACTTCCACTTGCGTGTCGACCTTCTGGCGCAGTCGGATGTGCAGCTCGCGCAACTGCTTCTCATCGACATTCGAGGGCGCGTCGGTCAGCAGGCACTGGGCGCGCTGGGTCTTGGGGAAGGCGATGACATCGCGAATCGATTCGGCGCCGGTCATCATGGTGACGATGCGATCCAGGCCGAAGGCCAGGCCGCCGTGCGGCGGCGCGCCGTAGCGCAGGGCATCGAGCAGGAAGCCGAACTTGGCGCGCTGCTCCTCCGCGCCGATCCCGAGGGCCTCGAAGACCTTGGCTTGCACGTCGGCTTTGTGGATACGCACCGAGCCGCCACCGATTTCCCAGCCGTTCAGCGCCAGATCGTAGGCTTTGGCCAGACACTGGCCGGGGTCGGTCTTCATGAGTTCCTCATGGCCATCCTTGGGCGAGGTGAACGGGTGGTGGCAAGCGGTCCAGCGCTTGTCTTCCTCGTCGTATTCGAACATCGGAAAATCGACAACCCAGAGCGGTTCCCAGGTCTTGCCATTAACGTAACCCTTGTCGTGGCCGATCTTGATGCGCAGGGCACCAAGGGCGTCATTGACGACCTTGCCCTTGTCGGCGCCGAAGAAGATCAGGTCGCCCGTTTGTGCGCCGGTACGCGACATGATGGCTTCCAGTGCCGTGGCATTGAGATTCTTGACAATGGGTGACTGCAGACCTTCCTCGTTGAGTTTGCTGGCGTCATTCACCTTGATGTAGGCCAACCCCTTGGCGCCGTAGATCTTGACGAATTCGGTGCAGGCATCAATTTCGCCACGGGTCAGCTCCGCACCCTTGGGGATGCGCAAGGCCGCGACACGCCCGCCCGGGGTATTGGCTGGCACGGAAAAGACTTTGAAGGCGACGTCCTTGACGACGTCGGTGACTTCGGTCAACTCCAGGGTGACGCGCAGATCGGGCTTGTCGGAGCCGAAGCGACGCATGGCCTCGGCATAGGTCATGCGCGGGAACGGATTGGGCAGCTCCACTGACAGCGCCTCCTTGAACACGGCGCGGATCATGTCTTCCATGATCGCGGTGATCTGGTGCTCATCGAGGAACGACGTCTCGATATCGACCTGGGTGAATTCCGGTTGCCGATCGGCGCGCAGGTCCTCGTCGCGAAAGCACTTGGTGATCTGGTAGTAGCGGTCGAAGCCGGCCACCATCAGCAATTGCTTGAACAACTGTGGCGACTGGGGCAGGGCGAAGAACTGTCCAGGATGGACGCGCGAGGGGACCAGATAGTCCCGGGCACCTTCCGGCGTGCTCTTGGTCAGCATCGGTGTTTCGATATCGATGAAGCCATTGGCGTCCAGGAAACGGCGGAAAGCCATCGCTGTCTTGTAGCGCAGCATCATGTTCTTCTGCATCTGCGGCCGGCGCAGGTCGATGACCCGATTGACGAGGCGCACTTGTTCGGAGAGATTCTCGTCGTCGAGTTGAAACGGCGGCGTGACAGCCGCGTTCAGAATCTCCAGGTCGTGGCAAAGGATCTCAACTTCGCCCGAGGGCAGGTTGGGGTTCTCCGTGCCGGTCGGCCGACGGCGTACTTTGCCGGTGATCTTGAGGACGAACTCGTTGCGCACGGTCTCGGCGCGTTCGAACATCGCGGCCCGATCCGGGTCGCAGACCACTTGCGCGAGCCCTTCGCGGTCGCGAAGGTCGATGAAGATGACGCCGCCATGGTCGCGGCGACGGTGTGCCCAACCACAAAGAGTGACGATCCGGTCGGTGTGGCCGGCGTTCAGGTGGCCGCAATAGTGGGTACGCATCGCTAGTTCCGTTGTTCGGTGAATGGGGGCGCCGTTTGGCGCGGAGTCGTGGGGCCGCTTACTCGTTCTGGGCGCGGCCGACAAGGTTGGCATCACGCGGCGTCGGCCCGACCACGCCCATGGAGACAATGTACTTCAGGGCATCGTCGACGCTCATGTCGAGCTCGATGGTGTCGCTCTTCTTGACGAAGAAAAAGAAACCATTGACCGGGCTTGGCGCCGTGGGGATAAACACACTGACGAGTTCGTCTCCGACCTGTTTGACGACTTCTTGCGCGGGTATCCCGGTCTGGAACGCGACCGACCAGGCTTGCGGATGCGGGTAGCGAACCAGCAGCACCTTGCGAAACGCCTCGCCGCTGCCGGAGAACAGGGTGTCGCTGATCTGCTTGACGCTGTAGTAGATCGACTTTACCACCGGGATCCGGGCCAACAGGGCTTCCCAGAAGCGCACCAGCCGCTGCCCGACGATATTCGCCGCCACCAGTCCGGTCAGCAAGACGACCAGGATCGTCAGCAGTGCGCCGATGCCCGGGATGTAGATCCCCAGCAGTCTTTCCGGTCGAATCGCTTGCGGCAGGAGCAGCAGCGACTGGTCCATCGTCTGGACGATCAAAGTCAGCACCCAGACCGTGATGGCCAAGGGGATCCAGATCAGGAGACCGGTAATGAAGTACTTTTTCAAGTAGCGGGTTGGGCAAGAAAAGCCGGTCAGTTGCAGGCGCAGGACCCCGTGCCACCTTGGCAGGGAGGCGGGCTGTCGCTCTTGCTTTCGGATTTTGCGGTACCCGAGCCACCCTTGAAATCGGTCTGGTACCAACCGCTACCCTTCAGGTGGAAACCTGGTGCGGTCAGTTGTTTGCCGAAAGTCTCGGTCTTGCATTGCGGGCACGTGGTGAGCGGCGCATCGGACATTTTCTGCATGACATCCTGCTCCAGGCCGCAGCCGCTGCAACGATAAGCGTAGATGGGCATCGATTTCTCCGGGAAAGTGCTGAATTATAACGTAAGCACCTGCCAACAAAGGGATTGCAGCGCGCTTGCCGGAGCAAGATGAGGGCCGTCGGTGGCTGTTTCAAGGCCGCCGGCGGGCGCCGAGCGGTGGTTACAGCAGGCCGAGATACGCCCGGGTCAGGGGTTTCCCCCAGAACAGGGCAATAACGCCGGCGGCGGCGAGATAGGGCCCGAACGGGATGGGCACGTTACGCCCATGTCGCGCCAGAACGATGAGGGCGATACCGACCAGTGCGCCAACGAAGGACGATAGCAGTATGGTTAGAGGCAGCACTTGCCAGCCCAGCCAGGCGCCAATCGCGGCCAACAACTTGAAATCGCCATAGCCCATGCCTTCCTTGCCGGTTACCAGTTTGAACAGCCAGTAAACCGACCATAGGCTGAGGTAGCCGGCCACCGCGCCGATGACCGCGCTGGTCAGGTCAGTGAAGGTGCCGGTGACGTTGAGCAGCAGGCCGGACCAGAGCAGCGGCAGCGTGATATCGTCGGGTAGCAACTGGGTGTCCAGGTCGATGAAGGTGAGGGCAATCATCGCCGCCACAAACCCAACCGCGCCCACTGCCGCCAGGCTGGGACCGAACTGCCAGGCGCCGAGGCCGAAGAGCACTCCAGTCAGGGCCTCCACCACGGGATAACGCCAACTGATACCCTTGCCGCAGCCCCGGCAACGACCCCGCATCAGCAGGAAACTCACGATGGGGATATTCTCGAAGGCGCCGATCGGCCGGCCGCAGTGGGGACAACGGGAGCGTGGGCTGACCAGCGAGAATGGTTCCCCTGGGGCGACCATCTCGCCGCGCAGTTCAGCGCATTGTGTCGCCCAGTCACGCTCCATCATTCGTGGCAGGCGATAAATGACCACGTTAAGGAAGCTGCCGATCAAGAGCCCGAGGAGAGCCGTGGCGGCGATGAGCAAGCCGCCCGGTTGCAGCAGAATGGAGTCCATCGAATGCCTAGATCACGGCGCCAAGCTTGAAGATCGGCAGGTACATGGCAACGATCATGCCGCCGATCAATGTGCCCAATACGACCATGATCATTGGTTCCATGAGGCTTGAGAGAGCGTCGACGGCATCATCGACCTCCCCCTCGAAGAAGTCGGCCACCTTGCCGAGCATCGAATCCAGTTGGCCGGATTCCTCGCCGATGGACACCATCTGAATCACCATGCTCGGAAAGACATCGGCGTTTTGCATCGCCACCGTGAGGCTGGAACCAGTGCTTACCTCATTCTGAATCTGTTGGGTGGCAATCTTGTAGATGTGGTTCCCGGCGGCGCCGCCGACCGAAGTCAGGGCTTCCACCAGAGGTACCCCGGCGGCAAACATGGTCGACAACGTACGCGTCCAGCGCGCAATCGTCGCCTTGCGCACCACCGGGCCGAATATGGGTATGCGCAGGATCAGCCGATCCATGACGATCTGCATGGGCACCGATCGCTTCCATACGTAGAAGAAAGCATAGATGCCGCCGCCGATGCCGCCAAAGATGAAGTACCAGTTGTCGACGAAAAAGTCCGAGATGGCAATGACGAGCAATGTCGGCGCGGGCAAGTCCGCGCCGAAGCTGGTGAACACCTTCTTGAAGGAGGGAATCACGAAAATCATGATGACCGCCATCACAATGAAGGCGACCACGAGAACCGAGACCGGATAGAACAGGGCAGCCTTGATTTTCGACTTGATTGCGAGAATCTTTTCCTTGTAGGTCGCCAAGCGTTCCAGCAAGGCGTCCAGGATACCTGCCTGCTCGCCAGCCTCGATGAGGTTGCAGTAAAGAGCGTCGAAATGCAGGGGGTGTTTGCGGAAGGCCTGGTTGAGGGAGGAGCCGGTTTCCACTTCGGCCTTGACGTCCATGAGCAGGCGCGCAACCGCGGTATTCGAGGAGCCCTTGGCGACGATGTCGAACGCCTGGAGCAGCGGAACCCCTGATTTCAGCATCGTGGCCAGTTGTCGGGTGAACAAGGTGATGTCCTTTTCGCCGACCTTGCCGCCCTTGCGGAACGTCTGCTTCTTGACCTTGACCGGCAGGATCGCTTGCCGGCGCAAGGTGGTGCTGACGACGGCTTCGCTGGCCGCGCGCATTTCCCCACGCACGGTCTTGCCGGTCTTGTCCTTGCCTTCCCAGATGAAGTTGAATTCCTTGACCCCGAGGTCTTTCTTCACCGGTTTCTTGGGTGCCGCCATGGCGTTGTCCTTTCCGCTTGCGTGTTGGACTGGTTATTCGTTGGTGGTAGCCAGCACCTCGTCGAGGGACGTGACGCCTTGCTTGACTTTTAGCAGGCCGGATTCGCGCAAGTTGCGTACCCCCTCGGCCTGGGCCTGAGCGGCGATGTCGAGCGATGTGCCGCTGGCCATGATGATGCGCTGAATCTCCTCCGAGATCGGCATGACCTGGTAGATACCGAGACGGCCCTTGTAGCCCGAACCCTTGCACCGCTCGCAACTCCCCGGACCATAGAGCTGCCAACCGCCGTCCAGGTCCTCCTCGCTGAAGCCGGCATTGAGGAGGGTTTCGCGGGGTACCTCAATCGGTACCTTGCAAGTGCAAAGCCGCCGCGCGAGGCGCTGCGCGGTAATCAGGATGATGCTGGATGCGATGTTGAAAGTTGGCACCCCCATGTTCATCAGCCGCGTCAAGGTTTGCGGGGCGTCGTTGGTATGCAGGGTGGACAACACCAGGTGCCCGGTTTGGGCGGCCTTGACCGCGATTTCCGCCGTTTCCAGGTCGCGGACTTCGCCGACCATGATGATGTCCGGATCCTGGCGCAAGAATGACCTGAGGGCTGCCGCGAACGTAAGGCCGACCTTGTCGTCGACGTTGACCTGGTTGATGCCGGCCAGATTGATTTCGGCCGGATCCTCGGCGGTCGAGATATTGGTGCCTGGCTGATTGAGAATGTTCAGGCAGGTATATAGAGACACTGTCTTCCCGCTGCCGGTCGGGCCGGTCACCAGTACCATGCCATAGGGGCGGCCGACCGCGGCGAGCAAGGCGTCGCGCTGATCGGGCTCGTAGCCGAGCGCGTCGATGCCGAGCATCGCCGAACTCGAGTCGAGGATACGCAACACGATCTTCTCGCCGTGCAGTGTTGGCAGCGTGCTGACCCGGAAGTCGATGGAGCGGTTCTTGGTCAACGCGAGCTTCATGCGGCCGTCCTGCGGCACCCGCTTTTCCGCAATATTGAGCCGGGAGATGACCTTGATCCGCGACGCGATCTTTTCCTTGATGACCAGCGGTGGCTGGGCTATCTCGCGCAGGACACCATCTACGCGGAGGCGGATGCGATAGTACTTTTCGTAGGGTTCGAAGTGAATGTCCGACGCACCCTCGGCGATCGCGTCATGAAGGATCTTCTGGATGAACTTGACGACCGGCGCATCGTCCACTTCCGCCGCCGCCGCGGCAGCATCGGCGGCGGCATCAATCGCGTTTTCATCTTCGAACTCAAGACTGAGTTCGTCATCCATCAGGTTTTGTAGCGCCGTTTCCGTCTTTTCGGTCAGCTTGCCAACCATGGCGGCAAGCTTGTCCGCTTCGACCACCACCGGGTCGACGGTCATGCCCGTTTGAAAGCGGATTTCGTCGAGCGCCCGCAGATTGGTCGGGTCCGCCAGCGCGACCGCCAAGCGATTGCCTCGTCGCAACAGGGCGAGAACCTGATGGCTGCGCATGACGCGAGGATCGATGGCGTCGCGGGCGAAATGCTCGTCGGAGTAGCTGTCGAGATCGATCAGGGGGTAGCCGAACGTCTGGGCGGCAAACGTGGCAATCTCGCGGGATTTCATCCGGCCCGAGGCGATCAACTGACCAACGAACCCGCCGGAATCGGGTTTGGCCTCGGCGGCTATCCTTTCCGCTTCGGACTCCCTGAGCCGCTCCTGCTGGACGAGCGCGCGAGCCAAACCGCTCAGTGTCGCCGGAGTTGCGACCGTCATCGCCGATGGTTGCCCGTTGGGGCGTGATTTATGCCGAACATATCGAGCCGATGATGCCCGTGTGGCAGGGGTTTGTAAAGATGGCGCCAACCTGAACAGAAGACCATTTACGTCCCTGTTGTCGGCCGAAGCAGCTTGACGATCTTGATTCGCCGGTCCTGCGTCTGCACAATTTCCATGGCTACGCCGCCAATACGAAGACAGACATCGGTCTCCGGAATGTCCTGTAGATACTCGACAATGAGGCCGCTAAGCGTCTTCGGGCCGTCCAGGGGCAGATCGAGGCCCAGCCGGCGGTTCAGCTCGCGGAGGCTGTGGCTGCCGTCCACAAGGGTAGCACCGTCGGCATCCCACACCGAGTCGGCGCTGGATCCGGGCATGCTGGTGGTGAACTTCCCGACCAGTTCTTCGATGATGTCTTCCAGCGTGACCAGTCCGAGGAGCTCGCCGTACTCGTCGACCACCAAGCCTTGGCGTTGCCGGTTCTCGCGGAAGAACTGTAGTTGCGCGTAGACCGGCGTGGCCGCCGGGATGAAATAGGGTTCGACGAGCTGCGCGCGCAGCGTGTCGCTGTCCAGTGCTCCGGCCAGCGCGCTGCCGAGCAGGCGGCGCTGGTGGAGAATGCCGATGACGTTGCCGGGATCCCCCGCCACCACCGGCAATCGTGTGTGATAGCTCGTGGCCAGTTGCGCCTGAATGTCCTCGATCGGCGCCTCGATATCGATGCATTCCATGTCGCCGCGCGGCACCATGATGTCCTCGACCGTGACTTGTTCCAGTTCGAACATGTTCAGCAGGATGTCGCGGTGCTGGTGTGGAATGGCATGGCTGGATTCCAACACCATCGCACGCAGTTCCTCCGGCGATAGCCGGCTCGACTCGTGACCCGCCCCGGGCCGGAGATGCAGAATCCGGAGCAAGCCGGATGCAAACAAGTTGACGAACCAGACTATCGGATAGGCCGCGCGCAGCAGGGGCCACAGCAGATAGCCAAGGAACAGCGCGAGGCGGTCGGCGTAGGCGGCGCCTATGATCTTGGGAGTGATCTCCGAAAACACCAGAATGGCGAAAGTGGTGACCAGCGTACCAATACCGAGCGCCCATTTTTCTTCGCCGAACAACTCGATGGTGATGATGCTGACCAGCGTGGCCGCGCCGACGTTGACCAGGTTGTTGCCGAGCAATATGACCCCCAGCATCTTGTCGGTTCGGCCGAGGAGGTCGAGCGCCAGCCGGGCGCCACGATGTCCCTGGCTGGCCAGATGGCGCAGGCGGTAACGATTCGCCGCCATCATGCCGGTCTCGGTCATGGAGAAAAAAGCCGAGAGGATCAGCAGGACAACGAGAGTGCCGACCAGGGCGGAGAGTGGAATCCCTTCCATCGGAGCCGGGTCAGACGGCGCGGCCGAGAACGACTTCCAGCACGAAGCGGCTGCCAACGTATGCCAGCAACAGCGCGACAAAGCCAGCCAGGGTCCAGCGCAACGCCTTGCGGCCACGCCAGCCGCGCAAGTGGCGGCCAGCCAGCAAATGGGCAAAAATGATCCAGGACAAAAATGCGAAGACTGTCTTGTGGTTGAACGTCAACGCCTTGCCGAACAAGGATTCGGAAAAGAGAACACCCGAGGCGAGCGTCAGGGTCAGCAAGGCGAAAGCGACATGGATCAACTGGAAGAGTAGTGCCTCCATGGTTAGCAGCGGCGGCAGACTGGCCAGGAGCGGTGTGAGCCGACCCTTATGCAAGCGCTTTTCGGCCACCGCCATCAGTACCGCATGGAGCGCCGCCAAGGTAAAGAGGCTATAAGCCAGCATCGCGATCAGGAAGTGGGCGCGGAACTGCAAGGAGCCGGCATTGGCCAGCAAATGCTGGCCGGGAAAAATGCTTGGCAGTAGTACGCTGACCGCTGCCACAGGCAGACTCAGCATTTGCAGGCCTTCCATGCGTGCGTAATAGCTTTCGATCCAGTAGAAGGCGATGGCCAGCCAGAGAATCATGGACAGCGCAATCGAGAAACTGAATCGCATCGCGTCCCCCGGGAATATCTCCTGGGCGAGCGTGACGCCGTGCGCAAGCAACGCTCCCAGCAGCCAGACCCGCTCCCACGGCGCCAAACCGACCGGCGGGCGATCAAGGGCGGGGCCGCGCCAACGGGTGCGCCAGGACAGCACCGCAAGACCAAGATAGAGGGCGGCAGCGGTCAGATGCAGTAAAATCGATGACATCGCGCAAGTCTACCGCATTCGTTCCCTGCCGCCTTGCGCCTCGGTGCTCGCAACCTTCCTTTCGTCATTATTTCTCCATGCTCGATAACCTGACTCAGCGGATGGCCAAGGTCGTAAAGACCTTGCGTGGCCAGGCGCGCTTGACCGAAGACAACATCGCCGAGATGCTTCGCGAAGTGCGCATGGCGTTGCTGGAAGCCGACGTGGCGCTGCCGGTGGTCAAGGAGTTCATCGCCCGCGTCAAGGAAAAGGCGGTCGGACAGGAAGTGGTCGGCTCCCTGACTCCGGGCCAGGCGCTGGTGGGCGTGGTACACCGTGAATTGACCGATCTCATGGGGGGTGAGAAGGCGACCCTCAATCTCGCCACACAGCCGCCGGCGGTGATGCTCATGGCCGGTCTTCAGGGTGCCGGCAAGACCACCACGACCGCCAAGCTGGGCAAGTGGCTCAAGGAGCGCCAAAAGAAGAAGGTGCTGGCGGTCAGTTGCGACGTGTATCGGCCGGCGGCTATCGAACAGCTCAAGATGGTCTCGGCGCAGGCCGGTATCGATTTCTTCCCGTCGGCGGTGGGCCAGAAGCCCTTGGATATTGCCCTGGCGGCGCTCGACTACGCCCGCAAGCACTACTACGATGTCCTCTTCGTCGATACGGCGGGCCGCTTGGCCATCGACGAGGCCATGATGACCGAAGTGCGCGACCTGCATGCCGCGCTAGACCCGATCGAAACCCTGTTCGTGGTGGATGCCATGCTGGGCCAGGACGCTGTCAACACCGCCAAGGCATTCAGTGAGACATTGCCGCTGACGGGCGTCATCCTGACCAAGCTCGATGGCGATGCCCGAGGCGGGGCGGCGCTGTCGGTGCGCCAGGTGACCGGTAAGCCGCTCAAGTTCGCCGGCATTGGTGAAAAGCTCACTGGTCTTGAGGAGTTCCATCCGGAGCGCATGGCCGCGCGCATCCTCGGCATGGGCGACATCCTCGGCCTCGTCGAGGAGGCGCACCGCAACGTCGATCAGGAAAAAGCTCAGGAGTTCGTCAAGAAGATGAAGTCCGGCAAGGGCTTCGATCTCAACGACTTCAAAGAGCAGATTGGCCAGATGCGCAAGATGGGCGGCTTGTCCTCGCTGCTGGAAAAGCTGCCGGCACAGTTTGGGCAGATGGCCCAACAGGCGGGTGGCGCGGTGGAGGACAAGTCGATTCGGCGCATCGAGGGCATCATCAACTCCATGACACCGGGCGAGCGGGCGAAGCCCGAGCTCATCAAAGCAAGTCGCAAGCGCCGCATTGCCACGGGTGCCGGCGTTCAGGTGCAGGAAGTGAATCGTCTGCTCAACCAGTTTGAGCAGACGCAGAAGATGATGAAGCAGTTTTCCAAGGGCGGCATGGCCAAGATGATGCGGGGCATGAAGGGCCTCATGCCGGGGGCGCGGTAGCTACTTCCGCGCCTCCATGACCCGCTGACCCCAGCCCCACTGCTTTTCCCAAGCCCCGCGTACCAGATTGGGATATTCGGGCGCGCCCAGGCTGCCGTTATAGCGGCCGAGGGCGCGGTAGATGTCGCCCTTTTCGATGTCCAGGTAGTGACGCAGGATCGTGCAGCCGAAGCGCAGATTGGTGCGCAGATGGAACAGATTGTGGTCTCCGTTGCCGATCAACTTGATCCAGAACGGCATGACCTGCATGTAGCCGCGGGCGCCAGCCGATGAAACCGCATACTTCTTGAAACCACTCTCCACCTGAATCAGCCCCAGCACCAGCTGTGGTTCGAGTCCGGCGCGCTTGGCTTCGTAGTACACGGTCTTGAGAAATTCCAGCCGTCCCTGCCGGTCGGGGATGCGCTTTTCAAGCCGGCGCGACATTTCCGCCAGCCATTCGATCTTCTCCTGCAGGCTGGGAAACTTGGGTTCCGGCGAGGCCTGGTCGGCGACGGCGGCATGCAGGGCCGCCTGCACGCTAGCCGCCAGGGGTTCGTACTTCTGGGCGCCCGCCCACGCCGTGCCGGCACTGGCGAACAGCGCCAGCGCCGCAACGAGCCTGATCATCAAGCGGACAACTTGCCGCGCAGGAACTTCACCATGTCTTGCGCTAGCACCATGGTCGCATCCGCGTCTCGACGGCCTTTGTACTCGAACTTGCCTTCTTTCAGGCCACGTTCGCCGATGACAATGCGGTGTGGCACGCCGATCAACTCCCAGTCGGCGAACATCGCGCCGGGCCGTTCGTCGCGGTCGTCGAGAATGACGTCCACCCCGCAGGCGACGAGATCGTCGCGGAGCTGGTCGGCCGCTTCGCGCACGGCTGCCGACTTGTGATAGCCCATCGGTGCGATCACCACCTCAAAGGGGGCGATGGCGGCCGGGAAGATGATGCCGCGCTCGTCGTGGCCCTGCTCGATGGCCGAGCCGACGATGCGGGTGACGCCGATGCCATAGCAGCCCATCTCCATGATCCGCTCCTTGCCCTGTTCGTCGAGGAACTTGCACTGGAGAGCTTCGGCATATCGGGTGCGCAATTGAAAGATATGGCCAACCTCGATGCCGCGACAGAGCTCAAGACTTCCCTTGGCGTCGGGCGATGGGTCACCGGCGACGACGTTGCGAATATCGGCCACCACATCCGGCTCGGGCAGGTCGCGTCCCCAGTTGGCACCGGTCAGGTGGTAGCCTGCTTCGTTGGCACCGCAGACGAAGTTGTCCATCGCCGCCACCGTGCGATCGGCGATGACGCGCACCGTCTGGCGATCGATGCCGACAGGGCCAATGTAGCCGGGGCGGCAGCCGAGAAAGCGCTCGACTTCGTCGTCGGTGGCGAAACGGAACGGATCGAGGCCAGGCAGCTTGCTGGTCTTGATTTCGTTGAGAGTGTGGTCGCCGCGGATCAGCAGCAGGGAGAACTCCTTCCCGCCATCGACCTCGTGCATCACCGCGATGGCCTTGACAGTACGAGTCAGCGCCGTGGCCAGATAGTCGGCGACGTCCTCGCAACGAATCTTCCCCGGCGTAGCCTTCTTTTCCAGGGCTTCGACGGCGGCACCGCGCGGCACCACCGGCCCTATCGCCTCGGCCAATTCGACGTTTGCCGCGTAGTCGGAATCCGGGCAGAAGGCGATGGCATCCTCGCCGGAATCCGCCAGTACATGGAATTCATGCGAGCCCGTGCCGCCGATCGACCCCGTATCCGCCGCCACGGCGCGAAAGCCCAAGCCAAGCCGAGTGAAGATGCGGCTGTAGGTCTGGTACATGTTGTCGTATTCCCGCTCCAGGTCCGCGAAGGAGGCATGGAAGGAATAGCCGTCCTTCATGGTGAATTCGCGGCCGCGCATGACACCAAAACGCGGCCGGATCTCGTCGCGGAACTTGGTCTGGATCTGGTAGAAGTGCCGGGGCAATTGCCGATAGCTCCTTATCTCGCGCCGAACCACGTCGGTGATGACTTCCTCGTGCGTGGGGCCGATGACGAATTCGCGGCTGTGGCGGTCCTTGAAGCGCAAGAGCTCGGGGCCGTACTTTTCCCAGCGGCCCGATTCCTGCCAGAGTTCGGCGGGTTGTACCGCGGGCATGAATAGTTCGATGGCGCCGGCGCGGTCCATTTCCTCGCGGACGATGCGCTCAACCTTGCGCATGACCCGCAGGCCCAGCGGCATCCAGGTGTAGATACCCGCGGCGAGTCGCTTGATCATGCCGGCGCGCAGCATCAGCTTCTGGCTGACGACTTCCGCGTCGGCGGGGGCTTCCTTGAGGGTGGCGATGAAAAACTGACTGGCGCGCATGGGTTCAATCCTGCCGGAGAAAAAGGTGCATTTTACCGTTGCCGGCGTTCTTTCCTTGCCGCGCCAACTGTGGAAGAATGGATCGCAATCAAACATCCGAAGGTTGCATCATGCTCGACCGGGAAGGTTATCGCCCGAACGTCGGCATCATTCTGGTCAATCAGCACAACGAAGTCTTCTGGGGCAAGCGGATCCGCGAACATTCCTGGCAGTTCCCGCAAGGGGGCATTAAGAAGGGCGAAACGCCCGAACAGGCCATGTTCCGCGAATTGCACGAGGAGGTCGGGCTGTTGCCGGAACATGTCCGAATCGTGGGGCGCACGCGCGATTGGTTGCGCTACGACGTGCCCAAACACTGGGTCCGCCGCGAGTGGCGAGGCACGTATCGGGGCCAGAAGCAGATCTGGTTTCTCCTGCGTCTGGTCGGCCGCGATTCCGATGTCTGCCTGCGGGCCACCGAACATCCGGAATTCGACGCTTGGCGCTGGAGCGATTTCTGGGTGCCGCTGGAGTCGGTGATCGAGTTCAAGCGCGCAGTGTATGAGCAGGCCTTGTCCGAGTTGTCTCGCCTTCTGCTGGGCCAGGGCGGCCGCGAGCGCAAGCCGTATGCGCCGCTGGCGCGCAGTGCCGGGGAGTAGGCCGATCATGCGGCCGCGGTTCTGGATGCTGTGTTTGGCCGAACTTCTGGTTGTCGGCCTGGCTCGGGCGGATATCGCCAAGGATCTCGGGGTGCATCAGGCGGTCGGTCGCGACGTGGATGCGCCGGAATGGGTCGAAGAGCAGGTCGCGCCGCCCGGGTTTCCCAAGGACGCCGATCTGGTCGAGTTCTACGTGAGCGCCGGGACCGCCAATCGGTTTTTCATCGATGCTTCCACCCTCAGCGTCGGCAAGGATGGGATCGTCCGCTACGCCCTGGTCATCAAGACCGCGGGCGGCGCCACCAACACGTCCTATGAGGGTATTCGTTGCAAGACTGGCGAATACAGGCTGTATGCGAGTGGTCGAGCCGATGGCGCCTGGGCGCTGGCCCGGATCGCCGACTGGCGACCCATCGAGAACAAGCCGGTGAATCGCCATCATGCGGCCCTGAATCGTGATCTTTTCTGCCCTCTGGCGACGCCGATCGACAGTGCGGATGATGGGCGGACCGCGTTGCGCCTCGGCAAACATCCGAGGGCGCCGTGATCGACCGCTTGATACTGGAGTTCGACAAGGCCTTGCGCACGGTGTTCGCCAGCGCCCCGACGGGTCGCGCCATGCCCGGCCAGGACCTGCCCGATCTGCCGTTGGATGAAGCCGAGCGTGTTCATGCGGCGGCCCTGATGCGCGTCAATCATGTGGGCGAGGTTTGTGCCCAGGCCCTTTATCAAGGGCAGGCACTCACCTGCCGAGATCCCGCGATCCGCCTGGCCCTGCACCAGGCGGCGTGGGAGGAAACCGAGCATCTCAACTGGACGGAGCGGCGCATTGGCGAACTCGGTGGCCGCAAGAGCCTGCTCAATCCGCTCTGGTATGCGGGATCACTGGCGATCGGTATGGTTGCCGGCAAGTTGGGCGATGATTGGAGTCTCGGATTCCTGGCCGAGACAGAGCGCCAGGTCGAGTCGCATCTGGACAGCCATCTGGCCAGCCTGCCGGTACAGGACCAGCGCTCGCGGGCGGTGGTCGACCAGATGAAGGCGGATGAGATTCGCCACGCGGAAACTGCCGTGCATTGGGGCGCACGGGAACTGCCGGCGCCCGTGAAGGCGGCCATGAAGTCGATGTCGAAGGTGATGACCGCGACCGCCTATCACCTCTAGGCGCTTAGGGCTCGGCGATTTCCCAGCTATGCGTGATCTCGGCGGTCTTGCCGAGCATGATCGATGCCGAGCAGTATTTCTCCGCCGATAGCTTGATCGCCCGTTCCACGGCATCCGCCTTTAGCGCCCGGCCCTTGACCGTGAAGTGAAAATGGATGCGGGTGAATACCTTGGGATCCGTGTCGGCCCGGTCGGCGCTGATCTTTACCTGGCAATCGACAATATCCTGACGGCCGCGCTGCAAGATCATGATGATGTCGAACGATGTGCAGCCACCAGCCCCCGCCAGCAGCATTTCCAATGGCCGTGGTGCCCAATTGTGACCGCCTGCTTCGGGAGCGCCATCCATTGCCACCAAGTGCCCGCTACCGGTTTCCGCGATAAAGCTCATGCCTTCGTGCCAGCGCACTGTACATTCCATGGGGAGTTCTCCTGTGTCAACCAGGCAACATTCTAGGCAAGTTCTTAATCTAGGAATTTGGTGCCACGCACAAAATTCTTGCACTGCACAATAAGTTCTGGAATACTTGACCCATCGAAACGCGGCTCGTTTGCAGGATGGCGTTTCCCCCGGTGTCTCCTCCACCCTCCTCCTTTGGTGTGGATTCAGCGCAACCCTTTCCAGGGTTGCGCTTTTTTTTGTCAGTTGGGCAACTCGGAATCGCGTTTGACAAGGCGGGATTGTTTCGCCTAGAATGCGCGGCTTTTCCGAAGAAACGTCCGTTGCCCGCATATTGTCAGGCGGCGGCCCATGAAGCAAGGAAACCCCGTCATGAAAACCTTTTCCGCCAAGCCGCTTGAAGTGAAGCGCGACTGGTTCGTCGTTGATGCGACGGACAAGGTGCTCGGCCGCCTGGCTGCCCAGATCGCGCATCGCCTGCGCGGCAAGCACAAGACCGAATACACCCCGCACGTCGATACTGGCGACTACATCGTCGTGGTCAATGTCGAAAAGTTGCGCGTCACGGGCGACAAAGCCCAGGACAAGAAGTATTTCCGCCATTCCGGTTACCCCGGTGGCATCTACGAAACCAACTTCACCAAGCTTCAGCAGCGTTTTCCGGGGCGCATTCTGGAAAAGGCCGTCAAGGGCATGCTGCCCAAAGGGCCACTGGGCTATGCGATGGCGAAGAAAATGAAGTGCTACTCCGGCGCCGCTCACCCGCATACCGCGCAGCAGCCGAAGCCCTTCCCGACCATCTAACAGGAATAGACATGGCAGCCAACTACTACTATGGCACCGGTCGCCGCAAGACGGCGGTGGCGCGCGTGTTCATGAAGACCGGCAGCGGCAAGTTCGTTGTCAACGACAAGCCGGTCGATGAGTTCTTTTCCCGTGAGACGGGCCGCATGGTGGTTCGTCAGCCGCTCGAACTGACCGAGCATGTGGCCACGTTCGACATCATGGTGAATGTCACGGGAGGTGGCGAATCCGGCCAGGCCGGTGCCGTTCGTCATGGCATCACCCGGGCGCTGATGGAATACAACGCCGAGTTGAAACCGGTTCTGTCCAAGGCCGGCTTCGTTACCCGCGATGCGCGCGAAGTGGAGCGCAAGAAGGTCGGCTTCCACAAGGCGCGTCGCCGCAAGCAGTTCTCGAAGCGCTAAGCCGCTTCTTGCGTCTTGCCGAGAAGGCCGCCCGCGGGAAACTCCGGGCGGCTTTTTTGTCCTGCTGGCTACAATCCATGGTTTTGCAGTCTTGAACCGCGGCTTTCCCAGGAGAACACCAAATGATCAAGGTCGGAATTGTTGGCGGTACCGGGTACACCGGTGTCGAACTATTGCGCTTGTTGGCGCAGCATCCGGAAGTCGAACTTGCGGCCATCACTTCGCGCGGCGAAGCCGGAACGGCGGTGTCCGACATGTTCCCGAGCCTGCGCGGTCGGGTGGGCGTCAAGTTCAGCGACCCCAAGGATGCCCCGCTTGATCGTTGCGACGTCGTCTTCTTCGCCACGCCAAACGGCATCGCCATGCAGCAAGCCCGTGCTCTGCTCGATGCCGGCGTACGCGTCATTGATCTGGCCGCCGACTTTCGCATCAAGGACATCGCCGTCTGGGAGAAGTGGTACGGCATGACTCATGCGTCGCCGGATCTGGTGGCCGACGCCGTGTATGGCCTGCCGGAAGTCAATCGCGAGGCCATTCGCAAGGCGCGGCTGGTGGCGAACCCGGGCTGCTATCCGACCGCCGCCCAACTCGGCCTACTGCCGCTGATCGAGGCGGGTTGTGTCGATACCGAACACCTGATCGCCGACTGCAAGTCCGGTGTTTCGGGGGCTGGCCGCAAGGCGGAAACCCATATCCTGTTCGCGGAGGCCTCCGACAACTTCAAGGCCTATGCCGTTGCCGGACACCGCCATTTGCCGGAGATACGCCAAGGCCTGGGGTTTGCTGCTGGCCGTTCGGTGGGCCTGACGTTCGTGCCTCATCTGACGCCCGTGATTCGGGGTATCCATGCCACCCTCTACGCGCGCGTCACAAGTGAGCAAGATTTTCAAGGCTTGTTCGAAAAGCGGTATGCCGGCGAGCCCTTTGTCGATGTTCTGCCGCCGAAGTCGCATCCGGAAACCCGCTCGGTGCGTGCATCGAATACCTGCCGTATTGCCATCCATCGCCCCCAAGGCGGGGATACGCTGGTCGTGTTGTCCGTCATCGACAACCTGACCAAGGGCGCCGCCGGCCAAGCGGTCCAGAATATGAACCTCATGTTCGGTTGCGAAGAATGCACCGCGCTTTCGCAGGTTCCCGTCTTGCCCTGACACTCCGCCGTCTGCGCGGGCGCTTCGGTATCGCTGCGCCGCGCATGGCGGTGCGCACCCATGTGCCTTGGTACTGGCGCGCGCTGGCGACGGTCGTCATGCTGGCGTTCGCTTTGGCCCTGGCAGGCTGGACTTACGACGCCGGACGGAGGTTTGCCGGTTTTGATCAGAGCGAAAGTGTTGGCGAGATCAGGTCGCTGAAAGAGAAGTTGATTGCTCTGGAAGGCGAAGCGGCGCATTTGCGTGCCGTCGCCAATGCCGGGGAAAGCAATCTGCAAATCGAACGTACGGCGCTGGCCCGTATGTCTACCCAGGTCAAGACGCTGGAGGAAGAGAATGTCCGCCTGAAGGAGAGTCTGGCTGTCTTTGAGAATCTCGCCAGCGGCGGCGAAAGGACCGAATCGATCAGCCTGAGCGGCTTGCGCATCGAGCCCGACGGCGCGCCAGGACGGTATCGTTACCGCATGCTGGCCGCGCGCCGCGGCACCCAAGCCAAACACGAGTTCAAGGCGTCATTGGAACTGCACGTCACGGTTCTGCAAGCAGGGGGGGCCGATGATATGATCGTTTTTCCACGAACCAGCGACCCGGCGGCAGACAAGTTCGCCTTTTCGTTCAGGAATTTTCGCAGCGTCGAGGGTACCTTTCAGATTCCTCCGGAGGCGAAGATCAAGCGTCTTGAGGCGCGATTGATCCGTGACGGCGCCGTTCAAGCTTCGCAAAGCGTTTCCCTTTAGGAGCCATCCATATGATATTCAAGAAAGCCAGCAAGCCGCAGAGCCGGATTGACACGCTGATCGGCGCTGAGACGAGCATCTCCGGCGATGTGAACTTTTCCGGGGGATTGCGGATCGATGGCCAGATCAAAGGCAATGTCCGGGCCACCGGCGAGCAATCCAGCACCTTGGTAATTAGCGAGCACGCCACCATTGAAGGAGAGATTTCCGTCCCCCATCTAGTGATCAACGGCACAGTCATCGGTCCGGTCACGTCATCCGGCTTTGTCGAGCTTCAGGCGAAGGCCCGAGTGACGGGGGATCTGGAGTACAACGCGATCGAGATGCATCTTGGCGCGGTTGTGCAGGGCCGGCTGGTTCATGCTGGCCAATTGGCCAAGTCAGTGGAGTTGAAGCTTGCCGCGAGCAGCAATTGACCCGTGCACCACGGGCGCCGATAATCTCGAAGTCGTAATACCCCCCAACAGAGTGAACAGGAGAAAAACATGAGTGCTAACGACCTGCCGATGCCGCTGCTCTTCACCGACAACGCGGCCAACAAAGTGCGTGATCTGATTCAAGAAGAGGGCAATCCGGAATTGAAGTTGCGCGTTTTCGTCACCGGTGGCGGCTGCTCCGGTTTCCAGTACGGTTTCACCTTTGACGAGGTGGCCAATGCCGACGATTCCGTCATGGAAAAGAATGGCGTCACGCTACTCATCGACCCGATGAGTTATCAGTACCTAGTCGGCGCCGAGATCGACTATACGGAAGGACTGGAAGGGTCTCAGTTCGTCATCAAGAACCCGAACGCCACCAGTACCTGCGGCTGCGGTTCCTCGTTCTCGGCTTGACGCTCCTCCCTTTCGGCATATCAGGGGCGCTTCGGCGCCCCTGCTGTTTCAGGGTTTCGCGCTTCGAGAATTCCAAATTGCCGGCGGTTCATTTATAATCCGCGCTCGATGTGGGGGGGTAGCTCAGCTGGGAGAGCGCCGCGTTCGCAATGCGGAGGTCGTGAGTTCGATCCTCATCCTCTCCACCACAAATCAACAAAGGCCACCTTCTTTAGGTGGCCTTTTTCTTTGTCCGATGGGCGGTACAAACCAGCGGCACAAATGAAAAACGGCCGCCCGAAGGCGGCCGTTCTAACTTCAGATCGACAGGAGTCGATTAGAAGGAGTGACGGATACCAACCTGGAAGCCCTTCGGGTCGGCACCGGCGGCAGCACCGGCGGCATTGACACCGAAGTCGTACGTCGCGTTGGTCTCGTTGGTGACTTGCGAGTAGACAGCCTTCAACATGGTGCGCTTCGACAGGTTGTAATTGACACCGATCGAGGCCAGCTTGCCACCGGTGTCGGAAGTGCCGGACACGTCGCCAGCGCGGCCGTATTGGCCGATGATATCCATGGGACCCATATTGAAGGTCGCCGGGATGATCCAGGCCGTGCGCTTGGCGGTATTGCCAGCAGATTCCACCTTCACACGATCCCACAGCAGGCCAACACTAAAGGCGGCCATCTTGAACTTGCCACCCAGGCGGGTGTCGGTGGCCTTGGTGCTGCCGGTGTCGCCAATCTTAGCCTGGTTCTGGGTCAGGGCGGCCATGATCGGGCCGTTGTCATACTTGAAGCCAACGTCGTAACCCCAGGTGTTGCGCTGGGCGGCGGTACCGGAGGCGCCGTCGCTGCTCTTGTTCTCGTTGGCAACGTAGGCCGCGGTCACATTCATGCCGCCGAAGGACGGGCTGATGTAGGCAATGACGTTGGTCCAGCGGGTGTCGAAGATGGAGGAGCAGGTCGTGGACGCGCCGCAAGTCGCCGCGGAAGTACCGGCGGCAGCATTGACAAGACGCTCACCGCCAAGCTTGCCGAGGAGGGAGGAGTTGACGCCAATGCCGGTGGCACCGGGATAGGGGTCCATTGCGGCACCCAGACCACGGGTCGGGCCGGTCAGGTTACCCATGGCGACGGTGCCGAAACCACCGGCCAGGCCAGCGAACGTGTCACGGTTCATCGTGAGGCCGGACGCGGAATCGGGACCAACGGTACCCTCGAACTGGAAGACGGCGGTCATGCCGTTGCCCAGGGACTCGGCACCCTTGAAGCCAAGGTACGAAGAGTTCGACGATACACGGTTGCGCTGGGCCAGGGGCGCCGGAAACAAGGCCGGCGACGGCCATGGCGATCAGTTTCTTCTGCATATGAATCTCCTTATTGGTTGAGATTGCGGGTTCAATGACTCCACGTGGTTGGCCACTGCTACCGCTGCAACTTCCCTCTAGGAAAGCTGCACGAATTGTCGCTTGAGCACCAATGCGGAGCAAGCGAAAGCCCGGTTTGGTGCGTTCGGCGCTGCCAGTTTGTGGGGTTTTTGCAACAGACGAGCAGCAATGGCACGCCGTTTCCCGCCGACGCCCAGCGAAACCCTTTGTGCGCTGGCAATCAATTGAAAGCAAAGAAGATTCGATGCCTGGAATCGAATTCGAAGGGCGGGCCAGCCGAGTCGTATCAGGAGAAAAGATGAGCCAGTTCCAGGCCCGGATCGTGCGCCCGCATGAATGCCTCGCCAACCAGGAAGGCATTGACGTTTCCGGCCCGCATCCGGGCTACATCGGCAGTAGTCAGAATGCCCGACTCGGTGACGACGATACGGTTGTCGGGAATACGCGACAACTGACCGAGGGTGGTCTCAAGACTGACCGAGAAGGACCGCAAATCCCGATTGTTGATGCCAATTAACGGCGTCTTAAGACGCAAAGCGTCATCCAGTTCGGCGCCGTCGTGCGCTTCCACGAGCACGGCGAGGCCCAGTTCGCCGGCCACTGCCTCCAATTCCAGCATCTCGGGCACGGAAAGTGCCGCAACGATCAGCAAGATGGCGTCCGCGCCCATGGCCCGGGCTTCGTAGATCTGATACGCATCGATCATGAAGTCCTTGCGCAGCACCGGTAGGTGACAGGCGGCACGGGCGGCTTGCAGGTACTCGGGCGCGCCTTGGAAAAACTGCCGGTCGGTGAGTACGGAGAGGCAGGCGGCGCCATGTCGCTCGTAACTGGCGGCGATCTCCGTGGGGCGAAAATCCGCGCGCAGAACGCCTTTTGACGGGCTGGCCTTCTTGATTTCGGCAATGACTGCGGGATGACCGGCGGCGATCTTCGCCCGAACGGCGGCGACGAAATCACGCGCGGGCGGTTGTCCGATCGCCTCGGCGCGAACCGCGTCGAGCGGCTTGGCGGCCTTGGCGGCAATGACTTCCTCGCGCTTGACGGCGAGGATCTTGTTCAGGATGTCGCTCATGAAAACTTGCCGGTGAATTGGACGAACTGGTCCACCTTCTGGCGCGCCGCACCACTGGCAATGGCTTCGCGCGCCTTGCCGATGCCCTCGCCGATGCTTGCCGCCAGGTTGGCGGTATAGAGCGCCGCGCCGGCGTTGAAAGCGACGATTTCCCGCGCTGTGCCGGGCGTGTTTTCCAGCGCCGCCAGTAGCATCGCCTTGGATTCCCGCGCGTCCGCCACCTTGAGACTTCGATTTGAAGCCATTGCCAGGCCGAAGTCTTCGGGGTGTAGTTCGTATTCGCGGATTTCGCCGTCCTTGAGTTCGCCGACCATCGTCGAACCGCCCAGTGACAGCTCGTCCATGCCGTCCTTGCCCCAGACGACCAGCACGTGCGCGGCGCCCAGCCGCTGCATGACACGCACCTGAATGCCGACCAGATCCGAATGGAATACGCCCATCAGCGTATTGGGCGCGCTGGCGGGATTGGTGAGCGGGCCGAGAATGTTGAAAATGGTCCGTACGCCCATCTCCTTTCGGACCGGCACCACGTTCTTCATCGCCGGATGGTGGTTGGGCGCGAACATGAAGCCCATGCCAACCGCTTGAATGCATTCCGCCACCTGGCGCGCGGTCAGGTCGATGCGCGCACCCAGCGCCTCCAGCACGTCGGCGGCACCGGACTTCGAGGACACGCTGCGATTGCCATGCTTGGCCACCGTGGCGCCCGCGGCGGCGGCAACGAAGGCCGAGGCCGTGGAAATGTTGAAGCTGTGCGCGGCGTCGCCGCCGGTGCCGACGATGTCTACGAAGTGTTGGTTGCTCGGTACCTCCACCTTGGTACACAGTTCGCGCATCACCGTTGCCGCCGCGGCGATCTCGCCGATGGTTTCCTTCTTGCAGCGCAGGCCGGTGAGAATGGCGGCGGTCATGACCGGCGACATCTCGCCTTTCATGATCATCCGCATCAGATGCAGCATCTCGTCATGAAAGATTTCCCGGTGCTCGATGGTGCGTTGCAGCGCTTCCTGGGGGGTAATCATCGACGGGCTCCTTGGAGGAAGTTGCGCAGCAGGTCGTGGCCGCGCTCGGTCATGATGGACTCGGGATGGAACTGCACACCCTCGACATCCAGCGTCTTGTGTCGCACGCCCATAATCTCGCCATCGTCCGTCCAGGCCGTGACCTCCAGGCCGTCAGGCAGTGTCTCACGGCGGATGGCCAGCGAATGGTAGCGGGTTGCGGTGAGCGGATTGGGCAGGCCCTTGAAGACGCCGAGGTCGGCGTGATGAATGGCCGATAGCTTGCCATGCATCATGGCCTTGGCATGCACGATCTCACCGCCGAAAGCGTGGCCGATACTTTGATGGCCGAGGCAGACACCCAGGATGGGCAACTTGCCGGCGAACTCCTGGATCGCTGCCACCGAAATGCCGGCCTCCCTGGGCGAGCAGGGACCCGGCGAGATCACCAGCCGATCCGGTTTCATGGCGGCGATCTCCTTCAGCGTGATGGCATCGTTGCGATAGACGCGCACCTCCTCGCCGAGTTCGCCGAAATACTGCACCAGGTTGTAGGTGAAGGAGTCGTAGTTGTCGATCATCAAGAGCATGGCGATCTCCTCAGGCGAACCGGGTGTCGAGGCCGGACTCGGCCAACTCGGCCGCGCGCAGCAGGGCGCGGGCCTTGTTGCGGGTCTCCTCCCACTCGGAGTCGGGGTTGGAGTCGGCAACGATGCCGGCGCCGGCCTGGACGTATAGGCGGTTGTCCTTGACGACGCCGGTACGGATGGCGATGGCGAGGTCCATGTCGCCGTTGAAGCCGAGGTAGCCGACCGCGCCGGCGTAGATGCCCCGCTTGGAAGGCTCCAGTTCGTCGATGATCTCCATGGCCCGCACTTTGGGCGCGCCGGACACGGTGCCGGCCGGGAAGGTCGCCTTGAGCACCGATACCGGCCCCTCGTCGTCCTTGAGTGCGCCTTCGACATTGGACACGATGTGCATGACGTGGGAGTAACGCTCGACGATGTACTGCTGCGTGACCTTCACCGAACCGATCTTGGCGACGCGGCCGACGTCGTTACGGCCGAGGTCGAGCAGTTGCAGGTGCTCGGCGCGCTCCTTCTCGTCGGCCAGCAGTTCGGCGGCCAGCGCCTCATCCTCCGCTGGTGTGGCGCCGCGCTTGCGGGTGCCGGCAATCGGCCGCGCCGTCACTGTGCCGTCTTCGAGACGGACCAGGATCTCCGGCGAGGCGCCGACGACATGGAAGTCATGAAAGTCGAAGTAGAACATGTAAGGCGAGGGGTTCAAAGTCCGCAGCGCCCGGTAAAGCGCCAGCGGGCTTGCTCCGTAGGGCTTGCTCATGCGCTGGCTCAGTACCACCTGCATGACGTCGCCATCGGTGATGTACTGCTTGGCCTTGATCACGGCGGCCTTGAAGGCGGCCTCGCCGAACTCGGATTCGGCGGGGGTGCTGGCGACCACCGTGTCCTCGGGAAGCGCCGCCGGCAAGCGGAGCTGGGCGAGCAGTTCCTTCAGGCGCGCCTGGGCCTGCTTCCACGCACCGGGGAAGCCTGGCTCGGCAAAGACCACCAGCGTCAGCTTGCCGGACAGGTTGTCCACGATGGCGATCTCTTCCGAGAGCATCAGCAGGATGTCCGGCGTACCGAGCGTGTCGGGTTTCCGGGTCGCGGCCAGCTTTGCTTCGATGGCGCGGACCGTGTCGTAGCCGAAATAACCGACCAGGCCGCCGCAAAAGCGCGGCAAGCCCGGCAAGTCCGGTACCTTGAAGCGGGCCATGAACTCCGAGACGAACGACATCGGGTTGGTGTGGTCGCGCCGCTCGGCCACCCGGTTACCGGTCAGCAGCAGAATGCTTGAGTCATAGACGGCGATGCGGGTGCTCGAGGCAATACCGATGAACGAGTAGCGGCCGAAACGCTCTCCGCCCTGCACGGACTCGAGCAGGTAGGAATAGGGGCCACCGGCCAGCTTGAGGTAGATCGACAACGGCGTGTCGAGGTCGGCGAAAGTCTCGAGGGTAACGGGGATCCGGTTGTAGCCTTCGGCGGCCAGCCGGTTGAATTCGGATTCGATCATGATGGCTCCACTGCGTAGTACAACACACGAAAATCAGCGCCGAGAATGCGCCCATGGACAAGGCGCCAGCGCGAAGGCGGCGGGACTCAGCGCCAGGGGCGCCAGGGCCAGGCCTCGGCCCAGTGGGCTTTGGTGACTTTCGTTGCGGATGCGTGGGAGTGGCAGTTCATGCTTTGGTAATGCGGCTTGCGGCTTCTGCGATGGTTTCGACTATAGCATCGCAATCAAGGCCGCGCACGTCCTGGCCTTCGTTGTAGCCGTAAGGGACGAGGAAGACCTTGCAGCCGGCGGACTTGCCCGCCTTGAAGTCGTGCACCGAATCGCCGATCAGCAATGTGTCGGCGGGCGAGACGCCGAGCCGTCCGCAGGCCCAGACCACCGGCATCGGGTCGGGCTTGGGCCTGGGCAACTGGTCGCCGGCCACCACGACCTCCATGAACGGCGCCACGCCGGTGCGCTCAAGCAATACGGTCGTGAAGGCGCCCGCCTTGTTGGTGATGACGCCCAGCGGCAGCCCCATGGCCTTCAGCGCCGCCAGGCCAGCCATGACGCCGGGGAACGGCCGGGCGGCCCGACCGTTTGCTTCGGCGTAGTGCTTCTTGAAGGAAGTCAGCGCATCCTCCGGCGGCGGTGCGGGATCGTCCGCCGCTTCGAGCTTGCCGGCCAAGACCCGTTTGACGAGATTGGGAATGCCGCGGCCGACGTAGGCGCGGATCTCCTCGATTGCCACCGGCGGCCGGCCGAGATCGGCCAGCATGCCGTCGGCGGCGGCATGCAGGTCGAGAACAGTATCGAGCAACGTGCCGTCGAGGTCGAGCAGGACAGCCTTTACCGGGGTGGTCAAACCTTGGCCAGTTCCGCGCGCATGGCGGCGATGATGCTGTTGTAGCGCCGCGGGTCGCTGTCCTTGCCGGCGCCGAAGACGGCGGAACCGGCAACGAAGGTGTCGACGCCGGCGCGGGCCACATCGGCGATGTTGGCGGGACCGACGCCACCGTCGATTTCGAGGCTGACGTTCAGCTTGCGATCATCGATCATCTTGCGCACCTTGCGCGCCTTGTCGAGCACGTAGGGGATGAACTTCTGGCCGCCGAAGCCGGGGTTGACCGACATCAGCAGCACCATGTCGATCTTGTCCAGCGTCCATTCCAGCACGTCGATCGGCGTCGCCGGGTTGAACACCAGGCCGGGCTTGCAGCCGGCTTCGCGGATCAGGCCGATGGTGCGGTCGATGTGCTCGGAGGCTTCCGGATGGAAGGTGATGTAGGTGGCGCCGGCCTTGGCGAAGTCCGGCACGATGCGATCCACGGGCTTGACCATCAGGTGCACGTCGATCGGCGCGGTGACGCCGTGCTTCCTCAGCGCCTCGCAGACCAGCGGGCCGATGGTCAGGTTGGGGACGTAGTGGTTGTCCATCACGTCGAAGTGGACGATGTCGGCGCCGGCGGCGAGGACGTTATCGACTTCCTCGCCCAGTTTGGCGAAGTTGGCGGAGAGGATGGAAGGAGCGATCTGGAAGTCGGCCATGGCGGTTTCCTGTGGGTTTGAAAGTGGGTTCAATGTTCGAACGCCGCATTTTACCCGCCGTCCGCCGTCCGGAATACTGAAAAGCGCGGGCTGGACAGTCCCGGCCGATTCGTGTGCAATCGCTCTCCACCGTAGTTTTCGGCCGATTCAACCATGGCAGAAGTCAGGAAATACCACATCACCGTCAGCGCCAGGACCACCTTCATTCCCGAGCAATCCGACGATTCCGCCAACCGCTACGTGTTTTCCTACACCATTACCATCGCCAACACAGGCCAGGTGCCAGCCCAGCTGATTTCGCGCCATTGGCTCATCACCGATGCCCACGAGAAGGTGCAGGAAGTGCGCGGTCTGGGCGTGGTGGGCGAGCAGCCCTTCCTCAAGCCCGGCGAGAGTTTCGAGTACACCAGCGGCACCGCCATCGCCACGCCGGTGGGGGCCATGAAGGGTAGCTACCAGATGGTGGCGGAGGACGGCACCCAGTTCGAGGCGGAGATTCCCGAGTTCATCCTGGCGGTACCCCGGGTTCTGCATTGAGCCTGTTCCTAATTTGTGATCAGCCGCTCGGCCCCGATTTCCGCATGCGATTGATTCTTCCCGTTATTTTTCTGGCCGGCGTCCTGGCCGGCTGTGGCGGCATGCCGTCCCGGCCCGAACCGGCTCCCCCCACGCCGACCCAGCCTGGGCCGCCCCTCAAGCCACCCATCGCGACGCCGGAGATTCCGCCCCCGGTTTCCGCCACACCACCCGTGGCGCCCCCTTTGCTGCCGCCGACACCTCCGGTCACGCCGGAGCCGGCCAAACCCGTCACCAGCGTCATGCCCTGGTTCAAGTCGGCGACCTGGGAGCAATTGCCGGGTTGGAGCGATGACGACCTGACCCTGGCCTGGCCGGCCTTACTGCAATCCTGCAGGGGATTGAAAAACAATCCGGCCTGGACCGGGGTGTGCCAGGCGGCCGGCCAACTTTCCGCCCCGCCGGACGGCTCCGCCATCCGATCCTTCTTCGAGCAGCAGTTCCAGCCCTGGCAGATCAGCCAGGCGGAAGGCGGCGTCGAGGGCCTGGTCACCGGTTACTACGAGCCCCTGCTGCGCGGCAGCCGCTATTTCACGCCGAAATACCGTTTCCCCATCTACGCCGCCCCGGAGGATCTTCTGGTGGTGGATTTGTCCGCGGTTTATCCGGAGCTCAAGAATCTGCGCCTGCGTGGTCGCCTGCACGGCAACAAGGTGGTGCCCTATTTCACGCGCGCCGATATCGAGGCCGGCTCCGCGCCCGTGCGCGGCAAGGAGCTGGCCTGGGTGGACGATCCCGTCGATCTGTTTTTCCTGCAGATCCAGGGCTCCGGCCGGGTGAGACTGGAAAACGGCGAGGTCATCCGTGTCGGCTACGCCGACCAGAACGGCCATCCCTACCGTTCCATCGGCAAATGGCTTGTGGAGAAGGGGGAGCTGACCCTGGACAAGGCGTCCATGCAGGGCATCAAGGACTGGGGGCGAAGAAATCCGGAACGTTTGCCGGAATTGCTCAACGCCAACCCCAGCTACGTGTTTTTCCGGGAACTGCCCAACCACCTGTCCGGCCCCCTCGGCGCCCTCGGCGTGCCCCTGACCGCCGAGCGCAGCATCGCCATCGACCCGCGCGGCATGCCCCTGGGCGCGCCGGTCTGGCTGGCCACTACCCGGCCCAATTCCGGCGACTCCCTGAACCGGCTGATGATGGCCCAGGACACGGGCGGCGCCATCCGGGGCAATGTGCGCGCCGATTTCTTCTGGGGCTTCGGCGACGAGGCGGGGCGCCAGGCCGGCGCCATGAAGCAGAGGGGGCGTATGTGGGCGCTGCTGCCAAGGGACTTCCCCATCAGCACAACACCCGTTGCCGCCAATGGCGTTAACGGCAAGAACGGACTACAGTAAAAACGGTTTCTTCCGGAGGGTGAAAGCATGGAAGCCGTCTCTTCAACCGAACAAAGCCAGGCGGGTACGCCCCAGCAGGCCAATCTCATCGCCTTGCGCGCGGAAGCCCAGAGCCAGCAGGCCATCGCCGATCTGCTCGCCAAGCAGGCCGAACGGCAGGCACAAGCCGTCTCTCCAGCCGCGAATCCCGAGGGCGTCGGCCAGAACGTCGATACCTACGCCTGATCATCCAGGCCGGGTTGGAGCCCGGCTCAATCTTCCAGCTTGAAATCCACCCGCATGTAAGCCTGGTAGCGCACCGGGCGGCCCTCCTTCATGGCCGGCTGGAAGCGGGCATCCCGGAATGCCTGGAGGGCGGCTTCATCGAATACGCCGGGTGGATTGGCCTCCACCACTTCCGCCGACTGCACCCTTCCCAGATCGTCGATCTTGAGCATCAGCTTGAGGGTGCCCTCCAGATTCCGTCTGCGCGCCTCCTCGGGGTAGGCGGGCTCGATCCGCCCCATGGCGCGGGGATGGCTGTCCACCTGCCGTGCCATGTACCAGGTGGTGTCGATGCCCAGAGGCAGAGTGGGCAGGAGAGGCGCGCTGGTGGCAGGACCGGCGCTGGGCGCGTTCGAGCCCGCCAGCGATGGATTGCGGGAAAAGGACGAAACCGAGGTGGCGGCCGCGTGG
>JBGAQX010000053.1:0-37521 GCA_044220545.1 Rhodocyclaceae bacterium | reverse complement strand
GCTGGCCGAGTCTCTGGAGGGTCTCGGCCGGGTGACCAAGATCGTCCAGAATCTCAAGGACTTCTCGCATGTCGATGAGGTCGTGCATCAGCGGGCGAATCTGAACGCGGCGATGGAAAGCACGCTCAACGTGGTGTGGAACGAGTTGAAGTACAAGGCCGAGGTGATTCGCGAACTGGGCGACATTCCCGATATCGACTGCGTGCCCGCGCAGATCAACCAGGTCTTCATGAACCTGTTGGTGAACGCGGCGCAGGCCATTTCCGAGCGGGGCAGGATCACGGTCCGCTCCGGCGTCGAAAACGGCCATGTCTGGTTCGAGGTCGAGGATACCGGTACCGGCATGGCCGACGACGTTCGCCGCCGTATTTTCGAACCTTTCTATACCACCAAGCCCGTCGGCAAAGGCACCGGTTTGGGCCTGTCGATTTCCTACGACATCATTGTCAAGAAGCATGGCGGCCGGATCGATGTCACCAGCGAACCGGGCAAGGGCACCTGTTTCCGCATCTGGTTGCCGGTGGTCGCTCGACAGGCAGCGACAGCCGTTGCGGGGGGCTGACCGACGGATACGACTGGTTGAACATATCGCCACGTGCGGGCCGTCAACGTGGTTGCACAGACGTAGGGCGTAGAATCTCCCGCCAATGACTTCAAGAAAAACACCTATCGTCGTGCCGCCACAGCATCAGGAATCGCCAGAGCCGGAAAACAAAAAAGCCACGAGGAATCGTGGCTTTACTTGCTGTTTGGTGCCCAGGAGAGGACTCGAACCTCCACGGAGTTACCCGCTAGTACCTGAAACTAGTGCGTCTACCAATTCCGCCACCTGGGCAGGCGACAAGAGGCGCGCATTCTAAAGGAAAAAGATCAATTGTCAAACAAGCGAAACCAGTCCGCTACCCGCGGCAATCTTTCCGCGATCCGTCGCGCCGATCCGATGCTGGAACGGGAGTTGGCCACCTACGACAAGCCGCTGCCCAGCCGCGAGTACATCCTGCAAGTTCTCACCGACCAAGGCGTGCCCGTGGCCTTCGAGCGGCTGTGCGAGTTGCTGGACGTCCAGGCGCATGAACACCCGGATTTCACCCGGCGTCTGGGCGCCATGGCGCGCGACGCGCAGTTGCTGCAGAACCGGCGCGGCGACTGGCTGATTCCCGACAAGGCCGATCTCATCCGCGGCCGGGTAGAGGGGCATCCCGATGGCTTCGGCTTCCTGGTGCCGGACAACGGCGGGGCCGACCTGTTCCTCGCCACCAAGGAAATGGACAAGGTGCTGCACGGCGACCGGGCCATTGCCCGCGTGGTCGGCGTGGATCGCAAGGGGCGTCCCGAAGGCAAGATCGTCGAGGTCGTCGAGCGCGCCAACACCAAGGTGGTGGGGCGGGTGCACGAAGAGCACGGCGTCTGGTTCGTCGTCGCCGAAAACCGGCGCATCAGTCAGGACATCCTGCTGGCACCGGCGGAGAAGGGCAAGAAGGCACCCAAGCCGCAATCCGGCCAGGTGGTGGTGGTGGAACTGATCGAACAGCCCAGCAAGCAGTCGCAGCCCATCGGCCGACTGGTCGAGGTGCTCGGCAACTATGCCGATCCCGGCATGGAGATCGAGATCGCGTTGCGCAAGCACGACCTGCCCTTCGAGTTTTCCAAGGCCGCGCTGCAAGAGGCGAAGAAGCTGCCCGACGAGGTGCGCAAGTCGGACTGGAAGGGCCGCGAAGACATCACCGAGCTGCCACTGGTGACCATTGACGGCGAAACCGCCAAGGACTTCGACGACGCCGTCTACTGCGAGCGGCAAGGCAAGGGCTACCGCCTGATCGTCGCCATCGCCGATGTCTCCCACTACGTCAAGACGGGCGGCGCCCTCGATCATGACGCCTATGATCGGGGCAACTCCGTGTACTTTCCGCGCCGCGTGATTCCCATGCTGCCGGAAAAGATATCCAATGGCCTTTGCTCGCTCAATCCGCGCGTGGAGCGTCTGTGCATGGTGTGCGACATGCGGATCTCGGCCATGGGTGAGATTCGGCAGTACCGCTTCTATCCGGCCGTGATGTGGTCGCATGCCCGGCTGACCTATACCGAAGTCGCCGCCGCCCTCTATGACAAGGAGGCGGGGGCGCTGGAGCGGGTTGGCTCCTTGCTGCCCCATCTGGAGAACCTCGACGCGCTGTTTCGCGTCCTGGTCAAGGCGCGCGCCAAGCGCGGCGCCATCGATTTTGAAACGGTCGAGACACGCATGGTCTTCGACGACCATGGCAAGATCGAACGCATCGAACCCTATGAGCGCAACGACGCGCACCGGCTGATCGAGGAATGCATGCTGGCGGCCAACGTCTGCGCCTCGGATTTCCTCAAGGAGCGCGACCACGCCGCGCTGTACCGCGTGCACGAGGGGCCCACCCCCGAGAAGCTTGCCAAGCTGCGCGATTTCCTCGGTACTTTCGGTCTGCCGCTGGGCGGCGGCGAAGAACCGCAGGCCAAGAACTATGCGGACTTGCTGGCGAAGATTCAGGGTCGCCCCGACAAGCAACTGCTCCAGACGATCATGCTGCGCTCGCTGCGCCAGGCCATCTACAGCCCGGACAACGTCGGCCATTTCGGGCTTGCCTACGAGAGCTACACACACTTCACCTCACCGATTCGTCGCTACCCGGACCTGATGATCCATCGCGGCATCAAGGCCGCGCTGGCCGGGGAGCGCTACGAACCGGGCGACTGGTCCGACATCGGCCTGCATTGCTCGGCCACCGAGCGCCGCGCCGACGAGGCCACGCGCGATGTCGAGGCCTGGCTGAAGTGCTACTACATGCAGGATCGCGTCGGCGAAGAGTTCGCCGGCTCCATCTCGGCCGTGGTGCCCTTCGGTATCTTTGTCGCCCTCGACGACGTCTTCGTCGAAGGTCTGGTGCATGTCTCCGAACTCGGTCAGGACTATTTCCATTTCGACGAAAAGGCCCACGCCATGGTCGGCGAGCGCACCGCCAAGCGCTATCGGCTCTCGGACCGGGTGCGGGTGCAACTGGCCCGTGTGGACATGGAGACGAACAAGATCGACTTCCGACTGGTCGACGCCGACGAGCCGTCGGGCAGGAAGAAATCCGCCGGCAGGCCAAGATGAGCCGCCGGCGCTAAAGAGATCTCGACAACCGCCGATACCAATGTTTGGGATACTGTTGCCCTTTTGCCGAGAATCAACTCACGCCCGTACAAGGAATTACGTCATGACCAACAAGAAACCGCTGTCGCTCCTGGTGACCCTTGCCTTGACCTCGCCGCTGGCCGCCCTGGGCGCGGACACGCTGGACCTGAGCCTGGAAGAGTTGATGCAGATGACGGTGACTTCCGCGGCCAAGAAGGCTCAGTCGCTGGCCGAAACGGCCGCCGCGGTGTTCGTCATCAAGGCCGACGACATTCGTCGCTCCGGGGCTACCAACATTCCGGAGGTATTGCGCCTGGCTCCCGGTGTGCAGGTCGCCGCCATCGGTCAGAACAAATGGTCGGTCAGCATTCGCGGCTTCAATTCCCGTTTCTCGAACAAATTGTTGGTCCTGGTGGACGGTCGCGCCATCTATAGCACCGCCTTTTCCGGCGTGTTCTGGGAGCACAACGACATTCCCCTTGCCAACATCGAGCGCATCGAGGTGATTCGCGGTCCCGGTGGCGCGATCTGGGGGGCGAACGCCGTCAATGGGGTCATCAACATCATCACCCATTCCGCCAAGGATACCCAGGGCGGACTAGTCAGCGCGGCGGTTGGCAGCGAGGTGCGCGGCATGGTCCTGGCCCGCTACGGCTGGTCGCCGGACGCGGACACCCATGTGCGGCTGCATGCCCAGGGAAAGTCCGTCGATCCGAGCGAGGCCGTGGCGGGTGGCGATGGGCCCGACAAGTGGAAGAGCAAGCAGGCCGGCTTCCGGCTGGATGCCCTGCGTGGCGGCGACAAGTACAGCCTGCAGGGCAGCCTGAGCGACTATCGCGCCGGCGACAAGATCACGGCCTTCACCGCTGGGCCTCCCTATGTCAGCAATGTGAGCCTCGATGGCGTTGGTAGAACCGCCCACCTGCTGGGCCGGTGGGAACGTCCCACGGATACGGGCTCCCAATCGCTGCAAGCCTTCATCGATCACGGCGATACCGATATGGGTTTCGTCCGCTATCGCAACGACACCTTCGATCTGGAATATCAGCAACAGATCACTGGACCGACCCATGACCTCGTCTGGGGGCTGGGCTATCGGACCAGCAAGGATCGGATAGATGCCACCCCCTACGCTGTATTTTCCGATACTGGCAAGTCCTTCAGTTTGTACAGCGCCTTTCTCCAGGATGAGATCACCTTGGTGCCGAGTCGTTGGCGCCTGACCCTGGGCAGCCGTTTCGAACACAACGACTTCACCGGCTTCGAGGCGCAGCCGAACATCCGCCTGCTCTGGACCCCGACCACACAGGACAGCCTGTGGGCCGCGGCCTCCCGCGCGGTGCGTACGCCGTCGCGTGGCGAGCGCACCTCCACCGCTTTTGTGGCCCCGCCGACGCCGCCGTTTGTGCCGTTTCCGCTAGCCACGGTCGGCGACCAGAACATGGACTCGGAGAAACTCAGCGCCCTGGATCTCGGTTGGCGACGTCAGTGGTACTCCACCCTGACCTCGGAGGTTGCGGCCTTTTACTACCGCTATGCCGATATACGCGGCGCCATCCACCCCGGTCCGACCACGCTGCCACTGTCCATCGGTGGCAATCTCTTTCTTCCGCTCTACCTGACGAACACGGTCGGCGCGGATGCCTATGGCCTGGAACTGGCGGTGGACTGGAAGCCGATGTCGAATTGGCGCCTGCAAGCAAACACCTCGCTGTTCCACATCCGTCCGCGCGATCCCTTGCCCGGCGCTTCGGGTAGCGAGTTCAGCGGTGCCACCCCCAGCCATCAGGCCTCGCTGCGCTCGTCCCTGGACATCACGCCCAAGTTGCAATGGGATGCCTGGCTGCGTCGCGTTGGCAAACTCGAGGGAAGCACTCCCGGCGTCGATACGGTACCGGCCTACACCAGCCTGGACATGCGTTTGGCCTGGAAGGCGAATCGGGACACGGAAATCTCCCTGGTCGGTCAGAATCTGTTGGAAAGCGGCCATCAGGAGATCGTCATGATGAATATCCTGTCGGTCCCGGTGAAGATCGAGCGCGGCGTGTACGTGAAGCTGGACTGGAAGTTCTAAGAACCATGCCCTCGAGATTCAAGCCACCGGCCGTTTGGCGCGTGGCGATGTTGTTCGCCTTGACCTTGCTCGCCGGCCCGTCGCATGCCGACACGGTCGAGGAGGACAGCATCAAGGCCGGCTTCGTCCTGAATTTCACCAAGTACACCGAGTGGCCGGCGGCGGCGCTCGGCGGCGGCGAGTTGCGCGTCTGCGGGCTGGGCGCTCAACCGCTGTCCGGCAAACTGCTCCAGCTCCAAGGTCGCCAGGTCCAGGGACGCGAGATCAAGGTGCGCGTGTCGGTGCGGCAGGACGAATGGCGCGACTGCCATGCGTTGTTCGTCCCGGCTGGCGAAGAGGCGCGGATGGACACGCTGATGCGTACGCTGGGCCAAGCGGCGGTGTTGACCATCGGTGACGGCAACGATTTCGTCGAAGCCGGCGGCATGATCGTCTTGAAGCAGCGCGGCGGCCGGATTCGCTTTGATGTCAACCTGGCCGCCGCCCGCCGCGCCGGGTTGAATCTGAACAGCCAGATGCTGAAACTGGCCGACGAGGTGCGCCAGTGAGCGAGCCTTCGTCCCACCCCTCCTCGGTTTCACCCGATCGCCGGACCCTGGGTTCGCGCCTGGCGCGCATCAATCGGGTAACCCTGACCACGGCCCTGGTCATCGTCGCCCTGATCGTCATGGTCAGCAGCTTTGCCACAGGCTTGCTGTTGCTGGTCGGCGCCAACGAGAGCAAGGCCAGGGTGCTGGCTGACAATGCCAGCGCCAGCCTGGAGTTCCAGGATGCCGGCGCGGCGCGGGACTTGCTGAAATCCCTGAGTCAGACGCCGGAAGTGCATGGCGCGGCGATCTATGGCAAGGACTTGAAACAGTTCGCCAGCCGCCTGGCTGGCGCCAGCGGCCTGCCCGAGTCGGTCGCCGCGCTGCAGGGCGCCACGGACTACGGTGTCCGATACGTCAGGCTGACTCAGCCCGTCGTCCACGATGGTCAGACCCTGGGCGCGCTGTACCTGGTGGTTAGCCTCGAATCCCTCTACTGGCAGACCTTCATACTGCTGCTGATCACCGTGAGTGCCGCGTTTCTGGCGCTGCTGGTGGCCCGCCAGCTGTCGCGGCGGCTGAGCAACTCGGCGCTGCAACCCCTTGCCGAGCTGACCGCCTTGATGGAGCGGGTGTCCGGGCAGGCCGACTTCGGCGTCCGCGCCAACGCCAGCGATATCCGCGAGCTGGATACCTTGGCCAAGGGTTTCAACAGCATGCTGGAGCAGATACAGGAGCGGGATGCCAGTCTCGCGGCGCACCGTGATCGTCTGGAAGAGGAGGTGGCGAGCCGGACGGCGCAGTTGGTGAAGGCGAAGGAAGCGGCGGAGGCGGCGAGCCAGGCCAAGAGCGAGTTTCTGGCCACCATGAGTCACGAGATCCGCACGCCGATGAATGGTGTGCTGGGGATGACCGAACTGCTGCTGGGCAGTCAGTTGGGCGAAGAACAGCGGCGTTTCGCCAGTTCCGTACAGCGATCCGGACGGCACCTGCTGGGCATCATCAACGACATTCTGGATTTTTCCAAGATCGAATCCGGCCACATGGAGCTGGAGTCGGTGGACTTCAGCCTGGGCGAACTGATCGAAGAAGTTCTGGGCATGTTTGCCCAGCCGGCCGAAGGCAAGGGGTTGGAACTGGCGGCCCGGCTGTCGCCGCCGGATAGCGTCATCGTGCTGCGCGGCGACCCGTTCCGGCTGCGTCAGGTGTTGGCCAACTTGCTGAACAATGCCCTCAAATTCACCGCCAAGGGCGAAATCATCGTGCGAGCGCGGGTGACCGACGGGGCGGCCGGCGAGGCGCGGATCAGCCTGTGCGTGGAAGATACCGGCATCGGCATCGCTCCCGAGGCGCAGGAAAAGATCTTCGAGCATTTCTCGCAGGCCGACGGCACCACCACGCGCCAGTACGGCGGTACCGGCCTGGGTCTGGCCATCTGCAAGCGGCTGCTGGAGCTGATGGGAGGTCAAATCCGGGTCGACAGCGTGCCCGGGCGGGGTTCGAAGTTCTGGATCGACCTGACCCTGCCGAAGGGCAAAACCAGCCAAACCACGTTGCTCGCGGCCGGCGATCTACAGGACGTACGGGTACTGGTGGTCGACGACAACCGGACCAATCTGGAGATCCTGCAATTCCAGCTGGAAGGCTGGCGGATGCGGGTCAGTTGCGCCGACAGCGGCAAACAGGCGCTGTCGGCGATGGCGCGGGCCCGCGAGGCCGGCACGCCTTTCGACCTGGCCATTCTGGACATGCACATGCCGAACATGGATGGCTTGGAGTTGGCGCGGGAGATCAAGTCCAGGTCAGACCTGGCGGACATCCGCCTCATCATGTTGACCTCCACCTATGCGGCGGGCAACGCCCGCGAGCGGGAGCAGGCTGGCGTCGAGCGCTGCATCAGCAAGCCGATTCGCCAGTCCGAGTTGCTCAAGGTCATTCGCGGCGTGCTGGGTGATGCCGTCCCGACCCAATCGGCCGCCCTGCCGAAGGCATCGGCGGAGTGGACGGAATTGACAGGCTCGGTGCTGCTTGCCGAAGACAATCCGGTCAATCAAGAGGTGGCCAAGGCGCTGCTGGCGAGGCTGGGCTTGTCGGTAGCCGTCGCCGGCAACGGCACGGAGGCGGTAGCCATGGTTGAAGCAGGGCATTACGACCTGATTCTGATGGACTGCCAGATGCCGGTGATGGACGGCTACCAGGCCACGGCGGCGATACGGCAACGCCAGGCCGAGGGCGCGCGGCGGTTGCCGATCATCGCGTTGACCGCGAACGCCATGGAAGGAGATCGCAACAAGTGCCTGGCCGCGGGCATGGACGACTACTTGGCCAAGCCCTACAACCAGCGTCAGTTGCGCGAGGTATTGGCGCGCTGGCTGAGCGCCGACACCGATCGTCGTGTCGAAGCGGCGGTACCGCAAGTGCCGGACAATACGTCGCAAACACCGCAAGCCGCGCCAAGCGGGACTGAATACCCTACGGCCCTGAACATGGGGTTTCTCGACCAGTTCCGCGAGCTTGATCCCACTGGCGGCTTGAGCCTGGTCAGGCAGATCATGCAGGTCTACCTCGATACCACTCCGGACTCATTGCGGCAGGTCGAGCAGGCCGTTGCGGCGGGCGACGCCGATGCCTTGCGCCGTTCCGCCCATTTCCTCAAGTCCAGCGCCGCCAATGTCGGTGCGGAGCAACTGTCCGAACTGTTCCGGCGGCTCGAGGTACTGGGGCGGGAAAATCAATTGGCACTGGCGAAGCCCTTGCTGGATCAGACGCTGAAAGCCTACCAAGAGGCGACGGCGGAGATACGCGCATTGGTGGCGAAAGGCTGATGGCGATGACGCCGATACGCATACTGGTCGCCGACGACGAACCCACCTCGCGTGTGCTGATGCAGGCGGCGCTGCGGAAGTCCGGATTCGAGGTCACGCTGGCCGTGGATGGCAACGATGCCCTGCGCCAGTTCCGCGCCGAGCCATGCGACATGGTCATGCTGGACGTGGATATGCCCGGCCTGAACGGGTATCAGGTTTGCACCGAGTTGCGCAAGGAAGCGGGCGACGAATTGCCGATCGTCATGGTCACCGGCATGGACGACATCGAATCCATCGAGCGCGCCTACGAGTCGGGCGCCACCGATTTCATGGCCAAGCCGATCAACTGGTCCCTGATCGGCCACCGGGTGCGGTACCTGTTTCGCGCCTATCTTGCGCTGATCGACCTGCGCGCCGCCCACGCGCGCAACGCGGCGATCCTGAACGCCATCCCGGACCTGATGTTCGAAATGGACATGGACGGCCGCTACCTCGATTGCCACTCGCCGCGCGGCGACCTGCTGGCCGCGCCCGCCGAGGCGCTGCTGGGCAACACCGTGGTCGACGTCATGCCCGCCGACGCGGCGGCGGTGTGCATGGCGGCCTTGCGCGAGGCCAACGACAAGGGGTTTTCCACCGGCAAGCAGCTCGAGCTGTCGGTCGAGGCGGGGCGTCGCTGGTTCGAACTTTCGGTCGCCCACAAGGTCTCCGGGCCCGGCGAGAAGGCCAGATTCATCGTTCTGTCGCGCGACATCACGGAACGCAAGGAGGCGGAATCCCGGATCTTCAAACTCGCCTATTTCGACGGCCTGACGGGCCTGCCCAATCGCCAATTCTTCTTGGAGCGGCTGCAGCGGGACATCGGCCGGGCCGGGCATCACGGCGACATGCTGGCGGTTCTGTTTCTGGATCTGGATGGCTTCAAGAGCGTCAACGACACCCTGGGCCATGGCGCCGGAGACCTGATACTCCAGTGGACCGCCGAACGCCTGCGCGCCGGTTTGCGGCCGTCGGACCTGGTGGCGCGTACGGAAATCGTCGAAACCGAAGTCGAGCTGGCGCGCCTGGGCGGCGACGAATTCTCGGTGCTGCTGCCGAACCTTGGCCACAGCGAAGACGCGATGATCGTCGCCCATCGCATCCGGACCCAGATGGCCCGGCCATTCGACCTGGATGGCCGTGAGGTGGTGCTGACGGCGAGTATCGGCATCGCCATTTATCCGGACGACGGTACCGACGCGGAGACCTTGCTCAAGCATGCGGACACCGCCATGTACCACGCCAAGGACGAGGGGCGCGACAACTGCCAGTACTACAGCAAGTCATTGACCCAACAGGCCTTGCAGCGACTGAACATGACCACCAGCCTGCGGCTGGCGCTGGAGCGCGACGAGTTCTTCCTGGTCTATCAGCCGCAATTCGATGTCGCGACCGGCCGCGTCCATTCGGTGGAGGCCCTGATTCGCTGGCGGCACCCGGAGCAGGGCCTGGTGTCACCGGCCCGCTTCATCCCGATGGCGGAAGAGAACGGCCTGATCGTGCCCATCGGCGAATGGGTGTTGCGCAGCGCCTGCCGCGACGCGGCCGCTTGGCAGCGGGAGGGCGGCCGACTGCGCGTGGCGGTGAATCTGTCGCCGATGCAGTTCCGGAATCCCGGCTTGCTGGCCAGCATCCGGGCGATACTGGCCGAGACCGGCCTGGCGCCGGACCTGCTGGAGCTGGAAGTCACCGAGGGCGCCCTGATGGAGGACAGCGAGGCCACCCTGGCAACGCTCCAGGCGTTGCGCGACGGCGGCATGCAGATCGCGCTGGATGACTTCGGCACCGGTTACTCCTCGATGAGCTATCTGAAGCGCCTGCCGCTGCACAACCTGAAGGTGGACCAGAGCTTCGTCAAATGTCTGCCCGACGATACGGACAGCCTGGCCATCGTCAAGGCCATTGTTTCCCTGGCCAAGAATCTTGGTTTCACCGTCACCGCAGAGGGCGTCGAGACCCTCGACCAGGCGTCGATTCTGAAGGGCCTGGACTGTGAAACCCTGCAAGGCTATTACTTCAGCAAGCCCATTCCCGGCAATGACATCGTGGCTATACTGGGCAGACAGTGGCCTATCGACCTGCTTGGCGATAAGCGCCACGACAACGGAGTCGAATCGGGCCCATGAAGACTCTTGCCTCATTGAAGCTGAATGGCCAGTTGCCCAGCCCGAAAGGAGTTGCGCTGGCGATTCTGGAGATCTGCCGCCGCGACGACGCGACGACGGCCGAAATCGCCAAGGTGGTTCAGACCGACCCCGCGCTCTCCGGTCGCCTGATTCGTCAGGCCAACTCGGTGGCGAACGGTGGGCGTTCGGTCGCTTCCGTGCCGGAGGCGATCCTGCGCGTCGGCTTGGGCGCCGTGCGCCAACTGGCCCTGGGGTTTTCGCTGGTCGACCAGTACCAGCAGGGTCCTTGCCAGGCATTCGACTACCAGAGCTTCTGGGCGCACTCCCTGCTGATGGCGCTGGCGATGAGAAGGCTGGGCGGCTTGAGCCGCGCCGCCGCGCCGGATGAGTTGTTCGCCTGCGGGCTGATGGCCCGCGTCGGGCGTCTGGGCTTGGCCACGGCCTATCCGGTCGAGTACGCCGGCATCATCGAGCAAGGGTTCGCCGCCGCCGACCTGGTCGAACAGGAGCGGCAACGCCTGGAAACCGACCACAACGAACTGACGGCGGCGCTGCTGATCGACTGGGGGATTCCCAAGGCCCTGGCGGAACCGATCTATCACCACGAGACCCCGGCGGACTCCGGCTTCTCCGAAGGTTCGCGACCCCACCAACTGGTGCATCTGTTCTATCTGGCCAAATGCCTCGCCGACCTCGGCCTGGCACCCGAGTCGGAGCGCAACGCCCGCACCGCCGAACTGATGCGCCTGGGCGGCGGGATCGGCCTCGATGCCGACGACTTCGGGGCCCTGGTGGATGAGTTGGTCATCCAGTGGCGGGAGTGGGGCGAACTGCTCAATGTGCCCGCTTCGGCCTTGCCAGCTTTCGCCGAAATGGCCGCGCCGCCCAAGTCCGGCGATGAAACAAGTCCCGCTTCGCTGCGCGTGCTGCTCGTGGACGATGACGCCACCGTCCGGGTCATGATGGAAGGTCTGCTCGCCAAGTTTCTCGGTCATACGGTGTACACAGCCAAGGATGGGCGCGAGGCGCTGGCGCTGGCCGTCGAGGTGATGCCCCAGGTCGTGGTGACGGACTGGCTGATGCCGGTCATGGACGGACTCGAGTTGTGTCGCGCCCTGCGTGCCACCGATTGGGGTCAGGCCATGTACGTCATCATGCTGACGGGGGTCGATTCCGAGGAAGAAATCCTCGAGGCTTTCGAGGCCGGTGTGGACGACTACGTCACCAAGCCGGTCAATGTGCGCGCCTTGCGCGCCCGGCTGCGCGCGGCCTGGCACTACGTCAAGCTCCTCGAATCCTGGGAGCGGGACCGGGCCCAGCTCAAGCAATTCACGGCCGAGCTGGCCATCAGCAATCGCCGCCTGGAACAGGTCGCGCTGACCGACTTGCTCACCGACCTGCCCAATCGCCGTTCCGGCATGGGCGCGTTGGACCAGGCGTGGAAGGGCTCCAATCGCACCGGCCAGCCCCTGGCGGTGCTGTTGATCGACATCGACCATTTCAAGACCGTCAACGACAACCATGGCCACGCGGTCGGCGATATCGTCCTGAAGGAAGTGGCGAAGGCCATTCAGTCATCCGCCCGCAAGGACGACAGCATTTGCCGCCTGGGCGGCGAGGAATTCCTGATCATCTGCCGCAATACCGATCTGAAGTCGGCCGTGCAAGCCGCCGAGCGGCTGCGCAAGATGGTCGGGGCATTGAAGATCCGCGTCCGCGACGTGGACATCCAGACCGCGGTGAGCATCGGCGTGGCCTGCAAGGAAGCCGACATGTCCGACGCCGACACCCTGGTCAACGGCGCGGACAAGGCCCTCTACGGCGCGAAGAATGCCGGACGGGACAGAACCTGCGTGCTGACGCAGGGCAAGCTGGTTTTCGGTGCGCCGAAGTCGCTGCCGCCCTCCTGATCGTGGTTGGTCGACGCGGGTTTGCCAGAAGTCCATAAGTGGACTAAAGTTCCGGTGTGGGCTTGTATGGAGACTGCAATGGCCAATGCCGCGAAAGCACTGAAAGCAGCTTCCGGGGGCTTCCCGGGGGTGAAGGAGATGTCCGCCGCCGGCCTGCGGGCCTTCTTCAATATCGCCCGCGACTGGCGTCTGGGCGTCGATGAGCAACTGGTGCTGCTGGGCGCGCCGGGGCGATCCACCTTCTTCAAGTGGAAAGCGGCACCGGCCGACGCCCGCCTGGGCCGGGACACGCTGGAGCGGCTCTCCTACCTGCTGGGCATCTACAAGGCGCTCCAGATACTGCTGCCCGATCCATCGGCCGCCGACGACTGGGTGCGCAAGCCGAACCAGGCAAGCATCTTCGGTGGCCGCAGCGCCCTGGAGCGCATGATGGGCGGCAACGTTGGCGACCTGCTGGTGGTGCGGCAGTATCTCGACGCCATGCGGGGCGGCTGGGCTTGACAGTGACGGAATATCCGAGCGCGCGCCTGGCCTGGAACCCCGCCTACCGGGTGATTCCGAGCCGCTATCCGGCTGTCAACGTGTTCGACCGGGTGGCCTCCCCGGCGGATTTCGACGCCCTCTATGCGCTCGAGGCGATGACCAACGACCGCCTGCGCGACGAGATCGGCCAGATCGAACTGGTGCCACCGGCGGAGCGGCTGTTCGGTCCGGGCAGCGGCCCCATCATGGCCGCCTTCACCCACCTGAATCCCCTCGGCAGCCGGTTCAGCGACGGCTCCTACGGGGTCTTCTACTGTGCGCGGGATGCCGACACCGCCATTGCCGAAACCGTGCACCACTCGACGCGCTTCATGGCCGCCACCGGCGAGCCGGCCATGAAGTTGCAGATGCGCCTCTACACCGTCAAGGCCGGCGGCCAGGTGATCGACCTGCGCAAGGTCGCGGTCGCCGAGCCAGCGCTATTCGATGCCAACGACTACGGCCCGGCCCAGGCGCTCGGCCGCCGTCTGCGCGCCGAAGGGGTGAAGGGGATCGTCTATCCCTCGGTACGGCGCCCCAAGCGGTACGGCGCCCCAAGGGGCAATGTCTGGCGGCGTTCAAGCCCAGGCTGCTGAGCAATTGCGCCCATTCGGCCTATCTGGAGTATCGCTGGACCGGCGAGCGGATCGACGCTGTCTTCCAGGTTTCGCGGCTGGCCTGAAGAAGTCGCTATCGCTTTTCTTGGGTGATCGTCCCGGGTCGCTTACCATGGCGCTCATGGATCCCGTCCGCGCCTACCATGAACGCTCCAAGCATCGCCCGGAACGCTATGCGCCCGGACCGGGCGGCCTGGACTGGGACTCGCAGCCCGACCCGTTCCGCCGCCATGCCGGTGCGCCGCAACTGGACCTGCCGCTGCTGGCCGGCGAGCTGCCGGTCGGCTGGGACGACCTGTTCGGTGCCGACCGCGTCCCGCCGTGGCCCATGAACGTGGATAGCGTGGCCTGCCTGTTGCAGTTGTCGCTCGGTTTGTCGGCCTGGAAGTCTTATGGGGGCAATCGTTGGGCGTTGCGCTGCAATCCGTCGAGCGGCAACCTGCACCCCACCGAGGGCTACCTGATCTGCCCGGAGCTGCCTGGCGTGCCTGCCGGTGTCCATCACTACCGACCGGACCGGCATTGCCTCGAACAGCGCGTTGCCGCGCCGTTTGGCTGGTCCGGCGGCATTCTGGTGGCACTGACCGGCATTCACTGGCGCGAGGCCTGGAAGTACGGCATGCGCGCCTTCCGTTACTGCCAGCACGATTGCGGCCACGCCCTGGCCGCGCTGGCATATGCGGCGGCGGCGCTCGGCTGGCCGGCGCGTCTGCTCGAGGACTGGGGCGACGAGGAGATCGCGGCCCTGACGGGAGTCGATCGCGCCGATGATTTTGTCGCCGCCGAGGCCGAGGCGCCCGAGGCGGTTGCCTGGATCGGCCCGGGCGACGCGCCGGCTGCCTCGGCGGTGCTGGCCCGGCTGGCGGAGGCCGGGTGGGCGGGGCAGGCCAACGTCTTGAGCACCTCCCATCGCGATTGGCCCGACATCGCGGCGGTCGCCACCGCCACCGGCAAACCAGCCGGAGTGCCGGCAGCGGACGAAACAGCCGAGCCACCGGAGCCACCGCCGGCACCGCTATCGACTCCGCCTGCCCTGCCACCGGCCTCGCGCGAGCCCGTCAGCCGGCTGATCCGTCGCCGCCGCTCGGCGCAGGCCTTCGATGGCGTCACCGTGATCGACGCGGCGCGCTTCTACCGGATACTAGACGCCTTGCTACCGCGTCCCGGCTTGCCGCCCTGGTCTTTACCGGCGCATGCGGACGCGGTCGCTCGCGTGCATCCGGTGTTGTTCGTCCATCGCGTGGCCGGCCTGGAACCGGGCATCTATTGTCTGCCGCGCACTCCGGAGGCGCTGGCCGAATTGCGCGCCGCGATGCGCCCGGACTGGCTTTGGGCACGCGTTCCCGATTGCCCGGCGCACCTGCCGCTGTATCTCCTGGCGCCGCTCGACGCGCGGCAGTTCGCCGCCGGTGTTTCCTGCCATCAGGAAATCGCCGCCGACTCCGCCTTTGCACTGGCCATGCTGGCGCGCTTCGACGACATCGATGTGAGCCGGCCCTGGCGCTATCGCCGACGCTTCTGGGAGGCGGGCATGCTCGGGCAGGCGCTCTACCTCGAGGCGGAAGCCGCCGGTCTTCAGGGCACCGGCATTGGCTGCTACTTCGACGATGCGGTGCATGATGCGCTGGGGCTCGATACCGCGCGCTTCCAGGACCTCTATCACTTCACGGTCGGCAAGGCCGTGATCGACGCGCGGCTCGGCAGCGAGCCGGCGTATGCGCATCTGGCGGGCGACGCCAGGCGCCGGATCTGACCCATGCGCCGCATCGGCGGGTACCTGATCGCTCTGCTCGTCGCCGGCCTGCTGCTCCAGGGCTGTAGCGCCGTGCGCTTCGGCTACGGCAACGCCGAGGCGCTGACGCGCTGGTGGATCGACCAGTACCTCGACCTGTCGGCGGAGCAGGATCTGCTGGTGCGCGAGCGCATGGCCGGCCTGCATGCCTGGCACCGCAAGAACCAGCTGCCGGAGTACGTCGCCGTGCTGCGCCAAGGTCAGGGCTTCGTTGCCGGCCGGCCCGCGGTGGCCGACGCGCTGGCACTGCTCGATGGCGTCATCGGCGCGGTCCGACGGCTTGCCGACCGGGCCGTCCCGGATGTCGCCGACCTGCTGCTGACCGTGACGCCGGCCCAGATCGAGCGCATGGCCAGTCGCTTCGCGGAAAAGAACGCCGAGTACGCCAAAGAAGCGCAACTCGCCGAAGACGAGAGTGCCCAGCGTCAGGCGCGCTACAAGCGCCTGCTCGAACGCGCCGAATACTGGTTCGGCGACTTCGGCGGCGAGCAGAAGGCGTCGCTGCGGCGCATGGTCGAGCACCAGCCCGCCGGTGGCCAGTTCTGGTTCGACGAGCGCCTGCGGCGCCAGCGCCAGTGGCTGGCCCTGGTGCGCCAGATCCAGCGCGACCAGCCACCGCGCGAGCGGGCGATCGGCTGGCTGCGGGACTACGTGGCGCGTTTCGACCTGCCGGCCGATCCCGCCGCCGCGGCCACGGCGCGGTCGTTGCGGCGCGCCGGAGCGGAACTCACCGTGGCCATCCACGCCATGGCAACCCCCGATCAGCGCGCCCATGCCCGGCACAAGCTGGGCGATCTGATCCACGACTTCGAAGAGCTGGCACGGGAGGGGCGATAGCGCCGGTCAGCCACGCCGATCAAGCAATCCCGGTGGCGACGATGCGAATTTCCTCGTCGGCCAGCCGCACCACCTGGCCGGCCCGCAGCTTGCGCGCCTTGCGTGTTTCCACAACACCATCGACAGTGACCAGTCCCTCGGCAACCATCGCCTTGGCCGCGCCTCCGGAGGGGGCCAGCGCCAGCAACTTGAGCAGGACGTTGAGCTCGATGAATTCGCCGGCGAGTTGAAAGGTGTGCAGGGCCATCGAACGACTCCAGTGGGGATGCGGTCCCCATCATATCCACAGTACGATGCGTTCTTTCCGGTCCGCGCCATGTTAACCATCCTGTACCGCGACGAACACCTGATCGCCATCGACAAGCCGGCCGGACTGCTCGTCCATCGCAGCGACATCGACCGCCATGAAACCCGCTTCGCCGTCCAATTGCTGCGCGACCAGATCGGCTGCCGCGTGCAGCCGGCACACCGCCTGGACAAGGGCACCTCCGGCGTGCTGCTGTTCGCCTTCGACGCCGAAACGACCCGTCGCCTCGGTGAGCAATTCGAAGGTGGCGAGGTCGGCAAGACCTATCTGGCGGTGGTGCGCGGCTGGCCGCCGCCGGCGGGCAGCATCGACCATCCGCTGGCCCGCCAGTACGACGACTACGGCCGCGTCCTCAAGGAAGCCGAAGCCCAGCCCGCCCGCACCGACTACCGCCGCCTGGCGACCATCGAACTGCCGCACGCCGTCGACCGTTACCCGACGGCGCGCTACGCGCTGGTGGCGCTATCGCCGCTCACCGGCCGCCGCCACCAGTTGCGCCGCCACATGAAGCACATCGCCCATCCCATCGTCGGCGACGCCACCCACGGCAAGGGGCGCCACAACCGTTTCTTCCAGCAACAGTTCGGCTGCGGCCGACTCCTGCTCGCCTGCGTCGAACTGCGCTTCCGGCATCCGCTGACGGGCGAACCGGTACTGATCCGCGCGCCGCTCGGCGATCAGTTCGCCGACATCGTCGAGCGGTTCGGCTGGCTTGGCGGCTGGGCTGGGGAATCGCCGGATTAACCGGTAGACTCCGCGTTCTTCCGGGATGGCCAGGCCGAGTCAGGCCGAATTGGGTCGTTCCGGGTATCGCACCCGCCGCAAGGAAACCCGCATGACCGAGACCCGCCTGATCCACGGCTTCCATGCCGTCATCGCCAAGCTGCGCCATGCGCCGGAGGACGTGAAGGAGATCTATGTCGCCGAGGGGCGGCAGGACGGCCGGGTGCGCGACCTGGTCAAGGCGGCCGAGGCGGCCGGTGCGCGGGTGCTGGTCACGGACGCCGCGCGGCTCGATGGCATGGCGGGCGGGGGTCGGCATCAGGGTGTGATGGCCAAGGTGGCGGCGGCGCAGAAGCATCTGACGCTCGACGACGTTCTGGAAACGCTGTCCGGCCCGGCGCTGCTGCTGGTGCTGGACGGCGTGCAGGATCCGCACAACCTGGGGGCCTGCCTGCGGGTGGCCGACGCCGCCGGCGCGGATGCCGTCATCGCGCCCAAGGATCGCGCCTGCGGGCTGAATGCCACGGCGATCAAGGTGGCGAGCGGGGCGGCGGATACCGTGCCCTACATCACGGTGACCAATCTGGCGCGCAGCCTGCGCGAGATGCAGGAGAGGAACATCTGGGTGGTTGGCGCGGCCGGCGAGGCAACCAAGGACCTCTACGCCATCGATCAGACGGGGCCGCTGGCCTGGGTGCTGGGCGCGGAGGGGGCCGGGCTGCGGCGGCTGACGCGGGACACCTGCGACGAGCTGGCGCGAATTCCCATGGCGGGAACGGTGGAAAGCCTCAACGTTTCCGTGGCCTCGGGAATCTGCCTTTTCGAGGCCCGCCGGCAGCGCCGCTAGGCGCTCACCAGAGTTTCCACCAGGGCTCCTTCTCCTTGCCGCCCTTGTAGTAACGGCTGTTGGGGAAGTTCTTGCGCATGACCCGGTCGGCGTCGTCGCGCAGGTCGGCCATGCCCATGGCGTCATAGGCCTTGACCAGGATGAACAGGGCTTCCTCGTTGGCCGGTGCGTCGGGGTAGGTCTTCATGGCCGTCTGGGCGCGATTGACCGCCGCGACGTAGGCGCCGCGCCGCAGGTAGTAGTCGGCGACGTGGGCTTCGTGGGCGGCGAGGGCGTTGACCAGGTAGTTCATGCGCTGGGTGGCGTCGGCGGCGTACTTGCTTTCCGGGAAGCGGGTCGCCAGTTCCTTGAAGGCGTCGAACGATTCCTTGGCCGCCTTGGGGTCGCGCTCGGTGAGATCCTGCATGCTGACATGGCCGAGCAGGCCGAGATCCTCGTTGAAATTGACCAGACCCTTGAGGTAGTAGGCGTAGTCGACGTTCTGGTGGTTGGGGTGCAGGCGGATGAAGCGGTCGCACGCGGAAACGGCCGAGGCGGGTTCCTGTTGCTTGTAGTAGGCGTAGGCGACTTCCAGTTGCGCCTGCTGCGCGTAGCGGCCGTAGGGATAGCGGGCTTCCAGCTTTTCGAAGTACTTGATGGCCCTGTCGAAGGCGCCGTCGGACATCGCTTCCTTGGCTTCGGAGTAGAGCTTGTTGGCCGACCAGCCGAGCGTTTCGTCCGATTCCTCGGGCAACAGGCCGCAGCCGCCGAGGCCGAGAAGAAAAAGCGATACGAGCAGAGCGGCTACACTACGCATGATGAGCACCCAACAACCGGAAGCGACCGATTATAGCCCAGCCGCCCTCGCCATTCCGGCTGCCTATGCCGGTCTTCGGCTCGACGCGGCGCTCGCCCGACTATTCCCGGAGCATTCGCGCAGCCGCCTTCAGGCATGGATGAAGGAGGGCCGCGTCACGGTCGATGGGGCCGCCGCAGATGCCAAACGCAAGGTACTCGGCGGCGAGCGGGTTTGTGTCGCGGCGGCGCCGGCGACGGCGGAAATTTCCGAACAGGCCGAGGCCATTGCCCTGCCCGTTGTTTTCGAGGATGAGCACCTGCTGGTGATCGACAAGCCGGCCGGTCTGGTGGTGCACCCGGGCAGCGGCAACTGGTCGGGGACGATGATGAACGCGCTGTTGCACCATGCGCCGCATTTGGCCGAAGTGCCGCGCGCCGGCATTGTCCATCGCCTGGACAAGGACACCAGCGGTCTGCTGGTGGTGGCCAAGACGCTGGCGGCGCAGACCGATCTGGTGCGGCAGTTGCAGGCGCGGACGGTCAAGCGCCACTATCTGGCGCTGGTCCACGGCGGCGTGACGGGTGGCGGTTCGGTGGATGCGCCGATCGGCCGCCACCCGGTACAGCGGACCAAAATGGCCGTGATCAGCCGCGGCGGCGCGGGCCGCGAGGCGCGCACGCACTATGCGGTGCGCGAGCGCTTCGCCGCCGCGACGCTGGTCGAATGCCGGCTGGAAACCGGCCGTACGCATCAGATTCGCGTCCATATGACTTCGATCGGCCATCCGCTGGTCGGCGACGCCGTGTACGGCAAGCGCAAATCGGCCGATGCTCGACTGGACCGTTTTGGCCGGCAGGCCCTGCACGCCTGGCGGCTGGCGCTCGTTCATCCGGCCAGTCGGGTCGAGGTCGCCTGGGAATCACCATTGCCGGCGGATTTCGCCGGGCTGCTGGAAAGCCTGCGCCATGAATGAATTCGTCTTGCCCGACTGGCCGGCCCCAACTCGCGTCAGGGCGCTGGCGACGACGGTCGGCGCCGGGAATCTGGCCAGCCATGTCGGCGACGACGCCGCGTCGGTGGCCAGCAATCGGGCGGCGCTGAGCCGGCATCTGCCGGAAGAACCCCTGTGGCTCAATCAGGTGCATGGCATTCGCTGCGTGCGCGCCGAAGAAGCGGTGGCGGGCATCGAGGCCGACGCGGTCACCGCCCGTTCGCCCGGGAAGGTGTGTGCCGTGCTGACCGCAGATTGTCTGCCCGTGTTGCTATGCGACGAGGCGGGCAGTGTGGTGGCCGCGGCGCATGCCGGTTGGCGCGGCCTGGCGGCGGGCGTGCTCGAATCGACCGTGGCCGAGATGGCCGTGCCGGGCGGGCAATTGCTGGCCTGGCTGGGGCCGGCGATCGGTCCATCGGCATTCGAGGTCGGCGACGATGTGGTGGCGGCCTTCACCGCCGATGATACCGGCGCGATGGCCGCCTTCAGGGCCAGGCCGAACGGAAAATGGCATTGCGATCTCTATGCGCTGGCGCGGCGGCGGCTGAAGGCACTGGGACTGACCCGGATCGCCGGCGGCGGGCTTTGCACCTACAGCGATGGCCAGCGTTTCTACTCTTATCGACGGGATGGCAATTCCATGCATAGCGGCCGGATGGCCAGTCTGATCTGGATCGTATAATCGCCCGATGAGCACCTTGGCCTGGATTGTCGTTTCCGCCCTCGTTGGCGGCGTGTTGTCGGTGGTCGCGGCGGCGGCTTTTGCTTTCAATGCGCGGGCGTCCTGGGTGCCGATGCTGATCAGCTATGCCATCGGCGCTTTGCTGGGCGCCTCGTTCCTGGAGGTGCTGCCCGAGGCGATCATCGCCAGCGGCGATGCCAGCACCACCAGCGCCATTGTCCTGGCGGGCATACTGGGCTTCTTCGTGCTGGAGAAGCTGGTGCTCTGGCGCCACTGCCATATCGAATCCTGCGAGGGGCACGAACCGCATTTCAGCGGCGACCCGGGCCACGACGGGGGCCGAACCGGCCTTATGATCCTGGTCGGCGACACCTTCCACAACTTTGTCGATGGCGTGCTGATCGCCGCCGCCTTCATCGAGGATCCGCGTCTGGGCATCGTCACGGCGCTGGCCATCGTCGCCCACGAGATTCCCCAGGAAGTCGGCGACTTCCTGATCCTGCTGCATTCAGGCTACTCCAAGGCGCGGGCGCTGTTCTTCAACCTGCTCTCCAGCCTGGCGACCCTGCTTGGCGGCCTGCTGGCCTGGGCGGCGCTGGCGTCGGCGCAGAGCGCCGTGCCGGTCCTGCTGGCGCTTGGCGCGGCGAGCATGATCTACGTGGCGGTGGCCGACCTGATTCCCGGTTTGCACAAGCGGCCGGAATTGGGTGCGACGGTCCAGCAGGTGCTACTGATCGGCGCCGGGATCGGCTCCATCGTCCTCACGCACCACGTGGTCGGGCTGTTGGGCATCTCTTCTTAGTCGCCGCCGCCGCGCCGGGGTACCCAGCAGCCAGAGCAGCAGGGCCAGGGGCGCCAGTCCGTATAAGACAAACGTAAGGATTCCGGCGGTAATATTGGTCTCCGTGACCGCCATCAGCAGCGTGACGTAGATCCAGGCGATTGCGATGATGTACATCGCTGAAGTATAGAGAAGATGGTATTCCGGCGCGCCGTGCTTCGGGTGCCGCTCGGACTGTCGTGTTGGCTTGACAGGGGGCATGCTGCAACGCAAAATCGGCTCGACAAACAATAATGATCGGCGCTCGGCGCCGGAAAGGGTAGCGGATGTCGGCAACTCCGGATTTTTCGGCGGCAATGGAAACGTGGGCGCAGGCCTGGCAGCCCCAGAACGAGGCGGCAACCGCCTTGCAGAACGAATGGCGGCAGCGCCATACGCAACTCTGGCAGGCGATGCTGGCCCGGCGACAGGGCGATTCTTCCCCCATGGTCGCGCCCGCCGAGCCGGGCGACCGCCGCTTCGATCACCCCGCCTGGGCGGAGAGCCCGATTTACGATTACCTGCGCCAGGCCTACCGCATCAACGTCGACTATCTGAAAAAGGTCACCGAGGCCGCGCCGGTGGCCGACGGTCAGACCAAGGACCGCTTGCGCTTCATCACCCGCCAGTTCGCCGATGCCATGGCGCCGTCCAATTTCGTCGCCACCAATCCGGAGTTCGTCCAGAAGGCGCTGGAGACCAAGGGCGAGAGCATCACGCAGGGGCTCAAGAACCTGATCGCCGACCTGGAGAAGGGTCGCATCTCGATGACCGACGATTCGGCCTTCGAGGTCGGCCGCAACCTGGCCATCACGCCGGGCGCCGTGGTCTATGAAAACGAGCTGATGCAACTCGTGCAGTATTCGCCGCTGACCGACAAGGTGGCGAAGCGGCCCTTCGTCATGGTGCCGCCCTGCATCAACAAGTACTACATCCTCGACCTGCAACCCGAGAACTCCTTCATCCGCTACGCGGTGGAGCAGGGGCATACGGTGTTCCTGGTGTCCTGGCGCAACGCCACCGCGGCGCAGGGCCAATTCAGCTGGGACGATTACATCGAGCAGGGTCCGTTGACCGCCTTCCGCGTCGCCAGGGAGATCTGCAAGGTTCCACAGGTCAATGCGCTGGGCTTCTGCGTCGGCGGCACCATCATCTCTTCCGCCCTGGCGGTGATGAAGGCGCGCGGCGGCGACGATGTCGCCTCGCTGACCTTGCTGACCACGCTGCTCGATTTCTCCGACCCGGGCGAACTCGGCTGCTTCATCGACGAAGGCTCCGTCGTCACCCGGGAAAACACCATCGGCAAGGGTGGCCTGCTCACCGGCCGCGAGCTTTCCTCGGTGTTTTCGGCGCTGCGCGCCAACGACCTGATCTGGCAGTACGTGGTCGGCAACTACCTGAAAGGCGGCAAGCCGCAGCCCTTCGATCTGCTCTACTGGAACTCCGATTCGACCAATCTTCCCGGCCCCTTCGCGGCCTGGTACCTGCGCAACATGTACCTGGAGAACAACTTGCGCGTACCCGGCAAGTTGTCCATGTGCGGTGTCAAGGCCGATCTCGGCAAGGTCGATATGCCGGTGTTCATCCTCGCCACGCGCGAGGATCACATCGTGCCTTGGAAGACCTCCTACCTGGGTCGCAACCTGCTTGGCGGCAAGACCACGTTTGTGCTCGGCGCTTCCGGCCACATCGCCGGCGTCATCAACCCGGCGGCCAAGAACAAGCGCAGTCATTGGGTTAGTGACAGCGACGCGGCGGACCCGGACGAGTGGCTGGCCGGCGCCACCGAGGCGAAGGGCAGTTGGTGGCCACACTGGGCCGAGTGGTTGAAGAGCTTCGCCGACGGCGAGGTCGCGGCGCGCGGCCGGCTGGGCAACAAGGCTTACCCGCCCAGCGAACCGGCGCCGGGCCGCTACGTGAAGGAAAAGGCGTGAGCACGCAGCGGGTGGCGCTGGTGACGGGGGGCATGGGTGGCCTCGGCGAAGCCATTTGCATCAAACTGGCGGCGCTCGGCGACCGGGTGGTGACCACCTACAGTCCCAGCAATACCAAGGCCCAGGAATGGCTGCGCAAGATGAACGACATGGGCTACGGCTTCAAGGCCTATCCCTGCGATGTCACCGATTTCGAGTCGGCCAAGGTCTGCGTCGCCCAGGTGGTTCAAGAAGTCGGGCCGGTCGATGTGCTGGTGAACAACGCCGGCATCACCCGCGACATGACCTTCAAGAAGATGACCAAGGCCGATTGGGACGCGGTGATGCACACCAACCTCGACTCGGTGTTCAACATGACCAAGCAGGTCATGGACGGCATGCTGGAGCGCGGTTGGGGGCGGGTGATCAACATCGCTTCGGTGAACGCCCAGAAGGGCGCGTTCGGCCAGACCAACTATTCGGCGGCCAAGGCCGGCATGCACGGTTTTACCAAGGCGCTGGCGCTCGAAGTGGCCAAGAAGCGGGTCACCGTCAATACCATCTCGCCCGGCTACATCGGCACCAAGATGGTCATGGCGATTCCGCAGGAAGTGCTCGAGACGAAGATCCTGCCCCAGATTCCGCAGTCGCGGCTGGGCAAGCCGGAAGAGGTGGCGGGCCTGGTGGCCTACCTGGCTTCCGAGGAGGCGGCGTTCGTTACCGGCGCCAATATTTCCATCAACGGCGGTCAGCACATGTATTGAGGCCATCGCGCCTGCCGCCGCAATTCAACTAGGAGAAGTGAAAATGACTCAACGCGTAGCTTTCGTCACCGGCGCCATGGGCGGCCTGGGCACCGCCATTTGCCAGGCCTTCGCCAAGGATGGCTACAAGGTGGTGGCCGCCTATCACCCGCAGTTCGACAACAAGGACGAGTGGCTGAAGGAAATGGCCGCCGCCGGTTTCAAGGATTTCGTCTGCGTCGCCGGCGACGTTTCCTCGCTGGAGGATTGCCAGAAGATGGCCGCCGAGGCGGAAGCCAATGCCGGCCCGATCGACATTCTGGTCAATAACGCCGGCATCACCCGTGACCGCATGTTCGCCAAGATGGACAAGGACCAGTGGGACGCGGTGATCTCCACCAACCTGACCAGCCTGTTCAACATGACCAAGCAGGTCTCCGCCAAGATGGCCGAGCGCGGCTGGGGCCGCATCATCAACATCTCCTCCGTCAATGGCGTCAAGGGCCAGGCCGGCCAGTCCAACTACTCGGCCGCCAAGGCCGGCGTGATCGGCTTCACCAAGGCGCTGGCGCAGGAACTGGCGACCAAGGGTGTCACCGTCAACGCCATCGCCCCCGGCTATGTCGCCACCAAGATGGTCATGGCGATCCGCGAGGACGTGCTGAAGAGCATCATCGACACCATCCCGATGAAGCGCCTGGCCAAGCCGGAGGAAATGGGCGCGCTGTGCTCCTACCTCGCTTCCGACCTCGCCGGCTACATGACCGGCGCCACCATGAACATCAACGGCGGCCTCTACCTGCAATAAGCGCGTCCTGCTTCGCGGCGCACGAAACCCCCGCTCCGGCGGGGGTTTCGCCTTATAATTGCTGCACCGCCATAACCCCGCAAGAGACCCATAACGTTGTGGCTGGAGGAGGGCACCATGGCCGAGCAGCTCAGACTGATCAAGAAATATCCGAACCGCCGTCTCTACGATACGCGGACCAGCACCTACATCACCCTCGTGGACGTCAAGGAACTGGTGCTCAAGCACGAGGAGTTTCAGGTGGTCGACGCCAAATCCGGCGAGGATCTCACCCGCAGCATCCTGCTCCAGATCATTCTCGAGGAAGAGGCGGCCGGCGCGCCGATGTTCTCTTCCGACGTGTTGGCGCAGATGATCCGCTTCTATGGCAACGCCATGCAGGGCATGATGGGCAAGTATCTGGAAAACAATGTCCAGGCCTTCACCGACGTGCAGAAGAAGTTGCAGGATCAGGCCAAGCATCTCTACGGCGACAATGCTTCGATGAGCAAGGAGCTCTGGGCGCAGTTCCTCACTTTCCAGGGACCGGCGATGCAGAGCATGATGGGCGCCTACGTCGAGCAGAGCGCCAAGATGTTCCAGCAGATGCAGGACAAGATGCAGGAACAGACCCGCAAGCTGTTCAGCGGTTTCCAGTTCCCCGCCTATCCCCTGCCCGGCCAGCCCGCCAAGGATGGGTCCAGCGAAAAGAAGTAGCGGCGCGGTAGCCCAGTGAAACGCCGCAAGAAGGCGCCGTCGGTCGGTTTCGTCTCGCTTGGTTGCCCGAAGGCGACCGTAGACGCCGAGCAGATCCTGACCCGGCTGCGCGCCGAGGGTTACGACCTTTCCGCTTCCTACGACGGCGCCGACTTGGTGGTCGTCAACACGTGCGGCTTCATCGACGCGGCGGTGGAAGAGTCCCTGGAGGCCATTGGCGAGGCGCTGGCGGAGAATGGCCGTGTCATCGTCACTGGTTGCCTGGGCGCCAAGACGGACGCCAAAGGCGGCAACCTCGTCCGCGAGGCACACCCCAAGGTGCTCGCCGTCACGGGTCCGCATGCGCTGGCCGAGGTGATGGCCGCGGTGCATCAGCACCTGCCGCCGCTGCATGATCCCTTCATCGACCTGGTACCGCCGCAGGGCATCAAGCTGACGCCGGAGCACTACGCCTACCTGAAGATCTCCGAGGGCTGCAATCACCGGTGCAGCTTCTGCATCATCCCGTCCTTGCGCGGCGACCTGGTCAGCCGGCCGATCGGCGAGGTGATGCGGGAGGCGGAGAATCTGGTCAAGGCGGGCGTCAATGAACTGCTGATCGTCTCCCAGGACACCAGCGCCTACGGTGTCGACGTGAAATACCGCACCGGCTTCTGGGGCGGTCAACCGGTCAAGACCAAGCTGTTCGATCTGGCCAGGGCGCTGGGCGACCTGGGCGTGTGGGTGCGCCTGCACTACGTCTATCCGTATCCCAACGTAGACGACCTGCTGCCCCTGATGGCCGAGGGCAAGATCCTGCCCTACCTCGACGTGCCGTTCCAGCACGCCAGCCCGCGCCTGCTCAAGCTGATGAAGCGGCCGGGCGACGTGGACAAGATTCTCGAGCGCATTGCCGGCTGGCGCCGGGTGGTGCCGGACCTGACCATCCGCTCGACTTTCATCACGGGTTTTCCCGGCGAGACCGAGGCGGAGTTCAACGAACTGCTGCAATTCCTCGACACGGCGCAACTCGACCGGGTTGGCGCCTTCGCCTATTCGCCGGTCGACGGCGCCACGGCCAACGAACTGCCCGGCGCACTGCCCGAGGCGCTGCGCGAGGAGCGCCGTGCCCGCCTGATGGCGCATCAGGAGGACATCAGCACCCAACGGCTGGAAGCGCGTATCGGCCGGACCATCCAGGTGCTGGTCGACGCCGTGGACGAGGAGGGCGCCATCGCCCGGTCCAGCGCCGATGCGCCGGAGATCGATGGCCTGGTGTACGTCACGGATGGTCACGATCTGGAAATTGGCCAGTTCGCCACCGTGACCGTCACCGACTGCGACGTGCACGACCTGTTCGCGGAACTGGCGTGAAACCCCGGCTGGGCTTGGCGCTCGGCAGCGGTTCGGCGCGTGGCTGGGCGCACATTGGCGTGATTCGCGCGCTGGCCGAGGCCGGCGTGGTGCCCGATGTGCTGTGCGGCTGTTCGGTCGGCGCCCTGGTCGGCGCCGCCTACGCCGATGGCGACCTGGCCGACCTGGAGCGCTGGGTGTCCGGCCTGCGCTGGCAGGATGTGGTCGGCTTGCTCGATGTCAGCTTTTCCGGGGGCCTCTTCAAGGGCGACCGACTGATCACCTTCTTCGAGCGGCACTTCGTGGACAAGGAGTTCTCGGCGCTGCCGCTGCCGTTCGGTTGCGTGGCCACGGATCTTGCCAGCGGCCGCGAGGTCTGGCTGCGCGACGGCTCGGTGGCCGCCGCCGTGCGTGCTTCGATCGCCTTGCCCGGCCTGTTCGCCCCGGTCAGCCGCGATGGCCGGCTGCTGGTGGATGGCGGATTGGTCAATCCGGTGCCGGTCTCCTTGTGCCGGGCGCTCGGCGCCGATGTCGTGATCGCCGTCGACCTCGGTTCGGACATCGTCGGCAGTTCTCTGCGGCGCGGCGTCGCGTCGGCGGAGCGCCGTGGCCCGGGCTGGACCGACAAGCTGCTGGCCAGCCTGGGGCTCCAGCGCGACCACGACCAGCCCTCGATGGTCAATGTGCTGACCACCAGCATCCACATCATGCAAACACGCATCGCCCGCAGCCGCCTGGCCGGCGAGCCCGCCGATGTGCTGGTCTCGCCGCGCCTCGCCCATCTGGCCTTGATGGATTACCATCGCTCGGCGGAAGCCATTGCCGAAGGTGCCGCCGCGGTCAAGCGCATGCTGCCGGCCATCGAATTTGCCCTGAACTCATGAAGCCGCTGATCGATTCCCTGCGCGCCTTGCTGGGCGAGGCGCGGGTGCTCACCGACGGCGTCGCCATGGCGCCGTACCTCGCCGACTGGCGCGGCCGCTACCACGGCAGCGCGGTCGCCGTGGCGCGGCCGGCGAACGTCGACGAGGTTGCGGGGGTTGTGCGTCTGTGCGGCCAGCATGGCACGGCCGTGGTGCCACAGGGCGGCAATACCGGCCTCTGTGGGGGTGCCACGCCGCGTGGCGGCGAGGTGGTGGTGAGCCTGGGCCGCCTCAATCGCGTCCGCGCCATCGATACCGCCAACAACACCATCACCGTCGAGGCCGGCTGTACCCTGGCGGCGGTGCAGGAAGCGGCGGCTGGCGCCGGGCGCCTGTTTCCGCTGTCGCTGGCGGCCGAAGGCACCGCGACCATCGGTGGCAATCTGTCCACCAATGCCGGCGGCGTGCAGGTGCTGCGCTACGGCAACGCGCGCGAACTGTGCCTTGGCCTTGAAGTCGTGCTGCCCGACGGCCGAATCTGGAACGGTTTGCGCGGCCTGCGCAAGGACAACACCGGCTACGACTTGAAGCACCTGTTCATCGGCGCCGAGGGCACCCTCGGGCTGATCACGGCGGCGGTTCTCAAGCTCTATTCCCGGCCGCGGCAGGTGGCGACCGGCTGGGCGAGCGTCGCCTCGCCGGAGGCCGCCGTGGCCTTGCTGACCCGCCTGCGGGAAAAGATCGGCGGCCGCGTCACGGCATTCGAGCTGGTCGGGCGTCCCGCCCTCGACCTGGTACTGAAGCACATTCCGAACAGCCACGATCCCCTGGCCGGGCATTCCCCCTGGCAGGTGTTGATCGAGCTCTCCGACACCATGGAATCCGACCTGGCCGGCGCACTGCAAGACGTGCTCGCCGACGCCATCGCGGCCGGCGAGGCGGGCGATGCCGCCATCGCGCAAAGCGAGACGCAGGCGCTGGCGCTCTGGGCCTTGCGCGAGAACATCTCGGAAGCGCAGAAGGTCGAGGGCATCTCGATCAAGCACGACATCTCGCTGCCCGTATCGCGCATCCCGGAGTTCATCGGTCGCGCCGACGCGGCGCTGACGCGGGCCTTCCCCGGCGTGCGCATCGTCTGCTTCGGCCATCTGGGCGACGGCAATTTGCACTACAACCAGTCGAAGCCAACGGCGCAGGACAACACCGCGTTTCTCGCCCAGGCCGATGCGGTCAACCGCGTCGTGCACGATCTGGTGGCCGCGCTCGACGGCTCGATTTCCGCCGAGCACGGCATCGGCCAGCTCAAGCGTGAGGAAATACTGCGCTACAAGAGCGATGTGGAAATGGATCTGATGCGCAAGGTCAAGCTGGCGCTCGATCCGCGCGGATTGATGAATCCCGGCAAGGTGATTTGAGCAGGCCGAAAAAAATGTCCGCGACAGCTTTACAGGCGCCGTTTCGATCCATATAATTCGCGCTCTCTTGTGGGGGTATAGCTCAGCTGGGAGAGCGCTTGCATGGCATGCAAGAGGTCCGCGGTTCGATCCCGCGTACCTCCACCAACGATAAAGTCCCTATCGTCTAGAGGCCTAGGACAATACCCTTTCACGGTATGAACCGGGGTTCGAATCCCCGTGGGGACGCCAGCATTACCTCAAAGAGGGCACCTGAGTCGGGTGCCCTCTTTTTCTTTTTGGATTGCCATTGTCAGCCCAGCTATTGGTACCGACGACGGCATGCGGGGAGCGGGCGATGAACTGGATCGGGTTGTGGCGGAGAGCGGCGGGGCATTCCGGTTTCCGCTGCGGGCACATGATTGCGTGGACCGCGCTGTCGCGCAGTCATCATGCCGGCATCGTCGCCGGCATGAAGTCGGACGGCACTCAAGCCGTGAAGCGCTTCTTCCTGCGCCAGGATGAACGCGGTGAAATTCAGCAACTGGTGCTTGATGGTCCGGAAGGGGCCGCGCGATTGGCCTCCGACGATGCCTTGGCGGATGCGGACATCGCTGCGGCAATGCGGCAGGCGATGGAAAAACTCATGGCCATGCACGATCCAGTTCTCTGGGAAACGGCAAGAGCCCTGGTGCTGAACGGTGATGCCGAGAGGTCGCTGCATCCACTATCGAGCGGCATCCTGGTGGGGGAAACCGTTGTCGAGCCGGTCATGGCGCACGTCGTCGGCGCCGCCGGTTTCTCGATGTTCACCGCACCACCGGCCCCGGAGAAGCTCGCCAGCATTCCTCTGGAGCATGCCGTCACGGGATTGCCGGCCATTCCGATGGTTATCGAGGAATTGTCGCTGGAAGGGCCGGACAACACTGGCCTCCACCATTTTCGGGCCGGGATCCGGATCAGCAACCATACCGACCACGACTGGGCGCGCGTCGAGACAACCGCCACGCTCTTTGCCGGATCGGGAGCGCCGCTGGCGTCGGCGGCGGTATCCATCGACGACCGCATTGCGGCCCGGACCGATGCCTTGCTCAGGCCATCCTGGCCGCGCCTGGCGGCCGCATTGCTGCTGAATGCGCCGGAAACGTTTCACGTTGTCGTCAATGCGATCGCCTACACGAAGCGTACCCATGAAGTTGCAAATGGCCGACTCGCGGAGCGCGTTGTCGCACCGGTCTCTTTGGGCAAGCTGATACTGCCTGGCTCTATCGGGTGCCTAAGCGTGGATGTCATCAGGCGCGATACCGACGCTCACGGCAATGAATTCATCGATAGCTGCTGCGTGGTCCAGAACCTGTCTCCGACAACCGCCGATTACATTGACTATGTCCTGGAGCTCAAGAGCCAGCAAGGCGATATCCAGCGTGCCACCGATACGGTGAGCTCACTCAAGCCAGGCCTGATCTGCTCAATGGAGAACCGCTCGTGGCTGACTGGCGGCGCCAACGGGAAACTGGAGGTCAGAGCCGTGCTGAATGTCTTCTTCCCCGCCGGCTACGGTTGTGTTCAGCGGCGCGGGGAAACCATCGGCGCGGAGGAGGACGCGTCCGACGACGCCGCAAGTTCGAGGCTGCAATCGCCCGTTCAAGTCCCTGAACCAGTCGCCAGCCAGGAACCGCAACATGATCTGTTTCCGCCGACGCCCCGGTCAACAAGCGAATTGCAGGCGATTTGGGCGAAGCGCTGGCGCGAGGGCGTCGCACGCTTCTGCCTGGCGGCGCGCGCGCAATTCGACGACAGGAAGGGCGAGGCCGATGTGCCACGGAATACCTTCTATTTCCATCCCGGCATCCCGTCGGAGAAGCTTGCCGGTGCCCTCAGGGCCTACCCGGATATCGAACCGGATGACGTCAGAATGCTCATCGACGATAGTTTCTTCGGCAGCGCCAAGGCGTGCCTGATACTGACGGATTACGGCATCTATGCCTATACCGGCGCGGAACCGGTTGGCCTATGGCTTGGCGAAATACAAAGCATAGAAGCCGGTCAAGCCTTGTTGGGCACCATGTCGACGCTGCGAATCAACGACGACGATTTCTTCCTTTCCGGACACGTCTCCAGGAAATCAATGGACACTCTGGCCGACCTGCTCGAATCAATGCGTTGCGCGGTGCGGGCCGGCCGATAAGCCGGCGCTGGTCGTGTCGGTTCCATTGAACCGAATAAGGGTCTATGTTGCTATGGTGTTCGTATCGGCACAGCCCGGAGTCCATCATGACCGTTTGTCCCATTGCCATTGTCGCTGGTTGCGGCAAGTGCCCGATCGTCCGGATTTGCCCACTCAAGACCGGATCAACAGGTTGAGCGCAAGGTCGAACACAAGGTCGAACGCAAGGCCGGTCCGGCCAAGGCGGCGAAGAAGGGCGGACGCAAGCCGAGGACGTAGTGATCCTCGTGCCCACTCGACCGGGCGCGGGCTTCACGCCATATCTTCAGTACGGCGCGAACAAGAGAAATGGCGATCCGGCAGGAACGCCCAGAGCACGGCGGATGTGACAATCGACGCACCGCTGTCCACGAGCCAGTCGGTGACGGCGGCTCCGCGGTACGGGAAGAAGCTCTGCACCAATTCGTCGATCGCGCCCATCGTCATGACGGTTAGCACGGCCTTGATGGCGCGCTGCCGGGCATGGCCGGTACCGCCGGTGAATAGCAGGAAGGTCAGGATGGCGTAGGCGAACGAGTGCAGCACAAAGCCCGACGCATAGTCGCCGATGTCGGCGCGGACACCGGGAACGGATCCCATGACCACGATGGCCGCGTAGATCGCCCAGGCGCTGCGATAGCGCAGCTGCCGAAATTCCGGGCCGAGCAGGACGTGGCGCCCGATCACTTGAACATCCTTGCGGCGGCCTTGGCAACCAATCGGCTGACGACATCGGCCCTTGATTCCTTGAAGTGCAAGGACAGAGCTTCCAGGCTGGCGGCGATGTCCGGCGCCAACATGAGTTCGATGCGCCGGGTTCCGGTCTCGATGCGCTTGCGTCGGCTTTCCTTGGCGCGCGCTGTCGCCGGCACGGGATTCTTGGCGCGAGGCCGCCCGCGACGGGAGAGCCCCGGCAGAAAGGCCTGCTTGGCTGGCTTGGGTGACGAGGAGCCGCCTGGCTTCTTTTGCGCCGGTGGCGGCTCTTGACGTGCCGCGGGACCCGGTCGATCAATAACCGCAGCCGGCAACGAAAATATCTTCTCATCGAGCAAGAGGCTACTGGACTGTTTTGGCAACCTGTTTTTCATGGTGCTTGGCAATATAAGAACCCGGCTTCGAATATTATCTTGTCGATGCGCTAACGTGGCGTCGAGCCGATGTGGCGCTCAATCACCGGCGTGACCTCCTTCGCGGTGCGCAGTTCGCGCAAGTCGGTGAACAGCCTGTCCGCCTGGGGGTAGCTCTTCCGCAGCAGCCCCAGCCACTGTTTGAGGCGGCCCGGTGACTGGGAAGGCAGAACCTTGCCTTGTACCTGGTTCCAGAAGTCGGCGACCATGCCGGCGACAATCGCCCAGTCGGCGGCTGAATCGGTGGGGGTGGCCGCCTGAATGCGCCGGGCAAGCAAGGGGTCGGCCACCGCGCCGCGGCCGAGCATTGCGTCGATGCAACCGGTGACCGCGCGCATGGCCTGGTAGTCGGCGATGGTCCAGACTTCGCCGTTGGCGATGACCGGCAGCCGCACCGCCTGCCGTATGTGGGCAATCCATTCCCAGCGGGCCGGCGGACGATAGCCATCCTCCTTGGTGCGCGCGTGGACGACCAGTTCCTGGATACCGCCCGCCTCCAGTGCTCTTGCGCAGTCCAGCGTTCGTCCGGTGTCGTTGATGCCCAGGCGCATCTTGGCGGTGACCGGAATGCCGGCCGGAACGGCCTCGCGCACCGTCCGCGCGATCCGGTTCAGTAGCTCAGGCTCTTCGAGCAGCGCGGCACCGCCCCGGTTGCGATTGACCAGCGGCGTCGGGCAGCCGAAATTGAGGTCGATGCCGGCCGGCTCGAGACGGGCGAGATGAGCCGCATTGGCCGCCAGCAGCGCGGCATCGGAGCCAAGCAACTGAACGCGGACGGGGGTACCGGCACGAGTACGCGAGGAGCGCATCAGTTCCGGGCTGACACGGACGAAAGCGGAATGCGGCAGGACGGTATTGCTGACGCGGACAAATTCGGTGACGCACCAGTCGTAACCGCCGGCGCGCGTCAGCACATCGCGCAGGATATCGTCGGCCAACCCTTCCATGGGTGCGAGGATCAGACGGGGAGGCGGCGGGCTGGCTGGCATCGGCCGGCATCATAGCGTTGAATGTTGAATGGCTGCGGCGCGGGTGGCCGGGTAGCGTTCCCTGAAATGCTGTTCCAGCCTTAGCCGGGGATGCTTGTGTGCTAGATTGCGGCGCTCAAGCCTACTACTAAAGTATGGGTATTCGATTGCCGTTAAGGCAACTTCGGGCGGTTCCCGCCTGCGACAAGACCAAGGAGGGGGAATGAAGTATCACGACAGTGTCGAAAAAAGCGCCGAGTACCTCAGGCTCGCCTTGCCGTTGATGTCGCAGCAGCAAGCAGCCTTGCATCCGGTCAGTTACGCCGTTTGGTATGAGTACGTCTCGGGAAGAAACGCGTCCCTCAAGGCCAGCATCGACGACCGTTTGCGGAGCGGCGCGCCGCTCGACGAGAAACTCACCGAAGACATCTTTCGCAAACATGTCGCGGAGATCGACGAGGAGCTCGCGCACCGGGTTACCGAGGGGTTCCAGAAGGTGATGGCCGACATGTCGAGTTCGGCCAGCCAAGCCGGTGACCAGGCCGGCCAGTTCGGCAGCGCGCTGGAAAAATGGCGCGATGATCTGTCCTCGTCGAGTTCGGTATCCGCCTTGGAGCTGGACGCGATTGTCGGCCTCACACACGACATGCGGGGCTCCATCGTTTCCCTCAAGGGACGCCTCGACGAGAGTCGCCGCGAGATCGAGCGATTGCGGCGGGAAGTGGTCCAGGCACGCGAGGATGCGCTGGCCGACGCGTTGACTGGCCTGACCAACCGCCGTGGCTTCGACATGGCCATGGCCGCCTGTTTGGCGGAGTCCGCCCCTCATGAAAGCGGGCCGAGCCTGTTCATTGTCGACATCGATCATTTCAAGCGGGTCAACGACACTTATGGCCATCTGTTCGGCGACAAGGTGATACGGGCCGTGGCGCAGATTTTGAAAGACAACGTGAAGGGCAAGGACACCGCGGCCCGCTATGGCGGCGAGGAATTCATCGTCCTGTTGCCCGATACCGCCGTGGAGGGCGCGCGGCAGCTCGCCGAGAAGATCCGCGGGATGGTTGAAAGGTGCCGAATCAAGCGTGCTTCCGATCACGAGTCGGTGGCGCGAATCACCGTGTCGCTTGGTGTGGCCAGCTTCAAGACTGGCGAGGCCCCCGTCGACCTGGTCGCGCGAGCCGATGCCGCCCTGTATGCCGCGAAGAACGCGGGACGCAATCGGGTCACAGTCGGACGGCTGTAGCCGGAGCCCCGCGCCCGGACTTCGCGGCGCGGCCGGCGCGAAGGCGGCATCCGAGGCAACACATTCCTGCTTATGGGTTACCAATGAAACGTATCGACGATCTCTTGATCTGGGCTGCGCTGGCGGTCGGGGCCGCCCTGTGGCTGCTGGGCCAATTCACCGGGGGGCTGTCGATCCATCTGTTCCTGCTTCCCGTGGCGCTGCTGGGGGGCGCCGTGGCATTTTCGCGACGGGAGCGCGGGCGGTGGCAGACGCGCCAGAGTACGTACATGGCCGATCTGACCCAAGTCATGGCCGAGTATCACGCGCTTTCCAACCAGGCGATGGCGCATGCCGAGACGCAGTTTTCCTCCCTGGAGCAGGAAATGGAGGAAGCGCAGCGCATCATCCGCGAATCGGTCAGCAAGCTGTCGGGCAGCCTGACCGGCTTGCAGGCTCAGTCGACCGATCAGCGCCAGGTGCTGAAATCGTTGATCGACGAGATGCTCGACATGACCGGCTCGGACGACAACCAGGCCCAGGAGCAGGCGGGGTTCCAGCGTTTCTTCGACGAAACCAATCATCTCATCGCCGAGTTCGTGGCGAAGATGGCGGAGTTGACCGCGGTCAGCGTCGGCGTCGCCGCCAGCTTCCAGGACATGCAAGGTCAGGTGGGCCACATCACGTCGACGCTGGACGGCGTCAGCGATATCACCAAGCAGACCGACCTGCTGGCATTGAACGCGGCCATCGAGGCGGCACGGGCGGGCGAGGCCGGCCGGGGCTTCGCCGTGGTAGCGGACGAGGTTCGGAAATTGGCGGCGCGCACCGGAGGCTTCAACACCGAAATCCGCCAGGCGCTCGGGGGCATGCTGGAGTCCTTGCGGGACGTCGGCGCGCGCGTGGCCCTGGCCACCCAGACCGACCTGAGTGTCGCGGAGAACTCGAAGGAAACCCTCCATGAACTCGGACAGGAGATGTTGCGGCTCACCGAAAAGGCCCGCGAGCACTCGCGACATATCACGAAGGTCACCGAGCAGATGCACCGGCTGACGCAGGAAGGTGTGCTGGCGATGCAGTTCGAGGACATCGTCACCCAGATGATGAACCGGATCAGCCAGAAGACCCTCAACGTGGGGCAGTACCTGCATGCCTTCATCGGCCTCCATCAGGACCAGGGCGAGACCGATGGACTGCAACGCTTCAAACTGCGGTCGCAGCGCCTGCTGAGCCTGATGGTGGATTCCCATCTCAAGCTGGAAAGCATGCAATCGCCGCTTGGTGCGAGCGGCCGCGACGAAACCCAGGCGGTGGAACTGTTCTGACGCTCGGCCCTTGGCGCTTGATGGAATCGATCGTCACGCCCGCCGCCGGGTGCTGGCGACAGGCGACGATCGGGTCGCGGCGTTCGGTGCCGTCGCCGCTCGCGTCAATTGCTCCTTGCCCGGTACGGCGAAGATGCCTTCCAGTCGTATCAATTCGTCCCGATGCAGGCGGGCCAGGCGATCCACAGTTCTTTCGCCCTTGCGCGTCAGGTGAATCTCGACTTCGCGGCCGTCCGAGCGCCCCGCCTGGCGCTCCACCAGGCCGAGTTTCTCGCACCTCGATACCAGGGCGACCACGCCGTGGTGCTTGGCCTGCAATCGCTCGGCCAGTTCCGTGATGGTGGCCCACTCGCGCCCCGGGAAGCCTTTGAGGTGGAGCAGCAACAGGTACTGGAGGTTGGTGACGCCCGCGCGGCGTGTCAGCTGCTCGCTGATGTGCAGAAAGCAACGCAACTGATAGCGGAAATTCGACAGGGTCTCGAAGTCCGCCTTGGCGAATGGGAGCTCGCTCATGGGCTTGCACCGGGCGTGAACTTGCCGGAACTATAGCACTTGAAATTTATATCACGGTATGATGCAATAATGCTTCGGAATATGGAGAGGAGGACATCGTGATGGAAGCCGCAATCGAATTGCCGACGCTCGACGAGGAGGGGTATCTGGTCGAGCCGGGGGAATGGAACGAAGCCGTCGCCGAAGCGTTGGCGGGGAAGATCGACATTGCTCTTGGTGGCGACCACTGGGACGTGATCCGCTTCATGCGCGACTATTACGAAGAACGTCAGGTTGCCGCCGATGCGCGCCATGTCATCAAACATCTGGAGCGGCGCTACCCGGGGCGGGGCCGTGACCGGCTGTTCGAACTCTTTCCGTATGGCTATGTTGGCCAGGCCTGCAAGATCGCCGGCATGAGACGACCGCGTGGCTGGAGCTCGGGCTAGGGGAACCGGCTCAACGTTCGCCCGCCGTTTCGGCATTTGCCAGGGTCGGCACGATGCCCTTGGCGATGAGCGACGTTTGATAGGCTCGCGTCGCCGCCCTACGGAAACCAAGCTTGTGCATGGCGTGGGCGATGCGCTGCCAGGCTTCGCCGAGCCCCGATCGGGGACGGGCGGCCTCCTGATAGACGGTCACCGTCGCCAACTCCCCCGTGGTCACGAGGTCGTTGGGCCTGCTACGGCGCGAGCCCGCGGCAACCCGCGCGAACACCTGGCGGGCCGCGTCGATTCGGCCCATTTCATACAGCGCCAGGCCAAGAAACTGCAAGGCGACCATGTCTTCGGGAATGGCGGCCAGAATGCTGCGGGCGATGGCTTCCATCTGGCTGAGATTGCCCGCCTGATGGCAGGCGCCCATAAGATCGATGAGTGCTGTGATCACGCC
>JBGAQX010000052.1:0-18253 GCA_044220545.1 Rhodocyclaceae bacterium | reverse complement strand
CCGAGCGCGGGTTCATTAGCAGCAGAGCGACGTAGAAGTCGAAGCCGTGGGCGACGAAACGCTGCTTGGCCGCATCGAGGTAGGGCCAGACGGCATCGTTGGTGAAGGGCAGGATCGGCGCGAACCAGATCAGCCCGCAACGATCTCGCGCGGGATCCACATCCCGGTCGGGCCGCGCTTGGTTGTGGCGGTAGTAGGCGTGCTTGACGAAGTAGTCCGTCGGAATGCCCTGCAGAATCTTGTGCACGTACGGGGCGGACTCGAGCACGGGGAGAGAGGTTTGCGCCAGCAATTCCGTCACGCGGCGGAAAAGAGTGCTCTTCCACGACCAGGCGATGACTCCCTCGATGATGGGCAGTTGCCAGTTCGAGACAAATAACAACCGACCATAGCGGGCAAGGGCCTTGCGCAGCAGGCGTCGCTGCAAGCGGACTTGTGCCGACGTCCCGTAAATGCCGCCGGCGCAACTCCAGGGGGAAATTCCATACTTGCGGCGAAGCGCATCCAGGTCGGCGGCACTGAGCGGTGCGCGTGCGGGCACCTGCTCGTTGATTCGCTGCGTCAGCACCGTCATCGACACGAAGTCGTTGATCATGTGAAGTTTCGTATTGACGACACCGCTCAAGGCAAGTTGCCGAAAGGCATTGAGCACATCCGGCAGGTGGCGCACGTCGCGTATTTCGAACACATAAGAGTTGTAGGCCTCCGGTTCCGGCATCAACCAGATGCCCGCCCGGGTGACAACGCCGAGGTTGGATTGCGTGAATATGCCTTCCAAATAGGGTCCCAGGCCCCACTTATGCGTATGCCAGGTCTTCGAGCCGCCCACCGCTTCGCCCGTGTGTACCACTGTGCCGTCCGGCAGCACAACCTCCAACCCGCACAGGTTGCCGAAGTGATCGCCATAGGGGGTTTCACCGACGCCGCGATCCATGGCATTGCCGATCACGCTGCCTTGCGCGGTGCCGTCGATACAGTCGATCCAGAGCTTGTGGCCTCGTTCTTTCAGGTAGGTGTTGAATTGTTCATAGCTCACGCCCGGCTCGATGACGGCATAGGCCAGTTCCTCGTTGACCTCGAGGATCCGGTTCATGCGCTCGAGAATCATGACGATCGCCCCGTCCTCGATTGCCAGCGTCGCACCGTAGCCCCAGTTGCGCCCGCCGCTCGAGGGCCATACCGGCACGCGATGCTCGTTTGCGATGCGCAATACGGCGGCCACTTCCTCGGTTGAGCCGGGGAAGACAACGGCTGAACACAGGCTTTGCCAGGGGATAGTGCATTTCGAGTAGCGGTCCAGGTCGACGGCGGTGGTGCACACATATTCCGCGCCCAGCGCCGCGTGCAGGGCGCCTATGAGTTCGTTGGCTGGCGAGATGTCCGCGAGAGTCGTCACGTCGATTCCTTTCAATGATTCCGGGCGAGATAGCAGTCAAGAACTTGGGGCAAGTACTCTTGCCAAAGCGGCAGTCGGTACCCCTGCGCGGCGAACCAGGCCAGGAACACCGGATTGCCGAAGCTCTGCCGGTCGGCAAGGTAGTCCAGGTAGATGGGCAGTGTGGCGAGGACCTTGCGCTGCCGTTGCGGCGCAAGCCGGACCGCGACGCGGGCAAGCCCGGCAAACCAGCCGATGGGCAGGTTGATGCCAGGCGGTACCGACAGCCCCCGGCGTGAAAATGCCTTGCGCACGGCAACCTTGACCTCTTCGACGAGCGGCGCGAGCGCCGGTCCGGAACAGAGATGGAATATGCGTCCGGCGGTCGCGGGGTCGCGACTGGCGGCGACGATCGCGGTCGCCACGACATCTGATGGTATGACATCCAACTGGATGTCGGCAAAGTTGGGAAAGAGGCCCGCCGTCTTGCGGCCCGACAGAAATTCGCAGATGAAGTAGAAGATCTGGAAGTGGATGACGTGTCCGTCCCGCGAATCGCCGATCACCATGCTGGGGCGATGCACGGTGACGGGCAGTCGCTCCTCATCGATCGCTCGGCGGATCACGACTTCGGCTTCGGCCTTGGCCTGCTCGTAGGTGTTGTGGAATGCCGGCATTTCGTCGAGCCAAGCTTCCGGGAGGGTGCCGCTGCGCTTGCCGGCCACGCCGACCGTGCTAACGAAATCGACCTTGGCCAGTTGGCCTGCTTCGGTGATGCGTCGCGCCAGGGAAAGAATCTGCTCCGCAGAGCCGACCGCTGACCGGCGGGCTTTGTCCAGTTCGAGGTTCATTCGCACGGTGCCGGCGCAGTGGATGATATGGGTGCACCGTCTTGCCAGGTCCTCGTACGCTGATTCATCCAGGCCAAAGCGAGGCAGGCCCGCATCGCCTCGCAGGCCGTGAATGCGCCGCACCCGGTCGGCGTCGTCCGCACATCCCCAGAACCGCAAGAGCTCTTCAAGCCGGCCGGCCAGCGCCGAGTCGGAGTCGGCGCGAATCAGCAGCCAGACATCCGTATCCGGATCGGCCATGAGCAGCGGCACGATGGCGCTGCCGACGACGCCGGTGGCGCCGGTGATGAAATAGGTAGCTATGGCACCTCCCGGATGGCGAAATCGGTCTGCGGACGCCCACGGCCCAAGTCGGCATAGAGGGCATCAATGTGAGCGCGATACTTGGCTTCGATGGGCGCCCGCCTTAGCTTGAGGTTGCTGGTGAGTTCGCCGCGCGCGATGCTCAGGGTTTCGCGGGTCACCAGAATTCCCGCCGGACGATCATGGCCCGACAGGTTGGCGCAAACGGCGGACAGATCGTCGGCGATTTGCTTGATGGTGCCGGTTGGCAATGGTGCTTCACCTTGCGGCGGGCCGGGCAGTTGGGTCGAATTCACGCATAGCAGGGCGACCGGGACCGGATGGTCCCGACCGAATACCACGGCGTAGTCCACATAGGGAATCTGCTTAAGCCGGGCTTCGATCGGAACCGGCGCCACGCGGCGGCCGGTCGAAGTCTTGAAGACTTCCGACTTGCGCCCCGCGAGCCAAATAAATCCGTCCGCATCCCGGCGCGCGTAGTCACCCGTATGCAGGAAGCCGTCGGCATCGAGAGGCGATTCCTCGGTCGGGCTGCCGTAATAGCCGCCGAACACGCCAGGACCGCGAACCAGCAACTCGCCATCGTCGGCAAGCCGCACTTCATTTTGCGGCAGGGCGCGTCCAACGCTGCCAAACCGGTAGGCTGCCGGCGAGTTGATGGCGATGGGAACGACGTTTTCGCTGGTGCCGTAGGCTTCCAATACGAGCCAGCCGAGCGCATGGAAGTCTTCCATGAGCCAGACCGGCAGCGGCGCCGAGCCGCTGACCATGAAGCGCAGGTCCGGCCCCATCAACCCGCGAATCCGGCTGAGGAACAGGCGGTCGGCCAAGCGATGAGTGATCGACAGCAGCGCGTTGGGACGGAGGCCATCGCGCTCGTGCCGGCGGTATTCATGGCCCACTCGCCGCGCCCAGCTCACGCCTTTGCGCACCCAGACGGGGCGCTTGGCCAGGTTGTCCTCGATGCCGGCGTGAAGTTTCTCGAAGAAGCGCGGGACGCCGATGAACAGCGTGGGCCGGATCTCCGGCAAGCGTTCGATGATCTGGGTGGGATTGTCGACGAAGTACGAGTCCCCGCCGCGGATCATCCCGCAAAGGTTGATGATGCGCTGGAACAGGTTCGATAGCGGCAGCCAGCAGGCAAAGCGGGTTCCCTCGCCGACGCTGTCGAAGCGCTCGAGGATCGCATCGCACGCCAGACAAAGCTGGGCATGCGTGTAAGCGACGCCCTTCGGCTGGCCGGTGCTGCCCGACGTGAAGATGATGGTCGCGAGGTCGTGCGCTTGCGCCAACGGCCAGGAGTCGAGCGCGGTCTCGGGCAATGCCAGCAAGTCGGGCAGCGAATGGCAGCCATCTTCCGTCGCCGGTCCGTCGATGACGCTGAACAGGGGCGGCACCGTCATGTGCTTGGCAACGGTCTGCCTTTGTTCCTGGCGGGCCACGAACAGCGCTCGTGGTGCCACGGTGCGGACGATGTGGCGGATATTGTCAGTCGCGTCGTGGGCATCCACGCCGACCACCACGCAGCCGGCCGCCAGGGCGGCGAGATGGCACACCTCCCACTCGATGCTGGTGGGCATCATGACCACCACGCGCTCGCCGGGGAGCAGCCCAAGGTGAATCAGGTGGCCGGATAGTCTTCTGACCCGCGCGAGCACCGATTCCCATGTCTCGCCCACCCAGCGGTCACCGCTACGCCGATGGAAGGCGGTCGCCCGGGGTGACTGCGCGGCACGCTCCAGCAGGCATGCGGGAACGGTCGTCGCCCGGCTCGTGCTCATGGCTGCGCGGTTCTGAGCAGTGGCGGGTCGTAAGCGCCGGCGGGCAGACGAATCTGTAGATCGGCGTCGGTCAATCCCAGCCAACGCATGCTGCGGGTGACGTCGCGGCCGAGAAACACCCGCCGGCGGATCATCTGGTCGACGATGGGCGCCATCAGCCGCCAGTAGGCCAGACTGGCTTTGCCCTCGCGGATCAACGCGGAAAATTCCGGCGCATAGGGGTTGTAGCCGAAGTGCTTGAGGTCCGAGTACATCATCAGCCAGTTGATCGGATAGTTGCTGACGATGGGGCTGGCATGGCTCTTCCGTTTGACCAGACCGAGTTCGGCGACCTTGCGCATGACCTCGTCCTGATCGTAATCCCAGGCGTGGTAGGGCGCCAGGTAGCGCGGGAAGTGTGTTCCGGCGGGCAGTTCGAGCGGATTGTAGAAATGGTGGAGTTCGTCGGCGCTGAACTCGCCGCATTCCTTCAGGTGCGGCGGCGTCCAGTCTTCATTCAGGATCAATTCCCGGGAAAACTCATAGAGCATCCGGGAGGGCTCGGGCTGGCCCGGGGAGTACCCCGCCAGAATGAGCGGTATGTTCTTTTCGATGGCGATGCGGATCGCTTCGCCTTCGAACAGGGGCGCATAGACATAGGAGACCGTATATACGGCGCCGCGCGCCTCCTGGTTGCGTAGCAGGTAGGCGAACATCCGGCTGAAGAACTTTGGCGCCGGGGAGTAGACGAGGTGGTCGATGTCGAGCTTGGCCAATGCCGTACGGATATTGCTCCAGGCCACCTGCGGCAGGTCGATGTCGGCGGTGAAGGCCAGCACCCGCAGACCGTATTCGACCTTCAGCTTGTAGAGAAGATAGACGCTGTCTTTACCGCCACTCAACGGGACGATGCAATCGTAGCTCGCATCCTTGAAATGTCGATAGCGACGCAGGGTATCTTCCAGATCCTGTCGGTGGGCCGGGTCGGGCCCGGTCTGGACCTTCTCTGGGGCCTGGTCCCGGCAGTGCTGGCAGACGCCGTTGGCATCGATATTGGAGCCGGGTACCGCGTCAGGAAGTAAACAGTTCTTGCATCGTTTCATGGCGGCACTATGGGGAAATCCCGCGTCAGCGGTGGCTTATCCAAAGTCTAGACCATTAGCGTAGCGCGGATGGTGGGAATTGGCTACCGGCAAGCTTGCGGCCGAGACCGGTCGATATCGAGAAGTTGGCGTGCCAGGCGGCTTGTGATTGGCGAGCCGAGCGCACCGGCGATAAGTCTGGTCGGGGCTGCTACAACGTTTCCAGCGAAGCGGCCGGGTTGGCGGCGAGGGCGCCACCGCAACTGCTGCCCTGGCCGGCGGTGCAACCGTAGCAGTGGTCGGCGACACGGATCGGGCGATGCTCGAACTGGTGATCGATTAGCGAAGACAAATGAACGGCTGCGTCGCCGTCGCCCAGGGGCAGGTCCAGCATCTGATGGAAATCGCAGTCATGCACGTAGCCCTGCCAGCTCACCGAGATCAGCGTCCGGCACATGACGCCGGGCAGATTGTCATCGCGATGGGCGCCCTTCAGCAGGCGCATGTAATCGTGGAACTCGTTCTTCGACACCAACTGGCTGCCGAAGCGCTTGATCGGCATGTTGGTCAGTGTCAGGAGGCGGTTGAAGACGATGCCGTAACGGGTGGCCAGTTGTTCCTTGTAGGCGGCCTCGAGTTCCTGCTGATTCGGCGGCAGGCTTGCCCCGGCGGGATTGAAAACCAGATTCAGGCTCAGGCCGCTGTCCGGCAGGCCATAGCCGAGGGCATTGAGTTTACGCAACCCCGCCAGGCTCGACTCGAACACGCCGTCGCCGCGCTGGCGGTCCACGTTCTCCTCCAGGTAGCAGGGCAACGAAGCGACGATCTCGACCGCGTTCGCCGCCAGAAATTCCGGCAGGTCGTCCTGGCCGGGCTCGCTGAGGATGGTGAGATTGCAGCGATCGATGACCTGAAGATCCATCGCCCGGGCCGCCGTCACCAGCCCCCGGAAGTGCGGATTCAGTTCCGGCGCGCCGCCCGTCAGGTCCAGCGAGGAGAGCCGTTGCCGGTCGGCGAACCGCAACAACAGGGACATGGTTTCCCAACTCATCTCCTCGGTGCGCGCGGGCCCGGCGGCCACGTGGCAATGCAGGCAGGACTGGTTGCAGCGATAGCCGAGATTGGCTTGCAGCGTGGTCAGACGGGCGCGCCGCAAGGCGGGGAAGTCGGTCTTCACCAGCAGGGGAAAGGTGTCGCGCATGAAATCACTCCGGGCGGTTGTTGCCGACTAGTCGGATCAGGCTCCGGTTTTCTTACAACCGGCCATGTCACAACATATCAGACTGAACGATGGCTGCAACAAGGCGATGCCGTCGATTTGTCGTAGTCCGGAGACACTGGAAATGCGCCGGGTACCGGGTCGATACTGTGCCCACGCGTCGCGACAGGGTACCGCCGGTAACGGACTCGGCGACAGACATGGCACGGGAGACTGATGTGAAATCGACGGCAACGATGCATACGATCAAGGACGCTGTGTCATCCGGCGTCGTCATGGCGACCGACTCGTCCTTCCCCGCCGAAAGCGGGCCGGATTCGGTCGCCAACGCGGGCTATTTTGGCCCGGACGTGCGCGGCTTCTTTCCCGGGGCGGGCATGGCCTCGAAACTCGCCGCCGCCGAAGCGCGCATCGCCCTGCTGGAGTCGGCTCTGCACAAAGTCAATCAACTCGCCAGCCACGATCCATTGACCGGCGTCTTCAACCGCCGGGGCATGAATGAAGTCTTCAATCGTGAGGCCGCTCGCGCACAGAGGACTTGCCTGCCGCTGGCGGTGGCTCTGCTCGACCTGGATGACTTCAAGCAGGTGAATGACCGGTACGGCCACGCGGTGGGCGATGCCGCGCTGGTATATCTCACCCGGGCGATCGGCGCGACGCTGCGTCCGACCGATAGCTGCTGCCGCCTGGGTGGCGAGGAATTCGTGGTGATCATGCCGGGGGCGGACGAGGATGCCGCCCAGCAGGCTCTGGTTCGACTTCAATCGGTCCTGGACGGGCAGCCCATCGCCGATACCTCGTTGACGTTGGCCTTCAGCGCCGGCGTGGCGCTTGCCCGGCGCGGCGAATCGCTTGAACGAGTCTTGGCGCGCGCTGACTGCGCCGTCTATCGCGCCAAGGCGGCCGGAAAGCGCCGCGTCGTGAGCGCTTAGCCATCGCTGGTCGCCGCCACGACATGCGGCGGCGTTGCCGACGATATGCGCCCGCTGGCCGCGTCGTTCAGCGGCTGGCGATCCCCTCCAGGGTAAATTGGAAACCGTTGCCGCCGATCAGTTCAAAGGTTGGTCGATAGAGCCCGGGCTGATCTCCGGTTCGAAATTCGATGGTCATCAGGCCGGGTTTGCCCATCGCATTGCCGGAAAGCACCGGTTTGCCGTCGGCACCGCGCGGGCTGGTGGCGGACTGGCCTTTGGCGCCCGCTGGCGCCGCGCCGATGATGCCGCCAACCACCTTGTCGACAGCGGGATCGAGCATCTGGTCGCCATTGGTGTCCTGCACCAGCAGGCCGCCCGTGTAGCGCGGGTGCTTGTTCAGATCGCGGGGTGCGATGCCGACGCCGTTCAGGGGGCCGCCCGCCTCGGTCCAGAGCAGCAGACCGAGCGGATGGGGCAGCACCTGTCCCGGGCCGGCCTTCTGGAAATCGGACTGGAGGCCCGGCGGCAGATGGGCGTTGGTCGGCTCGATTCTCGGCTTGGGCGCTTCCGTCGGCGCCTTCATGGACCCACAAGCGCCGAGGGCGAGGGTCAGGGTGGCAAGGACGGTGACATTGTTCGGCATGGCATTCTCCTGGTGACGGCGAGGGGGGCGTACCGGCTGTCGGGGCACGCGTCCGGTTAGTCGCTGTGGCGGCCGACTTCTTACATGGCCGGTCGATTGCCGCCGGCAGCCGGCATGGCTGACGGCATGGCTGACGGCATCGTCGCCGATTTTCTCCCCGCGGGGACAAGGGAATCGGCACGGGCCAACCCCGGGTGTAAGTTTTTTCCGGTGCCGAGCGACTATTGCCGAGGCTCGGGTCTCTTGGCCCCAAGGCTGTTAATCTACTGCCTGCTCATGGTGAAGCGCTATCGCAATGGACTTACCTGATTCAGAACGAAGCGGGCCGCCCTGGCCGCGAACCTGGTGGCCTATCCTGGCGGTACTGGCGCTCGGCATTCTCCTTTGGGGCCTGGCGAACGCGGCGGACTTGGGCGCGTACGTTCTTGAGGGTTGGCGCGAACATCGTTCCAACCTTTTGGGCCTGGTGCGGGACTACCCTTTGGCCGCGGTCCTGGCCGTTTTCACCTTGCACACGCTGTTGGCGCTGCTCGCCTTGCCCGGGGCGTCGCTGCTGATGCTGCTGGCCGGGGCGGGCTTTGGCGCGTTGCCCGGCACGCTGCTGTGCCTGACGGCCTGTACCGTCGGGGCCAGCCTGAGCATGCTCGCGGCGCGGCATTTCCTGCAAGCCCTGGTGCGGCGAAAGCTGGGGGAACGACTTGCCAAGCTCGATCGCCGCATCGCCACCGACGGTGCCGCTTATCTGTTCAGCCTGCGTCTGCTGCCGGTCATTCCCTTCGCGGTGGTCAATGTCGCCGCCGGCCTGAGCACCATGAGGGCATGGACCTTCACCTGGGTCAGCTTCTTCGGCATGCTGGCCGGAACCTTCGTGTACGTCAATGCCGGCACGCAACTGGCGTATATCCAGACGGCCAGCGACATCTATACGCCCCGGGTGCTGCTGTCCCTCGCCGCCCTGGCCGTGGTGCCCTGGCTGGGCAAACTGATTCATGGAGCCTGGCAGCGCCGGGCCGCCGCGCGCGCATGACAGCGGCCGGCACGCTGGTGCTGTTCAACTACGACTGGGATCAGTCGGGATTCGCGCGCTGGCGCGACGAGTTTCCCATCGATAGCGCCGGATTCGACCTGTTCAGCTTTCCCAGCAATGCGCGGCTGGCCAACTTCGACCTGCAACGCTTCGTCGACCGCCTGGCGCGCCAGGCCAGGCGTCGCGGCTGGCGGGCGGTGACCTCCAACCAGGAGCAGTTCGGCGCCCTGGCCGCCGCGCTGCTCGCCGAGCGCATGGGCTGGCCGGGAACACCCGTGGCGGCGGTCCTGGCCTGCCAGCACAAGTACCACGCGCGGCGGGTGTTGGAGGACGTCGCGCCGGAGGCCAACACGGGTTTCGAGCTGCTGGCGTCTCAATATGGCGAGCCGGTGCCGGATGACATCGACTACCCGGTGTTCGTGAAGCCCGTCAAGGCGGCGTTCTCGGTTCTGGCGCGCACGGTGCGCAACCGCGACGAGCTGGCGGCGCTGGTCCGCTTCGGTACCTGGGAACTGTGGGTGATCCGCCATCTGGTCGAACCCTTCGAGCGCATTGCCCGGGCGCGACTGCCCGCCGCCGGCGCTGCCCACCGCATGCTGCTGGAACGGCCGGTCACGGCGCTGCAATACAACCTCGATGGCTATGTGTTCCAGGGCGAGTTGCGGGCGCTGGGCGTCGTCGAATCGGTGATGTATCCCGGCACCCAAGCTTTCATGCGCTTTGGCTATCCCTGCGCCCTGCCGGCCGCCGGGCGGGCACGGGCGCTGGATGTGGCGCAACGATTCCTTCAGGCGGTCGGCTTCACGCATGGCCTGTTCAACATGGAGTTCTTTTACGATGCCGCGCACGATCGCCTGACGGTCATCGAATTCAATCCGCGCATGGCGTCGCAATTCTCCGATCTGTATCTGCGCGTCGACGGCGTCGACCTGCATCGCGTCGCGCTGGAGCTGGCCCATGGCCGCGATCCGGCCTTGCTGCCGCGCGCGGCGTCGACCGCCGGCGTGGCGGCGAGCTTCGTCTATCGCAGTTTCGATCCCGCCGCGCGGCCGCCCATGCCAACCGCCAGCCGGCGGCGCGCCCTGGCCCACCAGTTTCCCGATGCCATGCTGTTTTGCTTCGCCAAGACGGCCGGGCAGATCGACCGCGACTTCAAGTGGCTGGGCAGCTACCGCTATGGCATCCTGCATCTGGGCGGGCGCGACGCGCATGACCTCCAGGCGCGTTGCGCGGCCGCCAGCCAACTGCTGGGCTGGCCGGTGCCCCGCGCCACGCAGGAGGCGGAACATCCGTCGCAATCCCCGCCGATCCTTTCCCTGGAGACTCTCCGATGACGCTTCGTTTTCTCAAGACCCTGTTCCTCGCCGCGACGGCGGCGATTTCCCTGGCCGGTTGCGGCGCCATGGTGGCGCAGAACCCTTCCGGAAAATTTAGCCCGGTCAATGCCGTCGCCGAGGGCAATGACAGTCGCGTTCTGCTCAAGGGCGCCGATGTCGTGGCCTACTTTGTCGATGGCCGCTATCAACAGGGCGTCGCCCAGTTCAGCAGCCAGTACGAGGGCGTCGGCTTCCGCTTCGCCAGCGCCGAGCACAAGACCCTGTTCGACCAGGCGCCGACGAAGTACCTGCCACAGTACGGTGGCTATTGCGCCAACGGCATCGCCTACGGAATTCCCTGGGGCGGCGATGCCGACACCTGGAAGATGATCGACGGCAAACTCTACATCTTCGGCGGCCAGGGTTCGAAGGACGCTTTCGAACTGGACGAGAAGACCAACCTGGCGCTGGCGGAGCGGTACTGGAAGGACGAAGTGGCCGGCAACAACAGCTTCCTGCAACGGGCCAAACGGCTGGTGTTCCGCGTGCCGCACTATCGGAGCGGCGAGGACCTGGCGCGCGCCGTGGCGCAAGCCAGGGCGGCCGGCACCGGCGGAAGCGCGAAGTGAATTCGCCCCTCCTGCTTCAGATCGCGCACGACGACCCGGCCGCGATCCGGGCCGAACTGCTCGCCGGGCTGCTGGCGCCGACGGCGACCATAGCGCCGAAGTACCTCTATGACGCTCTCGGCTCGCGGCTGTTCGCGGCGATCACCGAACTGCCCGAGTATTACCCGACGCGTACCGAGGCGGCGATCTTCAGCAATGAAATGCCGCACATGGCCGAGGCGCTTGGCCCGGTGGCGACGCTGGTCGATCTCGGCGCCGGCAACTGCGAAAAGGCGGCCCGCCTGTTTGCGGCGTTGCGGGTGCGGCGCTACGTGGCGGTCGACATCTCGGCCAGTTACCTGCGCGAGTCGCTGGAAAACCTGCAACGCCAGCATCCGGCGCTGGACATGCTTGGCATCGGGCTGGACTTCTCGACGGCCCTGCGTTTGCCGGCCGAAGTCGGGGAAGGCCCGCGCACCCTGTTTTACCCGGGGTCGAGCATCGGCAATTTCACGCCGGACGAGGCGCTGGCCTTCCTGCGCCAGGCCCATGCCGCCTGCCAGGGCGGGGCGCTGCTGATCGGTGTCGATCTGGTCAAGCCGATCGGGATTCTCGAGCCGGCCTACGACGATCCGCTCGGGGTCACCGCCGCCTTCAACCGCAACATGCTGCTGCATCTGAACCGGCTGGCCGGCACCGACTTCGCCATCGCCGACTGGCGGCACGTCGCTTTCTTCAACACCGCCGAGTCACGGATCGAAATGCATCTGGAAGCGCTGCGCGAAACGCGGGTGGCCTGGCCGGGTGGCGAGCGCCGCTTTGCCTTGGGCGAACGCATGCACACGGAGAACTCCTACAAGTGGCGGCCGGACGACTTTGCCGCCCTGCTGGAACGGGCCGGCTTCACGCAACCGCGCCGCTGGACCGACGAGCGAGGGTGGTTCGCCGTGTTCGCCGCGCATTCCTGAGATCCAAACCGATGGTCAAGCCGCACCGTATTGCCAGCTTGCCAGCGCGGACCGCTTATCGCGCGCAGCTACGGAACCCGCCATGAATGTCGTTGCGTTCCACGGTGAAGTAGTTGCGGTAGCGCGGGTGGGCCATGCGCGGCGAGGTGGCGCCGCTGGCCCCGCGCAGCACGTAGCGATGCTCCTCGAAGCCGAAGCGCGAGTAGTCGCGGTAAGGGTGGGCGACGAAGCCGGCGAAGGGCGCGAAACGGCTGCTGGTCCATTCCCAGACATCGCCCCACTCGAATCCCGGCACGGTCATGGCCGCGTACTCCCATTCGGCTTCGGTCGGCAGGCGGCGCCCGGCCCAGGCGCACCAGGCCTGGGCTTCGTCCCAGGTCAGATGCGCGGCGGCGGCGTCGAGATTCAGCGCTTGCCAGGCGCCAAAGCGCAATGCCCGCCAGGCGCCGTTCTCGTGTCGCAGGTAGCGCGGCATCGCCACCACTCCGGCCTCGATGGCGGGAATGAAGCGCCGCCAACTCACCGCCACGCTATCGATGGCGAAGGCGTCGAGCCGCACATCGTGGGCGACCAGTTCGTTGTCGAAAGCGAAACCGGCGCCTTCATAACCCAGGCGCCAGGCGGTTGCCGGCAGCGCGATATCGCTGGCGGCGGGCAGGTCGCGCTCCACGGGTCGCAGCGCGGCCGGCAGTGGCAGGTCGAGCGCCTGGGCCATGTAGGTGGCGGCCTCGGCATGCATGTCCTCGTGGAACAGCGCCAGCCGATAGAAGTAGAGCGATTCCGGCGTCTCGGCTTCGCGCGCCAGGAGTTCCAGGGTGTCGGCCAGGCCCTCGGCCAGATAGGCGCGCGTCGCGGCCAGATCGGGCAGCGGCAGATGCCAGCGCGTCGCATGGGCGACGTTGCTCGAGTTGTACAGCGCGTCGGCGCCGGGCAGGCGGCCTTCGGGGCGCTCGTGGTCCGGTGCGCAGCCAATGCCGAGCGCCCGCTGCCGACTGCGCGCGATCCAGTAGTCCTGAAACCAGCCGACATGCCCGACTTCCCAGAGCGGCGGATTGAGCTGGGTGGAATAGGGTACCGTCAGTCCCGCGCCGAGATGGGCGGCGTAGGCGTCGAGCAGCGCCAGGGTGCGGGTTCGACTATCACGGAGGGCGGCGGCGAGGATATCTCGGCCGCCGGTACGGGCGGCGTTTGCGGGGTTGAAGTTCATTTGCGGGCGCGGACGGGTGGCTGACGCCGAAAGTATGCCCCAAGTGCCCATCGCCCGTCCGGCGCCCCGGCGTCGGCTCGAACAATTGTCTGGAGAGGTTTGAATGCAGGTCACCGCGACTCCCGTGCTGCGCGACATCGTCCTGATCGGCGGCGGCCACAGCCATGTCGGCGTGTTGTACATGTTCGCCATGAAGCCCGTGCCGGGCGTGCGCCTGACGGTGATCTGCACCGACACCGACACGCCGTACTCCGGCATGCTGCCCGGCTATATCGCCGGGCACTACGGCTTCGACGACGTGCATATCGACTTGCGCCGCCTGGCCGAGTTCGCCGGTGCCCGCTACGTCCGCGACGAAGTGATCGGCATCGACCGGGCGACGCGCAAGGTGCTCTGCCGCCACCGTCCGCCGGTGGCCTACGATGCGCTGTCGATCAACATCGGCTCCACGCCGCGGCTCGACGACGTCGCCGGCGCCGGCGAACACGCCGTGCCGGTGAAGCCGATCCGCCGCTTCAACGAGCGCTGGCTGGCGCTGCTCGAGCGCGTTTGCCGCCATGCCGGCACCACGACCATCGCCGTGGTCGGCGCGGGCGCCGGCGGGGTGGAGCTGCTGCTGGCCATGCAATACCGGCTGCGCAAGGAACTCGTCGCGCTGGGCCGCGACCCGGACGAACTGCGCTGCCACCTCTATTCGGCCGAAGCGAAGATCCTGCCGACCCACAACGCCGCCGTGCGCCGCGCCTTCGAAGGCGTGCTGGCCGAGCGGGGCGTGATGGTTCATCGCGACGCGGAGGTGACCCAGGTCTCGGCCGGGCGGCTGCAAACGCGAAGCGGCGAGACCCTGGACGCGGACGAAATCGTCTGGGTGACCCAGGCGGGCGGCGCGGCCTGGCTGCGCGACACCGGGCTGGCGCTTGACGACAAGGGCTTCATTCGCGTCCGCGACACCCTGCAAAGCGAAACCGACCCACTGGTCTTCGCCGCCGGCGATTGCGCGGCGATGATCGATCATCCGCTGGAAAAGGCCGGCGTGTTTGCCGTGCGCATGGCCAAGCCGCTGGCGGAGAACCTGCGCCGGACGGTCCTGGGCCAGCCGCTGGTCGACTATCGTCCGCAGCGGCGCTGGCTGGCGCTGATCAGCACCGGCGACCGGCATGCCGTCGCCTCGCGCGGCGCCTTCTATGCCCGGGGCGATCTGCTCTGGCGCTGGAAGGACTGGATCGACCGCCGCTTCATGCGCAAGTTCAGCGAATTCGAGGCCACGTCCGAGGCCATGGAAGAGCAGGGTGACGCGATTCCCCTCGACGAGGGCGAGCAGAGCCAGGCGATTTCGGCCATCGCCATGCGCTGCGGCGGTTGCGGCGCCAAGGTGGGGGCGACGGTGCTCTCCCGCGCCCTGGCCAATGTCCGGCCAGTCGAGCGCGACGACGTGCTGATCGGCCTGCACGCGCCCGACGACGCCGCCGTGGTGCGCGTGCCGCCCGGCAAGGCCATGGTGCATACCGTCGACTTCTTCCGCGCCTTCATCGACGACCCCTGGCTGTTCGGGCGCATCGCCGCCAACCATGCGCTGGGCGACATCTTCGCCATGGGCGGCGAGGCGCAGTCGGCGACCGCCATCGCCACCATTCCGCCGGGGCTGGAAAGCAAGGTCGAGGACACCGTCTTCCAGATGATGTCGGGGGCCGTCTCCGTGCTCAACGAGGCCGGCTGCGCGCTGGTCGGCGGCCACACCGGCGAAGGCAAGGAACTCGCCCTCGGTTTCGCCATCAACGGCCTGATCGACGAGCAACTCGCCACCGTGATGCGCAAGGGTGGCATGCGCCCCGGCGACGTGCTGATCCTCACCAAGCCGATCGGCACCGGCACCCTGTTCGCCGCCCATGCCCGGCTGAAGGCGCGCGGACGATGGATCGACGCGGCGCTCGACTCCATGCAGGTCTCCAATCGCGCCGCCGTGCCCTGCCTGATCGCCCACGGCGCCACCGCCTGCACCGACCTGACCGGCTTTGGCCTGCTCGGCCATCTGGTCGAAATGACGCGCCCCTCGGGCGTCGACGCCGAACTCGAACTGGACCGGCTGCCCGTGCTCGCCGGCGCCGCCGAAACCGCCGGCGCCGGCATCCTCAGTTCCCTGCAACCCGCCAATGTGCGGCTGCGCCGCGCGCTGCGCAATCAGGAAGAAGCGTTGCGGCACCCGAACTACCCGCTGCTCTTCGACCCGCAAACCGCCGGTGGCCTGCTCGCCAGCGTGCCGGCCGAAACGGCCGAAGCCTGCGTCGCCGAACTGCGCGGCCTCGGCTACCCGAACACGGCGCGCATCGGGCGCGTGCTGGCGCAGGGGGACGATATGGCGCCGATCCGTCTGGCGATGTGAACGCACGGCCTGTAGCTGGCTGCCCCACCCGGCCGGCCCTGCTTCGATCCCGCCGATTCGGGTTAGTATTTCCTCATTTCCCGAACGGACTTCTCCGCCAATGCTGCCGCGTCTGCTTGCCAGCCTGCAAGTGCGTCTTGCCGTGTTCGTGGTGCTGCTGGTGCTCGGTAGCCTCTGGTTGTTCGCACTGGCGCTGTCGGGACGGATCGAACGCGAGCTCCTGGAGCAGCAGTCCGGGCAGCACTTGGCCACGGTGGGCTACGTTGCCGAGGATATTTCGAACAAGCTCCAACTGCGCCTCGACAGCCTCGCGGTGGTCGCGGCCAGTCTGTCGCCGGAGCTGATTGCCGATAGCGGCGCGCTGGCGGATCAATTGGCCCGGCACCGGGTCGTCCGCCTGCTTTTCGATAGCGGCCTGGTCGTCGTGCGGACATCGCTCGACGGCATTCATGGCGACTATCCGGAACTGCCCGGGCGCCGGGGCGGCCGCTATGACATCGCCCCGTTCCAGGATGTCGCACGCAGTGGCCGCCCGGCGATCACACCGCTGCCGGCCGGGGCCCTCGGTGCGCGCCCGGTGGTGGCGTTCGCGGTTCCGGTCAAGGATACCCGGGGCCGTTCGATCGCCATCCTGGCTGGCGCCACCAGCCTTGGCGCGCCCAACTTCCTCGACCTGACGGAACGGCTCAAGCTGGGCAAGACCGGCAGTTTCCTGCTCGTTGCGCCGGGCGCCCGCGTGTTCGTAACGGGCACCGATCCCGCGTTTCGTCTCAAGCCCCTACCGCCGCCCGGGACCAACCGGATGCACGACCGCTGGATGGCGGGCGAGGAGGGTTCGGGCGTGGGCACGAGTTCGGTCGGTGTGGAGGAACTGTCGTCGGCGCGGCGCATCCCCGTCGCGGACTGGTTCGTCGTTGGCCGCATGCCCACAGCCGAGGCGTTCGCGCCAATGCGGCGGCAACGCGCCATGATCCTGGGCGCCGCTTCGATCATTTCTCTCCTGGCGGCGGTATTGGGCGGCCTGGCCGTGCGCCGCTCGCTGGCGCCGCTGGCCGCCGCGGCGGGCGAGCTCGACGCGGTGTCGCGCGGCGAGCGGGCGCTGGTGCCGCTGCCGGTCACGCGCGACGACGAGGTCGGGCGCCTCGTCGAGAGCTTCAACCGGCTGATGGTCGTCGCGCGCCAGCGGGAAGCCGAGCTGATCGCCGCGCGCGAGGATTTCAAGGACATCGCCGATTCGCTGCCCATCGCCGTCTACCGCTACCGCATCGAGGATGACGGGCGTTCCAACATCATGTACATGAGCGACCGCTTCGAAGCCCTGCTTGGCATCCCCGCAGCCGAGGCGATGCGCGACGCGCAAGTCGCCTTCGCCCGCATCCACCCCGACGACCTGCCCGGATTCATTGCCACCGACCGGGCCGACTGGGCGCGGCACGTACGGTCTTGCCAGCAGGTGCGCGCGGTCACGGCGGACGGCAGCGTCCGCTGGATGTATGTCGAGGGGGTGCCGAAGCGGTTGGCCGACGGGCGCTTCGTCAATCACGGCTTCATCGAGGATGTCACCGAGCGCGTGCGCGCGGAACGGGCGCTGGCCGAAAGCGAGGCGCGCAACCGCCGCATCATCGAGACCGCCAACGAGGGCATCTGGATCGTGGACCGCGAGATGCGCATCACCTTCCTCAACCAGCGCATGGCCGACATGCTGGGCTACACGCAGGAGGAGTTGCTGGGTCGCTCCGGGGAAGAGCTGCTCCATCCCGAGGACATCGCTGGGCACCGCGAGGAGATCGCGAAGCGGCGGGCGGGAATCAGCAGTCACTACGAACGGCGCTTTCGCCGCAAGGACGGCGGCGAGTTGTGGACCCAGGTATCCGGCACCGCCATTCTCGACGCCGATGGCGCCTACGAAGGCGCCTTCGGCATGTTCACCGACATCAGCCATCTCAAGGAACAGCAGCGCCAGTTGCAGCACATTGCCCATTTCGACGCGCTGACCGGCATTCCCAACCGAGTCCTGCTGGCCGATCGCATGCACCAGTCGCTGGCAATGGCCCGCCGCACAGCCCGGCTGATGGCGGTCTGCTACGTCGATCTCGACGGCTTCAAGCCGATCAACGACTCTTATGGTCACGAGGCGGGCGATCGCCTGCTGGTCGAGATCGCCCACCGCCTGCGCGTGGGCCTGCGGGGCGGCGACACCGTGGCCCGGCTCGGCGGCGACGAATTCGTGCTGCTGCTCGGCACCGAGAACATGGACGAGTGCGAAACCGCGCTGGTCCGCCTGCTGGAGGCGATCGCGCAACCCTTGACCGTGGCCGGCCGCGCGGTGGTCGTTTCCGCCAGCATCGGCGTCACCCTCTATCCGTTCGACGACTCGGACCCCGACACCCTGCTGCGCCACGCCGACCAGGCGATGTACGCCGCCAAGCAGCAGGGACGCAACCGCTACCAGATCTTCGATCCGCAACGCGACCGCGAGGTGCGCGCCCATCGCGATGCCGTCGATCGCATCGCCGCGGCGCTGGCGGCGGGCGAGTTCGTGCTCCATGTCCAGCCCAAGGTGAACATGCGCGAGGGCAGCGTGATCGGTGTCGAGGCGC
>JBGAQX010000051.1:0-18749 GCA_044220545.1 Rhodocyclaceae bacterium | reverse complement strand
CCGATGGTCTGACGGTTCGAGCCTTCAGCATACGCTTTCAGGGAACCACCCCCTCAACGGCATGTTCGAAAGAGCATTCCGAACCTGGGCCCATAGGCTTGGTAACATTCGCCCCCTTGGCGAGATCGGTTTCAACATGACCAGTCGCCGACTTCTTCGCGATACTTGTCGAAAGGCTCTCTCATGCAGCAGTTCAATCTCCGCGCATTGACGTTCGGTACGGCACTGGTCTTGACTATCGCGTCCGCCGGCGCGGCCGACCCGCCGAACAAGGCGGGCCCGCCCGACATGAGCGTCGTGGCGGCCACGGTCAATGGAACCAGTATCAGTGAATACCGCGTGAACCGGTTGGCCAAGGACCGCGCCGCGAAGGGGCAACCCGACAACGCCGAGTCACGCAAGAAGATCGTCGATCAGCTCGCGCTGCAACTCATCCTCTCCCAGGAGGCGCGGAAGCTCGGCCTGGACAAGTCGCCCGAGTTGCTCGATTACATCGACCTGACCATGCAGTCGATCCTCGCCACCGCGTTCGTACAGGACTACCAGAGGAAACATCCCATCGGCGAGGACCTGCTCAAGGCCGAATACGAGAAGTTCCGGGGGCGGAGCGCCGGCCTCGAATACAAGGCCCGCCATATTCTGGTGGGCAGCGAGGCCGAGGCCGAGGACATCATCACCAAGCTGAAGGCCAGCCCGGCGGACTTCGAAGCCCTGGCGAAGGAACACTCGAAGGATCCCGGCTCCAAGGTCAAGGGCGGCGATCTTGGCTGGTTCGATGCCGCCACGATGGTTCCCGAATTCGGCGCGGCGGTAACCGGACTGGAGAAGGGGAAGTTCACCGCGAGCCCGATCAAGTCGAAGTTCGGCTACCACGTGATCTTCCTGGACGACTCGCGGCCCAAGGCGATTCCGACCCTCGACGAGGTCCGGCCCGGGCTGCAACGCGAACTCCAGGAGCGGAGCATGCAGAAGCTGTTTGAAGAGCTGAAGGCCAAGGCACGAATCAAGATAGGCGGATGATTCCGAAGCGGGCTTCCTGAAGGCACTCGACTAGGCCGGCATGAAGACCTACCGGGCGATCCCCATCGAGGAATGCAACGATCCGCTGGTCGCCATTCCGCCGGGAGTCGTGGCCTTTACCGCGCCGCATCCCTATGTCGCGCTCGGCGCCCCTTACGGCGCAGCGTCGCCATGGATGCTGAGGCGGCGTGTCCTCGCCGCCTTGCTGCGAGCGCGGGACGAACTCGGCGCGCGCCGGCCGGGTTGGACGCTCAAGCTGTTCGACGCCTATCGGCCGAACGCCGTGCAGGCCTTCATGGTCTGGCGGGAGTTCGGCCGCCAGGCGGAACAGGCCGGAAGATCCCTGGCGGCCTTTGGCGGTGCCGCCGAATTGCGCCAGCGGGATCCCGACTTGTACGAAGTTCTGGCCACCCGGGTTTTCGAATTCTGGGGCGTGCCCAGTGACGATCCGCGCACCCCGCCGCCCCACAGCACCGGCGCGGCGGTCGACCTGACCCTGCTGGATGCCGCCGGATGCGAGGTCGACATGGGCTGCCCGATCGACGAGACGACCGAACGCGCCTATCCGGACCACTATGCGCGGGCGTCGTCGCCCCCGCTGCGCCACTACCACGAGCACCGGGTGCTGCTCGGCGAAGTGATGCGCTCCGCCGGGTTCAGCCGCCACGGTAACGAGTGGTGGCACTTCTCGCTGGGCGACCAGATGTGGGCGTGGACGACGGGGGAGTCCGTCGCGATCCATGGCGGCTTGCCAACGATCGAGGTCTCCTGAACAGTGTCGGTGGTGACGAACTCGGGCGGGTTGAGGCGGTGAGGCTGAGGCACTGTCGTGCGATGTGCAAGGGCTGCAATTACTCGACTTAACCTTGCAATTCATGGAATGACTATCCGTAATTGCAAGGATGTTTGTCCCATCCCCGACAAGGAAACGCTGCTGGCGCACCCGGTGGTCGGCATGGACTGGGAAGGCTTTGTCATCGAGAACCTTCTGGCCAACCTCCCCCAAGGCGTTCAGGCCTATTTCTACCGAAGCAGCGGTGGTGCGGAGATCGACTTGCTGCTGGCCTGGCCCGAAGGCACGCTGTGGGCGTTGGAGATCAAGCGCAGTCTGACACCGAAGGTCGAACGCGGCCTTCACGCCGCCTGTGCCGACCTCGCGCCACAGAGACGTTGCGTGATCTATCCCGGTATCGAGTCGTACCGGATCGCGGCGGATATCGAAGCACTACCGCTCGCGACGCTCGCCGACGATCTGCGCCGGGCCTGAGCCGACGCATGTGGCCAGGGAACCGCATGGCCGTATCGTGCGACCTGGAGATCATCGCCTAGCGCGCACCAACGCCGCGCCTAGCCTCACCAGCGCGAGTGTTTGTGCAGCTTGCGCTGTAGGGAACGACGGTGCAGACCAAGGGTACGCGCAGCGGCGGAGATGTTGCCGGCATGATCCAGCAGGGTGCGCTGGAGATGCTCCCACTCGAGTTGATTGAGCGACAGCGGTGTGGGCGGCAGCGGCGTCGTGACATCGCCAGCCGTGCGCTCGAAGGCCGACAGGATTTCCTCCACTTCGGTCGGCTTGGCGAGGTAGTGCGTCGCCCCGCGGCGGATCGCCTCGACCGCCGTGGCGATGCTGGCATAGCCGGTCAGCACGATGATGCGCATGGCGCCCTCGATTTCCAGCAGACGCGGAATCAGGTCGAGTCCGGAAGCGCCGTCGAGATTCAGGTCCACCACGGCGCGCGCCGGAAGATGGCGATGGGCACAGGCAAGCGCCTCGTCGACCGTTGCCGCCATCACGACCCTGTGGCCACGCCGGGTCAGGGCGCGCGCGAGCCTCTGCCGAAACGGGTCGTTGTCGTCAACCAGCAGCAGGTCGGCCGGGTTGGCGCATTGGGCTGTCCAGGTCATGTCATCGCCCCCCAAGAAGCGCCGCGCGGCCACGCCTGGGCCAGCGCACCAAGCTGGCTAACGCCATGCGACGACGACACGGAATATCTCATTGGCGGGGAACCTCGTCCTGGATCGGAAATGACAAATGTAGTCGCTATTGCCGTGCCCGGGAATAAGGCAAAATGCCGCACCCTCCTGGAGAGCCGATTGGACCACGCCCACCACGTCGCCGAGTTTTCCTACGCGCTTGCCTTCATGACCGGCCTGCTCGGCAGCGGCCATTGCCTGGGCATGTGCGGCGGGCTGGTGTCCGGCTTCTTCATGAAGCTGAACGCGCGCGGCGTCTGGCCCTATCTCGCCTATCACGGCGCTCGAGTCGGCGTGTATGCCCTGGTCGGGCTGATCGCCGCCGCGCTCGGCGCGGTGCTGGTGGCGACCGGCGTCATCGGCCTAGCCCAGGGCGTGTTGCAGATCATCGCCGGCCTGATCGTGATCCTGCTCGGCTTCGACCTGCTCGGCGTATCGCCAATCCGCAACACCGTCGGCTTCGCCCCCATGGCCTGGCTACGGCGGCAGTTCGTCACCGCCACGCAAAAGGGGCCGGTGGCCGGTGCCCTGATCGGCGGCGCCATCAACGGCCTGATGCCCTGCTCGATGACCATGGCCATGGCGGTGCAGGCGACCACCGCACCGTCGGTGGCCGAGGGCATGCTGCTGATGCTCGCCTTCGGCGCCGGCACCCTGCCCTCCATGCTCTCCGCCTCTGTGCTGTTCGGCAAGCTCGGGCCGCGCCTGCGCGGCTGGCTGCTCAAGGGCGCGGCGCTGTTCGTCATCGCGCTTGGCGTATCGACGCTCTGGCAGGGTGTCCGCTTCTATCTGGTGATGTATAAGCTGGTGGGATGAGGCGGGGCGCGGGTCGGCAGACCTCCGGCCGGGGCCAGTGTTGCTTGATCTGCCTCATGCGCTTTGGCCGGCCGGACGCCTAAACTGCCGGCGATGAATACGGACACCCTCGCCGCCGTCGCACCGGAACCGATACGCACCTTCAAGCACGGCCGCGTGCCGGGTAACACCGGCATCTGGGTCGGGATCTTCTGCGTGCTGGTCGAATTCCTCTTGCTGTTCGGGGTCTATTTCGTCGCCAAGGCGCACCACCGCGAGGCTTTCCTCACCGGGCCGGACAAGCTGGCGACCGTCGCCGGGGTGGCCATCACCCTGCTCCTGCTCACCAGCGGCTACTGCATGGTCAAGGCGGTGGAGTCGATCCGCCGCGACGCGCGATGGGCGACGGCGCGCTGGGTGATGCTGGCCATCGCCCTCGGACTCGGCTACCCGATCATCAAGTTCTTCGAAATCCGCTGGAACATCGCGCACGACATCAATGGCCAGGCGGGTATTTTCTACACCACCTACTACTACCTGACGCTCAACCATCTGGTCCATGTCAGTTGGGGCCTGCTGGGCCTGGGGTGGGTGGCCGCGCGCACGATGATGGGCATGTACTCGGCAAAGGACTACAGCGGGCTGGAGGCGGCCGCCGTCTATTGGCACACCACCGACGTTATCTGGTTGGTGATCTTTCCCTTCTTTTACGTGTTGAGATAGCCATGGGACATGCCGAGAAAATCTGGTTGCTCTTGGTCGGCCTGACCGGGGCCGGTGCCTGGCTCGCCGAAACGGGGCACTCCGGCTGGCCGCTGGCGCTGGTCGTGGCGGGGCTGATCGCCTTCAAGGGCCGCATGGTGATCGACCACTACATGGAAATGACCAGCGCCAACACCCGCATCCGCCGCGTGCTCCACCTGTTCGTGATGGTCGTGCCGCTGCTGGTGCTGTTGAGCCACGGCTGGAGCGATGTGCTCCGGCGGATCACCACCCTCGGCTGATCAGTGTTCCTTGCCGTCCACCCGTGGCGCGACGAGGAAGGGTAGATAGCGCCACAGCAGCACGGTGAAGGCGACCAGCCAGCAGGTGGCGGCAAGGTGCAGCCACATCGCGTAGCCGGCGGGATGAAGCTGCGGCACGACAACCCGCGCGACGAAACCGGCGACCATGATCCACAGCACCCACTTGTCGGCACTTTCGAAGACGACGTCGCGGCCGGTGTGCCCCTTGGCGATGCGGACGATCATCGCCGGCATGATGAGGCCCAGCGCGCCGACGGTGAACAGGTGCACCGCCACGGTGCCGACCCAGGGCAGGTCGACAAAGCGACCCAGACCGGAAAGCAGGAGTTGGGCGACGATCATCAGGTAACCGAAGTACATGACGCCGATGTCCAGCCGAGAGAAGGCCTTGCGCGGATGCCAGCCGGCGAAGCGCCAAAGCAGGAGCGCCGCCAGCGCGAATTCGAGCAAACCGGCCAGCGGCGCCGGCAGCAGTTCGACGAAAACGAGCGCCACCGCCAGCCACTTGATCGGGAAATCGAGCCGCGGGTTGCGCAGGATGTCCACCCCGAAGGCATGGCGCATGTACTGGACCTGGGTACGCTCCAGCATCAACAGCAAGGCCAGCCGAAACAGCGCCAGCGACATGCTCCAGCCAACGACGTAATAGTCTCCCTGCGCGAGCAGCAGCTTGGCGGGCAGGAAGAGCGGCAGTGCGATCCAGAAGAAATAGTTGTCGCTGGCGCCGCCGCGCACTTTCTGCTGAAGCAGGGTGTGCATGAGCATGGCGACGATGGCGACCTGAAACAGGCCGCTGGCCAGCCAGAACAAGGCCGGTGGCCAGCCGGCGCCGAAGCTCATGGCCAGGCGATCGAACACCCAGGCGGCGGCGAGGAAGACCAGCGCGCCGCCATGCCAGCCGCGCACGCCCAGCCAGTTCTTCGAGGCGGTGAGGAGAAAACCGCCCAGCACCGCCCAGCCGAAGCCGTAGAACATCTCGTGCGCGTGCCAGTGCAGGGGGGCGGCGACATGGAGCGACGGCGACGGAACGACGCCGGTGTGGATCAACACCCACCACGTCGGGAAGATCAGTCCGGCAAGACAGGCGAGGATGAAGAATGGGCGAAAGCCCGCCAGCCAGAGGGGCTGTCCCGCCCCACCCTCACGCATCCTCACGGGTTGTCAGCGCTTGATGAAATCGATCATCACGCCTTCCGCCTCGCGCTGGCGGTAAGCGATCTCGACGCCATCACCATAGCGGGCCTGCATCTGCTGGAGCAGCGGAATCGGGTCGTGGTCGTTGACAAAGCGCATCACCTCGCCGGGATGGAGGGCATCGAGCGCGCCGAAGATCGCGGCATGGCGGAAGCGCTTGGCGATACCGCGGGCGTCGAAGCCGTAAATGCCTTCCTGATTGGTGTGGTTATGGACGGGAATGGTGGTCATGGCCTTGCTCCGTAGGATAAGAAAGTTTGTCGATCATAGTTGACTACGGGCGTCGGATAATTGACTTGCGTCATTTAGTGCTTGATCGGCTTCCAAGCGGGGTCGTCGAAATAGGTACCGTAGTGCTCCAGCGCGCCGAGCACCTTGATTGCACCATCCTGGCGCTTCGCCTGCTTTGCCTTGGCAGCCATCGTCTCGGCACCTTCGAGCAGTTCGGCAATGATCAGGTGCAACTGCGCGTCGGCCTTCGGCTCAAGCTTGCAACTGCTCACCATGTTGCCGACCTCGCCGTGGACCTTCTTCGCCAGGACGCCGTACTTGGCAGCGGGGAGCTTGCCCTCGTGAATCGCGTGCAGCGAGGCGTTCATCGCCCCGCGGATGTTCGCCATCGCCTTGCGCAAGGGCTCGTCGGTCGCCCATTTCCTGCCTGCGTCGAGTGTCAACACGCCCGGGGCGCCGGCATGGTCGTGGCCATGGTCATGCTCCGCCGGGCTGCCGGCAAAGGTGGGCGCCGAGGCGAGGCCGAGCGACACGAGGATGACGGACAGACGCTTCGAGAATCGCAGTTTGGCTGACATTTGGGGCTCCGTTCGTGATGGGGGTGACAGATCGCGCGGCATAGAGTGAGGGTCGAGGCTTAAGACCGCCTTAACGCACAACAGCGCGCGATGCGGCCGCGCCTTGAGCAAGGTCTGAGCAGCCAGCCCCTCACGGCATCACCTCGACATACTCATACACCTCCGCGTCGAGCAGGCGGCTGCGCACCGGCACGGGCAGGCGCGCGAACCATGCGTGCGGATCGTGCTTGTCGATCTCCCGCCCCATGAAACGGATCAACTCGCAGATCGGCTCGACGACGTTGGTCCGGTAGCGCTCGTCCTTCTTCACATAGCCGAGCCACAGGTTCTTCATGCAGTTGCGCCGGCACCAGGAAAAGGCCTCGCACTGCTCGCAGGGCATCTCCGGGGTCGGCTGTAGCGGGCTTTTCTTCAGCCAGTTGCCCTGGATCTCGCCCATCTGCATGTGGTGGGCGTACATCATGTCCGGGCACGGGAAGATCTGGCCATTGGGCATGACGTTGATGAGGTGCGTGGACACGCGGCACTGGGTAAGTCCGGCGTAAAGCTCCCGCGCCCGGTTGGGCAGCAGCTTGTTGCGCACCATGCCCATGACCGGAATCAGCGGATAGAGCGTCTCGGTGCCGGCGAAGAACCGATGGATCAGCCTCACCAGCACCGCCTTGCGTTTGTCGACCGAATCGCCGGAATACATCTCGTCGGCGACGAACTGCCAGTACAGGTAATCGATGGCGTCAAGGGCCGATGCCAGCTCATCGAGTTCCTCGAAAGTGGTGTCGGGATTGCCCCAGGTGACGCGCGCGGTGATGGTGCCGCCGACGCGTTCATGCACCTTGTCGAGATTGCGGATGACCTGGCGCCAGATGCCGCGGCCGCGATAGCCATCGGTGGTTGCCTCGCCACCGTCGATGGAGACGAGGATGTTCGACAGCTTGGCCAGCACCCAGCCCGGCAGGTCGTCGAGCAGCGTGCCGTTGGTCTGGAGCTGATAGCGGAACTCCGGGAAGCGCCGCATCACGGCCAGCATCATGTCCTGGTTGAGCGTCGGCTCGCCGCCGTAGAAGGTGACATAGACCTCCTTGCCATCGAGATGCTTGTCGACAAAGGCGGCGAGCTGGTCGATGTCGTACCCGAGCTCGGTCTGCGAACCCAGTACCTCGCCGACGCCGAGCGAGCAATAGGTGCACTTGAGGTTGCACTTGAGCGTGGTCAGCAATTGCAGTTCGACCCGGCCACCGACGATGGGATCGGGATCGGAGACCGGCGGGCAAGCGAGGGTTTGAGTTTGCATCTACAAGAGTTCCTGCGGAGTTTTCGGAAGGGCGGGCCGGCAGTCTACCCGCCCCGCCTTGCCGGTCAAGCCGGCGCGCGGCTCACACCGGGCGCCCTTCACCGGCTTCCTCGTGGGTCCGGCCGTCGCGAATGTGGTAGATGCGCTTGAAGGTCGGGATGATCTTTTCGTCGTGGGTGACAACTATGATCGCCGTCTGGAATTGCACCGCCATCTGGTTGAGGATGCGCATCACGGTCAGCGCCCGCTCGCTGTCCAGGGGCGCGGTCGGCTCGTCCGCCAGGATGACCGGCGGGTGATTGGCCAGGGCGCGGGCGATGGCGACGCGCTGCTGCTCGCCCCCCGATAGCTGGGACACCTGGGCGCCGGCGCGATGGGCGACATCGAGGGCGGTCAGTAGCTCCAGCGCGCGATGGCGGGCCGCGCCATTGTCGATGCCGGCCAGCATGGGCAGCAGGGCGACGTTGTCGGTGACGCCGAGGAAGGGAATCAGATAGGGCGCCTGGAAGACAAAGCCGATGCGGTCGCGGCGCAAGGCGCGCAGGTCGCCGGCCCGCCAGCCGTCCTGATAGATGATTTCGCCGGAGAGCTCCATGCGTCCCGCCGTTGGCTCGATGACGGCGCCCAGGCATTTGAGCAGCGTGCTCTTCCCGGAGCCGCTGGGGCCGATCAGTCCGACCACCTCGCCGGGCCACACCGTCATGTCGACGCCCTTGAGCGCATCGACCGCCGCATCGCCCTTGCCGTAGCGCTTCTTCAGGCCGGCCAGGCGAATCGCGGCGACCCGGTCCGCCCTGGGCTTATCCACCGATGGCCTCCGCCGGGTCGATGCGCAGCGCGGCGCGGATGGCGACCACGCTGGCCAGCGCACAAATGACCATGACGATGGCGAAGCCGCCGATAGCGTCGGCCGGGAGCAGCAGCACGTATTTCGGAAAGGCCGGCCCCCACAATCCGGCCGCCGTGCGCCCGACCAGGAAGCCAATCACCCCCAGGCCCAGCGCCTGTTGCAGGATCATGACCGCGACCGTGCGGTTCTGCGCACCGATGAGTTTCAGCACGGCGATCTCGCGCACTTTCGCCATGGTCATCGTGTAGATGATGAAGGCGACGATGGCGGCGGTGACCACGGCGAGAATGACGAGGAACATGCCGATCTGCTTGGCCGAGGTGGCGATCAGCTTGGCGACCAGGATGTCTTCCATCTGCGCCCGGGTGTAGGCGGTAAGCCGCTTCCAGCGCCGCACTTCACCCGCGATGGCGGCCGGGTCGGCGCCGGGATCGAGTCGCACCAGCACGGCATTGACATTGCGACTTTGGCCGGCGCCGGCCTGTGCCGCCTCGAGCAAGCCGGGCACGCCGGGGCGATTGAAGGCCGGATTGGCGGCGGTGCGCGCCCGCTCGTTGAGCAGGGCATCGTTGTCCTTGAGAAACTGGATTTCCTGCGCATCCTTGAGCGAAACGAAGATCATCGGGTCGCCGGAGGACGACACCATGCGGCGCGTCAGGCCGACCACGGTGTAGTCATGGCGCCGGATGCGCACCCGCTCGCCCAGCGCCAGCCCGGCACGCTCGTCGGCGATGGCTTCGTAGTGGCCTTGCAGAATCGGCCGGCCGGCGGTGAGATAGCCGGGCACGCCGGGGCGGCCGGGGCGATCGACGTCCATGCCGACGATCATCACGCGGCTTTCCTTGCCGGCATGCGCCATCTGGATCGTCAGGTAGGCGGCATTGCCGGTTTCGGCCACACCGGGCAGGCCGGCGATGCTTCGCCAGACATCGTCGCGGATGGAGGATGGCTCGGCATACGGCCCCAGCGTGCCCTGCTGCACCACCCACAGATCGGCGCCGCTGTTGTCGATCAGCACCTGGGCATCATCGACCATGCCGCGATAGACCCCCGCCATCGTCAGCGTGACGCCGATCAGCAACCCCAGCCCGATGCCGGTGAACAGAAACTTGCCCCAGCCATGGAGGATGTCGCGGCTGGCAAGGTTGATCATGGCGCGGCTTTCACCAGGGTATCGACAACCTTGACGCGCGTTTCGGCCGTCAACGCCCGGCCGCTGTGCACGATCACCTCGTCGCCGGCGGCCAGCCCGGCGCTCACTTGAACCAGTCCGTCGGTGGAGGACGGCCCGGCGACGACCCCGGCGAATTGCGCCCGGCCCGAGGCGATTCGCCACACGCCATCTTGCCTGTCGACATGCTTCAGTGCCGCCACCGGGACGGCAAGCGCCTTTTCGATGGGTGGCAGACGCAGCGTGACCTCGGCCAGCTCGCCGATCGCCAACGGTTGCGGCGGCGACTCGAACACCACGTTGGCAATGCGTTCCTCGGCCACCGCGTCGCCGACAAGATCGACCCGCTCGACGCGACCCTTCAAGACCTGACCCGTGCGGGAGCGCAGCACGATGTCGGCTGGCAGACCGACCGCCAGGCCCGTTGAACGCCCCTGATCGACCCGCACGCGCAACCACAGCGTGGCGGGATCGATCACCTGCGCCACCGCCTGGCCCGCCACCACGGTCGAGCCGGGCTCGGCCAGACGGGCGGTGACCACACCGGCCACAGGACTGGTCAGGCGCAGATGGGCGCGACTCTTGCCCGCCCCGGCGAGATCGGCTTGGGCTCGGCGCGCTTCCTCCTTCGCCGCCGCCAGCGCGGCCATGGCCGATTCCCGCGCGGCCCGCGCCGCCGCGGCTTCGTGCTTCCTGGCGTCGGCGGCTTCCTGGCTGACGAAGTTCTTCCGCCGCAGGTCGGCGTAGCGTTCGGCACTGTTGTGCGCGAGCTGCGCGCGGCTCGTCGCTTCGGTTACCGCCGCTTCGGCGGACTGCACACGTAGGGCGGCGCTCGCGGCTGCGGCGGCGCCGGCCGTCACGCGGGCGTCGAGGTCCACCGGCTCCATCTCGGCAAGCAACTGTCCGGCGCCGACGACATCGCCTTGATCGACCAGCACCGTCGCCACCCGACCGGCGACCGTCGGGCCGATGGCATACGCCCGCCTTGCCTCGACCGTGCCGATGCCGAACAGCGTGCGCCGCAGGGTCGTTTCGGTTGCCGTGGCCACGGTGACCTTGATCGGCGCCAGCGGCCCCTGGGTGGCGACAACCCAGCCGAAGGCGGCGAAGAACAGCAGGGCAAAGGCGGCCAGGCCAATCGAACGGAGCTGGGTCGGTTTCATTGGGTCGCTCCGCGAAATCCGTCAAGGAGAAGGGGGAAAACCCGGCGCGCGGCATCGCGCATGTCCATTTCGCCCGAGAACAACGTGCTTTGCACCACCAGGCCCTGGACCGTGCCGACGAAGAGCACGGCGGCCGCATCTTCGTCCAGGCCCGCCGGTAACTGCCCGGCCGCCTTGGCACGGCGGATCAGCATGGTCACGCGCCCCCGGTAGGCGCCGACGATGCCGCGCGCCAGGCCGTGCAGCGCTCCTTCGGCCGGCCGCTGGAGCTCGTGGAACAGGATGCGCGGGACGCCCGGATGGCTGGCAACGAAAGCAACCTGGGCATGAAAGAGGCGCTCCAGGATCGCCAGCGGTTCGCCACCCGCGTTGAAAGCGGCGTCGGCGACACCGCCAAGCCGCACGGCCAGCCAGTCGAACACTGCCCGCCAGATTGACGCCTTGTCCGAAAAATGGCGGAACAGCGCCCCATGCGTGACGCCGATGCGTTCGGCAATCGCCTGCGTGGTGATGCCCTCCGGGCTGCGCTCGCGAGCAAGGTCGATCACGGCGCTCACCGCCTCCTGGCGGCGCTCTTCCGCCGAATGGCGGACGCGCGGCTCGGCCGACATATCGTCGGCGACATGAGGCTGGCTCATTGTGGAATGCCCCTCTAAGTAAGTAACCTGTTACTATCATATACACGACAGACATTTGGATCAAGGAAGAAAATGGACACCCCAGAGTTTCCCGAATTCTTTGCCGCCGCCCCCGTCATTCGCATGCGCGACCCACTTGCCGAGTTTCTCGGCGCGGCCGCGGGCGGGTTGATCGACTATCGCTACGAGGATGCCGTGCGGCTGGCCGGCCACAGTTGCCCGACCGTCGCCTCGGCCTTTCTGATGACACGCGCGGCCCTGGCGGCGCTCCATGGCAACAACCTGCCGGTACGCGGCGAAATCCGTGTTGACCTGCGCGAAGCCCGCGATGCCGGCGTGGCCGGCGTGGTTGCCTCGATCGCCGCGCTCGTCACCGGCGCGACGGCGGACATGGGCTTCCGTGGACTCGGCGGGCGCTTCAACCGACGCGACAAGCTACATTTCGATCAGCCGCTGGGCGGCGATCTGCGCTTCACGCGACTCGATACGGGGGCGGCGGTCGACGTTTCCGCCGATCTGTCGCGCGTACCCGCCGGAGCGCGGCTCGGCGAGCTGATGCCCATGTGTCTGGCCGGCAGGGCCGGCGCGGAGCAACAAGCGGAGTTTCGCGAACTCTGGCAGGAGCGCGTGCGCCGGCTGCTGACCGACTATGCCGACGACGCAAGCATAGTTACCGTCACCGTCGCCGCGCCGCGCTGAATTTCGAAGAACTTACGAACAGCAGGCGCCTTCACGCACGCCGGCCTTCTTGAGCATCAAGGCCAGCGGGCAGAAATTGGTCAGCCCGCTTTGCGCCAGATTCAGCCCGACAAAGGCCGGCAGCAGCAGCCAGTTTCCGTCGACGTAATGCGCCAGTGCGAGGCCAAGGAGCACCATCAGGCCGGCAACCAGATGGACGATGCGGTCTACGGTCATGTTTCCTTCTCCTTAGAACTGATAGCTGATCTGGAAGTTGAGCAGGTTCTGCTTCAGCTCGATGGTGTTGAAGGGAGCGACGTTCGAAGTCACGCTGTTGTTGAAGGCGTGCACATAGGAAAGCGATCCCGTCACCTTGCTGCTGAACATGCGCGAGACGCCGACGGCGAGGTGCTTCTCCACCACCGCCAGCGAGCCGATGTTGCTATTGACGTCCTCCGCCCCGATCGGCGACTTGCCGTAGTTGAGGCCGACGCGCAACCGCGTCTTGTCGCCGATGTCCTTCTGCACGGCCAGCGCGAACACCGTCTGGTTGCTCCAGCCGAAATTGATGCTCGCTGGAATCGGCCCGGCATAGCCGGCCGGGCGCCCGATCGCCACCTTGTCGAGCACGTCGGCAAACCAGATCTTCTTGACGTCGCCCTCGACCAGCAGGCCGGGCATCGGCCGCCAAGCCAGGCCGAGCGCAAGGGTTTGCGGTGCGTCCATGCCCATGGTGAACTTGCCGGCGGTGGTGTTCCACTCGAAGTCCCGCATCCGCTGCTTGCTGGACCACGCGGCGCCCATCTGTAACTGGCTGCTGAGTTTCCAGACCATGCCGGCCGAGACACCCCAGCCGAACACCTGGTTTTGCGGCAGGCTGTAGGCCGGATTCGACAACGCCAGGCTCTGGTAGTTGAGGTTCACCGTCGCACCGACCGCGAGCCGGTCGTTGATGCGGTAGGCGAAACCGGGGGAGACCTTGAAGAACTGCTTGGTCGTCACCACCGCCTGGTTGCCCGGCGCGGCGGCGGTATCGCCGAAATCGACGCCCATGCCGGAGACGCCGCCCAGGCCCATGCCCAGCGTGAGCTGGTCATTGACGCGAAAAGCGGCGGCTCCGGCCGGCATCATGTAGAGATCGGAGTCACTCGCCATGCCATTGACCCGACGCGGCGGATTGAAGAGGCCAAGCCCCAGGTCGAAGCGCACGTCCTTGATGTCCAGCTCCGCCATGCCGGCCGGGTTGACGAGGACGGTGGTCGCATCCTGCGGCGCGGCGACGATGGCGCCGGCCATGCCATTCTGGATCGCGGACAACCCCAGCATGTGATCGCCATTGGTCGCGGCGGCATGCGGCGCCACGGCGGCGAGCGCGATGGTCGCAACGCCGGCCAACAGCTTGTCATGGATATGCATGAATTTCTCCTCTGGTGGCACGACGGGTTCTTACTTCTTCAGGCGCGGCATGTAGGCCGAGGCGCCGGGCTGACCGCGAAAATGCATGTGGCAGGCGACGCAGCCGGCGGTCATGTCGCCGTAGTGGTGGGCAGCGGCCGCCATGTCGCCCTTTTCGGCGGCCTCGGCGATCTTCATGGCGCTGCCCTCGACGGCGATCTCCATGCTCGGCAGGACCGACAGAGACTCGGTCGTGACTTTTTCCAGTGGCAGATAGGGCAGCATGCCGCCGCGCGGCAGACGATGGAACGCCAGCCGCCGCGCCGCGTCGGCCGCCATCGGGCCATTGTCGGTGGCAATGGCGGTGCCGATCATCTGGTGTTCGGCCATGATTTCGTGCATGACCTGTACCAGCGTCAGCGTGTCGCTGCGCCGCTCGTGGCGCATGGCGACCTTGGCCAGAAACTGCTTGATCTCGGGTGATAGAGCCTTGGCCTTTTCAACCAGTTCCGGCGACATGACCGCCATCTGCTTCTGCATGATCTCCATGCCTCGCTGCATGTCGGCCGGGGATGGCGTGCCCTGGGCGTGCGCGCCCAGGGCGATCAGGCAAACCGCGGCACCGGTTGTCCACTGACTTCTCTTGATCATATCGACGGTTCCTCCAGTGAAAAGGCTGTGTTATGGTCTTGAAGACAACAGCTTATGAGCAGGGAATTTCCGCCCTGTTGCGGGAGAGACCGGCTTGTTACAGGTTGTTACAAGAAGACGGCGGGGCGGCAAGACAATAAGGAGGAACGCCGATGGGCGAGGAGCGCGCCAGGCTGCTGGTGGTGGATGACGACGAGGGCTTGCGCGAGCTGCTGGTGCGCTATCTGACGGACAACGGCTACTCGGCGGCCGGCGTCGGCGATGGCGAGGCAATGAAGTGCCACCTGCTCACCCACCCCATCGATCTCATCCTGCTCGATGTGATGCTGCCCGGCGAAGACGGCTTGTCGCTGGCGCGCGGGCTCAACACGCCCGACGCGCCGGCGATCATCATGTTGTCGGCGCGTGGCGAGGAGGTCGACCGCATCGTCGGTCTCGAAGTCGGCGCCGACGACTACCTGCCCAAGCCGTTCAGCCATCGCGAGTTGCTGGCGCGCGTCGCCGCCGTGCTGCGTCGCCGCCAGCCGCCGCTGGAGAGTGGTCGCATCCGCCGCTTCGGACCGTTTGTCGTCGATACCGAGGCGCATCGCCTGTCGCGCAATGGCGAGGACATCGTCCTGTCCGGCGCCGAGTTCGCCCTGCTCAAGATCCTGCTCGACCATCCGGATCGCGTCCTCGGCCGCGACGCGCTGGTCGAACTGCTGAAGGGCTACGAACGCGCACCGTTCGACCGCATGGTCGACGTGCGCGTCACACGCCTGCGCCGCAAGATTGAGTCCGACCCCACGCACCCCGTCTATCTGCGCACGGTCTGGGGCGAGGGCTATCTGTTTTCGCCGCGCGGCACCGCGAACGCATGACCGGGGGGTGGTTCCGGCAATGGCCCCGGCTGTTGCCGCCGACGCTGTTCGGCCGCACCGCGCTGGTGATCGCCCTGGTCTCGATCGCTTTTCAGATCTTCACGCTGGCGGTGATTTTCTATTTTGCCCTGGTACCGCTCGGCCGGCATGCCACCGACGATTTCGCGGCGCTCATGCTGACCAATGCCCAGTCCTGGGCCGAAACGCCTTGGGCGCGACGCCCCGCGCTGGCCACGCGCCTTGCGCAGCAGCACCGACTGGCGGTACGCGCCGTCCCGGAGGCCACGGAGGAATTCACCCGCTATCTACCCTACTTCCATTTCCTCGAAGCATCGCTGTCGGCCCGCGCGGGTCGCCCGATCCGGATCGGGCGAAGCAGGGCGGACGACGACACCTGGTGGTACTGGGCAACACTGCCGGTCGCCGATCCCGCCGGTGTGAACCATGGCGTGCAGATCGGCTTCCCCGCCAACCGGGTGGCGGTGCAGCCCTCGGCGGCGCTGTTGATCATTCTGCTGGTCGGGGCGGCGGTCACCTTCCTTACCTCGGCCTGGCTGGCGCACTGGCTGATCCAGCCGCTGGCCCGTTTGGCGACAGCCACGCAGCGCATCGGCAAGGGACAACGCCCGGCGCCATTGCCGGAAGCCGGCCCGACCGAGCTCGCCACGCTGGCGCGCGAATTCAACCGCATGGGCGAAGAAGTCGAGGCGCTGCTGGCCAATCGGACCACCCTGTTGGCCGGGATCTCGCACGACCTGCGCTCGCCGCTGGCACGCATCCGCCTGGCGCTGGGCATGGCCACCGAGAAACCCGATGCCGACCTGCTCGATCGCGTCATGCGCGACGTCGAACACATGAACCTGCTGATCGCCCGCTGCCTGGAAGTCGGACGCGACTTCGCCGAACGGGAATCCGCCGAACTAAATCTCTGCGACCTGCTCGCCGACATCGTCCGGGAACATGCCGCCAGCGCGGAGATTCGCGGCCGCAAGGGCCCGGATTGTCGTCTGCGGGCGAAACCGCTCGCGCTCAGGCGCATCCTGTCCAATCTGGTCGACAACGCCGCGCGCTACGGCGACGGCCAGCCGATCGACCTCGAATACGACGTGGCCGACGGGATGGTCGAGATCCGGGTGCTCGATCGCGGGCCGGGAATTCCCGAAAGCGAGCGGGAGGCGGTCTTCCAACCATTTCGCCGTCTCGACCCATCCCGCAGTAGCCGCACCGGCGGCAGCGGCCTGGGCCTCGCCATCGTGCGGCAGATAGCCCAGGCCAACGATTGGTCGGTCATGCTCGACGCGCGGCCGGGCGGTGGCACGATTGCCCGTCTGCGCTTGCCGATCAACAGCGAGTGATGCCGCTCCTGGCTCGGTTCATCAGCGGCGGCTGCCGCGAGCATCCCTGCGACAAGATGTCGCAGGCCCGGTGCATTCGAAGCGACTAATATTGCCTTGCACAATCCCTCATATTGCAGAGAAGGAGTCTCCTCATGGATCGCCGCGAAGCCCTGAAACTATCTCTTCTGGCCGGTGCCGGCCTAGTTGCCGGCACGGCTCACGCCGCGCAATGCGAAGGCGACGGCACACCGGCCCAGTTCGTGCCGAAAAAGGCCGCCGACCCGAAGGCGAACGAGAACGACATCGAGAAACACCCGAAGTGCCCCTACTGCGGCATGGACCGCAAGCAGTTCCACCACTCGCGCATGCTGATCCAGTTCAGCGATGACCTCGCCGATGGCACCTGTTCACTGCACTGCGCGGCGATCAGCCTGTCGCTCAACGTCGACCGCGACCCCAAATCCATCTGGGTGGGCGACAACGCGGCGGCCGGCGAGATCAAGCCGCTGGTTGAAGTGGACAAGGCCACCTTCCTGGTCGGCAGTTCGATCAAGGGCGTGATGACCAAGCGCAGCAAGGTTGCCTACGGCGGCGCGGATGCCGCCAAGGCATCGCAAGGAAGCAATGGTGGCGAACTGGCCAACTTCGACCAGGCGCTGCTGGCCGCCTATACGGACATGGCCAACGACGTCTCGATGATCCGCAAGATGCGCGCCGAGCGCCGCAAGAAGATGATGGAGGCGCAAGGCAAGGGATGAAGCGCTTCCTGGCCATCGCTATATTGGTGTTCTGGGCAGCCTTGGCGGCTGCCCAGACACCACCCAAGCCGGGCCCGAAAGACCTCTGCCCGGTGTGCGGCATGCTGGTTTCGAAGTACCCGAACTGGGTGGCGACCATCGTCTACAAGGATGGCCATGCCCATCACTTCGACGGCGCCAAGGACCTGTTCAAGTTCTGGTTCGAACCGGCGAAATACGCGGCCGGCCATACGCGCGAGGCGATGGCGGCGCTCTGGGTGACCGACTTCTACAACCTCCAGAAGACGGATGCCAGGAAGGCCTGGTACGTGACCGGTTCCGACGTGCTCGGGCCGATGGGGCACGAATTCGTGCCCCTGGCGAGCAAGGCCGACGCCGACGACTTCGTCAAGGAACACAAGGGCGCCAAGGTGCTCACCTTCGACCAGGTGACGCGGGAAATGCCCGCGCAGTTGGACCTGGGCAAGTTCTGACCGGTACGCCGAACGGCTAGTTTTCGCTGGCGGGCTGGGGCACGGCGGCAAGGGTCGGGGGGTTGGTCATGCCGGCGCGACGGCGGAGTTCGGCCAGCGTTCTGGCGCCATCGGCATTGCCACGCGCCGCCAGCAACGCTTCGCGCGCATCCCGCTCCTGAATCAGGGCCGCCGCCTGAGCCCGCCAGGCCTTCATCCGTGGCGTGTTGGCGTGATGGACGTGATGCGATCGCTTCAATGTAAACCAGCGATGCGCCTCCTTGTCGTCCGCCGCGACGCCGTCGCCACGCAGGTACATCAGTCCGAGCTGATGCTGGGAGCTGGTGTCGTTGCGCTCGGCGGCGACGCGATACCACTTGAGCGCCTGGTCGTTGTCCTTGGCCACGCCATCGCCATGCTGGTGCACGACGGCGAGGTTATAGGCGGCATCGACCTCGCCCCGCTCGGCCCAGCGCCGCCAGATGGTCATGGCGGCCGCCGTATCACCGCCGCGATGGAGCTTCGCCGCCTGCCACAGGTCGTAGTCGACCTCGCCGGCGCCAGCCAGCTGGCTCGAAAGAGCACCGGCGAGAAAAGCAGCAGTCAACAACATTCGCTTGTTCATGATGTCCTCCGCCAGAAAGGGCGCTCCAGCGAGGTCAGCCCGTGAGGTGGGCGGGCTTGAGAG